>CAYRZH010000012.1:0-10777 GCA_964428845.1 uncultured Candidatus Saccharibacteria bacterium | reverse complement strand
GTACGCCTGATTCAGTTTTGGAAAAAACTGACGTCGGTGGGCCCACCATGCTTCATTCAGGAGCGAAGGGAAGAAGGGTGGTGATATGCGATCCCGCCGATAGGCAGGCGGCTCTCGAATGGTTGAGGATGGGAGAGCCAGACAACGGTTTCCTCGTCGACATGGCGGCCAAGGCTGAAGCGGTTGTTGCAGAATACTGTCTTGATTCTGCTAGATATACCAGTGATGGAAAATATGACGGAGTTGTCGGCCGGAGGATCTTCACCTGCAAGGCGGAGAATGGATCGCAGGGTCAAGCAGGTGTCTTTTCCAGTGGTGTGGATGATCCGCTAGGCATAGATAACTTTGATCTCGTGGAAGGTGCTCCATTGAGCTACAACAACTTCTGTGATTGGGATCGTGCCCTCCAGACGATGACTCACATTGCCGCCGGCTTCCACGTGAATTTCGGAACGGTCCCATGTATTGCCGTCGGCCTGAAGCATGGCAATCCATGTGGTGCTGCTGTTGGGGATTCTCCAGCAGATGTTGTGTTTAGAATGATGGCCGGTGACCCACTAGCTATATTTGGTGGCTTTGTGATAACCAACTTCGAACTCGATGGGTCAAATGTAAGAGGTATGGGTCTACTAGACGGAGTAATTGCGCCCGGATTTGAGGAGGGTGCTCTTGAGAAATTGCGGCGGAAAGAAGGAAGGTGTCGTCTTATCAGAAACCCAGTTCTAGCCGCTCTTCTTCCGAGGCATCTCGATTCGCATCCACGTATTCGATATATCCGTGGAGGCTTCATGATCCAGAACAACTACACACACACTCCTCTTTTTAATGGTGAAGAGGGTGCCCCAATGCTCATTTCACAGGTGACAGGTATGCCTACGGCTAGTCAATTGGCAGATATTGTTCTTGCTACAGCCATATGTGCCACAAGCAACAGCAACACTATCAGCATCGTGCGCGATAGGATGTTGCTTGGTAACGGTGTTGGTCAGCAGGACCGGGTTGGAGCAGCCGAGCTCGCTATCGCTCGAGCCCGTCGTTCCAAGCATGATCTGCGGGGGGCGGTAGCCGCCAGCGATTCATTCTTTCCTTTCCCGGATGCTCCTCGCTGCTTGATTGATGCCGGTATTGGGGTGATTTTCAGTACCAGTGGTTCAAAGAATGATGGGTTGACCGTCGATCTTTGCCGAGAGAAGAGAACGACACTCCTCATGGCGCCAGATAGTCAGGCTCGCATGTTCTATGGTCACTGACTAGATAACGAAACCTGAAGGGAGCTCAAAAGGCTCTCTTTTCTTTTGCAAAAAACAGGTTTTACGATAATGTATGAATATTCCCGCCCATAGCTCAGTTGGTAGAGCTGCTCCCTCTTAAGGAGAAGGTCGTAGGTTCGAATCCTACTGGGCGGACATTGTTTTAGGTCTAAATTTTTCTAGTGCCCGGGGTGGGAATCGAACCCACACGGCCTTGCGGCCACAAAATTTTAAGTCTTGCGTGTATACCAGTTCCACCACCCGGGCGCTTGGGGATTTTGATCCGACTACTTATGGGCCGCCGCTACTTCTGAATCGCCACGCGGACCGTGCACAAGGCGTACAAGCCATAATCCCGGAGGCGTAGGCCGGGATCGAACCGGCGCATAACGGTTTTGCAGACCGTCGCGTTGACCAACTTCGCCACTACGCCAAAATCCAAATACCCATTTTCTTCTTATTGCGCTTTATTTTGCTACTCCTTTTCGCAGAAGTGCGCTGCGTCAAATATTACACCAATGCTACTCTCGAGCCAACTCGTCTATTCGTTGGCGATTTTTCTCACCGCGATCAATTTCAAATTCAAAAAAGGGGATTGTGCGCATTTTTATATTCTCTCGCACATACTCTCTAAATTCACTTTTCTTTCGTCTGACGAATTCTAGGGCAGTCTCTTCTTTTTCTGTAGGGAAAACGGAAATAAAAATGGTAGAGCGGTTTTCTCTTTCCGAAAAAGTTCCCCTAGTGACTGTAATGAGAGAAGCCGTTCCTGCCACGTCTCTTATAAACTCTGCGGCCAGGTGTGTTAGCAGTGAAACGATTTTCTCATCTCTAAATTTCATTTTCTTATTTCTCTACAGTCTTAAAAGAGACGAGTCTATCGCCAGGTGCTATTTCTATTTTGGATTCTACCAAGGCACCGAACTCGCTCCCTTCCTTCGCCTCTTCGGCGTCGTGTTTCTGCTGTTGGAGCCCTCGTACTTTGCCGACCCCTATCTCGCTTTCTCTCCTCATAATCTTTATCATCTCGCCTACGGTCAGATAACCACTCTCAACCCTTCCACCGATTATTTGTTTGTCTTTGTTTTTACTAAAAATTCTCAAGATTTTTGAGGTGCCTGTAACTTCATCTACGCTGACTTTTGGGGTTCGCTCTTTCAGGACTTCTTTAAGCCAATCTGTCAGTTTGTATATGATATCGAAAACTTGGATAGGAACACTGTCTCGATCGGCAAGATTTTTTGCTGGAGTGTCGATTTTTGTATTAAATCCGACGATAAGTGTGTTTTTATTGGCGCTCGCTAGTCGCACATCTCCCTCGCCGATACTTCCCACACCCTCACTTATTATTCTCACAGTGATTCTTTCTCCCTTTATTTTTTTAATTTCATAAAGTATTGCTTCAAGACTTCCAGCTCTATCAGCTTTTATAATCAAAGGAACCGTTACTTGTTCTTCTTGTGTTTCTTTAGGTTCTTGTTCCTTCGCATTTTTCGCTTTTGTTTGGATTTTGTTCGCGGCTTCTTTCGCTACATGTTCCAGAGCCTCATTTTTTGAATTGTATGCTTTAAATATAGATCCTACTTCCGCAAGCTTATCCCACCCGATAATCTTCACTGGGCTAGAAAAAGTTGCCTGATCTATATTTTCCCCCAAGAAATTTTCCATAATTCTCACTGGGGCGATGCTTTCTCCCGCAGCCACAAACATTCCTTTCTCCAAAGTCCCATTTTTTATAACCAACGTGGCACTCAAACCTTTCTTTGGGTCTATATTGCTTTCGATCACCACACCTTCTGGTGTCGCATTTGAGTCCGCCTTTAACTCTTCAAGTTCTGTCACGAGTAATACCATATCCAAAAGCTCCGGTACTCCTTCGCCGGTTTTTGAGGAGATCGAGACTACCGGCACGTTTCCTCCATAGCCCTCGACATAGATTTCGTTTTCAGCAAGGCTCTGCCTAGTGCGCTCTACGTTGGCTTCGGGCTTATCTATTTTGTTGATCGCTACTATAAAAGGAATCTCCTGCTCTTTTATACATTTCAAAGCTTCGAGAGTTTGAGGCTTCACTCCATCTTCTGCCGACACTACCAAGACGGCCACGTCAGCGACTGAAGCACCTCTCATACGAAGGGCTTGAAAAGCTTCGTGTCCTGGCGTATCGAGAAAAGTAACAGTCTGCTCTTTTCCTTCTTTAGACTTGTGAATGACTTCGTATGCCGACATCTGTTGGGTAATGCCACCAGCTTCACCTTCGGCGATATTTGTCTTTCTGATGTAATCTAGGAGTGTCGACTTACCGTGGTCAATATGACCCATGACCACCACCACTGGAGGCCTTACAACCAATATTCCTTTTTGTGAGGTGGAATTTTTCATGGATTCTAAAATTGATACCTAGAGTCACGGTAGTGCTATTTTTTTGTTGGGATTTTACCCAAATTTTCTTTGGCACGAGACAGAGCCTCGCTTTCTTCCTCGCTCAATTCGTGTTGTGGAGCCCAAGCCCTTATCGGTTTTGAAAAAACACTTATCCGCTCGCGTGAATACAAGCTTGAAAGGATAACTCCATCACCATTTTCGTTTATGATGGCGGTTGCGAAACTTTGGTTGCCGCCATCACCAGTTCCTTTGAATGGATTGAATCGCAGAGTTTCTACTGCCTGGACGCTTCTCCTCATTCTTTCCTCCATCACCCGCAGATAACTCACAGACTCTTCTTTGAAATTCTTTAGTTCGCTAATGTCGTGTTTCATTGACGCCAGGGCTTGCTCTATGGTCTTGGCGCTTTCGTCGCCCAGCAGTTTCCTTATGCGAAAATTTAAATAGAGAATACAAACTACAAAGATACATAGTGCCAAAAACGCTGCGGCTGCTACGTAGAGGGTGAGGTCCACTGTCTTAAATATGTCTAATGAAAAGGGCATAGAAAGCTCTATTCAAGCCTCGATTATACATTTACAGTTGGTATTTTGCAAAAGTGCGAAATATTTTCTATGATATATGGAATGGATGATCTAACTAAGACACAAATAGTTCTTGTCTGCCTTCTCTTGAGCTTCGTCACTTCTATTGGCACTGGTATTGTCACGGCCTCTCTTTTGCAGGAGGCTCCTCAAAATGTAACGCAGACTATCAATAGGGTAGTTGAGCGAACAGTAGAAAAAGTCGTATCCCAACCAAACAATTCCACAACCAAAGAAGTAACTGTCGTTGTAAAAGAAGAAGACCTTGTAATCGACGCAATCGAAAAGAATAGCAAAAGCCTTGTCCGTATATATGAAGGTAGAGCACCGGGAAACAATGTATTTGTCGGGATTGGGCTTGTACTTTCAAATGAGGGCGCAATAGTCGCAGACAAGAGAAGCATTGCAGCCACAGGTTCATACAGCGCAACCTTCTTTGATGGGAGATCATTTCCTTTGAGGATTTCTGCGTCGAGCGATAAGACAAATGCTCTCTTTCTCTCCGTTATCAAGGACAGCAATATTTCGTACACCTTCTATCCAGCTGTTGTAGCGAACTCCGACGTCTTGCAGCTCGGTCAGACAGTTATAGGTCTTGGTGGCAAGGAGCGGAACGTGATCGCGGTAGGAAGGATCATCGGCCTAGTCGGTAAGTCTGCTACGTCTACTACTGCCCAGACTACAGAACCGATATCAGCTATAGAGAGTGATAAGGCTCCAGAAGGGGGAACTTCCGGCAGTCTACTCCTCAATTTGAATGGTGAAGTTGTCGGTCTACATTTTCCAGAGTTAAACCAGAATGACAGTACATATGTAGCTATAAATGTCCTGAAGCGTGCAAACCCAACATTCTTTGAATTATCTAAGAAAAATAGCCCATAATTCGAGAGAGTTTTCTAGTTGCTTTTTTACAAAATTGTGTTAGTATTTTATCCGTAACTTTTAATTTACGCAACAATTATGCCTCCATTTAACAACTTCACCACAAAAGCCAAAGAAGCCATAAGAAAAGCTCACGAGCTTGCTATTGAGCGTGGACAAAACCACGTAAACCCTCTTCACCTTCTCGCCGCTCTCATTTTGCAAGAAGAAAGCATGGTTGCTTCTATCCTGGATAAATTGGAAATAGATTCTATTCTTCTTACAGATTCAATACTTGAAGCGATAGAAGGCCACGAAGGAAGTCAGACCCTCTCGCCGTCATATCAGATCTACCTCACACCGGAGCTCGCTCATGCTATAGAAAACAGCATAAAGATCGCCTCAAATATGGGTGATGAGTTTGTTTCAACGGAGCATCTCTTTATCGCGGTTCTTGAAGCTCCGAGCCAAGCTCGCGAACTTCTTTCTCGTTTTAAAATCGAAAAAACTAGCGTCGTGAAAATTATCGAAGAACTTAAGAATACAAAGTCAGCCGACGCGGCCGCCCCTAAGAAATTCAAATCTCTTGCCAAATACACCCGAAGCCTCACCAAGCTCGCTAGGGAAAATAAGCTTGACCCCGTGATCGGTCGTGACAACGAGATTTCGCGCATCATCCAGATTCTTTCTCGCCGAAAGAAAAACAATCCTATTCTTATCGGAGAGGCAGGTGTGGGAAAGACCGCCATCGCTGAAGGCTTGGCGATAAAGATGGCCATGGGAGACGTCCCAGAATCTCTAAAAGATAAGGAATTGGTTTCTCTTGATCTGGGTTTACTCATTGCCGGTACCAAATATCGTGGTGAGTTTGAAGAAAGACTAAAAAACATCATAAAAGAAATCGAGCGATCTGAAGGCAAAATCATCCTGTTTATAGATGAGATTCATACCATTGTCGGAGCAGGCGCTGCGGAAGGTTCAATTGATGCCTCCAACATGCTAAAGCCTCCGCTAGCTCGCGGTGAGCTTCGTGCTATCGGTGCTACCACACTCAAGGAATATCAGAAGCATATCGAAAAAGACCCAGCTCTGACGCGTCGTTTCCAGCCGGTGCACGTAAACGAACCTTCTATAGAAGATGCCATCACTATTCTACGTGGTCTTAAGGAGAAGTATGAGCTCTACCACGGAGTTCGCATCACAGACGACGCTATTCGCGCCGCCGTGAATCTAAGTAGTAGATACATAACAGACAGGTTCCTGCCTGATAAATCAGTCGATCTCATAGATGAAGCCGCTTCTTTTTTGCGCATTTCTCTTGAAAATATGCCGCCTGTCCTCGAAGAAGCTCACTCGAAAACCATGAAGCTTGAGATTGAAAAGCAAGCTCTTTCCAAAGAACTTAAAACTTCTAAAGATCCTAAAACAAAAAACAGGATTAAGGAGATAGAGAAGGAAATCGCTGATCTCAAAGAACAAACTTCCGAGATAGAGCTTAAATGGAAAAATGAGAAAGAGACTGTTTCTGAAATAAAGAACATTAAAAAGGAACTTGAAACCTTGCGACTTGATGCTGAAAGTGCCGAAGCGCACGTCGATCTAGCCAAAGTCGCGGAGCTTAGATATGGCAAAATCCCTGCTCTTGAGAAAGAACTCGAAGTAAAGACCAAAAAATTGAGGAAGCTCCAGAGCTCAAGAAGTATTTTGCGCGAGGAAATCAGGGAGGCTGATATTGCAGAGATTGTAGCCCGCTGGACGGGGATTCCGATGGCACGCATGCTTGAGGCAGAGGCGGAGAAGCTCAATCGCATGGAGGAGTTTCTCCAGATGCGAATCGTCGGTCAAAATCATGCCGTAAAAACTATTTCGGATACCATAAAGCGGTCACGTGCTGGTATCTCGGACCCCAATCGCCCCATCGGTTCATTTATTTTCCTTGGTCCGACAGGTGTTGGTAAAACAGAACTAACAAAAGCTGTTTCAGAATTCATGTTCGACTCTGATAAGGCACTTATCCGTGTGGACATGTCGGAGTACATGGAGAAGCACTCTGTTTCTAAACTCATAGGCGCACCTCCAGGGTATGTCGGGCATGAGGAAGGCGGTGGTCTTACTGAAATAGTTCGCCACAGGCCATACTCTGTGATTCTTTTTGATGAAATCGAAAAGGCCCACCCAGAAGTATTCAATATTCTTCTTCAAGTTCTCGATAATGGTCGTCTGACCGATGCCAAGGGCCGCACAGTAAACTTCAAAAATACGATCATCATCCTTACTTCAAACATCGGTGCCCAATACATAGATAGGATGCAAAAGATTGGTTTCAGTGCAGAAACAAATGAGGCCGCCAACTATCAGGAGACCAAGAACAGACTTCTCAATAGTCTCAAGGATTACTTTAAGCCAGAATTTCTGAACCGATTGGATGACGTTATTGTCTTTGATGTTTTGAGCAAGGAGGCAATCCGAGATATCGTCAGAATCCAAGTCGAATTGGTGAAAGAGAGACTCCTACAGAAGGAGATAAAGCTAGATGTTTCAGAAGCTGCTCTAGAGATCCTTTCTCGCGACGGTTACAACCCACAGTACGGTGCAAGACCCCTCAAACGCCTGATCCAGAACAAGATCCTCAATCAAGTCGCATCCCTCATTATCTCGAAGGGAATTGTAAAAGGTGGGTCTGTCTTTGTAGATGTCAAAAATGGGGAATTCACGTTTGATGTGAAAAAGGGAAGGAAGGGGAGTTTGATAGAGGGCTCTATCCTCTCAAGCGAGCCGGTAACTAAGTAGCTCCGTAAATATGGTTTCCCAAGCCCGCTTCGTGCGCTCCTGCGGCGCACTCGCTTATCCTCGAAAAAATTTTGCGATTCAGGAAAAATTATAAATCGCAAACCGAGCAATTTTTTCTCCGGGGGCTATCGAAACCATATTTACGGAGCTACACTGGGTCCAGAGACTACCTTGCGAGTTTGCGCTCCTTCTCATACAATGGCTGATATTGCGTAGGTGGCGGAGTGGTCAATCGCAACAGACTGTAAATCTGTCGCCCATTGGGCTACGCAGGTTCGAATCCTGCCCTACGCATCCGGGAAAAATTCCAAAAGCTAGTCCCATTTGTGGGAGTTTTGTTTTATAATCAAACCTATGGAAAGAATTCATATCAGTAAAATAGAGGAGCATATCGGGAAGCAGGTGAAGATCGCTGGTTTTGTTCAAACGATTCGAGATCAAGGTAGCATCAAATTTTTATTGGTCCGAGATATCACTGGGATCATCCAAGTAGTGGTGACGAAAAGTTCGCCTGAATCCTTGGCTTTGGCAAAAACTTTGAGCCATGAGTCTGTGGTTACTATTGTTGGACTTGCCAAGAAAGAAAAGCAGGCCCCAGGAGGTTTCGAGATCGAAGCAAAAGAGATCGTCCTACTTTCCCATGCAGATCCCGAGTTGCCTATACCCCTCATGGAGAAGGGCGAGCAAGAAGAGACTGACCAATCCATACGCCTAGACTGGCGCTGGATAGATTTGCGTAAACCAAAGAATACCCTGACTTTTAGAGTCTGGACAACCATGGAAGCTGCATTTCGTGAATATTGGGTTTCAAATGACTACATCGAAATACATTCCCCAAAACTTATTGCTACCGCGAGCGAGTCTGGAGCTGAAGTTTTTGAAGTAAAATATTTTGATCGCAAAGCATACCTCGCCCAGTCGCCACAGTTCTATAAGCAGATGGCTATGGCGGCAGGTTTTGAAAAAGTTTTTGAAGTCGGTCCGGTTTTTCGGGCCGAACCATCTTTTACCTCAAGACATGCTACCGAGTTTGTAGGCTACGATACCGAACTTTCCTATATAGAGTCGCACCATGATGTAATGGCAGAAGAAGAAAAAGCTATTAATTTTGTAATCCAGAAAGTAAAAGAAAAACATGGGGATGAGATTAAGAAGGTTTTTGAGAGGGAACTTGTAGTTCCAACCCTTCCTTTCCCGAAGATTCCTCTTAAAGAAGTAAAGAAAATATTATCCGGTATTGGTATTCGAAGTGAAAAGGATGGAGATCTCTCTCCGGAAGAAGAACGTGGTATTGCCGACTATGTAAAAGAAAAATTTGGACACGAATTTGTTTTTATCATTGATTATCCTCCGACCAATCGGGCTTTCTACCATATGCGCCACGAAGATGACCCTACTCTGACGAAAGGCTTCGATCTCCTGTGGAATGGTCTTGAAGTAACAACTGGAGCACAAAGAGAGCATCGCTACGACATGCTTTTGAAGCAGGCAAAGGAAAAGGGAATAGACATCCCATCGCTTCAGTTTTATCTAGATTTCTTCAAATATGGGTGTCCTCCACACGGTGGCTACGGTATGGGTCCAAATAGAATGATCATGAAGCTTCTAGGGATTGAAAATGTCAGAGACGCCTCTTTTGTTTACCGTGGGGTGAAACGCTTGAAGCCATGATGAAAAATTCTCTACAGAGAGGTCTCCGTACCTGGATCGAAGTGGACAAAAAATCTCTTGCCGTAAATTACAAAAATCTTCGTTCACTCTTGTCACCGAAGACAATGTTTATGGCGGTGGTGAAATCGAACGCCTATGGGCATAGCTTGCTAGACTTTTCGCAAGAGATTGCGGGGCTCGGAGCCGACTGGCTTGGTGTCGACTCTATCCTTGAAGCGGCAGCCTTAAGAAAGGCCAATGTCACGAAACCGATTCTTGTCCTCGGCTACACCCTTCCAGAAATGCTTAGAACTGCACTCGAGCAAGATGTAAGTATCACTGTTTCGACTTTTGAAACACTGAAGGCGATTTCTGAAATGCAGATAGGAGAACCGTCGGCCGCAACATCAAAAAAACTCAAGATTCATGTAAAGGTTGATACTGGGATGCACAGACAGGGGTTTCAGGATGGTGATATAGATAAACTTATTACTGAACTTGGCAAATTAAAGGATCAGATTGTTGTGGAAGGGCTTTTTACTCATCTTGCTGCGGCAAAAAACCCTTCATTTCCAGCGCAGACCAAAAAACAACTGGAGAACTTTTCAAATTGGCAAGCTGCATTTAAAAAAGCCGGTTACAAGCCGATCGAACACGCGGCCGCAAGTAGCGGCACGATTATTTTCCCGCAGGCACATTTTGATATGGTTCGCGTCGGTGCAGCACTCTATGGTTTGTGGCCATCAGTAGAAGTGGAGGCATTTGCAAACCAAAATCTGGAGCTGAAGCCAGTCTTGTCCTGGAAAACTATTATAGGGGAGACAAAACTTGTCAAAGCTGGAGAACGTGTTGGTTATGACTTTACCGAAGAATTAGAAAAGGATTCTGTTCTTGCTGTTTGCCCGATCGGCTATTGGCATGGTTTCCCGCGGGCACTATCAAGCATTGGCCAAGTCCTTGTGGGGGGTAAGCGCTCAAGGGTCGTTGGGAGAGTTTCTATGGATATGATTACTATTGATGTCACCGGCATACCTGGAGTCAAGGTGGGGGATGAAGTTGCTATCATCGGTACCGATGGCAGTGAGTCGGTTTCTGCTAGCGATTTGGCGCGTCTTGCTGACACTTCTAGTTACGAAATTATTACTAGGATTAATCCATTAATTAAAAGAATCATAGTTTAGTTTTCGGATCAAATACTGCCCCTCGAGCACGGATAAACCTGTCTGCCACAGAGTATCGCTCTCGGAGAGCGGAAATTTG
>CAYRZH010000011.1:0-14196 GCA_964428845.1 uncultured Candidatus Saccharibacteria bacterium | reverse complement strand
ACTTGCATGCCTTATCCACGCCGCCAGCGTTCATCCTGAGCTAGGATCAAACTCTAAAAAAAATCTTGTCCCGATCACGCAAATGCGTGAGCAGAAACAAAACTTCCGAACGGAACAAAACAGAGAATACTACTTTTATTTTTTACTTTGTTTTTTGTTCGCTAATTTAGTTGATTAATTTTATCCTAACTACAATTTGCTGTTGTGAAATTATTTTGTTAAAGGAATTTATTTGAACTTGCACGTTTGTGAATGGCCCTTGTTGTGAGCATCATTTACACATACGTTTTCAAGATATTTTAAAGAACAGCCCTCAATTCATGAGGGTTTTAGTAGTATATATGTATATTGGGGGGAGTCAAGGAAGCTCAAACCTTACTTCCTCTGCCACTTCTCGAGAGTCACCAAAGGCAACATTTCTCATTTATATAAACCTGCTAATTTTTGAAAGATTATTTAGTAAATTTAAAACTTGAAATTATTTGATCTGCTTCTTCTAGTATCTTTTGGTCAACAAAATTAATCGCATTTTGCATGTTGCCCCCAGTTTCTGCTTTATTAATAAATTCTTTGGGTATCATTATGTATATAAAATAAAAGTTCTTATCTTTATACAGAGTAGCATTTGATACTCTAGATGGAGTCTCTTGCGGTATTTTATAAACCCCAGATGATTTAACCATTTGGAAAACCCTGAGAAAAGGCTGTCCCCCCTCTCCAGCAATATCTATACGTTTTTTCGGTCTTGCTAAGAATGTATCTGGTAAAATTTCATTATTATAAATTACAAAATCTTCTGTGTTTATCGGTTTCGAATTTTGGAGTGTAAATGTTGAATCCTCAGAACCTAGAACAGAACTACTGGAGCTAAAGGATGCAGCGGGTGAAAAAGATACAGAGACCTTATAATTATCCCTGACCAATTCTACGGCCCCATTGATTCCTTTTATTTTAGAATCAATTGTTGAAGTCCAAGGATACTCTGAAAATTTAACGGTCCACGTTGAAGGATATCTTACTTGAAAATTCCCGTTATTGCTTGTATAAGTTTCTCGATTAGAATTACTGGCTGGATTTGTCTGATTATTCTCTCCACCAGTAGGTACAGTTAAGGATCTTTTTGAATAATAGATGCCTCCGCCAATCGCCAATATGGCCATGACAACAATTATTAGTGGCACAACAAAAGCTTTTTGTGTGTGTTTCATTGTTTAAAAATAATATCACAAAAAATGTTTTTGTGCAAAGTTTGTCGGGGAAGAATATTACTTCCTCTGCCACTTCTCGAGCGTCACCAAAAGCGGCGATGCCAAGAATATAGATGAGTAAGTTCCCGCGATCACACCCACCAAAAGCACGAAGGCAAAATTGCGCGTGGTTTCACCACCGATAAAATATAGAGCTACAAGCACTAAGAAAATTGTGATGGAAGTATTTATAGAGCGACCAAAAGTCTGGGCGACGCTTCTTCCTACCGTAGTTTCAAATTCCTCTTTGCGACGGGTCTCTCTATTGATACGTAGATTCTCTCGAACACGGTCAAAGACAACAATGGTGTCATGAACTGAATATCCTAAAATAGCCAAGATGGCACTTATGAAAAGCAGGTCGATCTCGCCACCGACAATCTCTGCAAAAACAATAAAAATTCCAGTCGGGACAACGACGTCATGAACGAGAGCGATGATCGTAGCCATGCCATATTTCCAAGAGGCCACGGGCTCTGATACTTTTCTGAATGCAAAAGTGATAAATAGAACGATGGCAAGAACTGTCACAGCGATCGCTACAAATGCTTTATTTCTAAGCTCCTTTCCCACTGTCGGTCCAATGGTATTGAATCTCTCCTCTTTGAGAGTGGTACCTGAAACGGAGAGAGCTCTGGTCACTTGTCCTTTTTCCTCCTGACTAAGCGCACGACTCCTTAAAACAAAAGCTTTATCACCCGATGGTCGGATCGAGTATGTCCCCAGGTTTAGCTTATCGAGCTCGGACTTGACTACTTCGACGTCAGGCCGGGCACTATACGACACTTCGAGTATTGATCCACCCTTAAAATCAATTCCAAAATTTAAACCGTAGTAGAAAGTGGCAAAAATCGAAAAGACCACAAAAATTATGGTTATAACGAAGAATATTTTTCTGTATTTGATGACAAACATGTTATTTCATTTGACCCGGCGCACGGTTGGGTTGATTTGCATTAGCCATAGCACCTTTTCCTGAATGAATCCCCGAACTAAAAAGGAACCTCTTCACCTTCCCCTCTCTTTTCCAACCGATAGAGTAAAGAAATATTCTTGAGGCAGTAATGGCAGTAAACATACTCACAAGCACTCCCAGGCCAAAAGTAAGGGCAAAACCCTTCACCGATGACGTCCCGATCCAAAATAGGATCAAGGCCGTGATCATACTTGAAATATTCGAATCACGGATCGAGAGCCAAGCTCGTGAAAACCCTTCCTTCATGGCTTCTGCAAGTGGTTTGCCTTTTGCAAGTTCTTCTCGCAGACGTTCGAAGATAAGGACGTTGGCGTCGACAGCCATACCGATAGACAATATGAAACCAGCGAGGCCGGCGGCAGTAAGAGTGACCGGTACAAGCTTAAAAACAGCAAGCGAAAGAGCGATATACATAACAAGCGAAATCGTGGCAACAACACCAGGGAGTCTGTACCAGATGATAAGAAAAATGGCTACAAGTACAAACCCCCAGATGCCGGCACGGATTCCTGCATTAAGTGCCGCCTCGCCGAGCGACGGGCCGATGGTCTGCGTTCCCACAAGCTCGACCGGCACAGGTAAAGCTCCGTAATTTAGATTGCGTACCAAAAGCCGCGCTTCTTCTGCTGTAAACTGACCACTAATTTGTGCCTTACCGTCGCGAATCTCGTCGCGAATAACTGGTGTTGAGATTGGCTCATTATCGAGAAATATCGCCAACACTTTCCCTATATTTTCTGATGTTATTTTTGCAAAAAGCTCCTTACCTTCGCTATTGAAAGTAAGGCTAACGGTCGGTTCGCCAGATGTCTGGTCGAATTCTAGCTGGGACTTCTGGAGGAGGCGGCCGGTGAGACCAGTCGGGACAAAGATATCGTCAGGATTTATCTCTACACCACTATTGAGTAGTTCATCAGCCCCGTCTTTTAAAAGCTTGAACTCGAGTAACGGAGTTTTGCCGATAAGCTCGATCGCTTCATCAATATCTGTAACACCCGGAAGCTCCACGATTAGTCGATGTTCTTCTGTACCGGCAAGAGCACTTGCCTCCTCCACCTGAACGATTGGTTCAGAAACACCAAAGATGTTGACTCGCCTCTCGATAACGTCTCGGAGTGTACTCATCGAGTCTTTGACTTGGCCGGAAGCTATTTTAGAAACATCAGCTCTATAGACCAGCTCGGTACCTCCAGCAAGATCGAGTCCTAGTTTAAACGGGAATCGCCCAACAAATGAGTTTGGCTTTACCTCGGAAGCGTACACAAAATAACCGACCAAAACTAGAAAAACAACAAGAATGAGGGCGAAAATCCGGACTTTCATGAAAAATATGTAGCCATTATATGTGCTTGAGATAAAAAGATCAAATTCGCGGTTTTTTCAATTTTCTTTCTTAAGTTCGGCGATTCCTTCTTCGAGACTCTCCCTCGGTTCCCAACCAAGAAGTTCCCTTGCCAGAGTGTTGTCGGCGAGAGTGTGTTTTGGCTCAATACGCGGTGCGATGTGTTTTGCCTCACCTCCCACCAGCTCTGCAATCTTGTTTACAGAGTAATTTTTCCCCGAACCTATATTTATGACTTCACCCCCACCAACCTTCCCCGATTCCATAGCAAGAATATTGGCTCGGACTACATCCCTTACGTGGGTAAAATCTCTCGTCTGCTCTCCATCGCCGGTGATAGTAAGCGGCTTCCCTTCTCGTTTCTGTTTCAAGAACAAAGCAATGACAAGAGCATAAGCACCGACGTCACTCTGACGTGGACCATAAACATTGAAGTAACGCAGAGAAACAGTCTTCAGACCGTAGAGATCGTTCCATAGGCGACAATAAAGCTCACCGACATACTTTTCCAAACCATAAGGACTTTTTGGATTCGCCTCCATCCTTTCTGTCAGGGGCATCTTTTCTTGGTCGCCATAAGCAGAACTCGATGCCGAATAAACAACTTTTTTCACTCCTGCATTTTGAGCAGCAGTGAGAACAGACAAGGTCCCCGATATATTTACCTTCTCGGTCAGGTCGGGATGCTCGATAGAGTATTGAACGCGTGGAAGCGCCGCCAGATGAAATACATATTGTGCGCCTTCAAAAATCGGCTGGATATCTTTCCGGTTGGTTATATCTAAAACGTGAAGCGTCGCCTTTTTGTTTACGTTTTCTTTTTTTCCACCGGACAAGTTATCTACAACGTGCACATCAAAACCACGTGAAATCAACTCATCCACAAGGTTGGAGCCTATGAAACCGGCACCACCTGTCACAATAACTTTTTGTTTCATGTATATTTAAACTCCGCTTTGAGAAATTAGTGTCTTGATTGTCTTTAAAACTATTTTGATATCGAGTACAAAAGATCTGTTTTTTATGTAGTAGAGGTCGTATGAAAGTTTAATCTTTGTCTCATCAAACCCCTCCTTCCACTTGGGTGGTGTGCGTTGATATAGCTGTGCCCATCCAGAAAGCCCAGGTTTTATAAGGTGGCGGATGTTGTAATAAGGAATTTCCTTCTCATATATTCTGACAAGCTTTGGAATCTCCGGTCTCGGACCGATAAGAGCCAGGTCCCCCTTGAGCACATTCCAAAGTTGGGGGATTTCATCGAGTCTCGTCTTCCGGAGAAATGCACCTATGCGGGTGATTGTTTTATCCTTGGCAATACCATCTTTTTCTTCATGAGGGCTCATGCTTCTAAATTTTACAGTTCTAAATGTCTTGTTATTTTGGCCGACACGATTTTGAACAAAAAAGATCGGACCGCCGTCTTCAAGCTTTATAGCCGCGATTATAAACGGATAAAATATGAGTGAGATTATTCCCCCAACAATAGAGATTGTGATGTCCATGATTCTCTTAGGAACATCGTGCATCTTGTTGGTAGAGACGGAGATGTTCTCGAGAAACCAATTATATTTCACAAGCGACAAAGGGATACGGTCGAAAATATCCTCATAAATCTTGTACATATCGATAAAACGAACTTTTGAGAAAATGAGGTTATAAAGATTTGGAAGAATGGGCTCAACCTTGTCGCTGCGGAGATCGACAGCAATAACCTGTACCCCCTCGCTATAGACCCGTTTCAGAATCTCTTCTTGGAAGTCTAGACCATCGATATCGTTTAGATCTATCGACGATATGAAATACAGATCGTAACGAGAATTGTTATTCACCTCTTCTCTAAGTTCCTGCATTTCCTCGCCGCTACCGATCAAGATCGCCTTTTGCCTGTTGCGCACAGAGATCAGGGCGTGGCCATAGATTCTCCATCCGAGCATCAGAAAAAAAGAGATGATGATGTAGATTATCAGATTGGTTTTTGGAGTTATGCCAAAAACCGGGACCAGGTAGTAGAAGAAGACAACGGCAATTCCGCTGTTTACGAGTTGGGAATTAAAAATTATCGTTGGAATCTTACTCTTCAGAATAAGTGTATGTTTCTCGTAGAGGCCAGCAATAAAGAAGACTATTATCCAAAAAACAAAAAGAATAGAAAACGGAATAACGTGGTCGTAGAAAATTTGCCACTGTGGCACCTCTTGGTAACGCACAAAAAGAGTGAGCCAAAGCGACAAAAGAAAGAAAAACACGTCGCCCATAAAGAGAAGTAGAGCCTCTTTTTTATTCGAAACAGTCATAAAAGCGTGATTGTTATACTACCAGAAAACAAACCCCCTAAGCAAACTAATTTTTATACGAAAAAACGAGATATGCTACTATAACTCCCATGAAAGAAAAACCTGCCAAAGGAAAGCGACAAAAAGTCCTTTTTTTGATCACAAAGGGTAATTGGGGTGGGGCCCAACGCTATGTATTTGATTTGGCAACAAACCTTCCAAAACAAAATTTTGAGGCAAAGGTTGCATTTGGTGAAGGTGAGGTTTTGGAAAAAAAACTCGCAGAACAAGGAATAAAAACGGTTCGAATAAAGTCACTTGAGCGCAATGTAAATATCTTTTCTGACCTTTTCGCTTTTTTCTCCATCATTAGGGTTCTACGAGACGAGAAGCCCGATGTTCTTCATCTGAATAGTTCTAAGGCTGGCGCGCTTGGAGCTTTGGCCGGGCGCATCGTACGCACCCCCCACATAATCTTTACCGGACACGGTTGGGCCTGGAACGAGGAACGTTTTTTTGCCTCAAAAGCGATAATCGCCTTCCTACACTGGTTCACGATCCTTCTCGCACACAAAACCATCACCGTCGCAGACCGTGTAAAAAGCGAGGTCGACCGACTACCTCTGACATCAAGCAAAACCTTGACGATTCGGAACGGTATAGACCTCATAGATTTCATACCAAAAAATGAGGCTAGAAATAGGCTTTGTTTTGAAGCCAGAGAAAAGACATGGATCGGAACCATATCTGAACTTCACAAAAATAAAGGATTAGATTTTTTGATAGAGGCCTTCAGTGTGGTGGTAAAAAAAGACCCCGCCATAGCCCTCATGATAATAGGCTCTGGAGAAGAGAGAGATAGGCTTTCTGAATTATCCGCTAGGCTCGGGGTAAAGGACAAAGTGTATTTTCTTGGTTTTGTAGCTGACGCGCCAAAGTATTTGAAGGCTTTTGACATTTTTACTTTGACGTCACGCACCGAGGCTTTCCCGTACACAATCCTTGAGGCTGGTTTGGCTCAAGTGCCCATCATTGCAAGCAGGGTCGGCGGTATTCCAGAAGCGGTCCTAGATGGGGAAACAGGAATTCTCATAGAACGCGGCAATACAGATGAACTAGCCGAAAAATTACTGCTACTCTTAAACGACAGTTCGAAAGCAGCTAGCCTCGGTCAAGCGATGAGGAAGCGAACCGAAGAGTTCTTCTCTCTCGGAAAAATGGTTGAGAGGACAATTGCTGTATATAGCTAGAGTTGTATAATAGAACCAATATGTCAGATGTACATCTAGATGACGAAGAGATGATGGTCGAGGGTAGCTCTCGGATGGGCAACCTATCAGACAATCGATCAGCAATTGTCAAACTCGTAATGAACTTGAAACTTGCCAAGACAGAAGCTCAAGCCAACTATGTCTTGATCGGCGTTATGATCGTGGCCTTTATTGCCACCTTTTTCATTATCTCTAGGTATTTGGTTTAGGGTTAGGATGTTTCGAATAAATCAAACCCCCACTATTTCATTTTTTACCATCTCCTTGTGGATAGGTCGACTGTAACGAGCCATCCCTGAAAGTATTCCGAGTCCCGCAAATTCAACGAGAAGATGGCTACCACCATAACTCATAAATGGCACTGTAATACCAGTGACTGGCAATAGGCCGATATTCATTCCGATATTGATGACAAGTTGAGACACGAAAAAGATGGAAAGACCGAGCCCAAAAAGAATCTCAAAATTCGTCGCCCCACGTGAACCCAAGACGATAATCCGCCAGATGAGAAGACTGAAGATCAAGAGCAAGAGCAGCGACCCCAAAAACCCCCACTCTTCGGCGAAGGCGGCAAAAATAAAATCGGTTTGATACTCGGGCAGAAACAAAAGTTTGGATTGAGTTCCGTAACCGATTCCCTTCCCCAAAAGCTCCCCAGAGCCGACTGCGATCGTCGACTGATAAGCATTGTAGCCGGCACCGCGGATATCGGCGAGTGGGTTTATAAAAGTGAAGATTCTCTGCTTCTGATAATCTTCGAAAACAAAGGACCACAACACAAAAAACGAGAGCCCCCCGACAATAAAAACTGCCAAAAGATGTTTCTTCGAAATACCAGAGACCATCACCATTCCAAACCAGATTAAAAATATTATAATCGCCGAACCAAAATCCGGTTGCATTAGAACTAAGAAAAAAAGAATGAAGGCGTAAAGACCAGAGAGAAGAATGTGACGAACGTGAGCAATTTCTATGTGGCGTTTAGTAAAATATTTTGCCAAGAGAAGGATGAGTACAAGTTTTACTGGATCAGATGGTTGGAAAGAAAAAACTCCAAAGTTAAACCAACTCTGAGCACCACCAGCGATATGACCAGCAAAAAAAAGTAGAAGGAGAACAACACAGGACAGTACAAAGAACGCAACTATGACTCCAGTTCTCCTTAAAAAACGAAAATCGACTCTCGATAGGATAAAAAATACCGCAGTAGACAAAATAATCCATATTATTTGTCTCTCTGCAAAAGGACTTTCTCCAACAAAGGAATTCATCGTCACAAGGCCCGCAACACTGACAAGAAAAGCACTACCGAAAAGAATCCAGTCGGTACCTATTATAATCCACCTAAATGGCTCCAAAATACCTAAACTTTTATTTTTCATTAGAAGTTTGCCGGAATGACACGAGGTATGATTTCGATGACAGCCGGGCCGATTTTACAAATTTTCACTGCAATCTTTTCATATATATCTTTGAGATCTTTACTCGCAGCGGCCGAGAAATAGTGTTCTGGGGTTGTTGCCACAGTTTCCAAAAATTCTTTATTCACTTCACTGCCAAGACCGATAATGTAAATCTCTATACCAGACTCTTTAGCTTCTTTTGCTTTTTCGAAGGCGTAGACCAATGGATAGTCACTTTCACCCGCTTTCTCGGGATGTGTAGCGACCCCATCAGTAAGGAGGATCAGAGCGTGGTTTGTGAGATTCGTTTTGGTTGGAGAGAGAAGCTCTTTTGCCGCCTTCAATATACCATCGCCGATATTTGTGTACTGCGTTCCTTGCGGCAGAATGGAGATCTTTGAGATTGCGCCTTTGAGTGCCTCGTAATTGCCCGTTAGCGGCATGTCAATGGGTTCACTTGCTTCAGTAGCAAACGAGACGAGCCCTATTTCATCCGTGCCGCGAAGTTCATTTACAAAAGAAACTGCAGCATTTTTTACATCTGTAAGTGGTTGTGGTGGATTTTTGCCAAGTGCAGTCATACTCCCAGAGCGATCGATAGCGATCATTACCCCCAGAGATTGAGGGCGGTCTCCGACTACTCCACTTCCAGGAACCCGGCAAACTTCTTCCCTGGTCTCAAAAGGCGTCGGCCAAGTAAAGGTCACCACTTGAGACTGATCTTTATCGAGAGCATCGATAAAAGTACGCGAGGAAGCAATTGCGTTTTCTTTGTCATCATAGACGATCGCCACCACTTCGATTTTTGGAACAGGTCCCAGCGACTGATTCTTTATCTCGGCATCAACACGGGGTTTTGTATTCTCTCCAACCAAAGATTTGCTGACAACAGCAATATCGGGACTTTCTGACAAATTTTTCTTCCACATCAGGTTACCTTTAAAACTAAAAGAAACACGATAAGGTATTTTTTCTTTCACCAGAATATCTGGTTCAAACACAGCAAAGACTTTGTTTTTGGGTATAAAAATATTTCCTTCACGAGAAAAGATGAGGGCGTTGTCTTTATCATAAAAATCGAAAACGTAGGAAGCAGTTGCTTCCGAGTTTATATTTCTGTTTTCAAGGTAAGCGACAGCGTTGTAAACTCCGTCGGTGACTTTAAACGCTCGACTCCACAAGACATTGGGGGCAATCGCCTCTGATTCACAAAGTAGTTGGCATGAACCACCACAATCCACTCCTTTCTCGTCTCCATTTTTCTTGCCGTCGTAGCAGGTCGGACGGTCATAGAGCGTGAAAAAAAGTGGGACGACAATCACGATAAAAATCACCCCCAGGACGATACTCAAATACGTAGCCTTCCTTCTAGTAGACCAAGATGCCATGAGAGTAGTATAGCAAAAGAAAAAGGCGCCCAGTTGGTTTGCTGAGCGCCATCAGTCTAGTTCTTTCACACTGAACCTGATTTCTCGAAGCAGATAAGACAGGTGAACCAGAGGACCAGTCTTAACTTTTTTACCCCGCAGGATCAGCATGGACCTGTGCGCTAGGGCTTACGATCGGTCGAAGCCTTCGGCCAGGCACAACTTTTATAGCAAACATTCTTTTTTCTGTCAACAAAAAGCCCGCGCTTGGCGGGAATTTATTTTTCAAACCCTTAGTTCTGGCGGCTACCTACTTTCCCCATTGAAGAGTATCATCGGCACTACGGTGCTTAACGGCCCTGTTCGGAATGGGAAGGGGTGTGACCACCGCGTCGAGCCACCAAAACTAAAAGTTCGAAATCTGCACCAGAAGATGGAGGCGACCCTCTAGAAAGGTCGCCTGATGGTCGTAGGAAGCTCTGGGACACAAACCCAGCGCGCAGTGTACCGACAAAGAGTCGGCGCTTTCAGGCTGAGAGGTCTTGCTTCTTCCATCCATCTTCTGATGCATATATCTGATTTGAAAACTGAATCCTGAGCGCAATGCACCCAGGTATGAGACGCATTGCGCAAAAACTTAATCTGAACCTCAACACTACCCCTGTACACCAACCGCGAGATTGATCGTCGTCAGAACGAAGAAAAACAGAATTAATATCACAAAGCCCGCCAGCCACCACCTGGAGAGAAAAACTCCTCTTTTTTCCCAATCAAAGAAGTCGCCGGGGATAATGTCGTCTCCCCTTTCCTTGTGCCCCTTAAGGCCTAGTTCCGGCTTATAACGACTCAGGTCTCGCCGAATCGACAGAAACACCCCTCCACCAAGATACAAGAGCAAGGCGAAGACAAAAATCAGAATGGTCGATGTGAGCATCTAATTCTCCTTTCTGGTAGTTTTTTCCGGTACTCGCGGAAAGAACAATGCCAGGACTCAATCCTCAAATCATTTTAATATTTGAAAACTGAAGTGTAATGGGGTTCGATGAACCAAACCCCATTTTTCGCCGCTCCACCCGAAACGGCGAAATAAGTGCGAGGGGACTCGAACCCCCAACCCCGAGATCGAAGCCTCGTGCTCTACCAATTGAGCTACGCACCCAAAACGAACTGTTTTGTGATCTTATCTTTTTTTACCCGCTATGGTGCGGGCGAAAGCAAGTAGGAGGATTTGAACCCCCGACCTCGTCAGGACCCCCGACGTGCTCTACCGCTGAGCTATACTTGCCTTTTTGATCACACTTCAGTTTTCAAATATATTTTCAACGAACTACTAACGAATGGAATACTAGCGCAAAATAAAATCCGCGCAACTAATTCCACACAACAGGTCACAATGGTTTGTGTTTTCACATTTCCTAATAGAATCGGCGCATTAGTACTCCTCGGCTGAACACATTACTGTGCGTACACCTAGAGCCTATCAACCTGGTAATCTCCCAGGGGCCTCAAACGATTCCTCATCTTGAAGTTGGCTTCCCTCTTAGATGCTTTCAGAGGTTATCCATTCCCGACTTAGCTACTCTGCGGTGCCACGGGCATGACAGCAGATAGACCAGAGGTCAGTTCAACTCGGTCCTCTCGTCGCGTATTCCCCTATTTCTAGGAGCGCAGACTATATCTTCATCCGTTCGCCGGGTGGCGGATTGGGATGTTGGCGTATTACCTACATATACCTGTTTTTTGTTTCAGTACAAAAAACTTTCCGGTTATATATAAGTCTGTTCACTAGCGTGAACAAGTCGTTACGGGGTCAAACCTAATGCTCGAAACAACTCACTTTTTGTCCTCTTTTTCTTGGTAACATAATTTTCATTCTGAATTACCAAGATCAGATTAACAAGTTTAGTTAGTTGTTTTCGATTGAGCATATTAAATTTTGTTTTCGACAAAATTCGGCATGATTCAAGCAAACTTTCTGCCTGAATTTTTTTAAATCTGATATACGGAATTAGATCCTTTAGAATTTCTTCGATTGTCTCAAATCCATTGATCCGAAGTTCGGACATTCCATCATTTCTATGTGATAGATATCCTATACCTAAAATCTTTTGGATCCAGAGCAAATCTTTTCCATGGCGAGTATCTTGATAGAAACAAATAGTAGCCATAAATCGAAATTTATTTTTACCATCTGATCTCTTCTTAATTTGGAGCATTAAACTCCCATCACCATCAAGAAATCCTGCTATATATGCACAATCAACAATAGATCGACTTCCCACGGTATTATCTTAATTAATTTCTGGTCCTCAAGTAAATTGTACCATTTATGACGGACCGTCACAAAAATAGTTATCAACGAACCTGAATTTAACTAAGACTCCACCGTTATTAGCCACTTTTTCATCAAGGATTACTCCTTGAAGTAGCAAGGCCCATATGGGCTTACTAGAGTCAAATCTTCTCAAGAATCAACGCCTGCAGTAGATAGGAGACCAACCTGTCTCACGCATGTTCCCACGTGTTACCACGTGCATTGGACTATGTCTTCGCGCCCTTTTTCCGCGCGCGGCTTGTATATAGTCTCTACGGGTGCTTGTGAACTTCATGGAAGAGGCGGGGTGGGCTAGGAACTATTCGACTCAATTCCGCAGAACATATGCGGAGGATGGCACTCTAAACATCCAGCCGGAGCCAAATGTAAGTTCTCATCCGAGATCGAACGTTCGATAGCCCACCCACACCAATCGCCAAAATGGACGGGTCATTATTCTCCTCCATGAAATCCACAAACTTCCCTCGGCGTTGCCCGCTATAAAGCGGGTTTCGCCGATATTCACAAGCTTTCATCAGGCGCAAATGTGCCTGACCGCCGTGATTGGTTGTCTCACTTTCTTTTTAACAAACGAAAAAATTTCAAACAATTCCTCTGAGGATTCAGATTGTCCAATCCCCAATCGAAATATTTTCGGTTGGTTCCTGAACGGTCTGAACCCAGCTCGCGTAACTTTTTAATTGGCGAACAGCCAAACCCTTGGAAGCTCTGATTTGTTATCTCGCGTTTCCGCGAGGATCAGACTATTCCTTCACCATAATCTTACTGTCACCAGTAAAATATTTAGGTGCAAGCAGTGTGATACCGTCCTTTCGGACGCATATCTCATGCTAGAGCTAAAACTCTAGCAATCAGTCGTTAGAGGAGATATCTTCTTTGATCATTGACATAAAATTTTTACGGCGACTTTTAGACCGCACGTTAAATTGTGACAATGAATCTGCCAATCGAGCCATTTCTATAAGACCGCTGAATGTTGCATCAGAAAGATTCAATATCTTTTTCGCAATCTTCAACTGCTTATTTTTGGTTTTTGAATAAGGAGCGATCAAATCAATTATCATTCTCAAAGCATTTTTTTCGTATATTATCCAATCGAATGTTTCGAAAGGAGTATCACGTTTATTTGCTCTTATCTTTCCCACACCGTATTTACGAGTGAGAAACATCAAAAGAGAATTATCCTTTTGAGTGATTTTGATCGATAGTCTTACTCTGAACCGAAATTTTTTCTCACTATGTCTTTCGATGGTAGCCATGATGCAACCATCACCATCTATAAGACCAGCGAGGTATGCCCGATCGACTTCAGTAAATATCTTTCCTACGGCACTAGCATTCATATGTATGATTGTATCATACCTGGAACCTGCGAAACTACACAGGTTATATGATTAGCCTCTACCGTTTTGAGCTTGTTTATTACCTCAAGATTTCTCTTGAGGAGAGAAGGTATGTTTTCTCCACCTCCAGGATAAGTTGAGCCGACATCGAGGTGCCGAACTGCGCCGTCGCTATGGACGCTTAGGCGCAACCAGCCTGTTATCCCCAGGGTAGCTTTTGTCCGATAATCTCCGGCCGCCTCTAATGCGTACCGTCGGTTCACTATGTTCTACTTTCGTATCTGCTCGACATGTACGTCTCACAGTTAAGCAAGCTTATGCCATTACACTATCGGCACGGTTTCCATTCGCGCCTAGCTTACCTTTAAACTCCTCCGTTACTTTTTAGGAGGATAGCGCCCCACTAAAACTGCCCGCCAGACACTGTTTCCCGCGGTTTTTTCCCTCGAGGTTAGAAAATACATCAAACAAGAATGGTATTTCACTTTCGACTCCATCATGTCCGAAAACACAACTTCAAAGTCTCCCATCTACGCTACGCATGTCAAACGTACTCTCAATGTCAAGTTGCAGTAAAGCTCCTGGGGTCTTTTCGTCTAACTGCAGGTAACCGGCATCTTCACCGGTATTGTATTTTCA
>CAYRZH010000010.1:0-14377 GCA_964428845.1 uncultured Candidatus Saccharibacteria bacterium | reverse complement strand
TCTCTTATATAGATTACCTGGCCAACTTTACAGAAATCTTCCGAGGATTAGGAAAATCTCCCGCTGGGGAGATTTTCCGCTCTCCGAGAGCGATACTCTGCGGCAGACAGGTTATTTGTGCGAGGCGAGGCGAGAGCTATTCAAAACCCCCTGATAATAGATACGCAAACCTTCTTGCGGACTCTCCTTGTTTCATCGGTCCTCTCAGAGTAATATTTAGGCAGATTTAATAGTTCAATTATTTAGCAAAATCCGCATTTATTAGTTAAATATCGAATACTATGAGTTCAGTCGTAAAAGTAATTGCAGGTATTATCATTATCGTTCTGATAATTTGGGGTATTTCGGCACTTGTTCCTAACAATGAGACGGGTGGGCCTGCAACTACATCTGGCGAGCCTATTAAGATCGGGTTTGTTGGGCCACTTACTGGCGAGGCCGCGAGTTTGGGGGAAGGAGGAAAGGCAGGTCTAGAAACAGCTCTCAAAGAAATAAATGACGCCGGTGGTGTTGGTGGAAGAAAAATAGAGGTCGTGTTTGAGGATGATAGATGTAGCAAGGATGGCGTATCGGCTTTCAACAAGCTTATTTCGGCGAACGATGTGACCGCAATTATTGGCCCAATATGTTCTGCCTCCGGCGGGCCTGGCTTACCAATAGCTCAAAAAGCTGGGGTTCCGGTAATTTTCTGGGCATCTGCCCCGAGTCTCACTAAAATTGGAGATTATGTTTTTCGACTTTATCCATCGGATGCATTTCAGGGAAAGTTTGCGGCCGAATATGTCAAGAATAAGCTTGGCAAATCTAGAGTCGCGGTTCTGTATGTGAAAAACGATTGGGGTCAAGGTCTAAGAGATGCCTTTGTCAATCGTTTTACTGAACTTGGCGGGACTACTGTCTATGACGACGGTGCCGCTCAAGATACAAAAGATCTCAAAAGTTCTGTGTCTAAGATTAAGGCCGCAAAGCCAGATGCGATCTATTTCCCAGCCTATCCAAGCCTAGCCATAATCGGTTTTAAGCAAATGAAGGATTTGGGAATCAATGTGCCTATATTGGGCGGGGATGCCTTTGAAGCCGAAGAAGTTTTTAAATCTGAAGTAGCTGAAGGTGTTATGTTTACGGTCGGTATAATTAGAAACTCCGATGAATTCAAAGCAAAAATTAAAGATGCAACAGGCGTTGAGTCAAATTTTGCTGCTCCGCCTGCTTACGATGCACTTTATGTATTAGCTAAAATTATGAGGGATGTTGGTACTGATAGAGTTGCCATCAAAGATGCCCTATCGAAACTAGACTACAGAGATGGCGTGTCTTTGCCGGTTATAAAGATGGGACCTGACCGTGAGCTTACAGAAGCGGAGTTTGAAGTAAAGGTTGTGAAAGATGGTAAAGCTGAAGTAGTAAAATAGATGGGTTTAAAATGTGTTCATATTCAAAAAATCGCCCTTAAAAAGCGGTTTTTTGATATACTGTAGCGCATGGACATCCTGCCGCAACTTGTGGTAAATAGCATCATAGCGGGCGCGATTTATGCCATGATCGCGCTTGGTTTTAATCTCATTTTCAGCACCGTAAAATTTTTCGATCTTGGCTATGGAGCACTCATGACCGTCGGTGGGTACGGCGCATTCTATTTTTCAAAAACTCTTGGTTTCCATATTGTACCCGCTGTAATTTTTGGCGTAGTTGTGGCTGGCCTCTGCGGTTTTCTCATAAACAAATTTATCTACACGCGTCTCACGAAAAGAAAAGCCTCCTCGATGGTGCTCCTGGTCGCTTCGCTCGGTGTCTTGACTGCTCTTCAGGCGGTTATTGCCATGCTCTTCAGCAGTCAGTTTCAGACTCTCTCTAGTGTCATAGGTCCATCGAAGGTGCACGAAATTTTTGGCGGTGTTATCACGGAGGTTCAACTTATAATCCTAGTTTTGGCTGTCTTCATCATGGTTGGGCTTGCTTTGGTGCTTAAGTTTAGTAAGTTTGGCAAGGTTGTCCGAGCCATCGGAGACGACAGGGAAGTGGCCGAGATCGTTGGTGTAAATACCAAGAGGGTGGTTGGTAAGGTCTTTTTTATTGGGTCGAGCATCGCTGGTTTAGCAGGAATTCTTTTTGGCCTCGACACTGGTATAGAGCCAACTATGGGACTCTCGCTCCTTCTTAAGGGTGTAATTGCTTCTATAATCGGTGGTATAGGAAATGTGTACGGTGGGGTGATCGGGGCTTTTGTCCTTGGTTTTGTAGAAAATTTTGGCATATGGAAGATTTCGGGAGAATGGAAAGATGCCATTGCTTTTGGAGTCTTGATCTTGTTTTTGCTTTTCAGGCCCAATGGAATTTTAAGAAAATGATTTTATAAAACGATGGAATACATTATTCATTTAGCAATACTCGTGGGTATATATGCCACACTCGGCATCTCGCTCAATCTAGTTGTCGGGTTTACCGGCCTACTTTCCGTGACACAAGCGGCGTTTTATGGAATAGGCGGATATGCCACAGCTATTCTTCTGACAGGTTTCGGCATGAATTTTTTTCTATCGATGCTCGTCGGTGTTCTAATAACAATCGTATTAAGTTTTGCCATCGGATTTGTTTTAAGTCGATTCAGAGGAGATTTTTTCGTTCTCGGCTCATTTGGTTTCAATATCATTATTTACAGCATTCTATTGAACTGGCAGGATCTAACTCGCGGCCCTCTTGGTATTCCCGGTATTGCCCGGCCCAGCTTTTTTGGGTTTGTTTTAAACAACAATTTTCATTTTTTGATTCTTGTTGCAGTGATAGTGGTTCTCATATATTTCCTTTCGAGGTATATAGTGAACTCGTCATTCGGACGGGTTCTCAAGGCTATTCGTGAAGACGAAGAAGCGATTGCTGTCTTCGGCTATAACACTCTTTTTTATAAATTAACAATTTTCGTTATTGGGGCCGCTATCGCGTCAGTCGCCGGTTCACTTTTTGCCACGTACATTACCTTCATAGATCCGTCATCATTTATTTTAAACGAGTCCATATTTATTCTCGCCATCATTATTTTGGGTGGTCTCGCAAATCTGCGGGGTTCTATCTTGGGTGCAATGATTCTTATTTTACTTCCTGAAATCTTACGTTTTGTAGGTTTCCCTTCAGATATCGCCGCTCAAATGAGACAGTTTGTTTACGGCGCTCTACTCATCCTTCTTATGATGTATAGACCACAAGGAATTCTGGGGGAATATAAGTTATAGGGACTTTAACCTGGTGATCGGAGAAATGTGTGCGAAGTTTTTTACCCTTATTTCCTAATTGCAAAATTGATATCTGCGACGTAATATACAGGCATTAATAAATTCCTAATTTTATATGAAAAAAACTATATGGATAGTTGTGGTTGTTGTGGTAGTTGCGTTAATCGCGGTTTGGTTCTGGGGGAAAGATGCTAAGGAAGCCTCTGGGGAACCTATAAAGATAGGACAAATGTCTGGTTTGTCCGGAGTCGGTTCCGAAATTGGGGAAGAGGAAAGAAACGGAGCTCTGCTCGCTGTAGAGGAAATCAATGCTCGGGGTGGCATCGATGGACGGCCTATAAATCTAATTTCAGAGGATACACCAAACCTTGACCTAAAACAGGGAGCATCAGTAGCAAGAAAATTAATTACAGTTGATAACGTGCTAGCTATTGTAGGGCCACAGTGGGATGGGCAGGGAGAAGTCGTTTCCTCCATCGCCTCCGACCAAAAAGTTCCTGTTATAAGCCCCAATGTTTCCACTGACGTCGAAGCAAAGATCGACTCCCCGTATTTTTTCACCACTTGGCCCAAGAACGAAGTAGGTATTAGAGAATTGCTACGATTTGCGAAAGAGCGTGGCTGGAAAAAGATTGCTATTGTCGAACCAGCAAATTTTAGTTTCTGGCTTTTTACATCTAACTTATTTGAAAAAAATGCCAAGGAGTTTGGTGTTGAGGTTGTGGCAAAAGAAATGGGAGCAGATTACAATATTGTCGACTACAGAACTCTTATACTGAAAGCAAAATCAAAGAAACCGGACGCATTTTTTGGATCTTACGCCGATCTTCAGTGTGTATTTTTGAAGCAATCCAAGGAGATGGGTGCAGAGTTACCATTATTATCAACAGAATCTGCGGGAACACCAAAAACCCTAGAAGAATGCCCCGATCTTATGAAAAATAGATTGTTTTTTGCCACGCCAAACCAGAGCAATGGATATGAAAAGTTTGAAAAATCTTATGAGACTAGATTCAAGAAAAAACCACTATCTCCGTCCGCAGCTACTTCATACAATGCGGTCCTAGCTTTGGCAGAGACAATAGGCGACCTGATAAAATCTGGTAAAGATGTTAGCAGGGAGAATATAAAAATTGGTTTGGAGAATGTTGAATTTGCTGGTGGGGTATCTATACCAGTGATTAAATTCGACGAAAAAGGTTTTATTGAAACACCACTTGGGTCCTTCGAAATGCAGACTGTAAAAGACGGAGAATTTGTTCGAGTGGAATAAGAATAACTTTATATGAAAAAAACTATCTTGTGGATCATAATAATTGTTGTCTTGGTGCTAGTTATTTTCTTGATTTCGAGTGGCGCCAAGAATGAACAAGGGTTAGAAAAATCGGTAAAAATAGGCGCTCTATTGCCACTAACAGGAAAGTTTGCGAGTCTTGGTGAGGATATAAAGAATGGATTGGAGCTTGCCAAAGAAGATATTGTGAAGAAAAAGGGGATCAATTTTGACATTGTTTATGAAGACTCGGCCGCTGATCCAAAAATTGCTCTGTCGGGAGCCACTAAGCTCATTGACCTGGACAAGGTTGGAGTGGTCATTGCTGGTCCTGGAAGTAGTGCCAACTTAGCTGTTGCGCCGAAAATGGAGGAAACCAAAACTGTATTTATTGCAATATCTTCGACCCCAAAGCTTAACGATTCTGGGGAATATATATTAAAAGTTCTGCACGATATCGACATAGATGCAGTAAAAATTGCTGAATATGCTAACCAAAATAGTCTTAAAAAAGCTGCTGTTCTCTACGACTCTTCAAGTGACACGATGATCACGGCACAAGTTGCTTTTGAGAACAAATTTAAAACGCTCGGGGGTCAAGTTGTAGCGAGTGAAGCATACGACAGTAAAACAGTGACTGATTTTCGAACAATACTAACTAAGGCTAAAGCAAAGAACCCAGACTTAGTTGTTGTATTTGCTATTGAAAAAATTATGGGCCAGGTCGTAAAGCAAGCTAGGGAGGTTGGCATAAAACAGCAAGTTTTTGGTTATTCGGCTATAGATAGTGAAGAGTTCTTCATCGGGGCGGGAGATGCTGCCGAGGGCGTCGTAATTCCAGCACTTGTATTTTCATGTGCTACCCCCAATACCAACGAAATCAAAAGTTATTGCGACGCATATAAAGAAAAATTTGACGACAAAAGAGGAGTAGCTTATGGAGCTTATGCCTACGATGTTTTGCATCTCATTGCCAGTACTTTTTCCAGTACTGACGGGGAAGGCACGATAGATAAAGAAAAAATTATAAAAACTATTAGTGCTACAAAAAACTATCCCGGCGCGAGCGGAAGCTTGAGCTTTGATAAAAATGGAAATGTCGAAAATGTTCAATTTGAGTTTAGAAAAGTGGTAGACGGACAGTTTGTTAGAGTAGAGAATTAAGTTTTTCTTAAGGAAAATTTTACTTGTGGTGGTGTATGTTAGTAAGGCCATTTAGTATTTTAACTTTTGTTGACAGTGTGTATACATTGTATACACTTTGGTTATGTCAACGAAAATTCAAAAATGGGGAAATAGCCTTGCGGTTCGACTCCCGCAACATATGACAAAAAAACTTGGTCTAAAAGCTGGTTCCATTGTGGCAATAGAGGAGGAAGGGGGCAAAATAATAAAAATTAAACCAACGCAACCCAAAAAATTCTCTCTCAAGGAAATGGTGCGTAAGATCAAGCCAGAGAATTTACATGAGGAAGTAGATTGGGGATCTCCTGTTGGGAAAGAAATATGGTAGATCAAGGGGAATACATTCCTGATCGAGGTGATTTAGTTTGGGTTAATCTAAATCCTACAATTGGGCATGAGCAGAGCGGTCGCAGACCAGCTGTTATTCTTTCGCCTCGAATATACAATGAAAAAGTTGGGCTTGCGGTCTTTTGTCCAATTACATCTCAAACAAAAAATTACGAATTCGAAGTGAAAATAAAAGGAGAACGTATCCTTGGAGTTGCTCTCGCTGATCAGATTCGCTCTCTGCATTGGCGTTCTCGGAAGGTTAAAAAGATTGAAACCTTACCTGGCCAAGAGACCGAAGAAATATGTGCGAAGTTTTTTACCCTTATTTCCTAATTGCAAAATTGATATCTGCGACGTAATATACAGGCATTAATAAATTCCTAATTTTATATGAAAAAAACTATATGGATAGTTGTGGTTGTTGTGGTAGTTGCGTTAATCGCGGTCTGGTATACCACTAAGGAAACAGCTCAAACAGAAAAAACTATAAAAATAGGATCGCCACTAATTCTGTCAGGAGATTTTGCCAAATATGGTGAGTCTAGTAAAAACGCTATCGAAATTGCCCTTCGGGAATACAACTCTAGGTTAGAGGTGCAAAGCAAAAGATGGCCGAAGGTTGAAGTGGTCTATGAAGATACCCGGGCCGATGCCAAAACTGCTGTATCCGCTTACCAGAAGCTAGTTAATTTTGACAAGGTAGATATTATCGTCGGTCCACTCCTTCAGGCCGAAATGTCGGCCTTAGCTCCGCTTGTGGAGAAAGATGAAATTCCAGTATTCAGTATTGCCCCGGTTCCTTTCGAACAAAGAGGTGGAGTCAGTAATCCTTTGGTGATATGGCCTGACCCGACTTTCGAGGCAGAACAAATGGCTGAATATGTGTACAATCAAGGTGCTCGTTCTATAGGCATTTTTAGTACCCGAGATGCTTGGGAGAGTGAGGTAGCAGAAGCTTTTAAGAAGAAATTTACTGATCTTGGTGGGAAGGTTCTCGCTCACGAGGTTGTCTTACCGGATAGTAAAGACAACAGTTTGCCTGTGACGAGAATGATCGCCGCAAAACCGGATTCGGTTTTTCTAGGCACATATCAGAAGTTTATCTTCTTCGTAAAAAAACTCGGGGAGCTGGGGTTTAAAGGCAAACTCTACAGCATTGAAATCGACAATTATCTTGCGGGAGAGACGAAGCCATATTCAGACAATATGCAATTTATCTCTCCAGCATTTTATACTCCTGATTTTGTTGAAAAATATAAGGAAAAACATAATGAGGAGCCGACGATTCCTTCTGGTCAAGCCCATGATGCTATGGCCCTCGCTCTATCTCTAATTCCGAAAGCTTTTTCAGAAGATTCAAATGAATTCAGGGGGAATCTGCTCAAGGAAATGGAAGAACTAAGAGAATTTGATGGAGTATCGGGCAAAATTGTTTTCTCAACAGAACACCGGGCAACATTCCCACTGAATATTTTTGAAATAAAAGATGGGGTGATTGGGAAGATAAAATAGATGCTAACCCTCCAAACAAAAAATCTCGTTAAGCAATTTGATGGTGTAAAAGCTATCGACCATCTCTCGATTTCAATTGAGAAAGGAAAAATCACAGGGATTATTGGTCCAAATGGTTCCGGCAAAAGTACTCTCATAAATACACTCACGGGGATGATGCCAATAAATGGTGGAATGGTAGTGTTAAATGAAAAAGTTTCTCTCTCCAAGATTTTGCCACATAGAGTTTCTGCCCACGGTATCACTCGCACCTTTCAGGATGTTCGCCTTTTTGAGCAAATGCCCGTACTCGACAACATACTCGTTGTTCTTACGGAGCGAAATGTCTGGAGTGCTCTATTTGAAAAGCACAAAAAATTTCATCTTGAAAAGGCCGAAGAGGTACTGCGTCAGGTTGGTCTCTGGGACAAAAGAAATGAACTTGCTCTCAATCTCTCTTATGGCCAGCGCAAACTCTTAGAGATCGCACGCTCCCTTGCTATGAACGCAGAGATATATCTTTACGACGAACCATTTGCTGGCCTATTTCCAGAAATGATCAAGACTGTGGTCTCTGTTGTCAAAGGCCTTAAAAGCGCTGGCAAAACCATTATCCTTATAGAACACAATATCGAGCTTATCCGTGAGCTCTCTGACCGAGTGATCGTTATGGACAGCGGTAAACTTCTTGCAGAAGGGGAGCCACACGAAGTCCTTGCTCAAAGGGAAGTTATAGAGGCGTATTTGGGGGAATGATAATTGAGGAACGCAGAAAGACCACTCGTTGCAATAACATCGTATCAGAGTATTATATTTATCGGGAAGTCATTATCCTTTTCATCCTTTATCATGAACAAAACTGTAAAAATTTTTATTGGTATAGTCGTAATAATTTTAGTAATCTGGGGAATTTTCGGTCTCATGCGGAAGAATTCAGAGGCCCCCGTTACAGGTGAAAGTGAGATTATAAAAATTGGATATTTCGGCCCATTTACTGGGCCTGCCGCCGCGACTTCGGGCGACGATATTGCCAACGGATTTAAACTAGCTGCCGTGGAGAAAAATGCTTTTGGGAATAAAAAGATCGAGGTAATTTATGAGGATGATGCATGTGATCCAAAAAAAGCGGTATCTGCCGCCACAAAACTTATTTCTGTAGATAAGGTAAAAATACTCGTTTCTGGTGTTTGTAGTGGTTCGACAGTGTCAGCCGCACCGATAGCAGAATCAAATAAGGTTATTCTATTTACTCCAGTTTCAACATCACCCAAAATTACTGATGCTGGTGATTACATTTTTAGGACTTCTGCATCAGCGGTGGTCACAGCAGAAGCGGTATCGGGTATGCTCCAAAGGTTGGGTTATAAGAAAGTTGCGTTGCTTTACGAAAACGCTGATTATCCTGTTGGTTGGAAAGATGCTTTTGTCAAAAAATTTACCGAAATTGCGGGGAACACGATAACCACTGTTGAATCCGTAGCGGCAAATGGTTCTGATATGAGAACACAATTACTAAAACTTAATCAATCCAAACCAAACGCGTTGGTTCTCGTCATGAACTCGACGATTACGGCGAATGCTTCGATAAAACAAATAAAAGAATTGGCTATCAAGCTACCGATAATCGGCAATGAATATTATGCATTTAAAGAGGTTGTAACAAACCCGGAAGCCGATGGTATATATGCCGCGCAGTATAAATATGATCAAAATTCCTTGGGTTTGAAAAAGGTGTTGTCAACATATCAAAAAACATACGGCAAATTGCCATCACAGGAGATTTACACGGCGCTGGCCTACGATGGGTACAATGTCCTATTCAGTGCCCTAAAAGCATGCGATGGAGATGAGCCGGAGTGTATAAAAAAAGAACTATATAAAATAAAAAATTTCGGTGGTATAAGTGGCAACATCACAATTGACCAAAATGGTGATACTCAAAGAGAATTTACCCTAAGAATGGTGAGGGGTGGAAGATTGGTAGACGTTACCCAATAATTCTGTGGGTTATTAGCATAAAATTTGATCATGAACAAAACTGTAAAAGTGATTATTGGGGTTATTGTTCTCGCACTGATCGTGTGGGGTGCAATGGAAATATTTGACCAGGGCGACAGTGTAGAACTCACAGAAAAAGAAACAATAAAAGTGGGAGTCATAGCTCCACTTACTGGTGTTAGGGCAGACGCTGGAGAATTTACCAAAAACGCGCTGGCGATTGCAGAAGAAGAAATTGCTAGAAATAAAAAACTAAAATATAAGATCGATTTTATCCTCGAAGACACGAAATATGAGCCGCCGGTCGCAGTGAGCGCACTTCGAAAGCTTTTGGATTTCGACAAAGTTCACTACGTTATTGGGCCGTATGGCTCATCTGAAGTAAATGCGGCCGCCCCAGTAGCCGAGCAGGCGAAAACAATAATGATCTTGACTGGCGCCCAATCAGAAGAAATCTCACAACTTGGAGACTATATCTTCCGAATCATCCACAACAGTGCCCAGGAAGCCCCGATCTTTGCCAAATTTATTGCTGGAAAAGTAAAAAGTGACACGCTTCATTTTCTTGCCATAAACACAGCTATTACTGATCCGTATTTAAAAAGCTTCAGGCCGGTGTTTGAAGCTGAAGGGAAGAAAATCGGGCTTGTCGAAAGATTTGATCAGAAAGCTACGGATTTCAAAACTGAACTCACAAAAATAAAGGCCAAAAATCCTACCGACATTTTTCTTCTAGCTTCGCCGAAGCTTGTTGGTCTCATTTTAAAACAGGCAAATGATCTGGGTATAAAAGCTCAATTCTACAACATTGGTGTTGAGGGCCCGGACTTGGTTGCGGTGGGAGGGCAATTTGCTGAAGGCCTCTTGTATCCCTACTCTTATGATACAAAGAGTAGTGAGCCAAAGGTTAAAGAATTTTATGAGGAGTACGTGAAAAGGTTTAAAAGTGAGCCGGACACAATTGCCGCAAATTCCTACGATGCAGCCCAAATCTTGAGTACCTGCTTTGAGGAGAATGGTGATGATGTAGAGAAGGTAAAGGCTTGTTTATACGCGATCAAAGATTTCAAGGGCGCCAGTGGTATATTCAGCATAGACAGAAATGGCGATGCGATAAAGAATATTTTTGTTAAAACAGTTAAGGATGGAAAGTTTGTGAGGTATGAGGAGTAGTCTGAAAAAAACTTCGACGCCGATACTAAACGTTGATATCAAATGCCGGCCGAAACCCTTCTAAAACTAAATAACATTCACGTCCACTACGGCGGCGTAAAAGCGCTTGATGGGGCGTCAGTGTGGCTTGACGAAGGTGAAGTCGTCGCACTTATGGGTCCAAATGGGGCAGGGAAGTCTACTATTCTAAAAACCATCTTCGGCCTTGCTCCGATAGAGTCCGGGAAGGTGCTGTGGCATGAAAAAGAAATAGAGCCGGTCTCTCATGAAATAGTGGAGAGGGGTATCGCGTTTGTCCCGCAAGGCAGGAGAGTTTTTAAACATCTTACAGTCCTCGAAAATCTCGAGATTGGTGGGTTTGTTACCAAAAATTCCAGGGAGATAAAAGAAAGAGTAAGAGAAGTTCTGGAAATATTTCCGGCGCTAAGACAAAAATTAAAAGCAAAATCAGGTTCACTTTCTGGCGGACAACAGCAGATGCTTGCACTAGCGCGTGGTCTCATGAATGATCCTAAGGTGTTGCTTCTTGATGAGCCATCACTCGGTCTCGCGCCGAAGATTGTTACCGAAGTTTTCGAGAAGATCCGGGAGATAAATGAACGTCGCAAGACTGCGATCATGGTGGTGGAACACAACATAACCTCTCTTCTTAAAATTGCCACGCGGGCATATGTGCTCGATAAAGGAAAAGTGGTTGCTGAAAATGCCCCGCAAAAAATAATTGATTCTAAAATTTTGGAGAAGGTTTTCCTGGGGAATGCATGATTTTTCGCAGTAAATTTAAGAATAGCTCGGTGGCGTGAAATTTTACAAAGAAAAACCGCTCCCATGGGGGGGAGCGGCAGTGGCCGGTGGATTCCGGATTCCTTCGGTGGTTGATCACGTCATCTTTCAGGTCTTCTTCAGTGCCTCTTCCAGTGTTTCGAAAGCTTGGTATCCTCCAAAGATAACCAAACGTTCTGCATCTCGACCCCGCAGGGCAACCATTGTTGCGCCCATGCGAACCAGTCGTAAGACATTTGTTGCCCAGAGGTAGGGTACCAACAAGCGCTCTGCGTCAAATGGGACTCGGATGAGATTCAATGGGGACGATGTCGCGACGAAACCTGGACCCATATCGGACCTTTCGTCACAAAACCAGAACTCGGGTGAAGTATTGGCATACTTGAAAGCTTCACCCAACGAGACTGCTGTCCAGATGATCTTTCCAGCTGGCGCTAGGTTGGCAATTTCCACCAGGTCGCGCATTCGTACCCATTGCCAAGACAGCCACTTTGGAGAAGCGTCCAAGCCGGTGGCACTGATGGTGTAGGTGGTTGGCTTATCGACCGAGACATGGCAATGAACCATTTTTTCTCCTTGCCGCAACGCGGCGAAGTTGGAGATCTGTCACCGCTCTGGTAACCCAGAGTAACCAGTGATTTCTGCTCGAAATTATATCATACCAAAGCGTTCTGTCAACTAAGAATTTTAATATAAATTTCACAATGAAAAACCGCGCGGGCTAGCCGCGCGGGTTCTGGGTGAAGGTGGAAGTTGTCAGTTGAGCGTTTGGCGAACCGTGGTGATCGAAATGCCACACTCCCTGGCCAACTGGGCCATAGTGACAAACTCCTCCAGGGGTAGATCATGGTTCTTCCGGTAGTCATCAGGGTCTGTCAAACCGAGTACCGCGAAGACCACCGGACGGATGATTGGCCCGATGAAGAGCATTGGCCCGATGGTCGCCAGAAGAAGTGGTTTACCCACGCCCTGCATGCTCATGACCTTCGCGGTCGTCCTCTTGGTGAGAGGCTCTCGCAGCACATGCCTTACACAGACGTATTGATCGACAAGGTCAAGAAGCAGAGCCATTTCCTCGGTTGGACCAGAGAAGGTGTCAGTGTCAGTGCAGGCGAACACCCTGGTCACAACCTCAACACTGCTCTCGGGGTGGCCTCTCACCACGTCTCTGACCGAGCCACCAAAGCCGAGTTCGTGAGCCGCAAGAAAGAAGAACGCCTGTCCGGGCGTCATCTCCCGCTTGACCACGGGGCAGGGTGCCCCATTGAAACGGTGACTTTCAAAGGTGATCATAACCACCTCCTTTCTATTAGCCATTCTAGCATACTTTAAACATTTGTCAACTATCCCCAAAAATCTCCAAAAACAGCTATAAATGAGACATTTCGACTCCCCTGGAAGGTGTTGTTGCAATAGAAAGTGTGAGTAGAACCTTGACGAAGCCTTGCGAGCGCGACGGCGCGAGCACGAGAAATTTTTCAACATAAAAATATCCGTGCGAGGCGAGGCGCTACTCACACTTTCTCTCCTGTAACAACAACGCCTTCCAGGAGTTGTAATAGTCGAAAGGGTCGATATAATACAAGTTAATTATGGTGGTCTTGGCGGGAATTTAGAGGCTTCCCGTCCTAGGCCATGAATAATTTGACCATAGTACACTCGCATCTGATGAACAAAGCCCAAGCCCTAAATGAGGCAGAAAACAAACCTGATCACGAGGTACTCACCCTTTCGACCCAAGACCCTCGGGTTTTTGAAGTGCTTGTAAAGCGTTATGAGCAGGCGTTTCTGAACAAAATCACGGCTATACTCAAAAACAAGGAACAAGCACAAGATGTCGTGCAGGATACGTTCGTCAAAATATATCTCAATGCCCACACCTTCGAGCTCCAAGAAGGGGCCTCTTTCAAGTCATGGGGTTACAAGATTCTTCTCAACACTTGTTTCACTTTCTGTAAAAAGAAAAACAGACAGAGAGATTTTGTCACAAATGTTGATCAAGATGTTTTAAATATGGTGTCTGCTGGTGGAAGTGAGCAAGAAAAAAGACTCGATACTGACCATTTCTTATCTGTAGTTTCAAGATTGCCAGAGGCTTTTGGAAAGATTTTGAAAAAGGTGGCAATCGAAGGCAAGACCCACGAAGATGTGGCGGAGGAAGAGGGAATTACTGTGGGTGCCGCTCGGACTCGCCTCCACCGCGCCAGGAAAGAATTTAAAAAAGTAAATGCTTCTTTACTTAATCAATAATTAAAAATATGGAACCAGAATCATCAATAGTTGTGAAAAATGTAATGCGACGCGTGCGCTTCATTCACTTTGGCCGCAAGTTTTTTGAACCAAGGGTTTTTAAGCTCGGGCTGCTTTTCTTGTTTGTTGTTTTGCAGAGCTACCTCGTGTCCATACCAAATGTAGTTTCAAATCTCACAAACTCGGCTCGAAGTTTTGAAACTCTTTATGGTTTTCTTGTGGCGGCATTTGCTAATACGGGTCTTGTTGTCCAGGCGCTTTCTGTCGCTATGGTAGTCGTGGCAGCTCTTTTTGTGCGAGATCTCACCCGAAAGTCATCGAGAATTGCATTGGGGGCGAGGGCTTAGGGCCCCTCGAAAACAGCCTCTCGGTGCGCGCGGTTTTGTAGTTTTTTGCTAGCCAAGTCATATTTAAGGCGTATACTGACGCCAGTTCTTTGAACACGGGTAGGTCCTAGGTTCGCTTGTCGCGAATAGGGGATAGGCCCGTAGAAAAAGAGGTGTGATGTGGCATTGACAAAGAGTGAGATCATAAGCCAGATGGGAACCGGTTGGGAGATTTTCCGAACGATCGTAAACGCTATTTTGAAAGCTGGGGGTGGCGATACCGACTTGAGACGGATTCTTACAGATCCACTCATGGCGCGTGAGATAGCAAATCACGCTGT
>CAYRZH010000009.1:0-19650 GCA_964428845.1 uncultured Candidatus Saccharibacteria bacterium | reverse complement strand
CTCCGAGAAACTCACCGTAGGTTCTCCAGAGAAACCGACGGGGATTACGTTGTACTATAGTTCGGGTGATCCGTATTGTCTCAAAATATCAAACGGACAATTGCGAACAGAGTCCGGTCGTTGCATAAACACAAGTTTCCCGGCAAATACAGGGACAACTACACCAGGATCTATACCGTAGAAAAATTTGAAAAAGTACATAAGTGTGATATTGTATATCCACCTTGGGTCGGATAAGTGCTGTTTTCTGGTCGCCTAGTGCGACTCTAGAAAACAGAGGAAAGTCCGAACACTCGCATCTCACGATCTGTGGGGCGCAGTAGGGTAGTGGGTAACGCCCACCGAAGGTAATCTTCGAGGTGCGAACAGAGACGTCCAAAGTCGAAAGACCAAGGACGCCCGAGGAATCAAAACTCGGGCGAGCTTCGGTGGTAACATCGAGGGTGCAACGGTTAAATCCTTACCTGGGTGCAAGGCCGAGTTCGAAGATTTTGAGCAATCAAAGTTCTTCGAAAGTGCCGCTTGATTCTCTCGAGCAATCGGGAGAACAGATAAATACTTATCGTCTCTTCTACCGATGGGTAGGTGGGATACAGAATTCGGCTTATAGACGCAAGGAAAAAATTTGCAAAAACCCGCCCAAAGCGGGTTTTTGCTTTACCCATATTTTTCAACACAAAACAGTGAAAATACTTATTGATACAGCCAAACAAAGACTATATAATGTGAGGATGAAAAATTTTTTAAGTCTGGAAAGTTGGAGGAAATTATTAGCATTTAACACGTCTTCGTTTGCCGTTCTCGTTTTGATGTTATTTTTATTACCAATATTTTTTGTACCATCGCCTTTTGTTTCATTTCAATTTGGCAAGATGATTCTTTTGGCGACTCTTTCAATTTTGGCCTTTGTCTTATTTCTCGTTTCTCTTCTCAAGAGCGGATCTCTCCCCATCCCGCGCAGTTCGATATTTTTGGCGTTGGCACTTATCCTGATTGTTCATTTACTTTCTTCTCTCTTCGGCAATGCTCCGTCAGCCTCGCTTATCGGTTACGGGTTTGAGGTGACGTCGTTTACGACAATCCTTATTTTGTCGTTTGTTACATTTCTAGTATCAGCACTCTGCCAATCACCAAAAAGACTCTTGGTCGTTTTTAAAACATTTTTCATCGTTTCTCTTGTTCTTGCTTTATTTCATGTTCTAAGACTTTTCTTTGGTGCAGGCTTTTTATCTTTTGGTTATTTTCCAAATATTATTTCGAACACTGTGGGCAAATGGAATGAGCTGTCGATATTCTTCTCTATAACAACGATTCTTTCTCTTGCCGCTCTAGATATTTTACGTTCAAGTCTAAAAGCGCGGGTCGTTCTTTCCATTTTCCTTATCTTGTCGCTTGTTATGCTTGTGGTGATCAATCTGCCGATAGTTTGGTATGTGATCGGGGCGATTTCGCTTATATTTTTTGTTTATTTGTTGTCTTTTGGTGGTGTTCAGACAAACACCATGGATGTTGTCTCTTCAAGCTCTGGAGAGACAAGACTCAAAAGTTCCGGCCGAAGAATTTCCTTTGGATCCCTTGCGGTTCTCATTATTGCCATCATATTTGCGTTCACCCCGCTTGGCAGTACTATCAATGCAAGTATTGCCACTAAAGCTAAAATCAGTAGCGTCGAAGTTCGACCTTCTTGGTCGGCTACTCTCGATATCTCCAAAGAAGTTTTTAAAGAAACACCACTCCTTGGCCCTGGCCCAAATAGGTTTGGCACGGTTTGGCAACTACACCGCCCAGATGTGAATCTCACAAATTTTTGGAATACAAACTTCAGCCACGGTATAGGCTTTATTCCTACTACACTTATCGAGACGGGTATACTCGGTGCTATTGCTTGGTTTATCTTCTTTGCATTTTTTCTGATACTCGGCTTTCGTTCTACCCTCTCAAGATTTGCCGATCGACAGTCACGCTTCTTTGTTGTTTCGTCCTTTATGGTCTCGCTGTTCCTCTGGATTATGAATATTCTGTATATGCCCAATACACCCATTCTTTTCCTGACCTTCTTTTTCACCGGCCTCTTCGTTGCCTCACTTTACGTTGTCGGTTTTAGTCGACCGCTCACCATCTCGTTTTCCAAATATCCACGAATGAGTTTTGTTTTTGTGATGACCTTTGTTTTTATCATTGTGGTAAGTCTGGGTCTCGGCTACATTATTCTAGGGAAGTCGCTCTCATCTTTTTATTATGAAAGAGGTGCGGCCATTGCTAGGACAAGCAGGGCAAATGTCGATGTGGCCTTGGGAAGCATGCTAAAAGCTCTAAATTTATCCTCCAACGACGTTTACCTTCGATCCGTTGCAGAATTAAATGTAGTTCGTTTGGGGAATATAATTTCTACAGTTGATAGTGGGGCAGATATTTCAGAAGATTTGCGAAATGAATTTCAAAATGTACTCGCTGCTGCGATCGAGGCATCGCGTCGGGCTCAAATGAAAGATCCAGAAAACTACGAAAACTGGCTCTCAATTGCTCGTGTCTATGAATCTATAATCCCGATCGGTGTAGCAGCTGCATACGATAACGCCAAGGTGGCTTACGGAGAGGCGATAAAAAGAAGTCCAAGAAATCCTGCTTTGTATCTATATTTGGCCCGTCTTGAAGCAACCCAAAACAATCTATCTGTGTCAAAACAAAACATAGCTAGGGCTATTGAATTGAAGCCAAATTATCTGGATGCCATATTCTTTTTATCCCAAATCGATGCCGCCGAGGGTAATATTCGTGGAGCCATTGTCTCTGTGGAAAAGATTCTCACTGTCTCTCCAAATGACCCCAACCTTCTATTCCGCCTCGGTCTTTTGAAATATGGAATCAAAGATTACGTTGGGGCAGTAAAAGCTTTTGAACAAGCTACAAGTGCTATTCCAGTCTACGCCAATGCAAAATATTTCCTCGGTTTAAGTTATGAAAAGCTTGGTCGGCTGGAAGATGCCAAAAGGCAATTCGAAGACTTGGCAAGAACAAACCCCGAAAATGCGGAAATCAAGTTGATTCTCGACAACTTGAAAGCCGGAAAAGATCCTTTTGCAAGTGCTACTGCACCTGTTGATAGTAAGCCAGAAAAAAGAAAGAATCTTCCTGTAGAAGAGAAGAAAAGTTAGCCATAAAATGGTAAAACGGTTTATAAACTTACTTGGCAGAGAGATAAGCGGACTCCATGAGGCCGCTTATCTTTTGGGTTTCTTTGCTATAACTTCCCAAATACTGGGGTTATTGAGAGATCGGCTTCTGGCGGGTATGTTTGGTGCTGGTTCGGTGCTCGATCTCTACTATGCGGCTTTTCGGATTCCCGATTTTATCTTTGTAACTGTAGCTTCTCTTGTGTCTGCTTCAGTTCTCATTCCATTTTTAAACGAACGGATCAAGTACGAAGATGATCATGGTAAACGATTTATAAGTACCATTTTTAGCTTCTTTGGTATATGCGTTGTCACTATATCTGTAGTCGTCTATCTCCTGATGCCGAAGATTATTCCTTTACTTTTTCCAGGTTTTGCTGGTAGGGAAGCCGCCGATGAACTTGTAATGCTTTCCCGCGTACTGCTCTTGTCCCCGATTTTTCTAGGACTTTCCAATTTTTTCAGTAGCATAACCCAACTCAACAACCGTTTCTTTATCTTTGCCTTGAGCCCTGTTATCTACAACGTCTGCATTATCGCCGGAATTATTTTCTTGGCTCCTACATTTGGGATTCTCGGTGTTGTGCTCGGTGTTGTTATCGGAGCTTTCTTCCATCTTCTTATCCAAATTCCTTTTATTATTTCAAGTGGTTTCTTCCCTCGTTTAGTCTTACCGAAATTTTCTCTCATTCGCAGTGTTGTAATCATCTCTTTGCCGCGTACCATTGCACTTTCATCAAACGAATTGACCGAATTTTTCCTGATATCTTTCGCATCACTTTTGAGTGTCGGTTCGATATCTGTTTTCAATCTGTCTTTCAACCTGGCGAGTGTGCCTCTTTCGGTTATCGCTGTTAGTTATTCTCTTGCCGCTTTTCCGACTCTGACCAAATATTTTTCATCAGGAAATATTGAAAAATATTTGGATTATCTTTCTACTTCTCTCCGTCACATCATTTTTCTATCCGTTCCGGTTGTAGTTTTGTTTATCGTGCTTCGAGCCCAGATAGTCAGAGTCATTCTCGGTTCGGGTGAATTTAGCTGGTCAGACACAAGGCTTACGGCGGCTGCCCTAGCTCTGTTTGTCTTGTCACTCATTCCTCAATCAATCATGCTACTTTTCACAAGAGCGCGTTATTCGACTGGCAAAACTCGGATTCCACTTGTTATAAATGTCTTTTCTGCCGTTTTTACTATCATTCTGACGCTCTTCTTTGGGCGCATTTTTATGATGTATCCGGACCTGAATTTTCTACTAGGGACACTCCTTAGGGTCGATAATGTTTCTGGTACTGCTGTTCTAATTCTGCCGCTAGCATTTTCTATTGGGGCTTCAGTTGGAGCAATAATCCATCTAACTTCATTTGGAAGAGAGTATCCGGGTATCTTTGGCCCAGCTATAAAGACTTCCACACAGATTACCGCCGCATCTCTCTTTATGGGGCTTGCCTCATACGTATCTCTAAACTTACTAGACGATATCTTTTCTCTAGATACGTTCATGGGAATATTTCTACAAGGATTTATTGCGGGCATGATAGGGTTGGTCGTTCTTGTTTTCTTGCTTTTAATTTTGAGAAGCAAAGAACTCTTCGATATGTGGTCTGCTCTTCATCGCAAATTCTGGAAAGCGAAAATAATTTCTCCGGACCCGGAGGTGGTTTAAGTCTCTCCAGTCTGCTAATATAAAGGGCCAAAATGAGCTCAAACCCAATAAACTCAATAAGAAATTTTTCTATTATTGCCCACATAGACCATGGCAAGTCGACACTAGCTGACCGCATGCTCGAGATCACAGGAACTGTCGAAAAGAGAAAAATGCGCGAACAAGTGCTCGATAGCATGGACCTTGAGCGCGAGCGCGGTATCACTATAAAGATGCAACCGGTGAGGATGAATTATATCCACGAAGGGGTCGAGTACGTCTTAAACCTCATAGATACTCCTGGCCACATCGATTTTTCATACGAGGTCTCTCGGGCACTCAAAGCCGTGGAAGGTTCTATTTTGCTAGTCGACGCTACCCAGGGTGTGCAAGCCCAAACACTGTCTACTCTTCAGGCGGCTCGAAACTCCGGTTTGGTTATAATCCCGGTACTTTCAAAGATAGATTCTCCGCTGGCTCGGTCCGCCGAAGTAAAACAAGAAATGTGCACTCTCCTTGGGTGCGAATCGAAAGATATTGTAGAGACGTCAGGAAAAACGGGCGAAGGAGTTGCAGATTTGCTTGTCCATATAATAAAAAGAGTACCCGCGCCAAAAGCTGATCTAACTACAAGTTCGTCGAACAAATCTTTCTCCTCGTTGGTATTTGATTTTCAGTATTCAAACCATACTGGTGTGATCGTCTATGTGCGAGTTATGGATGGAGTAGTCAGGCGCCACGACGAGCTGGTCTTCAAGATAGCAGACAAAAACTTCTCCGCGCTCGAGGTCGGCATCTTTTCTCCGGGAGAGACCCCCAAGGAGACTCTGGGTACTGGCGAAATCGGCTACATTGTCACTGGTATAAAGGAGCCTGGTATCGTTTCTGTCGGAGATACCGTGTCGAGTAAAAGCAACACATCGCCAGCTCTTCCTGGCTACATGAGTCCGCGTGCTGTCGTCTGGTCCTCACTCTATCCGCAGAGTCAAGATGATTTTCCACTGTTGCGCCAGGCTCTTACACGTCTGAAACTTTCTGATTCTTCCATCTCCTTTGAGGAAGAGGCCTCGGGTCTTTTAGGAAAAGGATTCCGATGCGGCTTCTTGGGGATGCTTCACTTGGAGATTGTGGGGGAAAGACTTCGTAGGGAGTTTGGTTTGAATCTCATTATTACTACCCCGACGATTTATTACAATGTGACTTTCAAGAATGGGAAAAAACAAACTATATACTCGCCAAGTTTTTTCCCAGATGAGAATTTAGTGGCGGATGTCGAAGAGCCTTGGATAAAACTAACACTCATAACTCCCAGCAACTTCATGAGTGAGCTTATGCAGCTTCTATTTGACCATGAGGCTGTTATCGGTGACACCACTGCTTTTGGGGATAATAGACTTTCCCTTGAAGCCAGAATGCCTCTTCGTGGGCTGATGCGAAACTTTTTTAATAAATTGAAAAGCACTTCTTCTGGCTACGCTTCGTTTTCATATGAAATGGTGGGAATGCAATCTGCTGATGTTACCAAACTAGAAATACTCGTTGCAGAGGAAGCTGTACCTGCTTTTGCTAGGATTGTTTCCAAGAAAACCGTTGATAGGGAAGCAGAAGACACAGTAGAGAAGTTGTATAAACTCCTACCACAACAAATGTTTGCAACCAAGATTCAGGGTAAGGCTCTGGGTCGGATTATTTCTTCTCGTACACTGCCAGCACTGAAAAAGAATGTCACGGCCCATATGTATGGTGGGGATCGTACTAGAAAAATGAAACTATGGGAAAAGCAGAAGGAGGGGAAGAAGAGAATGAAAGAGCGTGGGCGAGTAAATATTCCCCAGGACGTGTTTATTAAAATGATGAGGGCGGAGTAAAAGATTATTGAATCAGCCCTGGCACGTAAAGAACAATCATACTCACGATAATGAGTATGCAGAGTACACCCCATATAAATTTGATATATTTCTTGCTCTTTTTGTGGAACAACATGAAAGTTTCAATATAATAGCACATGTGTATGAACTATTGCTATAATTTCTTCTGTGGAGTATCTAAAACAGAAACAAGTTTTAAGACGTAGGCTTTATGGGAAAACTGTAAAAATAGTCCTACTGGTTGTTATTGCATTTCTCATAAAACCTACTTGGAATATATATAAAAAGAGCCAAGAGAGCGAACAAAATCTAGCTCGGGCCAAAGAAGAACTGGCGGAACTTGAAAAGAGGGAGAAAGAGCTATCGGCCGTTCTCAAGAGTCTCCAGAGTGAAGAAGGAATAGACGAAGAAATTCGTGAAAAATTTGGAGTTGCAAAACCAGGGGAAAGTGTAGTCGTGATCGTGGAAGAAAAGGAAGATTCTGAAGAGAAAATAGTCGAAAACCCTCCAGGTTTTTTGAAAAGAACATGGTCTAGATTCGTCGGGTGGTTTGGTGTAGAGTAATTTTGCTGTGCGGTTTGGGTCATGGGCCGTGCGACACCTTTTTTGCCGCTGATAGTTGTTCGGCGAGAGGGGTGGGGGGTTCGGTTCTATCGCGAGTGTCGTATAGTGGCAGTACGTCTGCTTCCCAAGCAGATAGCGCGGGTTCGATTCCCGCTACTCGCACTCACAAATTTAAATACCATACTTTGCGTATGGTATTTAAATTTGTGTAGCCAGGGAATCGAAAGATGGAGCGAGCGAAGGCGAGCGAGTCGGGGTCGCAGGCCGAGCGAGTACGCGAGGACCTGTGACCGATTCCCTCATAATTTCCTCATATTTTTTATAAAGAAAAAGAAAAACCGCCCGGGCCATCTCGTGTTTGCGAGATAGGCCGGGCGATTGGGGTTACGAGGCAGTGCTTTGCTTTGCGGGAACAAGCTTGAGCCAGCGGACGGAGACGAGCTCGTAGTTGAGGACTCCGAGCAGAGCTCCAGCTACAGCTCCGACAAGCGCGCTTCCGGAGAAGTAGCCGATCGAAGCTCCGATCGTGGCGTCCACGAAACAGAGTGTCCGGCGATAGGTGTGGACGTAGATGAAGGCGGTTCTCCCAAGGAGAAGTGTTCTCCTAAGGAGGATTATCAGACGGCCCAATGCAATGGGCGCTTTGATGACCACCAACCGGGGAAGCTTGACGATACTCCATGCAAGGCCACGGAAGGTCCAGTAGAACGTTTTGTAGGGGATGTAGATTGGGTTGATCTTGAACATCTTCCACCCAAATTCGCGGTAGAACTTGAGGTGGCTGGCGCGATTCGTGTTGGGATCAATCTTTCCTAAGGAAAATACCGTAAAGAGAGACAACATCGTCACCAACACCAGAATGACTACTACTAATAGTGGGTATGAGTAGGGCCAGGTTGAATGAGTTGCATAGTCAAGGGTGGGGGAGATGACACTTATCGCGAGTATCGCGCCAATGACCGTTGCGCTCATCACCCACATCCCACAGAAAAGGGAGGTCGCCATTTTCCAGTATGGCCAGTCTGGCCGCCAGTTCACCACATCGTGCCATGCTCTTCGCATGCCCGAGACGAGTTTTCTGAAGTCAACCATGAGATAGCCAACTCCGCCGCCCAAGAGGGCACCGAAGAACGCACCCAGCGCCCTGAAAATCGGTCCGAGCGTAATCCACGAGGAGATCTCGAGTGCGGCGATGGTACCGACGAAGGCACCGATTGCACACGCCCATCCGACAGACCACGATTCCTTCTTCATTCCAAACCCTTTCGGTTAGAGGTTCTATACTTGTGATTCCAACGAACAAAATAAACTTCTGATCAGGATTCTATTATATAATAACCGTTCTGTCAACTGCGCACCAAACCCCCAAGCCACACAGCTATCTTTTAGAAATTTCTTGGTGCCGAGGGCCGGGCTCGAACCGGCGACCCCATGCTCTTCAGGCACATGCTCTACCAACTGAGCTACCTCGGCGTACGAGCACTTTATCATTTTTAACTTTTTCTGCCAAACCTAAATGCTTACTGTTGGGGTGATTTGAACGAATTTATTACGTTATTTACATTACTAAAATCCTGCTTCAGTCCGCCGTAGGCGGTTGTTAATTCGCTGATATACGGCTGAATATAGTAGTAAGCTCCAAGGGAAAGAATTATTATTACCGCCCAATAGAAAATCCTCCAAGCCTGTCCCCATCTCATGGATGAACGCATCTTCTTTAGCATTCTATTGTTCTCCTCGGTGAGCTCTAGGGTTCTATCGAGTTTTTCTTTTTCCTCGGGATTCATGTGCGATAATTATACCAGTTTATTTATCTTCCTCAACGATTTTAACTTGTGCCACCGGCAGGAATCGAACCTACAACTATCCCTTAGGACGGGACTGTTATAATCCATTTAACTACGGCGGCTTTTTAGCGCAGTTGGGCCAAAAATATACTAACTCAACCCAAGCAAATTTGCGAGAACCGGTTTATTGAATCCGATCACTAGATCCTTATCGTCAATAATTATCACCGGCACGCCGAGCTGACCACTTTTCTCAACCATCTCGTTACGCCTGACTGCGTCACGAGCCACGTCGAACTCTTCGAAAGCAATTCCGTTTTGTTTAAAATATTCTTTAGCCAAAGAACAATATTTGCAATTTGGCGTAGAAAAGATTACAACTTTTTTCATCGTTAAGAGATTCTAACACATGAAGGTTTGAGTACAAAGTTTTTATTGGACACATAGGGAGAATGTCACTAGAGGAGAGTCCGCAGGAAGATTTGCATGGTCTGTCAAGTTGGCCAGATATCTAAAGTAGGTTCTCCTCTATAAGGTTGCCTGGCCAACTTTACAGAAATCTTCCGAGGATGAGGAAAATCTCCCGCTGGGGAGATTTTCCGCTCTCCGAGGGTGACATTCTCCCTATGTGTCCTTATCGCTCCTAACTATTATTCCTCACACGCACTTTAGTTTGTCTGTTCTTATCGAGCTTAGGAAGGCGAATAATGAGTAGCCCGTGCTTCTCGATGGCTTCCGCGTCTTCAATTTGTATTTCTTGAGGTAGGGTAATCGATCTCGAGAATATTCCCCAGTAGAGTTCTTTATGAAAATAATCACCATCAGAGACCATTCTCTCTGTTTCCCGCTTACCTTTTATAGTTACCATGTCTCTTGTAATGGTAATATCCAAATCTTCCGGCCTTACTCCTGGAACCATAGCTTTTATGACGATTTCACCATGAGTTTGGTAGACATCCACCATAAGTTCGCCTTCACCGACATCACCGTCCTCCAAACTATCGGATGTTTCCGCCAATTCATCGCCATCTTCTTCTTGCGATGCCAAAATATCATCAGGAACGCGTATGGCGCCTGTGAACCTTTCAAAAAATGACTTTCTTTCTTTTAACATATTCTTAATGTGCCAAACTAAACCTCTTTATTTTCTCAAAACACAGCAGAAGACCGACAACTGAAATCCATAGTACAGAAAAAGTAATGAATGTGTTGTTACCGTTCTCTTCTATTATAGATAAATTGAAGAGAGTGTGCAATATGATAGACAAAATAAGTCCACACCATAGATACAGCCTCTTTATCGACTTATTGCTATAGAAAGTAAAGGCCATAAAGATACCGATAATTGCCGAACTTACAATGTGTAGTAAGCTTGTTCCGATAAAACGCAGATTTCCTGTGACAATGCTGTCTATTACATTGCCGTCAAGGATCGGATTGATCAAAAACAGCGTATTTTCGAGAGCTACAAAGCCCAGAGCGGCAGTTACCATGTATATGATCATGTCTATCGGCTCGTCCACGGCCTTGTTTCGAAGAGCAACAACGTATGCGGCTCCAAACTTGAATAATTCCTCAATCATTGCCCATAGAAAAAATGTTATAAAGACCGAGTTCTCGAAATAAGCATATACTATTTTCTGAAAAGGTAAGACTAAAATAACGGCCACGACGCCGGAAAGAAATGTCACCACAATAAGTCCTCGTGGCTCTGGGTGGCTACTGTCTTCCTTGAGCCAAAACCAAAGCCAGAGTATGGCTGGAAGTACTCCGCCGAAAAGAGCAAAAAAAAGCGACTGGATGTCAAATGTCATTGTTCTTAATTATATCAATCTTCTTCGTTGCGAGCTGGCCATGATTCCACAATGAGCATTTTTTTCCCCGGTAGAGGGAAAATAGACCAAATTTCTTCTGTGATAAAGGGCATAAACGGATGAAGAAGTTTCAGAGAATTTTGAAGAATCTCCAAAAGCATCTTTTGAGCTGACCTTCTTTCACTGTCGTTCCCGGAGTTTAATCGTGCCTTACTCTTTTCTATTATCTCATCAGCAAAAGTGTGCCAGAAATAGTGATAAAGTTTTTCTCCAGCAAGATAGAACCTAAAATTATCTAGATCGAGCGTGACTTCATCGATGAGTTTACCGAACTCCTTGATGTGGCTTGCGTCTTCGGCACTAAGCTCGATCGATCGTGTGTAGTCGAAGTCTTCAGTATTTGAAATCACGAATCGCGTAGCGTTCCATATCTTATTTGCAAAGTGCTTGTATCCCTTGATCTTGTCTTCAGAAAGTTTGCTGTCGTTGCCTGGACCAGTTCCGATGACAAGAGAGAGTCTCAGAGCGTCGGTCCCGTATTTTTCTATCATCGTGAGTGGATCGATGACGTTTCCAAGCGACTTACTCATTTTTTTCCCTGAAGCATCTCTCACCAGTCCATGTAAGTAAACTGTTTTGAAAGGAATCTCACCGAGTAGGTATGTACTCATAAGAATCATTCTTGCCACCCAGAAAAAGATGATATCGTACCCAGTCTCAAGTACCGACATTGGGTGGTAGTTTTTTAGATCGTCTGTTTTTTCGGGCCAGCCAAGCGTCGAGAAGGTCCAGAGTCCAGAAGAAAACCAAGTGTCGAGTGTGTCGGGATCCTGTTGCCAGCCGTCACCCTCCGGTGCTTCCAACCCACAGTAAACCTCCGCATCTTTGTACCAGACAGGAATACGATGCCCAAACCATATCTGCCTGCTTATGCACCAGTCTCGAAGATTATCGATCCAGTGGCTATAAACCTTCTCAAATCTATCCGGCAGTATCTTTATGGCACCTAGTTCCACAGATTTCTTCATAAGAAGCTTTAAAGTGACATCGGAGCCCTTGGGAACACCCTCTATCTTTGAGTGCGGCATCTCAAAGCTTTTATTTACATCGACGAACCATTGTCTTTTTATTTGAGGTTCGATGATTCCACTCCCGCGGCTATTTGTGGCTATGTTGTGCACATAATTTTCATCGATTTTTTCGATCAGACCTTTTTCTTTCAATTTTTCAACTACAAGTGGTCGAGCTTTTTTAATGTGAAGTCCAGCCAAGTCCCCGGCGACTGCCAAAAGCTTGCCATCAAAATCAATAATTTTTTCTTTATCGAGCTTGTGTCTCTCGGCAATTTCAAAATCAAGCGAATCATGCGCTGGAGTGATAGTCATGGCTCCAGTTCCAAAACTCATATCGATAGAACCGTCCTTTATAACCGTAGCTTTTACTTTGCCGTTGATCCAATCCAGTTCGAAGACGTCCCCATGATTATATTTTTTGTATCTTTGGTCGTCTGGATGTACTACGACGTATTTGTCACCAAATTTTGTTTCAGGTCTAGCTGTGGTAATCGTAAATGGACCGTACTTCAAGTGGTAGAGAGGAACTTTCTCCTCGAGCCACTCTATCTCGTCATCGGAAACAGTCGTCTGGAGTTTTGGGTCCCAGTTTACTATTTTTTCACCACGATAGATAAGACCGTCCTCGTACATTTTTTTAAAAGCTGTTCGAACTGCCACAGTTCTTTTGTGGTCGAGTGTATAGGCCTCTCTGCTCCAATCAACTGACGCCCCCATCTTTTTTACCTGACCGATAATTGTTTCTCGACTCTCCCTGGCAAAATTTTCAACAATTCTAAGAAAATCATCTCGAGCAAAGTCCCGACGAGTTTTCTTTTCTTTTTTATATAAATTTTCCTCTACTTTTGATTGGGTTGCTATTGCGGCGTGGTCTGTTCCTGGAATCCACAAAGTTCTTTTTCCTCTCATCCTGTTGAACCGAACCATAATGTCCTCAATGGTGATTGTTGCGGCGTGACCAACGTGGAGTGTCCCCGTCACATTGGGGGGAGGGAGAACGATAGAGAAATATTCAGACTTCTTTGTCGTAATACCTTCGGTCAGGGATTTATCTGGGTTAAAAAAACCACTCTCCAGCCATGTTTTATAGATTCTATCCTCCGTTTCTCTCGGATTGTACGGACTAAGTAGTTTGGGATCCATAATAATATGAGGCTAATGCTGGTTTCGTTAAAAACATCATAACACATGAGAATATTGTGAATTCCCAAAAGTTTCTTTTACGGGGGGGTCTAACGAGCATATCTATTGACTATTTCTGTACATTATAGTATATTATAAAGGACAAAAAGCATAAAGGACAAAAATAGAGATATATTTTGTCCTTTATATCAAAAAAACCATTGAAAAAATGACTTTTTGTAAAAGACAAAAGTTTATCACTGTTTAGACTTTTTGGGTCAGAAAATAACAATAAGAAACAACATATTTGAGGTCTAAAGTATTGACATTATTCCAAGGATCATATATTATGTCTAGGATAGCTGTTTTACTAATTTCCCTTAAACTTACTCTTAAAAGCGACACTATGAAAACATCAAAAGTAACCGTTCCTCGAAGCATTCTCGTTTTGTTTCTTGTCGTTTCAATTCTGATACAACCACTGCTTGCAACTACTTTTGCATACGCAGCAGAAGATCTTACTCCAGATGAAACATTGATTTCTAGAACTGTTGAGTCACGGGACAATTCTTCTCGTTCCAATGGCAATCCAGAAATAAGTTCTGGATCGTCAGATGTTGTATCTAGCACTTTGGATGAGTCTAGAGAAATCTTGCCTCGAAATGAGGAGAGCAGAGAGGTAAATGTAGCCAGTGATCCTACGGCCAATCAAGCAGTTGATCCTAGAGAAGACAAAAGTCGAACAAATACTGGTGGTGGTGGAGGAGGAGGATCTTCACTTCATGTTGTTGAACCCAGAGACGAGAGCAGTAGGACTCCTGAAGTTCCTGGAAATACACCGCCGGTTATTACATTGCTCGGACTTACGCATTTCACTATAAACCTAAACGAAGTGTTTGTTGATCCTGGTGCTACTGCCTTTGATAAAGAGGACGGAGATTTGACGTCACAGATTACTGTTACAGGCACGGTGAATACTTCTGTAGTCGGCACATCCACCCTCCAATACAGAGTTGTTGATTCTGGAGGTCTAGTCGCCTCAAAAATACGAACAGTTTATGTGCTACCAGAGATGTATTTGCCCCAGATGCCGGCTTGTAACGGGAACTTTGGTAGAGCTACATTCATTTTGCACAATACTGGTACCACTACAGAGTTTTACACACGGGGTTTCCACTACGACAACACCCCTAGTCACTATTTAGGTTTTGTTTCTCCAGATCTATGGCCGGGGGATAGTCTTGATTGGCATTGGGTAAAACCACGAACCCCTGGAAATTATATTGAATGGGATTTGGGAACACTCACGGAAAACTTAAGAGTATATCCAGTCCAGGATCATGGTCCGTATCCGGAAGAATTTCATCAGTTTAGGGTTGAGGTAAGTTCTGATCGAACCATCTGGGAAGATGCCGCTTCGACAGCACTTTATGTTGACGACATCAATAATATACGGACACACGATGGAGTAAAAGATTATATTTCTTCATCAGAATCGCCCTTCAGATATGTACGAATCTTTTCTACCCAAACAGTTCCAGGGGCCCATTATGAAATTGACGCCGTTCAAGCGTGCGGCTCATTTATGCCAGGTTTTAGCGTCAACAGCTCTTCTGGAGAGACAAGTGAGGATGGAGATACTTTCCTTCTTACAATTACGATAAACACTAGACCTACCGCACCGGTTACAGTCGTACTCTCTAGTTCTGATACCACGGAAGGTACAATTTCTCCCGAGACACTAACTTTCAGCGGAGACGTCAGGACACACACGGTAACTGTTACAGGTATTGATGACAATATCGTGGATGGGGATGTAGAGTACGGAATCTCATCTTCTTCTGTCGTGTCGCAGGATCCTGTCTACAACGGTCTTTCTGTGCCGACGGTTTCTATGGTCAATTTTGATAACGATACCGCGCCTTCGGGTGGAGGGGGTGGAGGAAGCGGTGGTGGCAGTGGAGGTGGGGGATCATCCGGTGGGCAAAGAATTTTCTTTGGATCTACGGCGATTCCTGAAGTTTTGGGGGCATCCACAGAGTTTCCTTCATGCAATTATCTAAATAGTTATATAAGACGAGGCTGGGACAATGATAAAGATCAAGTGATGAGACTTCAACTATTTTTGAGAGGCGTGGAAGGCTTTAGTAATGTTGAACTCACAGGTGTTTACGATGATGCTACTTTCAACGCAGTTTCTGCTTTCCAAGAGAAATACAAAGCAGACATTCTAGATCCTTGGGGTATAAATGGTTCTACTGGTTATGTATATATTCTTACTAAAAAGAAGATAAATGAGATCGTGTGTGAGCGTGAGTTCGGGCTGACTCCAGGTCAGACAAAAGAGATAAGAGACAGTTTTCTCGCATTAAGGACAATTGGAGAACAGACACTTAGTCAGAGTGGGGGTGTTGAGAGCGAAAGCGTGCCGGTAGCTTTGGGTGAAATCTCCGCTTCTTCAACGGTAAATGAAACAGTACTCGCTGGGGTAACAGGAGAGGATACTTCTGGTGGGGCAAATAGAGGGGCACTTAGAAATCTTGCGGCTGCTATCTTCTCGATTCCTGACAATCGTTCAGAACTACTCCAGAGTCTCTACTATCTGTTCTTTATTCTTCTAGCAATCTATATTCTTGCCACGATTGTTGTGAATGTTCAGGATACAAGTGCGCTTTCAAGAAGGGAGTTCTGGTCTAGAAAAATCACTTACATAATTATTGGGCTTGTGCTTGCACTCATTGGTGTTATTTGGTTCAAGGCTCTAAGTGTGGTTATTCCACTTCTAGTTTTACTTATCATTACCGCTACGTTATTGCTCTGGAACACCAACAGGAGAGACGTCTCCACTGTTTTTGCTGATTCTTCTGACAATTCTTCAGGTCCAGGTCCAAACTTTATAATGGTTTCTTCTCCTCCGGCCGAAGGTGTTCAAGCTGGTGCTCAAGCAAAAAATTAAAATAAAATTACGGCTAAAGGATAGCGGGCTTTTATTAGATTTATTAGTTTTTTTAATTCAATAATTAATATGAAAATAGAGAAAATAGTTTTTTCAAAGAAGGTATTGACTCTTTTGGTCATTGCTTCTTTTTCGACACAGGTTCCATTTATGGCTACCGCTGTCAGTGCTCAAGACATTCCTTCCGATAATTCTGTTGCTCCAAGTGAGACGAGCGCTTCAGCAAATGCTGAAGTCTATACGCCAACACTATCTGCCGAACTAGCTGCAACACCCGCAAAGGAAGCTGCTCCTTCACCTGCAAGCGAGACAGCACCATCACCAGCAAACGAGACAGCACCATCACCAGCAAGCGAGGTAGCTCCTTCGCCAGCAAACGAGACAGCACCGTCACCAGCGAGTGAAATTTTTCAACCACAGCCACAACAGCCGGCAAACGATCCTGTAGTTCCGGGTGCTGGTGGTTCAAATCCGGCTAATTTAGTGATCAAAAATCCAGGAGTGGGTCAAAGCGGTAATGTCAGTACCGGGAGTACTGGAGCAGCAAACAGTATTTCGGGAGGAGGAGGTTCTTCAGGGGGACAGGTAATGATGCCTTCAGGTGTCGGAGGGACACCGGAGGTTTTGGGAGCTTTTACCGAGAATCTGGCAACGTGTAACTACATGTCGACCTATGTCAATCGTAGTAAACAAAATGATACTTTTGAGGTAATGAAACTTCAAATGTTTTTGAGAAGTGCTGAAGGATTTACGGATCTTAAAACAACGGGTGTTTATGATGATGCTACGTTTAGAGCCCTCTCTGCTTTTCAAGAAAAATATAAAAACGATATTCTCACACCATGGGGACTTGAGAATTCCACTGGCCATCTATACATTCTTACTAAAAAGAAGATAAATGAGATTGTATGCCAGAAAGAATTTCCACTGACAGCAAGCCAAAAAGAAGAGATCAGAACTTACGCGGCGGTGCAAAAAACTGTCGCAAGTAGATAAAGAAAACTCCCTTATACAGTTTTAGTCAGTCGACATTAGGTCGAACTTAAGAGCCTCAAATTGCCTGAGGCTTTTAAGTTGTCCAAATCTTTCTCGGGCATGTCTCGCTGTATGTATCCACAAAGGGCGATCATAACCGCGTTGTCTCCGGTGAGATTTGGTTTTGGCGTATAAAGTGGAATGCTATTGTATCTTAAGACTAATGCCTCGAATTCTCGTTTCAAATATTTGTTTGCGACTACTCCGCCGGCGATAATAAGGCTTTTGACTTGATATTTATCCATCGCGTCAGCAGTTTTTTTGACAAGGACTTCCGCCACCGCATCTTCAAAAGCTTTTGCTATTTCTCTCTTTGTTTTTTCGTCTATCTTGTGAATCTTTTTCAGAGTATAGAGTACAGAGGTCTTTAATCCTGCAAAAGAAAAGTTCAGATCTCCAGAATTAATCATTGGGCGAGGAAAATGAAAAGTGGAGCTAGGTGCGGGCGTATTGCCCGGGTCACCCCGCTTATTCTGCTCTAAATTTATCAGACGCTCCTCTTCTGCCAGTCTAGAAATCTCCGGGCCACCTGGGTATGGCAGGCCGAGCATGCGCGCTACTTTGTCGAATGCTTCACCCACCGCATCATCCCGTGTTTCGCCTATGATTTCATATTTAGACCAGTCTTGTACGTATACGAGCTCTGTATGACCTCCTGAAATCAATAGGGTGATGGCAGGGAACTCAATCGGCTTTTGTAGACCCAAAAGCACGGAACAAATATGGCCCTCCATATGGTTTACGGGGGTGATGGGGATGTTCCAGAGGAGGCCGAGGGCTTTTGCCGTGTTTAGACCGACCCAGAGCGCTGGTTCGAGGCCGGGGCCGTATGTGACGGCGATACGGTCGATGGCGGGTTTTTCTATCGTAGAGACAAATTCTATCAGTTCTTCATAAAGCCCTTTTTCTTTTTCCAATATTTTCTCGACCTTCTTAAGGTGTTCTTCGGGTGTTCTTCGGGGTTGGTTTGAAGGGTTTTTGGATGATTTTTTCTGAAGCAATCCAGCTTCGTTCAAGGCGGTTTTTAATAGGGGAATAATATTTTTCACATGTTCACGTTTCGCAAGGCCAGGAAATACCCCACCATACTTTTCATGAAGTTTTATCTGCGACAAAACAAGATTCGATTTCACATCGAATTTTAAATTTTCCCGGTCGCCGGTCGCATCTACGACGCTGAGCGCCGTCTCGTCACAGCTTGTTTCGATACCGAGGATGGTCATATGTGTGGGCGGTAGAGGACTCGAACCTCTGGCATCAACAACGTCAATGTTGCGCTCTACCAACTGAGCTAACCGCCCAAAACCGATTACATATAATGCCTAAAAAGAGTAAGAAAGTCTAGCTAGAGCGGGTTCGATTCCTGCCTATTTACCAAGTACACGCTCAAGACTACGAGAGTTCCGCCGATATATTCTCTAAGAAGGGGACTTTCTCCAAAAAGGAAGAGTGAATACAAAAGAGCGAAAACGGTTTCGAGAGTGAGGATATTTCCAGCAACTCCCACTTTTACCCGTTCAAATCCATAGTTAGTCAAATATAAATTGGCAACATTAAATAAAGCTGCCAGAAGCAGAGTGCCAATGATTATCAGTGTAAATTGATCCGGTGTTGGGAGTCCCTCACCCAATGCAAGCGAGGTAGCAAAAAGGAAAATAGCGCCAGCCACAAACATAAAAACCGTACTTTCTTTGTTATTTAAGTAATCACTATGCCACCTGCGTGCGATATAACTAAAATCAAAAGCGAGCATTGAAAGAAGGGCCATCAATTCACCATAACCGACAGTTAAATGATCGAAATCCGTAATTGTGATAAACAAAATCCCGATAAAGCCAATACCGATGTAGGTAATTGTTCTTAGAGATAGTCGTTCTTTAAGGAAAATATATCCAAAAAGCGGCAACAAAGGGAGAGTCGAGACGAAGGAAGCGTTGCCATATTTTGTATGCAAAATAGCTTCGGTGAAAAGTGTCACACCCAAGTAAAGGGTGATTGCTCTAAAGATGAGGATGCCGACATCTCGCCTAGGCAGGGCGCGGAGTTTACTCCAGTTGATATCTTTGTAGAAAAGGACAACTCCAAGTAAAAAGGCGAAACCTATCCTCAAGTACGTTTGCTCGAACAGTTCGAAGCTGGTGCTAAGATATCGAGCAAAAACACCCATCGTTGCGAAAACGAACGCAAGTACTATAAGTGAGATAACGCCTTTTCGAGTTTCGGCAGCGTTTGATCGCATGGCATAAGCATAGCTCAATTCAAAAGCCTTTGGTACTTTGCGACCAAATGGCATATCTAATATGTGGAAAAGGGCGGAGGGTAAAGGATTTGAACCTTTGAGGGATTGCTCCCAACCGCGTTTCGAGTGCGGCGCATTAGACCACTCTGCCAACCCTCCAACTTATAAGTCGGCATTGTAGCACTTTTTGTACTTTTTTCAAAAAATGATATATTTCTAGGGCATTTAATGGCCCCATCGTCTAACGGTTAGGACAGTGCCCTTTCAAGGCGCAAACCCGGGTTCGATTCCCGGTGGGGTCAAAAGTTCGAACGAAGTGAGAAGTTTTGGCCCCAAGCGGGCCGGTTTCTCGGCACGCGTACGGGAATCGAACG
>CAYRZH010000008.1:0-22599 GCA_964428845.1 uncultured Candidatus Saccharibacteria bacterium | reverse complement strand
GGCCATATTTATTGAGCTGAACTACATCTTTTGCAAAATAGGTTGTAGGGATAAGGCCGATTTCGACAAAAATTCCTTGGACCGGCAAGCGGTTCTCATTTCCAGTGTTTGCGTCTTTATAAACAATTGCTTCCACAAATTTATTCCCCTCAACCCTTAATGGCAGGGCATTTTTTATCAATTTTGCTTTAGGATTTTTCTCGATCTTCGATACAGTCACTGGGTCTGCCCTGAAACTTGAGCTTCGATTTAGAAGAGTGACACTTTTGGCATAGGCCAGTAATTGGGCTACGGTCTCAAAAGCGGCATTGCCACCACCGATGACTACGGTATCTTTATCTGCAAAAAGTGGCCCATCACAAGAGGCGCAGTAAGTCAGTCCTTTGTTGTCAAACTCTACTGCGCCAGGAATTTCTAGTTTTCTCCTTTGGCTTCCTGAAGCGATTAGTACAGTCCTCGTCTCATACTCCCCTTGGTCTGTCTTTACCAAGAAATTTTTACCAGCTCTTTTTATAGATTCTGCGGCTTCACCCTCTTTTATCGTTACCACATCTTCAGCGTAAGCAAGCAGGTGCTTCTTTAGATTTGCGGCAAAATCTTCGCCACGTATAGAGACAGTACCTATCCAATTCTGAATATCCTCTGACACCGAACTTTGGCTGTTGAAATCAGGGGTAATAAAAATAGTTTTCAGTCTTTTTCGCGAAGCATAAACACCAGCGGCTACGCCTGCCGGTCCTCCACCCAAAATTGCGAGATCATAGACCATTCTAAACTTTACTTATTTTAGTTTTGACCTTCTTAGGAACGCCGGGACAGCTCCCCACTCGTCTTCGTTTTCCTCGGTTGTTCCGCCGATTTTCTTCTCCTCTACGGGAATGTCCTTTACTCCTGGGGTTGTAGGGATGGAGTTGTAGATTTTGCCTTTCTTTGAATCTTCTGCCACTTTGGTTTCCTGATTAAAAAGTGATTTTTTAACTAAATTTTCTGGGAATCCAGTGGCAATGACGGTAATTTTGACCTCGTTCTTCTTGAGGCGGTCGCTTCTTACTGTACCGAAAATAATCTTGGCGTTTGGATCAACGGACTCTGTTATTACTTTCGCTGCATCCTGGATCTCAAACATTGTCAGGTCGTCACCACCAGCGATTGAGAACAGAACACCTTTAGCTCCCGCGATCGAGAGCTCGAGAAGTGGGGAATTGATGGCCATTTTGGCTGCTTCTTCAGCCCTTTTTTCGCCATCGGCACTTCCCACTCCCATAAGCGCGGGCCCGGCGTTTTCCATGATTGATCTGATATCGGCAAAGTCTATATTGATAATACCTGGAGTTGTAATGAGATCGGAGATACCCTCAACTGCCTGCTTGAGTACATCGTCACACATCGCAAAAGCTGTTTTTGCTGTCGTCTCTTTCGTGACCACACTCAAGAGGCGATCATTTGGAATAACGATAATGGCATCGACTGATGTTCTTAACTCCTCTATACCCTGGTCTGCTATTCTCATTCTTTGTAGACCTTCGAAGAAGAATGGCTTGGTCGTGACTCCGACGGTGAGGGCACCAAGCTCTTTAGAAATCTGGGCAATGCGAGGTGCCGCACCAGTGTATGTTCCACCACCAGCACCTCCTGCTATGAAAACCATGTCTGCTCCTTTGATGGCCTCTTGGAGCTCCTCCTGTGTTTCTTCGACTGCGCGCTTGCCAAGTTCGGGATTCATTCCGGTCCCCAAGCCTCGGGTCAAATTTTTCCCGATATGTATCTTCTTTTTTGCGAGAGTATTATGGAGATCTTGTGCGTCCGTATTGACTGCAATAAATTCTACGCCCCGAACTTTGGAGTTGATCATGTGGTTTACTGCATTCTTCCCAGAACCGCCCACACCGAGCACCTTTATTCTTGCGAAAGCCTCTACTTCTGGTTTGACTTGTGGCATGTTTTTAAATTAAGTGGCTCTATAATATCACAGGGCGCCAGCAAAGAAACACTTGACAGTGATCTCTTTGGGAAGCGATATAAGTGGCCTAGAAACTTGTATTTATGGCAAGAACTGCTTCAGTAAATTCTTCGATTTTCTGAACATTTCTTTGAAAAGATTGTTTACGCTGACAGTGCCTTGCGGGTCGGCTGTCAGTCCGAAAATACACAAACCATAGGCTACTGACCAAGAAGAATCATTGAACGGACTCTTTCCACCATCGCCGATCTGGATAGAGGCAACCTTGGATGGTAGATGAAGGGAAACTTTGGCTAAGTCTTCTATAAAAGTTATACCACCACCTCCACCGGTGATGATTATGCCAGCCGGGAGAAGGCCTGCCCGACCAATTTTTTTCAAATGAGTTTCTATGAGTTCGAACATGTCAGAAAGCCTCGCCTCAATAATTTCATCGAGCTTTTTCTTCGGGTAATTTGCCGTACTTATACCGCCGAGTTTTAAATGTTCTGCTTCATCTAGAGGAATTCTGAAACCCAAAGCAATATCATTGGTTATATCAGTCGAACCCATAGAAAAGACCTGAAGCGAAATCGGTAAATTGTTTTCAAAAATGACGATGGTAAGCGTTTCGGCTCCTATGTTCACTAGAGCACAACCGGCGATTTTCTGGGTTTTCGAGAGGGTGACCAGACTCGCGGCTAGTGGAGAAGCCATCACATCTGTAACCTCAACACCCACTTCTTCTACTGCCTCGATGAGGTCGTGAAGATGGCGCTCAAGGCAGGAAATAAAGAGGATTTTTGATTCAAATTTTATACCCCTCATTCCTTTCGGCTTACCGAGAACAATTTTCCCATCGAGTTTGTACTGTAGTGGAATAGTGTGAATAATTTTTCGATTTAGTAGGAATGATTGGGGGATTTCTTTTTCGCAAACTTCAAAAACTTTTTTTATATCCAAGTCATCAATTTCATAGTCGGCGCGTGAAATCATCATCGAACCCTGGGTGGTAATACTGCTCAAACCAATTCCTCCTACTGATAGAAAAGCTTTTCGAATTTTGATTCCGCTTGCTGACTCTGCCTGACTAATCGCTTGTTTGAGACCCTTTGTAACATCAGTGGAATTGATAATATATCCGTGACGAAGACCTTTGGATTCGGCAAAACCTGTACCGATAACTCTCGGTACCTCTTTGTCGTCGGCACTCTCCGCTACGACAACTTTTATTTTATTTGTGCCAACGTCTATGCCAACTGCTATTTTTTTTGCCATTGCTCTAGGAGCAAGAATTGAAATTCAGATTCCAAAGATTCTCCTTATTTTTTCTTCCTCTTTGTCCATTGTACTACCGTGATCTAAACCTTTCAAATGAAATAGGCCGTGGATAAAGAGGAACCCTATAAAGTTTTGGAGTTTTCTATCAAACCGGCCGGCTTCCTTCTTTGCAGTTGAGATATCAATAAATATTTCTCCAGAATTCTTGCCTAAAGCGAAGCTTAGGATGTCTGTAGGGGCATCTTTTCCTCTGTGAGTTTTGTTTAATTTTTTGGAAAGCCTCTTTCCTATAAATACAAGACTAAGCTCGTATGATGGGCCGAGCACGGTGTTTTTCATCTCCACAAAAGGTAAACGAGGAAGCTTGCCTTTTACTAGACTTTTTATCGAGAGACTTCTACCTACCTCCATTTTATTTGGAAGATTTTTCTGGCATTTTGCCAAGCTTTATGAGTTCGGCTACATTCTTCCTTCTATCGAGAACCTTTAGGGTTTGCTTCTTTTTGACGTATTCGGAGCGGTTTCTTGAGTTATACCTTTTGGAGCGCACGCGTGGGAGAATTCCAGACCCCTGGACACGACGAGTGAACCTCTTTAAAAGGCTTAGGTTGTTTTCGTTTTGGCTTCTCGAAACCTCAACATTTATCATAGTTTGCACATCCTAACATAGGGTTTCGTATCGATCAAGTAGGGGAATTACTTCTATTTTAGTTTGACTAGATACTTTGCTAGATCGAAGATCGGGACAGTCTCCTGGATGCGGGTGGCTACATGTCTTACAACAACAGTATTATCCATGGCCTCTTTCTGTCCCATAATAATGACAAAAGATGAACCTTTCTTTTCGGCGTTTGATAGTTGCCCCACAAACTGGTCGTGAGTGAGAGAGTGGTGGACAGGTATCCTGGCTTGTCTTAGAGTTTCGATCACAATAAGGCTCTTGAGTTTTGCCCTTGAACCAAATTGAATGAAATAAAATTTTGGGCGTAGTTTGCCTCTGAAAAATATTTTGGGCGCAATTTTTGGTTTCTTAAATCTCAAGTTGACGCTCATGATTGGAATATCTTTTTTGAAGCCAATTTTCTTTGATATGTGATTGTGTCTGGTTCCGACAGCAAACACCGTGCTCTCGGTACCTTCGGGAGGACTGTCTTTTATTTCAAAGATCGTATGGGAACAGTAGTGTCGACTGCCAACGAGATCGTGGGCTACACGATAAGGGATATCTAAAGATTCGAAGTACTCGAGGACTTCTTTGAAATGATTTATGCTCGGTTCTGACAGAGAGCTCATGGATTGTGGTAAGCGCCCCTTAGATTCGGTCCAATCTTTGTGACGGGAGAGAATGGCTTCAAAAGGATTTTTTCTAAATACGGGCCGAAGTTCTGCTGGTATGGATTCAACATTTTTTCTTATGAACGAGCTAAGTTCTGACTCGAACCGTGAAATAGAATCTTTGTCCCCAATACTGTTAATGTCTACAGTAAGATCCTTGTATCCGTGGTCGGAAAGTATAGAGTAAGCCGTTTTAACCGCGATTGCTTCGCAAATACTCGAAATCGAACCGATTATATCTAGGCCACAATGAAACTCGTTTGGAGATTTCCTATCCAAGCTGCCCCCAAGAGGTCTTTTATAATAGATCATTATCGGCAGTTCTCGTTCGAAAAGATTCCACTGTAAGCATGTTCTAAGTAGTGAGATTTTTTCTTCGGGCTGTGGGAAGATATCGTTTCTGTTTTCAGTTATTCTCTTCTCCTCTCTGAAGGTGTCTGCTTTGTCTAGGTCTTCTTTGTTTACCCGGAGCGATTTGATAGGAGTGAATCCGTAGAAAAGGGCAACCTCGGCGGCCTTGTCTAGATCTTTGAGGGCGTAAGACGCTTCTTCCGAATATTTTTCTTTCGTCTTGTCTCTCATGATTTTTGTAAATGGGAATTTAATTCGCTTCTTCTAGAGCACCAGGGAAGATAGATGCTTTGTCGAATGGTAATACTCGAATGATCGGTCGGCCGATAATCAAATCTTCTTTCACTGGTCCCCAGGCCCTTGAGTCTAGACTACCGAGTCGATTGTCTCCCATAACAAAATATTCTTCGCTCCCTAGGTCGATCTCGAAGTCATCATATTTTTTGTTGTTGGGATCGACGTAATCGTCCGTGAGGATAAAACCTTTTGGATTTTCTTCGTTTATTACTTTCACCACACCCTTCTCTATCTCTATTTTTTCACCAGGCAGACCGATGACACGCTTTATAAAGAAGGTGCTGGGCTTCTTTGGGTATCTAAATATGATCACAGACTCCCTTTTTGGTTGTTCGAGGCGATAACTCAACTGGTCAACAATCAAATATTCACCATTTTTGAAGGTAGGATCCATTGAAGCTCCAGAGACAATGAAGGGTTGGGCAATAAACACTCGAATGGGCACGACTATGACGACCGCGATCAGTGTAAACTTTATTATTTCACTCCAAAAACCACCTTTAGCTTTCTTATCTCCTCCATCTTCTGACAATTTCCTATCTTTACTGTGAGAATGTTCGTCCATTGGCGTACATTGTATTACCTTGGGGCGTTTGACACAAGAGTTTTTGGTGTTTTATGTTACAATCGAAACCATGTACGTCATAATCGGCCTAGGAAATCCAGGTGAGGAATATAAAGAGACGCGGCACAACGTCGGTCGCATGACACTCGAGTATGTTCGGAAGAGTTTTGGTCTATCTGACTGGAAAGAGGACAAAAAGATGAAGGCTCTAGCGTCGGAAGGCAAGGTAAAGAACGAGAGGGTATTGTTTTTAGAGCCAGAGACATTTATGAACAAATCTGGATTGTCGGCTGCGGCAGTGATAAAGAGTAAAAAGGCCGCAGAAAAACTCATCGTAATCTATGATGATCTAGATTTGCCAGTAGGAAGGATGAAAATATCTTGGAATAGGAGTTCCGGAGGTCACAAAGGACTTGAGTCTATTATCAAAACCTTGAAAACCGAGGCATTTCTTCGTATCAGAATAGGCATTTCACCGACAACTCCGTCTGGAAAGACAAAAAAGCCTTCAGGTGACGAAGCGGTAGATAAGTTTATTTTGGGGAAATTTCGGCCAGCCGAACACGACGCCCTTAAAAAGGTTTTCAAGAAAGTTCCGGCGGCTCTGGAGATGCTTGTCACCGAAGACCGCGAAAAAGCGATGGGAGAGTTTAACAGGGGGTAACAAGTACTATCGCGAGTACTATTGCCCGTGGAAAATTCTATTTTTCCACAAAAGACAACGTCATCTTTTGCTCTTTAGGATCAAAGAGAGTGATTTTGAATGTGTAGCTCTTTCCTAGAGAAAGTTTCTCTCGCATTTTGGTTTCATTTCCAAACTCTGAAATATGAACTAGGCCAGCCACGCCTTCTTCTATAGAAGCAAGGGCCCCGTGTTTGTTGAATTTGATAATGACTGCGGCAACCACGTCATCTTTTTTATATTTCTTTTCAGCTTCTATCCAAGGATTTGGTTTGAGAGCTTTTATAGAAAGGGAAATCTTGCCGTCCTTGATCTCGATAATTTTTACTCGAACTTTGTCGCCAACCTTGAACATAACCTTGAGGTTCTCAACGAGTGCCCAATCTACTTCAGAAATATGCACCAAACCCTCGAGACCTTCCTCGAGCTTTACAAATACACCGAAGTCCACAAGTCCTGTCACTTCGCCCAAAACCTCTTCTCCAATAGTGTACTTACCGATAATTTTCTCTTTGTTTTTAAGTTCAGGATTCTTTTCAGAGAAAATCAATTTACCTTCTTTTGGCAGAGCGCCTATGATAGAGACAGAAATTTTTTGGCCGATAAGTTTTCTAAGTTCCTCGAGAATCTTGTCTTTGTCGCCGTCGGTTACACGAGGGTAGTGCTCGGTTTTGAGCTGTGAAGCCGGAAGGAAACCACTTAACCCTTGCCAGGCGAGGATAAGTCCGCCCTTGTTGGCGTCTTGGACAGGAAGTTCGTAAATAGTTTTACTTTTTATTGCTTCTTCAGCTTCGTTCCAGATAAGGGCCTGGCGAGCCTCTTTGAGAGAAATTTCGATATATCCATGCTCGTTGTCTATAGAAACAACCTTGCCAGCGATGCCGTCGCCTGGGTTTATCTTCTTGATAACATCCTTGGCATTGATAAACTCTCTACCGAAAATGATACCCGTGCCGAACGGAGGAATATCCACATAAACAGAAGTTTTTTCTACGGCAATAACTGTGCCTTCAATGAGGTCACCAACGGATGGGGGGGTCTTGGTTTCCGCCAAGAACTTTGTCATCGGTGAATCTTTTTTGGCTTTTATTTCCTTTTCTTCTTTTTCGTTCAGATCCTCTTTTGGTTCTTCTGTTTGAACCTTTTTTTCTACTTCCGAAACCTTTTCTTTTGTAAGCATTGCTTGTTCAGCCAGAAGTTTCTTTTTTGAACAGTCCTCGTGTCAGGCGTTCTTTCGCAAAAAAGAGGTTAGCTTCGGGCTTAATTATTAAAAGTCCCAGGATCAGGACAATTAGATGGCAGTATACATGGGATTTTGGGTTTGTAAAGAAAAAACCCGGTCTGCGCGTGGCAGGACCGGGTGGTTGATCAACTATCGACTGACTTGTTAACCTAGCAAAGAAAGTGCTTTTTGGACGTCAAGCGTCCTGGCTGCTGACGAGATGCCCGTCTGCCACACGTGAGCCCAGTGTCTTCAACACACCCTCGAGCGGGGTTCCTCTGAAGAACTTTGTTGCCACTTCCGCGACGCTAGCACCCCCCACGATTGCGAGTGGAGCCAGTGACTCGGTAAGAGTTGACATCAGCACCCTGTCAGAGGTCTGTGTCATGACAGCGATGAGGTTAGGCGTGATCGCCCTCATCCGCTCTGCCAGACTCTTGTCTTCGGCCTCCATCCGCCTAATGATTTCATCGGTCGTAAGTTCAGCCGCGGCGTGACTCAAATTCATCTCTGCGGTTTTGGACTCGATCCGAAGTTGAATGACCTGATTCTCGAGTTCCTGCGCAGCCCGTTTGGCTTCAAGTCGTGCCTTCTCGGCAGCGGCTTCGCCAGCTAGGCGTCTGGTTTCGACTTCGTTGTCTAAATCTATCTCTTCGAGTCGATTTTCCGTCTCTGACCTTGTCCTTGCTGCTTCCAACTCGGATGCCTTTTCTGCCTTTCTCATTTCCAAATCGTAATTGGCGATGACCGTTACGGCCTTGGCGTTGGCCAAAGCCCTCTGCCGCTCTTCTGCCTCAATAGCAGCGTCGAGCGTCTGTTGGTCACCGAGTTGCTTGACTGCGCGTTCCACCGAACCTTGTTGTGCCTTGGTGAGAAGGTCGCCAAGACCTGTGTCGGTGATTTTTACCGAAAGAACCTCTACATCAGTGACATGCATGCCGTTTTCGGCGAGCAGCTTGCCCGGACGTTTCTGGCCTTGCGCCGCAACTCCAAGAATTCCGTCACGGATCACATTGGTGGCCGTGGCGTAAAACTCCTGGATACCCCGATCTCTCACGAGATTTCGAAGTACTGATCGGAGATGATCGACCAAGAACTGGATCGGGTTTTCCACAGCGAACCACTTGAGCCGGCCTTCATCATCTGGTGATACGAAGTCGACTCGATAGGAAACACGGATTGTGACGTTGCAAAGATCCTTCGTTGTAGCCTCAACCCAATCCGAGATTCGGTTGTTCCTGATGCGTAGGTAAGCCGTGTGGATCGGTTTGTCATCCGATTTTGGCGTACCGGTCGACAATGTTACTGGCATAACAGTCTCATCGTATTCGAGAAGCACTCGTGTTGGACCAACTTCAACGCGTTGATCGCCTGAAGAATTGGCCACGAGTATCGCATACTGATTGTGAACGTTGATGCCTATTGCACCAGAATACTTCTCGATATCAAGCCTCACCGACCTGGGTGGGGTGAATGTCTGACGGCGAGTGACAGTGCTACCAGGAGATTCAGGAGATGCGATGGCAGATAGCGAACGAAGTCCTCCCGCTGTCATTCCTAGTTGCATAGACTGACGGACTTCATCCGTGAGTATCGGCTGGGAAGATGGCCTCGCCCCAGCAATCTCTGTCAGTTGACGATTCACTTCAATTGCATCCTTGTTGCCGGGATACAGAAGTTCAACCAACGACGCGGGGAGAGCCCGCTGCACAAAGACAAACTCCATAGGTTCCAACAGCAGCATCTGGGGACCTCTTTCAAGGGCCACCTTGCCGCTTTGCTTGTCCAAGACGTAACGGCCCTCGCCTTCGGGGATGGCAACAGCAAAGTGCATAAACTCACTATCGTCGCTGCCATACTTCACTACCACGATCTCGCGACGAGGCCAGAAAATTGCTTGGCTTTCACCAGTGATGAATATCTCATCTCCGACTTGACGGTTCACGCCATCATCATCAACAAAGTCCTCAATGACCTTGACGTGGATTCCCATATTTTGGTTGAGCTCGATTGCTCTGAACTTCCGGGAACCTCCCTTGATGACAAATTCCTCCGTCGGAAGTGGAAATACCGTCGCAGGCCCACGAACATAACGCTCTCTGCCGTTCACGTCCAGCAGAATGCAGTACTCCATGCTACCCAAAGTTTCAGCGACGCGCACATACTGATTGCTTTGAGGATCTCGCATGACCTCGATCCCTGTCGGCGGTATGAAGAAAGACGCGTCTGTTCCCTTGAGGATAAAGGTTCGGCCCATGACCAGATCTTCCGGCTTCACACCCGAGGGGGTTCTGCCGTCAGTGGTTGGGGTACCATCAGCCTCCGAGGACTTCTGTTGTGGACTGGGCTTGGTTCCTTGACCGCCAACTTCTCCAGCTGGGACCACGGAGGGCTCCCTACTCTCTGGTTGGTTTGGGGATGGCGATTCAAGCGACCCTGATTTCGGGGCAGCAGGTTGAGAGACCAGTACTGCCAGACTCCAGTTCTTCCTTGCTTCTTCCTCGTTGATGACCGTAAGTACCAAGTAGTTGTTGGGTTTAAGACGGTGGCCCTCGATGACCTCCACTTCTTGTTGTGGCCACAGAGGGAAGGAAAGTGGTCCTCTACACACACTCTTCATGCCGTCACGAAGCTCCACAGGAGCGGAAATTCTACTGACTGGAGGAGTAAGCTCCACCCCAGATTTGGTGGGGTTGGTCACAATGGCGTAGGAACCATCAGGTACGTAGGCGAAACTCTGGATGGCATCCCTCAATGATGGATGCTCAACAAAGGCACGCTTTTGCCGATCCCACACAACGGGAACATCCGATGCTTTGAGACCTTGCTGGAAGAACGGCCCGACGTAAACATTCACCTTACCACTGTCTCCAGCCATAAGGTATAGGAATGTTCCATTGGGCAGGACGAGAGTGTCTTCTCGTCGTACTGGTGTTTCTGGAGGCATTTCTTTCGATCTCCTTTTTGCTTGGGTTTGGGTTCTGTCGCGGTGAGAAACGAAGGACTGCGGGATCAAAATATGTCTAGATTTGCTCCTTTCTTTGCGATTTTTACAAGGAACGTCAACAAATAATGCACGTTGCGGTATTTGTTTCCAGCGAGATATTATAACTAATAATTGTATATGTCAACCAAGCACCTCTCTGTTTTTTTTAAAGCTTTTTAAAAGAAAAACACCGCGTAGGAAGCGGTGGTAGGGGTTATCGTTTTGCACGTTTTCTTCTGGCGAGGGGTTTTCGCCTGGGTTTGGGTGTCTGGGGACGGTAGTATCGAAATGTTTCTTCTGAAGGTGGTCTCCTCAAGCCATAGGTCTCAAACTCAAGGAAGGCGGCGGGCATGAGCCTGATCCAGACAAAGCAGTGTAAGGTGTCACCCCAATCCAAAAAAGATATCGCTTTGGCGATCCTGTCCGTTCGTTCCCGTAGATTGTTTCTACGTGAGGGGTAATCGTTTGCATCAACAAAAACTTGCAAACCAAATCTCTGACTACCAGTATCACATGGCCCGAAGGGTATGAGCATCACCTCTAAGTCATCCGGCGTTAGCATCCCTTCGGACGCTTTATCTTTACAAGAAAGTTCACTTGCGATGATCTCGCGAATGCTTATGGCCACATTGGTGAGATCGCATTTGTTTTTCAGAGCTGGCTCGTGACGGATAACGACAAGTGGCATAGCTTCTCCTTTCTTGCCCCATCTTACGGCCCATTTTGGTTTTGTCAATTCAAGGTTTCTGGGCGTGGCCATGCCCAGAAACCTATATTCCAAAACTCTTTTCCCCGTGCTAAAATGCCATTATGGTTATCTCATATCTAGGAGCAGAATCATTCAAACTGCAGTTTGGCGATACAGTTATCGCTTACAATCCAGTTTCAAAAGATTCAAAACTAAAGTCAACCAGCTATGGTTCCGATATTGTCCTTATAAGCACCAACCATGAGGATTTTAACGGCAAAGAAAACGCTGCCCGAGGTGACAAAGCTCCATTCGTTATTTCGGAACCAGGTGAGTATGAAATAAAAGGGGTGTTTGTAAGAGGCTTTGCTTCGGAGTCCAAATACGGGGGGAAAAGTCGTGTAAATATTATCTACACAGTTTCTTTGGAGGGGATGAATCTGTGCTTTCTTGGAGCCTTGAGTTCTAAAGAACTTCCAAATGAAATTGCCGAAGAGTTGGACGAGGTCGACATTCTTTTTGTTCCTATTGGCGGAGAGGGAGTGCTCACACCTTCGGAGGCCTACAAGCTGTCAGTCGAGATCGAACCAAAAATTATTATCCCAATGCATTACAACTCCATAGGTGATAAAAATGCTCTGAAAACCTTTCTCAAAGAATCCGGTGAAGACTCTCCGGAGACCCTAGAAAAGCTCACTCTAAAGAAAAAGGATCTCGAGGGTAAGGAAAGTGACGTTGTTGTGCTTAATCCAACTGTCTAATATTTTATGTTTGATTTTATTAAAAATTTACAAGAAAAACCCGAGCATCACAGGAGGGCCATCACTCTTATTTCTTCTCTTTTTATCTCTCTTGTGATTTTTGTTGTCTGGCTTTCCGTTATTTTCCCGACGTCAGTACAGACCGAAAAGAAACTAGCCGAATCAGAAAGTTCTAGAAATGCTGGCCTCATGGATGTCTTCAGTAGAAACGTGGCCAGTGTCTCTTCTGCTTTTAAAGATCAACTACTTTCAATAAAAGATATTACAAAGCTTTTCACTACAGTTTATACTGCTGACACAGAGGTTGATATAGAGATTGAAGCGCCAGATTCGGAAGATAAAAGCCAATAAACCAGCCTGTTTTTTGTGTTATACTAACCCCTACCTATTTAGGCCATGAGCGAAAAAGACGAGAAAAAAAAGGACAAAGACTCTGTTGTAGATCGTAGTATTACGACAGAAATGAAGGAGTCGTATCTCGACTACGCCATGTCGGTTATTACGGCTCGAGCCCTACCAGATATCCGCGACGGCTTGAAGCCGGTACATCGTAGGATTCTTTTTGCCATGCTTGAGAAAGGCCTCACGGCCTCTGCGAAGTTCAGAAAGTCTGCCGTTGTGGTTGGAGATGTCCTAGGAGGTTTTCATCCACATGGTGACGTCGCTGTCTACGACTCACTTGTAAAGATGGCGCAGGACTTCTACATGCGCTATCCGCTTGTAATGGGGCAGGGGAATTTCGGAAACATAGACGGTGACCCAGCCGCCGCTATGAGATACACAGAGGCCAAAATGTCTCGAGTGGCCGGAGAGATGCTTCGTGATATCGAAAAAGAAACAGTCGAATGGAGACCCAACTATGACGGCACGAGAAAGGAGCCGACTGTCTTGCCCGCCGCCATCCCAAACCTTGTCCTAAACGGCACTCTTGGTATTGCTGTCGGAATGGCCTCAAATATTCCCCCACACAATCTCCGTGAGGTTTCTGCCGCCATAATCCACCTCATAGACAACAAAGAAGCCACAACAGATGATTTGATGGAATTTATTCAAGGCCCCGACTTTCCTACTGGTGGAATTATTTACAATAAAAAAGATATACATCATGCCTGTGCCACCGGTCGTGGCGGTGTTGTCACTCGTGGAGTTGCCGAAATAGTAGAAAACAAAGCCGGTACTTTCCAAATCGTCATAACGGCCATTCCATACCGAGTAAATAAGTCTGATTTGATAATAAAGATAGCCGACTTGGTGCGCGAGAAAAAGATCGAAGGTATAAAGGCGCTTCGTGATGAGTCTGCGCGAGATATCAGGATCGTAATAGACCTGAAAAATGGTACGCATCCTCAAAAGACACTCAACTCGCTTTACAAGCACACCCAACTCGAAGAGACGTTCCATTACAACCTCGTGGCCTTGGTAGACGGAGTACCGCACACCCTGTCACTGAAGAGTATGCTCGCCGAGTTCGTCTCACATCGTGTCACTGTTGTGCGTCGACGCACAGAATATGACCTAAAGAAGGCACTAGAACGTGAGCATATTCTTCTCGGCCTTTCAAAGGCTCTAGACCATATAGACAAGATCATCAAACTCATTAAGGCTTCGAAGGATACGGCTGAAGCTCATAAAAACTTAATGAAAGAGTTTGGTTTTTCCGAGATCCAGGCGACTGCTATCCTCGACATGAAGCTCCAGCGTCTTGCTGGACTCGAGCGCAAGAAGATTGAAGATGAGCTCAAGGCAATACAGGAATTCATAAAGAAGTGCAAGCAAATTCTTGCCAGTCCAAAGGCTATTCTCGATATTATTAAAAATGAGACGAAAGAAATCGCCGAGAAATTTGGTGATGACCGCCGTACGCTAGTGATGAAACAGGGCGTAAAGGTTCTCTCGGTGGAGGATCTTGTCCCGGAAGCGGAGAATGCACTTGTTTTGACTGCTGGTGGATATATAAAACGCACGAGCCCTGACGAGTTCAGGAAACAGCGTCGTGGTGGTGTAGGGGTTATAGACCTTGAGACCAAAGAAGAAGATTTTGTCTCGAATCTTCTCATTGCCAATACTCACAACGACATCCTATTTTTCACAAACAAAGGCCGAGTTTATCAGATAAAGATGTACGAACTTCCAGAAGGTAAACGTGCCACAAAAGGAAAGTCGCTCATCAATTTCATTTCTCTTGCTGACGATGAGAAGGTGACGTCGGTTCTGCCGATGCCGAAGGAAGTAAAGGGAGCCGAACTTTCCCTCATTATGGTTACGAAGAAGGGGGTTTCCAAGAAGGTTAAGGCCGCTAGCTTCCACGATGTCCGCCGCAGTGGGCTTATCGCCATAAAGCTTTCCCCGGACGACCAGCTTGTTTCAGCTTCGTTTGTTGCTAAAGGCGACACTACTATAGTGGTCACGTCCAAGGGTAAATCTATAAGGTTCAAAGAATCTGATGTTCGAGAGATGGGTAGAAATGCGGGTGGAGTCCGGGCCATCGGTCTTGGTAAGGGTGATTTTGTAGTGAGTGCCCAGATTGTGAAGAAGGAGTACGAAAAGCCGTCTCTACTCATCATAAGTAGCAATGGTTATGGCAAACGCACAGAGCTCTCCCAATACAAAATCCAGAAACGAGGCGGGTCAGGAGTAAAAACTTCCAATGTCACCGCCAAAACTGGAGAAATAATATCGGCAACCATCATCACTGATCCCGAAGAAGAAGTAGTGGCCATGTCACAGAAGAGTCAGGTTATAAGGACAGACGTAAAAGAAATTCCGCTCCTCGGCCGCTCGACTCAAGGCGTACGCATCATGAAGTTGCGCGACAAAGACAGAATCGCTTCCCTTATCTGTCTTTAGTCTGGCCTCAAGTAAGCACGAGACCAGCCGTCCAACTTTGGCTAGTTTTTGCTTCTGCTATAATAAACAGGTGTTTTCAGATCCTAAAAAAAATCTAGAACAGTTCGATATTATGCCGACCCAGTCTGTGGGTGATTTCGGATCTGGCTCGGGGTTCTACTCTCTTGCTTTGGCAAAAATGGTCGGGGATAGTGGACGAGTTTACGCTATAGATATACAGAAAGACCTTTTAGCGAAAATAAAAAACGAAGCCGCCAAATCCCATCTTTTTAATATTGAAATTATTTGGGCAGACTTCGAGGCCCCACTGGGGACCCGTTTAAAAGAGAACACTCTCGATCGGGCGATTATTTCAAACACATTGTTTCAGATTGAGAATAAAGAAGATTTCCTATCTGAAGTGGCTCGCGTTTTGCGTCCTAGTGGAAAAGTTATGGTTGTGGAATGGGCTGACTCTTTTGGAGGCTTGGGCCCAGAAAAAAATAAGATTTTACCCAAAGAGAAATGTCTGAAATTGCTACAGAAGGCTGGTTTTGTTCTTGAAAAAGAAATAAAAGCTGGGGCACACCACTATGGGTTTGTCATGAAGAAGGCATAAAATAGAGATATAATAAAAGTATGAAAGAAATGTCAATTTTCCAGTGGGTGCTTATCGGAGCCTTCGCGGTATTTATTGTTATTGGAGTTCTTATTTTTGCATTTGGGGGAAGAAGTGGACCGTCCAACAGTTTTGGAAGTGTCGTTGTCTGGGGCACGATGGAGAAGGCGAGGTTTGATAGGTTTCTGCGAGATTCTAAGATTTCTTCAGATAAGACTGTTGCCATAGCATACGTAGAAAAGAACGAAGCGACGTTCGATGAGGATTTCATCGAGGCGCTCGCCTCGCAAAGTGGTCCGGACCTTTTCTTCCTGGCTGAAAATTCTATAGTTAAACATCAAGATAAAGTAGTGACAATTCCTTTTGAAAGCTACTCGGAGAGGAAATTTAAAGAGAATTTTATAGAAGAAGGAGAAATCTACCTCAAGAGCGATGGCGCCATAGCTCTGCCTTTTACGGTAGATCCGATGGTTATGTATTGGAACAGAGATACTTTTTCTAGTGCAGGTATCAGTATCCCACCCAAGAATTGGAGTGAACTATACGATCTATCGGAAAAACTGACCAAAAAAGATAACAATCTAAATATCACCGAAAGCGCGGTTGCCCTCGGTGAATACGGGAACGTCACTCATGCCTTGGAGCTTTTCAGTCTTCTCACTATGCAGGCGGGGAGTCCCATCGTGGTTCGCAGGGAGAACAATTCCTTCGATAATATTTTTAACAGCCCGCTAAACTTTCCAGTACCACCAGCTATCAGAGCCCTAAGTTTTTATACCGAATTTTCAAACCCACTTAAACCATTTTATTCTTGGAACCGCTCGCTGCCATCCTCAAAAAGCTTCTTTCTTTCTGGTAATCTAGCGCTTTACTTCGGTTTTGCTTCAGAAGCAGAAGACTTGAGACAGAAGAATCCCAATTTAAACTTCGACGTAGCCCCTATACTCCAATCCAAGGATTCACCACGGGTCATTACGTTCGGCCGGATGAACGGGCTTGCGGTACCCAAAAATTCAAAAAATATTATCGGCGCATTCAAGGCGGCGATGCTCATGACTACCCCGGCGGCCATCGCCGAATTGAGCAAGGCTACCGGCTTGCCGCCAGTCCACAGGAGTCTTCTTCTGAACAAGCCCACCGGTACTTTTTCTTCGGTTTTCTACGATGGTGCCATCCAGGCTCGTGGCTGGCTTTCTCCAGAGGTGTCGAAAACAGAAAATGTGTTTAGAGAAATGATAGAGTCGGTGACTGGCGGAAGGGCTATGCCCACAGAGGCAATCTCGAAGGCGAGTTCTGAACTCAATCTTCTTTTAAATGAAAAATAAAATCATAAATTTAAGAAAAGTTTTTCTGATCATTGTTCCGGTTGTACTTTTGGCTTTTATGGTGGCTCCGACCGTCTTTGGTCAAAGTGTGTCACCGGGTCCTATTGTTCCATGTGATGGCGTGAGTATCGATGGCAAGGGTCTTAAGTGTGATTTTGCCGCGCTCCTTAGGCTGGCGCACAACATCATGAATTTCTTTATCTCGATCTCCATACCCCTGTCTGCCATAGCCTTTGCCTATGCAGGCTATCTTTTTCTTACGGCGGCGGGGAATGCGGGGCAGGTCTCAAAAGCCAAGGAGATATTTACCAAAGTTCTCATTGGTTTTATCTTTGTCCTCACAGCCTGGCTCATAGTAAGAACGATTACGAGCGCGCTTCTCTGTGACCCAGCCGATCCAAATTGTAGTTATTACGACTTGCTTGAGAGGTTCAACTAAGTCCTGCCGAGGTCTATCCAAAAGAAGCTCCTGGCGACTCTCTGTAGCTTTTGAGCCTTTGCTGTAGTGGCTTGTATTTGTTAAAATTATCCCGATGAAAGTCTTTAAGATCATTTTCTTCTCTCTAAGTATTTTCCTTCTTGCTGTGTCTCCTGCCGCACTTATCTTGGCACAGCCGGGACAATACAATGCCGGAGACCCACCGAAGCTTCAGAATCCTCTAGCAAACAACGTAACTAGTATTTACGCCTTTGTAAAAGAAGTTTTGGAGAATGTTGTTTTGCCGATCGGGGCCGTCGTTGTCGTTTTTTTCATAATCTACTCTGGTTTTCTTTTTGTTACCGCGGGGGGTGATGAAACCAAGCTCCAGAAAGCCAAGCATACGTTTCTGTGGGTAGTAGTCGGGGCGGCCGTACTTCTTGGTGCTTGGGCTATTGCTCTCGCTATCCAGAACACAGTCTGCCAAATCGCTCCTGCTATATGTAGTCCGACTTCTCCAATCCCATCATGATCAATAAGAAATCTATAGTGTTTTTTAGTTCGCGTTTTTTGGTGATACTCTTTACTCTTTTTTTACCAACCTTAACTTTTGCTTTCCCGTCGGATTGTGCTGTCCGGACTCCACCCGAATCACTTTGTGATGTTTTTTTGGTCTTCACTGATCTTATTTATTCTGCTCTCCCTCTTGTGATAGGCATCGCTCTGCTTGTATTTTTTTGGGGGTTGGCAAAGTTTATCTTGAGGGCCGGGGACGAGAAAGCCAGAGAAGAGGGCAAGCAGATAATGAAATGGGGGATTATTGCTCTTTTTGTATTGGTCTCCGTGTGGGGAATCATCGAGTTTCTACAGGGAGAATTTGGTTTTAGCAACTTAGGAATACCGCGTTTACCAACACGTGAAATTTAATATGAAAAAAATTGTATTTAGCATATTTTTCTATCTTCTCTGGGCAAATGTTGCTCTGGCCCAGGGTTTTACTGGTATAAAAGAACTTATCAATGGAGCCAAAGAGATAATCGATCTGCTTATTCCAATTGTCGCCGCCATCGCTCTCCTATATTTCTTCTGGGGCCTCGCAAAACTTATCTTGCATGCCGGAGACGAGAAAGCCAGGGAAGAGGGCAAGCACATCATGGTCTGGGGTATAGCCGCCCTGTTTGTCATAGTCTCGATATGGGGTATTGTCTTCTTCATCCAAGAGGCTCTTCTAGACAGCGTACCAATGACTCTTCCTTCGGGGACATTTTGCCCTCCAGGTACCGCAAACTGTTAATAACTACACATTGTACCCGCTCTGTGTTGTAGTATCATTAGTGGGTGTAAAAATATTAAAAAAGGTCGCTTTATATTTGTAATTATTATTTAAAAAGAAAAGTAAATGAAAAAAACATTGATTTTAGGAGCTCTACTTCTTATGACTGTCTTGCCGGCTGTTGCCAATGCCCAACTCGGGAATCTCGAAGAGCTAGTGAATTCTTTTGGAAACATTATTGAACTTCTGATCCCAATTGTTGGCGCTATCGCCCTCCTATACTTCTTCTGGGGTCTTGCAAAGTTCATTCTTGCGTCTGGTGATGAAGAGGAGAGAGGCAAGGGCAAGCACATCATGATCTGGGGTATAGTCGCCCTTTTTGTCATAGTCTCGGTCTGGGGCCTTGTGAGATGGCTTCAAGAGGCTCTCGATTTAGGGACCGTACCATCAAACCAGTCAATTCCTAGTGTTAATCGTTAACAACCTCTAATTTGAATTTGAACCAGCTTCTCTTTGGGATAAATAAATTTATCCTCAATCCCCTCATTGGTCTCCTGTTTGTGGTTGCGCTCATCGTCTTTTTCTGGGGGCTAGTTCAGTTTATCGGTAATGCTGGTAGTGAAGATGCTCGGCAAAAGGGTAAGCGCAATATAATGTGGGGGATTATTGGGATGTTCATTATGATCTCTGTGTTTGGGATTATAAAAATCATTCTTGGCACGTTCGGGATCGATAGTGGGACAGGTGGGTCGTTTGGTCTGCCGAGCTGGATTTTTAGGTAAATATTTGGAGAGAGATCCTCGGAGAATCCTTGGTGGGAAAATAGGACAAGGACAAAGCTGCCTTAAAGAGGGCAGTTTTGTTTTGTAAAAAACAGACAGAAGGAGAGCCGAAAACGCACACCCCAGCTAGCTCGGGGTTTATTATATTAAAAAAAGAGCGGGACCAGGTCCCGCTCATCGCGATCAAACTTAGCACTGTTGCCTCACCTACTTCGCCGGGTCCTGGTAAAGCCACATGACGATCTTGTCGCCCCCAGCATCCTCTGAAGTGAACCAACCCACGTAGCCGTTTCCAGCTCCGTTTGGTGCGAGGTACCATTCACCCTTGTCGGGCGGGTTGACTTTACTCCAGGTTCCCTTTAGTGGGTCAGATGCCTTAGGCCACCTGAAGTGGGCCACTTGCAACTTGGCCTCGAAGCTGTGTGGGTAAAAGTAGACAAACTCGAAAAGGACATCGTCATCGGCGAGAATCCGTGCCACATAGGGTGGGGAGGCTGAAGAATGTTCAGCCCCCCTCTTCAGCTTGACACCCGTCGGCACTGTATTAGTCCATAGCCAGCGCGGGGGTTTGGTTGCCTCTGCTTTTGTGGCGAGGTGTCTGTCGTAAGAGTCTTCGAGTCTTGCTACGTACCGGGATCCCCATTCAGTTTCCGAGTACTTCTCAAGGGCAAAGTAGACAAGAGAACCAAGGAACACGAAGCTCAACGCCAGCGGTAGTTTTCTTCTCCCCTTCTTTTCGGGAGGAGTTGTTACTCTAATCCCGACTGGGATCAAAAGAGCTACCGGGATGAGCACGAAAAAGAGCAGACGATTCTTCGGCCATGGTTCCCATAGCACTGACTTGTAGTGATACAAGACAATGGCTGTCAGATAGTAGGGAACAAGAACAAACACGGGGTAGAGGAACCTCATATTTGCCCTGATTTTATTCCACCCTTCAGCCATCTTTTCCAGTGCTGATTTTGGTTCATCTCCACGAGCACTGACTGGCGTTGCCCTCACCTTGCCATCCGTATCTGTCATCACTTTCGGTTTGTCGAGGATTCTTATAAGAATCACAATACACCCAAGAACAATTCCCACTACGACCGGACCAATGATTGATGTCATCCGATACTCCCTCGGTTACAGTTGTTTATGTCAATGTTTGTTTCCTTGCATACATTAGCATTGTTTAGAAAAAAGTCAAGGAGCATGAGATAAAAAAAGACCCCAGCGCGGGCCGGGATCGATCAAAGAACAGTTTGAAACACATCACGTTGTCGAAGGGGGAGTCGTTGGTGGTGTGATAGAGGAGGCGGGGGGAGTGGATTTCGGTTTTCCCATACCCTTTAGCGCTCCTCCAACTCCGGCTGCGATCTTTGCGAAATCGGCAAAACCGTCTTCTCCTCCCAGGATTACTGTTTGACCTGGATTTTTTGCAACATCCCTCGCGACCTCTGCACCAAGAACTGTCGGCATCGGGACCTTGAGCCTCTTGGCCATGTCCTTGAGCCCTGTCGTCCTTCCGCGCAGAACCGCTCTCTCTGCAGCACCCTTACCTCGGCCTTCGAGTTCGGTTGTCGCTTTGAGTGTTTTGGCCTTGATAATTGCTCCCAAGGCCTTTGCTGCTTCATCCGAAGCGCTCTGGATAGATGTGTTTAGAGCGTGGGAGAGTCGAATCTCCTTGATTAGTGCCGTTTTCAGAGTGACGCCCCAGTTTCCAATTGCCCTACGGATTTCCGTTCGCAGGGCAACATTTTCATTCCCCAGATCCTTCCTAACGTCGGCTAGCACCTTTCTCGCGAGCTGTTGGTTAGCAAATGCCACACACGTATCTTCTATCTGTCTTCTCAACTTCTCAAATGAACCGATTGTTCCGAGGAATATGCATAGATCGTGAACAAAAAGTTGCACAACCGGTACAACTTCTGCCGTTAGCTCTTGCCTTAGCGGCTCATTGGAGTTGGGGTCCTTAGCGAACGTGGTTCTGATCGGAGGCCTGTACCCGGCGTCTACCAATTCCTGGGGGATGTGAGACCCATCTGTCGAAGCTCGATAGATGAACTCCGGGTCAGTGGGGATCTCTAGCTGGACGATGATTTTTGGTGCTTTGATTAGCTTCATTACAAGCAGAGGAACAAACGCTGGACCGGACACCAGATTGTTAATCGGGCGGCCAAAAAAGAGGCGTGCACCATTCTCATTTTCCCCGATTTTTCTGATGCTTAGGACGGCATAGATAATCTGGAACAGAAGCATCAGACCTCCGGTGGTTATACCGGTCTGAAGATCTGATGTTAGCAGTCCCACAAGTACACCGATGATAACGTCTAGAACCAGAAGTGCGAAACAAGTCTTGGTCACAATTTCCCAGAAAAAGTCGAGAGAATAAGGCTGTGAAGGTTGTGGCGGGGGGTCATCTTCCAATGGAACACCTGTCGAGGTCGGAACGGGGGAGGGAACGGGAGTTGCCGAAGGTGCGGGAGAAGGGGCGGCAGGAACAGTCGATGTCGGAACTACCGAGGCAGGTGCTACTGGCGCAGTCACTGAAGGCAAGGGGCCCGGAGGCACTGGTGCCGGCGGTTGTTTTCTCCTAAGGGTTTTGATCCATTTCCATGGCCATGAGTTTGTGAGCCACTTGAACACGTTAATACCCCTTTTGTTTGGGTGTTGGTTATGTCGAAGAACGGGCGATCTGCCCGCATTGTATCAGGATAATTATAAAAGTCAATAACTAGTTCCTACGGGATTCTTACGCCCAAAATCTTGTGCCGAGGAGAGGACTTGAACCTCCATGGGTTACCCCGCTTGCTCCTAAGGCAAGTGCGTCTGCCAATTTCGCCACCTCGGCTCTTATAGTGCTTCATGATATCCGAATCACACCTTGAATTCAAGATTTTTCTTGCTTTTTGGTTGGTTCTGAATAGTATTAACCTCGGAATTCAATCGAGGGTATGGCCCTCGTAAGCTCGTAGGGCTTTCCTACGGTGATCGTTGAAATGGGAGTGAAGGAAATGAGCAGACAAAAGGTTGCGCTTCTTTCTGTTTTCAATAAGGATCAGGGGATTATCGATTTTGCCCAGGGTCTCATCGAACTCGGTTTTGTGCTCTATGGTTCGGGTGGAACAGTGGCTCATCTTGCTACTGCCGGAATTACTGCTACCGATGTCGCAACATTGGTGGGTGGGGAAGCTATCTTGGGCCATCGTGTGGTGACACTGTCTCGTGAAGTTCACGCTGGGCTCATGGCAAGAAATCTTCCCGAGG
>CAYRZH010000007.1:0-43722 GCA_964428845.1 uncultured Candidatus Saccharibacteria bacterium | reverse complement strand
ATGGGGTAATCGGGTGATCGCCGGCATGCCCACCTGGGAAACAGTGAACATTGGCATCCAGCGTTTGAGTGAAGATGAGTTATGCCAACGAATCGAGCGATCAGGTTGCCAGATCACTGATGGCTTGCTACTAAACATCATAAAGGGGAGGGGGTTTTTCGCGCCTGAGATTGAACACGGGATATATCAGTTGGTATTGGTAACGCCACGTGATCTCGGTTTTACCGAGGCTGTGACTTACGAAGATTTTTGTTCCGAGGCTCAGAGAGGTCTTCTTCTTTGTCCAGCTGAAGTTGGTGTTATTGTAGCGGTGACTCGGCACGATGAATTGCCTGCTTCTGGTGAAGTTATGGTAGCGATGAACCCGGAAGCAATTCCTGGTCTGGGGAGTCGGGTGATCGCGATATCCAGGGAAGGTGGTCGGCGGAAGATTTACACTGCTATTTGTGGTCCGGGGGTTAAGTTTGGGGTGCGCACTAAGTTCATACTGTGTCGACTGGTCCGACGAACCTCTGTATTAGCCTATCAGCCTCAGCCCGATCCTCTCGGATAGCTCTCTAACTCGTGACTTCACCCCGGCCCCAGTGCCGGGTTTTTTCTTTTCCGCTTATGATATTATCTTGGCATGGCTATTCCCGGGCTTTCAGACCGACCTAAATCCACGCATTTTTCCGAGCGATCTGGCACGCGGGTTCTCTCTTTTCTTTTGGTTCTAGTAGTTTTTGTACTCTTGGGTATCAATGTTTTCGTACAGAGTCAAAGTAGGGAATATATTTTTAAAGCACCGACGGTTAGTGATCCTCCAGTTATCGATCTGGCTGAAGCAGAAATCCCTACTGCCAAAGTTGCTATTCTTCTTGGTGCTAGTGTCCGCGAAAGCGGTGAACTTGCCCCGATTTTGGAGGATCGAGTGAAGACAGCTATTTTTTTGTACAAAACTGGTCATACCAAAAAGATTCTGGTCACGGGAGATGGAAGTAGTAAGTATTACAACGAAGTAGAGCCGATACAAAAATATCTTCTCGAACATGGTGTTTCTGCCAGTGACATTATTCTCGACAATCTCGGTCTGGATACGTTTGACAGCATGTATCGGGCAAAGAACAACTTTGAGGTCAGTTCGGCTTTGGTTGTGTCACAGCGTTTTCACCTTTCGCGGGCAGTCTACATCGCTCGCAAACTCGGCATTGATGCCTATGGGGTCTCGGCTGATCTTCACCCTTATGGCTTCAAAAATGACTTTAGGGAGCTATTTGCGACGGTGAAATCGTTTTGGGAGGTGGGGGTTAATTGGTAAACATTACTCAATAAGATAATTCAAGACTTTTTACTGTTTTTTTAGTGTAAATATGCTATAGTTATGAGCACTAAGCTGTAAATTATGGGAAGCGAATTGCCCAAGAAAAAGTTAAATAAATTAGCAAATTTTATAAGTCTTTTTAAAAAGGAAAGCCGTGATTATTGGACTAAGATTGGAGAAAGGGAGATTTTAAAATTATTCCATACCGCTTCCCATAGGGTTCCAGCCTATAAGGATTTTTTAGAAAAAAATAAGATAAATCCAAAAAAAATAAAGAACTTAAAAGATTTTTTGTCAGTACCCCCGATTGATAAAAATAATTATCTTCGGGCTTACCCATACGAAAAACTAGCTTGGGACGGAAACATCAAAAGGCCAACAACCATTCATTCCACGTCAGGTTCTACCGGTGAGCCCACTTATTTTCAAAGAGATTCAAGGTCTGATCTGAGAAGGGAGTTAATAATAAATAACTTTTTTAGGTATAGTGAGTTAACAATAAATGGGCCAACTTTGTTTATTATTACTTTCAGTATGGGGATTTGGTCGGCAGGAATGGGCATTTATACCGCGGCTTATTTAACAACAAACCGAAACAAATATCACATATCCATAGTTTCGCCAGGTATAAGTAAGGTCGAAGTTCTAAAGATTTTAAAAAATATAGCTCCTAATTTCAAGCAAGTTATCGTTGCTGGTTACCCACCGTTTGTAAAGGATGTTATTGATGACGCATTGCAAGAAAAAATTGATATTAAAAATCTTAATTTAAGATTTGTCTTTACTGGAGAAGCTTTTTCTGAAGAATTTAGAGATTATATCGCCAAGAAAGCTGGAGTGAAAAACGTTTTCATTGATACAATGAATACGTATGGGACATCCGAATTTGGTGCTACGGCCGTTGAAACACCGTTGAGTATTTTGGTAAGGCGCTTAGGAAATAAAAAAATTTTCAAAGAATTATTTGGGGATACCAATAAAGTTCCGACACTGGCTCAATATATTCCCAATTTCTTAAACTTTGAATGTGTTGACGGTGAACTTTTTCTTACTGGTGATGGGCCCTTCCCACTAATTAGGTATAGATCTGGGGATAGTGGTGGGGTTCTTACATATCAAAAATTGGAAGAGGTGTTGTCAAATAATGGTATTGATATAGGGGCAGAATCAGAAAAGTTGGGAATCTCTGAGTACATATATAAACTCCCACTCGTTTTTGTCTATGAGAGAAAAAATTTAACTACAACAATATATGGAGTTTTGATTTACCCAGAATTTCTCAAAGTAGCTTTGCTGGACAAGCGATTAAGCCAATTCTTGACGGGTAAATTTACAATGATACAGAAATACGATAAAAAACAGAATCAGTATTTGGAAATAAATTTAGAGCTTAAAAAATATATTGATTTTAAAGAACAATATGAAGATATAGCACTTAAGGGGATATTAAAGGTATTATTAGAAAGAAGTTCTGAATTTAGAGAGCTTTGTAAAAATTTAGGGCAAAGAGTTTATCCGAAGCTTATTTTTTGGCCGTACGAGCACCAGGAATATTTTACTGCAGGTATGAAACAGAAATGGGTAAAAATATAAAATTATAAAATATGGAAAAACCCATTATTTTTGAGCCGGAAGTTTGTGATACAGAAGATATTAAGAAAAAATATCGAGTTGATAGGATGATTGATACCTATAAAGAACAGCTTGAAGATCTGTTCTTGGTTAGAAATCCCCAATATCGGTTTAATAAGAACTACCAGGAGGATTTTCATGAATTTATAAAAAAACACTCAGGGGACAAAACCTTAGAAAGGTGTGGCAAATGGGTGTATTTTCCATGGAATAGGACATTGGTGCATTTTTTAGACAGTTATGATCACCAGGAAGTTAGAACTGCCAGAAACAAAAACATAATCACAAAAGAGGAACAAGATAAATTCTACGGATTCAAGATAGGTGTTGCCGGCTTAAGTGTCGGTAGCCATGGCGCCTTGACCTTGGCTGTTATGGGTGGTAGCAAGATCATGAAATTAGCTGATCCAGACACAGTTTCTCCGTCAAATCTTAATAGAATGAGATTCGACTTTATGGATATTGGCGTTAATAAAGCCGAATTAGTTGGACATTATATATATCAACTTAATCCTTACGCAGAAATACATTTATATACAGAAGGAATCAAAGACGACAACCTGGAGGATTTTTTGAATGGCCTAGATCTAGTGGTTGAAGAACTAGATGATATTGAGATGAAAGTAAAAATTAGAAATGAAGCGAAGAAGAGAAAAATTCCCGTAGTCATGGCAACAGATAATGGTGACAACGTGATTCTGGATGTCGAAAGGTTTGACCTAAACCCCTCTATGCCTGTTTTTTACGGAGCTCTGGACGGCTTTGACCTAAAGGAAATAAAAAAATCACCCCAAAAGATGTTTGAAGCTATGGCAAAAATCATTGATGTATCTCTCGTTCCGCCTAAGGTACTAAGTTCTATTCTTGAGGTTGGTAAGACAATTTATTCATGGCCACAATTGGCAACAGCTGCAACTCTATCAGGGGTAGTTCTTGCATATATAATTAGAAGGATTGCGTTAGGTGAAGCTGTGAAAGAAGGGAAATATGAAGTTAACCTGGATTCCATGCTCGATCCTGGTTATGAAGAAAATCAAGATGCAAGGAAAATAGAGGTAGAGAAATTCTTGAGGGATATTATACGTAAACAATAAGCATATGAAGAAAGAAGAAATTGAAAAAATTATCGAAGCTGGTAACCACGCTCCATCGGGAGGAAACTCTCAACCCTGGAAGTTTATTGTCGAGAACAGCAAATTACAAGTTGTCGCCTTGCCGGGGAAGGATCACCGTATCTTAAATTTTAGGAACAGGGGAACCTATATTGCTCATGGGGCATTAATGGAAAATATTTACTTTGCTTCAAAAAATTTTGGCTACGAGCCAAAGTTCGAACTTTTCCCAGAAGAAAATATCTCGACTTCCATTACACTCGATACGTTAACAGAAACAAGGGAAATGGATTTATACGAATTTATTTTTCAAAGACACTCGAATAGAAAATCCTTTAGTACCGAATCTTTTTCAAAAAAGGAAAAAGAATATTTATTTCAAGATGCAGCCAAATTTCCTCAATGTAGAATTTCGGTTGTTGAGGGAGAAAACATTCACCATGCCGCGGAGAGCTTATCGCTTGATACGATCGTCAGCCTAAAAAACAAGCTTCTCCACAGGTTACTTTTTCAGGAAATTATTTGGACTGAGGAAGAACAGAAAAAACGCCCAGGCCTATATATAAAAACTATAGAGATAGCACCTCCCAAAACTCTTATTTTTGGTTTACTCAAGCACTGGAGAATAACCAAAATTCTTAACAAAATAAAACTTCCGTCTATAATTCGTAAGGAAAGTATCAAAACAATATCTTCAGCCGGATTGTTGGGGGCAATTATTGTTGATAATAATGATAAGGATTTTGTTTATGCTGGAAGATTAATGGAAAATATTTGGCTGAGGGCCGCTAAGTTAGATCTAGGGTTTCACCTGATAACAGGCGTTGTATTTTATTGGCAGCAAATAAATTTTGGTGACAAAGAGCCTTTTTCTTTGGAGGAAAGAAACTTAATCAATAACGCATATGGTAATTTGTCAAAAATTTTTGCGACAAATGACAAAGTAATTGCTGTTGTATTTAGGATAGGGAAAGATGCTGGAGTACCATCTGCCGTTTCATATAAAAGACCCCCAGAAATCGAGTGGAAGAATAAGTAGAGCGAATATCTTGTTATGCCTCAATTTCTTCTAGCTTTCCAAAATCTGGATCTTCTGTCGGTTGGTATAGCGGTTGCTGGTATGGTGATCCTTGGTTTTGTTGTTTTACTTACAAATTTCAGAAGTGCATCAAATCGTATTTTTTTCTGTCTAGCAATGAGCGCAAGTGTGTGGGGGGTTGTGAACTATGCGTCCTATCAGATTCAATCCTTAGAAATATCTTTTTGGTTGTTAAGGTTTGTAATGTTTTTTGGAGTTTGGTCGGCATTTTTTATATTTGTCCTCGCATATGTTTTTCCGTCAGATGATATTAAGTTACCGAGGAATGACAGGTGGGTATTATTTTCCCTGACAACCATTATTTCTCTTCTAACCTTGACTCCACTAGTTTTTTACGGAATTTCTGAAATCAACGAGCGCGGGCAAATTTCTAGAGTTATTAACGGTCCCGGTATTTTACTTTTTGGTCTCATAATCACTTTTTTTAATGTGGGTGGTGTCGTCCTTCTTATTCAGAGAATTATTAAATCAAAGAGAACTCTTCGCAAGCCCTTGTTAATAGTTTTGTTTGGAATTTTTATAATGTTGTCCCTAATAATGGTCTTTAATTTTATTTTACCAGCATTTTTTGACAATTCAAAATTTATTCCATTTGGGGCACTATTTTTATTTCCGTTCATTGCATTCACCGCATATGCTATCTTAAAACATAAATTTTTTAATATAAAAATAGCAAGTATCGCACTGTTGGTATTTGCTTTATCTGTTGTAACATTTGGTGAAATTATTTTTTCAAGGGAAATCTCTCTTGTTGTTTACAGAAGTAGTATTTTCTTGTTTGTTCTTATATTTGGAATTTTGCTTATGAAGGGTGTTCTGCGCGAGGTAAAATCTCGCGAAAAAATCGAAAAACAGGAAAAAGAGCTTGAAATAATCAACACAAAGCTTTCTACTGCAAATGAAAAACTCAAGGAACTCGACAAACAGAAATCAGAATTTGTTTCTTTTGCGTCTCATCAGCTACGTAGCCCTCTTACCGCCATAAAAGGTTATGCCTCTCTCATTCTTGAGGGTGATTATGGTCAGATTAGCGATGATTTGAAGCACGCCTCGCAGATTATATTTGATTCGGCAAACACCCTTGTCACCGTGGTTAGCGATTATCTTAATGTAACAAGCATAGAGCTTGGCAAGATGAGATACGATTTCACCAATTTTGATCTTAAGGACTTGGTAAGGTCGGTGATGGATGAACTCAAACAAAATGCTGAAAAAGCGACACTCAAACTCTCCTTCGAATGTGACACAACAAAATCATATCCGATAAAAGCTGACCGTGAGAAACTTAAGCAAGTCCTCGTAAATATTATTGATAATTCAATCAAATATACCCCAAAGGGAGAAGTAAAAGTGTCATTGTCTAAAGATTCTTCGGGTAAGATTTTATTTGCGGTAAAAGATACTGGTATTGGAATTTCTAAAGAAACTATATCAAAATTATTTTCAAAGTTTACCCGAGCTAAAAATGCAAACGAAACAAATATTCGTGGTACAGGGTTGGGTTTATTTATTGCCAAAGAAATTATCAATGCTCACAGTGGAAAAATCTGGGTAGAATCAGGGGGGGAAGGGAGTGGCTCTCAATTTTATGTGGAACTGACAGAAATAAGATCCTAGCTATTTTTTCTAGTATCTTTGTCTTTACTCAATCTCTCTGCTTCCACCCACGCCAAATCGAATATGCTTTTCATTACGTTTGACATCTCTCTACTCTCGATTATTATGGCAAACCCTTCATTTTCGGGTGACATGTATGCTATTTTATCGTCGTAGATTGCGAAATCAGCTGGCATTTTGAAATCCTTGGAGGGGATCAGCAGAGGCCTATCAAAAGCTTCTGGGTCGAGACCTATAATTTTTTTTGCAAATTCTGTATTTGGGTGAATACCCTTCAGTTTTATTTTTTTTTCAATTCTTCTCTTTACGTAATTCGGGAAATAGTCTTCAGGAATAATGTTCAAAAGATTCTCAACGGATGAAGAGACTCTCATCACTCCCTCCCTACAACTCAACGAATCCTCAAACGCACTTATCAGTCCGTCTTTTCCCTCAAGTACTCTTACCCTCGGCCTATGCTTCGTGTCCTTATGTAATGCTTTAAGTTCTGGGATTATGCTACTGATGCTCTTGCGTACATCATCTTGCTTTCGAGCCAAATCCTCGGCTACGCGATGAATCGTTTCGGGGGGGGAAGCTATGTATCTGCGCACCTTTTTATCATCGGAAATTCCAACAAAACCCTTCTTTTTTAGAGACTCAAGTACCACATAGGAAGAACTTCTGTTGATCCCAGACCTCTTTGATATCTCATTTACCCCAGCTATTTCGAGCTCGAGAAGTGAGAGATAAATCAAGGCTTCCTTCTCGCTCAACCCAAATTCCACTAGTTTTTTTGAGAGTATTTTGTTGCGCTCTTCTGACATAATGATTAGCCAAGATTCAGGCTAAATTTCTGTTGTTATAGTATAACAACAGATTTTAGAAATATCAATTTCACGCTATGTATTTTTATTAACCCCCAACAACAATTTTTCGCACTCCAGAAACGAAGGAATTCCACACGTCAGGTGTAAACAACAAATATATAGACAAAAACCAGGCACAAAATTTTAAATAATCTTAAAGTTAAATTTAACCGAGTTATTCTAATCTTTCTGAATTACTAGTTTTAATCACGAATTTTAAATAACTTTACAAAAATGCATCAGAAAATTTTCCCAACTAATAATCAAAAAACTAATAAAAAGCCACGCCCGACCGGCTTTACTCTTATTGAAATCCTTCTCGTTATGGGCATCATTGCCATCCTTGCTACCGTAGTTATTGTTGCAATCAATCCCGGCCGACAATTTGCCCAGGCAAGAAATTCGCAGAGAGTAAGCAATGTCAATGCCATTCTAAATGCCATTGGACAAAATATTGCCGACAATAGGGGAGTGTTTACCTGTAGTGCGGGAGCGCTTCCCCAGACCGCAACGATCATGAAATCAGCCGGCGGTTACGACATTGTCGACTGTATAAGCCCGACCTATCTGCCGTCCCTACCGGTAGACCCGAATGCACCGCAAGCTCACTACACCAGCAATGCAGACTATAGCACCGAGTACTCGATCGAGCAGGACCCAGCCACAAACAGGATTACCGTAAGTGCTCCATTTGCCCTGGATCCTGGGGAACTAAACCAGACGATTTCGGTGACGAGATAGTCGGTTATTATGGCGGCACGTCTTTCATGTTTTATCGTATCAGCCTTGACTTAGTATCCAATCTGTATTAATCTCCGGAGCAGATGTTCTTGGAAGGAAACCAACAGAGGAGGTCTCTGATGCCTGAATTTCTGATGGAATTGATCGAACAACTAGAAACGGTCACCCAAGAGCAGACAGGAGAGATGGAGGAAGCATTGCCACCTCTCGAACCAGGCGACGTTGTTATCGGTACTGTACCAGACGAGCTACGAGGTTTGACGATTCTTTCTGGTCTGGCTGATGAAAGGATAGAGACCCTGAAGCGAGAACGTTCGCTTATAGACAAGAATGACTCGACACGGAGAGGGGAAAGGAAAAAGCTGACAAGGCGCATACAATTCGAGGCTCTCTGGGTAGAGCTGCTTGATAAATGCTTCAGTTGTGCCTTGTGTCGCCACTTCGTCGATCATCTCGTTGATCCCTCTGTCGCGCTTACCATAAAGAAAAACTGGAGTGTGGTTTTGGAAAAATGCAGATCGGAGGAAGAAGAGATCCCAACTTTTATCGTTCCCATCAAGGATGGAAGGTCGCCCATGCACAACTGATCGACCGCCTCCTGTGGCAACATTGGTCACGATGGTAAATCCAGTCGTGACCTTTTTCTTTATTTTATCTCCACCACACACGCCTCGTTCCCTCTCAACCGTATTTCTCCACCATGAACCTCCTCACCGCTACGGTCGAGGCCGGTATTGAGAATAATTTTCGCGCTATCTTTAATGTTCTCCACCACCTCTGTTTCTCCAAAATTTGCCAAAATGACCAGTTGCTTGCCACCGAGAACTCGCTTAAAAGAAAAGATGTCTGGGGATCCGGCTTTTAGTGGCGCGTACACTCCATCCTGTAGCACCCGCCATTTCTTTCGAAGTCCGATGAGCTCTTTGTACAATACAAACATCGAACCTTGATCGTTCGCTTCATTTGCTACGTTTAGTTTTTTGTAGTTATCTGCGACAGGGAGCCAAGGTTTTGCCGTACTGAAACCTGCGTGTGTTGACTCATCCCATTGCATGGGGGTTCTCTCCAGGTCTCGACCGGGGTGGAACCCCTTAAAAATTTTTGCAAGAAAGTCTTGTATTGCCTCGTGCGGGATAACTCCATTTGTCATGCCAAGTTCTTCTCCATAGTAGATAAAGGGTATTCCGGGGAGAGTGAGTTGCAATACGGCGGCGACTCTGGCTCGCGCTTCTCCAACTCGTGTTGCTACCCTGGAGACATCGTGGTTTCCGAGTACATAATTGGGGATAAAGCCTGGTAAGAGCATAGTTTGATAGTCGTCTATCGCACGTTTCCATTCGGCGGCTTTCCATTCGAGCCCTATCAGATTGAAATTGAAAGGGGCAAATCTTCCTTCAGAACTCAATTCATAAAGTTTTTTCAGATCATTGGTACCGACATATGCTTCACCAACGATAAAAATGTCCGGGTGCCTTTCGAGGGCTTCATTTATAAATCTTCCGACGATTTTCATACTTCTGGCATTTCCCAAACTTTTGTTGTGGATGAGTAGTTTATATGGCTCGTCTATTTCTGGGTTGTAGTGCATATTTTGGGAATCGTCGCCAAGATTTTCATCCTCTACGAAATGCTGTAATGCATCAATACGAAAACCATCCACTCCTTTTTCTACCCAAAAATCCACTACATGCATCATCTCCGCCCGAACCTCTGGATTTCGCCAATTGAGGTCTGGTTGAGCCGAAAGAAAACTATGTAGATAGTATTGCCCTGTTGTCGGATCAAGTTCCCACGCCGAACCTCCAAAGACACTCATCCAGTTGTTGGGCGGTGACCCGTCGGTCTTTGGATCGTGCCAGACGTACCAGTCACGCTTGGGGTTTGAAAGGGAACTTCGAGACTCTTTAAACCATGGGTGCTCGGATGAAGTATGGTTTCCCACATAGTCCAGGATGAGTTTGATACCGCGGGCATGCAGTTCGGAAACTAGCTTCTCAAAAGTTTGGATATCTCCAAAAACCGGATCAATATCTAAAAAATCAGAAACGTCATACCCAAAGTCCGCCATCGGCGAGCGATAAAAGGGGCTAAGCCAAATGGCGTCTATGCTAAGTGATTTCAAATAGTCTAACTTTTCGATGATTCCGGCCAAATCTCCCTTGCCATCACCGTTTGCGTCTTTGAAGCTCAAGGGATAGATCTGATAAAAAATGGCATTCCTAGACCAGTGTTCAGAAAGACCATTCACTTCTTGATTCGCCAGCATTTTTTTTCTAATCATCAGTATTCCGTATTATATCAAAAAATGTTAGAATGGATCCCATGAATTTATTCAACAATAAGAGGCCACAGAGAAAGGTCCTTTTTATTGCTCCCGAAGCTACACCGTTTGCTAAGGCTGGTGGTCTGGGGGAAGTAATGTTTGCTCTACCTCGCGCTCTCATCAAACTCGGCTACGATGCTCGTGTCATGATCCCGCGCTACGCCGGGATAGATCTTGATAAATTTCAACTCAAAATGGAGTATGAGGGACTCGAGGTCCCGACAGACAGTACCTCTGGTAAGGAAACAGAACCAAGTCACCTCATCTGCAACGTTCGAAAGTATACCCCAGCTGGTAGGAAAAATAGCAAAAAGAAACTCCCGGTCACCACATATTTTCTGGAAAATCAGGAGTATTACGAAAAGCGTTCCAATGTATACGGTTACAGCGATGACCCGGTCCGTTGGGCGCTTTTTTGTCGTGGAGTATTAGAGTTTTTCAAACGCAACAACGATTGGACCCCAGACGTGATCGTAGCTTCAGATTGGCAAACTGGTTTTCTTTCGAACTATCTAAGGACGAATTATAAAGAAAATCTAAAACTCTCACAGATCTCAACCGTTTTCATAATCCACAACCTTTACTATCAGGGTATTTTCGATCATCGCTTTGTTTCAGAGATGGATTATGATGACGGTCAGTCACTTTTACCGTCATTTTTCGACCCGAGATTTCTCAAGATCAATGGCATGCGTCGCGGCATCATGAATAGCGATACCATCACCACTGTTTCTCCGACATATGCCGAGGAAATCATGACCAAAGACTTCGGCGAACTTCTCGACGATCTCTTAAAGGAGCGCCGCTCTCGCGTCTATGGAATTTTAAATGGCATCGATTACGAAGATTTTAATCCGGAAATCGACGCGCATCTAGCCAAGAACTTTACTCCCACATCGCTTGTCGGGCGGGCAAAGAATAAGCAAGAATTGCAAGCTCGCTTCGGTCTGCCGAAAGACAAAGATGTACCACTTATCGGTATTGTCTCTCGCCTTGTAGAACAAAAAGGTTTTGATCTCATGTTTGGTGTCGCGGAACCTCTGATAAAAGAACTTGGTTTTCAACTGGTAATCCTTGGAGGAGGCGAAGCAAAATACATGGGTTTTTTCAAAGACTTGGCAGAGAAATTTCCCAAGCAGGTTTCAGCCCATCTTTCTTTTGACCCGGTTTTACCGCGGCTTATCTACGGTGGATCTGACATGGTCCTTATCCCCTCAAAGTTTGAGCCATGCGGTCTAGTCCAGATGGAGGCTATGCGCTACGGAGCCATTCCGATCGTTAGAAAAACTGGCGGATTGGCAGATGCGGTATCTGATTTTGATTCGAGTTCCGCCAAAGGAACCGGCTTCGTTTTTTCTGATTTCAACTCTTTGTCCTTGGCTATCGCTGTCAGTCGGGCGTTCGAACATTACAAAAACAAAGAAGAGTGGAAGCTAATACAGAAGCAAGCCATGGAGCGAGACTTCTCATGGGAAAACTCCGCCAACGAATACGCCAAAGTTTTTGAAATTGCTATAGATTTTCGAAATAGAGAAAAACAAAAGGAAAAATAAAATGTATTGGGCAAATTTTCTACACATTTACCAACCTCACGACCAACCTCGTGATGTCTTGGACAAGATCGTTAGTGAAAGTTATCGGCCACTGCTTTCTGGGATTCGCGAGCGGCCCAAGGTAAAACTCTCTCTAAACATAAATGGGTCTTTAACAGAACTTTTTGATAAGTGCGGCTATACTGATCTCATAGATATGCTCCGGGAAATCGGCAAGGATGGCCGTGTCGAGTTTACCGGATCGGCCAAGTATCATACCTTTTTGCCATTTCTTGACGAGGAAGAGATAGAGAGACAGATCAAGATAAATGACGAAATAAATAAATATTATTTAGGTGATGCCTGGAAACCACAAGGCTTTTTCCCGCCAGAGATGGCATTTGATGCAAAGATTGTTCCGATTATTGAGAGCCTAGGTTTCAAGTGGATTATTCTCGATGAGATTGCATACAACGGCAAGCCAGAGCAAGTCGACTATTCGAAGTTGTACAAGATCCCAAAGTCCAACCTACGAGTGTTTTTTAGGGAGAGACGAGTAAGTAACCTAATAATGGGGGCTGTAGTCCGAACCAGTCATTCTCTAGAGGAGGCGATGAATGAGGATCTAAACAAGAAACGCTATCTCATAACGGGCATGGACGGCGAGACCTTTGGACACCACAGACCAGGATTGGAGAAAACATTATTCGAGATTTTTGATACAAAATCATTCAACCTTGTCCGTATTTCTGATATCGCGGATCATTTCAAAGAGGAAGTTGAGATTATGCCAGTACGTTCTACTTGGGCTTCAAGCGCCATAGATATTGAAAAGGGGATTCAGTTTCTTACCTGGGCAGATCCCTCCAATGAAATTCATACAAAGCAAAAGGAATTTACAGACCTTGTCCTGTCAGAAGTAAAAAAAGTGCCAGTCTCGAATCCAGCTTTTAAGGAAGTGAGGCATCTGATGGATATAGCTCTTGCAAGTGATCAATTTTTCTGGGCCTCGGCCAAACCTTGGTGGAGTGTCGAGCAGATAGAGAGCGGAGCCCATCTGCTTCTTGAAGTGGTTAAAAAAATTCCAGACATTTCCGCCGATGTCTTGGAGAAAGCCGAAGATTTTTATAGAGAAATTGTTTCAACCGGTTTTTCCTGGCAGAGGAGTGGAAAGGTCCGCCAGATGTATAGCGAGCAGAACAAAATCCAACGTATTCCTTTCAAGGAGCGTACTCTGGAGAAAGGCGGAGAAATGGCCACTGAATTCAAAGCTTTTGTGGATATGATGAAAGGTTTGGAAGAGAAGGCTGCCCAAAGCGGTGAATATGAAAAAGCGATCCTTTGGCGTGATGCCGTCTACAAGCTCGAGCATAAGACCGATATCTACGACACGGTGAATGTGATCGAACTCTTGCGGATTCAGATACCCAACGACGAAGTCAACAAGACTCTTGAAAAATATAAAGAAGAATATAGAAAAATTCGAGGAGGCCAGCCCGAGCAGAGAGGCGGCTAACCTAAGGCTTCCGTCTCCACATATTGCTACTACGGGTTATCATCTGAGGCCACATGCGCTATCTGTTCTCCTCATCTACTTATCTCATCTATCTTTGCCGCCAAGATAAAGTCATTTTCAGATAGGCCTCCGATGGCGTGCGTGGATAGACTAAACTTCACCTTGTTCCAACTGAAAATAGATATATCCGGGTGGTGGTTTTCCTCCTCGGCGATCTTGCCGACCTGATTTACAAAAGCCAAGGCACTAGCAAAATCTTTAAACTGAAGAATCTTTTCGAGTTTTTTGTCGTCTATGATATTCCACTTGTTTATCTCTTCGTGCAGGGGAGCGATTCGCGACTGATCTAGTGGTCTAGCATTGCCTTCACAAGGTACGCATTTTTTGGTTGAAAGAGGGGTAGATGCTTTATCCATGTTTCTCTATATTGTGAATCGTCGCATCATAGGCCGCACCATTTCTCACTGGCACACCCCTAATGATCTCCATAATCTTATTCTCATCATCCTCGATAGTAAAAATCGAAAGATCTTTTTTGTCTATCATGTCGCGAGCCAGAACTTCTTTTAAAATAAATTCCCGAAAGGAATTCCAGTAGTCCGAACCAACCAAAATAATGGGAACAAAGAAGATTTTTCTTGTCTGAACCAAGGTTAGAAGCTCAAAAAGCTCGTCGAGCGTTCCGAAACCTCCAGGAAAAAAGATGTAAGCTTCTGCCGAGAAAGACAGCGAGACTTTTCTGGTGAAGAAATAGTAGAGCGGAATGTGGTCCGTAAGATAAGTGTTATTTTTCTGCTCCTTCGGAAGCTTTATGGTTATTCCCACCGATGAGCCTCCGGCTTCGGCCGCTCCACGATTTGCCGCTTCCATTATTCCTGGGCCTCCTCCCGTGACAACAGAATAACCAAGCTCCTTCACGATCCTCTTTGATAGTGACAAGGCTTTCGCGTAATATTCGCTATCTGTTTTCATCCGCGAAGAGCCGAAAAATGTCACTGACTTGGGATAACTTTCAAGAAATTTAAAAGCATCGGCAAACTCTTTGGTAATAAGCGAGATCCTTTTGCGAGAGGCGATGTGCATTTCCCGGCGGCTCAAGGGGCGGGGGACTGACGGATCTAGGTTGCTACCAACTTCTAGTTTTTTTTTGAAAAAAGACATTGTGGATCAGCTCGTTTACTATCGTCCTTATTGTAGTATACTCAAAGTAATTATCAAATGATTATCAATTTATGAATAAACTATCAAAGAAGGAGTGGATAGCGGTTGCGGCGGGAATTGTCATAATAGCCGTGTATTTTTTTAATAGATCAACTATTTTTAATTTTTTCAAGGCTCCCCTAGAATCAGCCCAAAACAAAGAAATTATGATAACTACAGAACCAATCGAAGGACTAACAATTCAAGAAATAAAAGTTGGCACAGGTGAACAGGCAACAAACGGGAAAACCCTTCTGGTTCATTACCGCGGCACTTTTACCAACGGCACAGAATTCGACAACTCCTACAATGGTAAGCCCCTAGAGTTTCAGCTTGGTGTAACTTCTCTGATTGAAGGATTTGAAAAGGGTGTGGTTGGAATGAAAGTTGGTGGAAAGAGAAGGCTGACCATCGCTCCAGAGTTAGCATATGGGGTCAATGGTGTTCCTGGGGTTATTCCTCCTAGCTCAACGCTTATCTTCGAGATCGAACTTTTGGACGTCAAATAGGTCAAGCTACTGGTTTCGTGGTACCCTAGTCGTTGATGAAGTTTAGTATAGAAAAAAAGATCCAAGGCACACTTGGACGCTCGGGTTTTGTCGGTACTTCCCGTGGTGTCATCGAAACACCGGCTTTTGTGCCTGTGGGAACAAAAGCTACCATAAAGGCCTTAAGTGTGGATCAAGTGAAGGATCTCGGTGCCCAAGTCCTAATGGCTAACACTTACCATCTGTACTTACAGCCGGGAGATGAAAATATCAAAACTCTCGGCGGACTTCATAAATTTATGAACTGGCAAGGGCCACTCATGACTGACTCTGGCGGATTCCAAGTCTTTTCTTTGGGTGCTGCTTTCGGTAAGAATTTCAGCAAGCTCATCAAATCCGCAGACGAAGAGTTGCTCTTGACTGAAGTTTCAGAAAAAACGGCTAGCGAAAGCCGAAACGAGGATATAGACAAACCCAAAATCGCGAGCATCGATCCAAATGGTGTAACTTTCAAATCCCATATTACAGGAGATACCCACTACATCACCCCCGAGAAATCCATAGAAATACAACACAACCTTGGTGCCGACATTATTTTTGCATTTGACGAATGTACTTCACCTAAAGAAACAGAATACTACCAACGTGAAGCCTTGGATCGAACTCATAGCTGGGCACGCAAAAGCCTTGAGTATCATAGGGAAATGGAACGGGTGCTAGGGCAAGTCGGCCGCCAAGCTCTCTTTGGGGTTGTACAGGGAGGAAGACACGAAAAGCTACGAAAAATGAGTGCAGAGCAGATCTCATCCATGGATTTTGATGGTTTTGCCATTGGCGGATCGTTTGTAAAGGAGGATATAAATAATGCAGTCCGATGGGTAAATGAGATCTTACCTGAAGACAAACCTCGACATCTTTTTGGGGTAGGGGAACCCGAGGACTTATTCATGGGGGTAGAAAATGGCATCGACACTTTCGATTGTGTGGCGCCGACACGCATGGGACGGAATGGGACACTTTATACGAAGCGAGGGAAAATAAATATTATGAATGCGGAATTTGTCCGCGACCCATTCCCGATCGAGAAGGAGTGTCAGTGTTATACTTGCATAAATTATACGCGCGCGTACGTGGCTCATCTTTTCCGGGCGAAAGAAATGATGGCGGCGACCCTAGCCTCGATTCACAACTTGTATTTTATAGTCAATTTGGTCAAAAGAATAAGACAATCTATCCTAGACGGAAATTTTCACCATGTAAAAGATGAGTTTTTGAAAAATTATGAATAAATTTAAACTCCAAAGCGAATTTCGGCCAGCCGGCGACCAACCAAAAGCTATCGAGGCTCTGGTAGGGGGTGTAAAAGAGGGAATGGAGCACCAAACCCTTTTTGGCGTGACTGGTTCTGGTAAAACCTACACTGTCGCCAATGTCATCGCTCAAATACAAAAACCTACGTTGGTGATCGCTCACAACAAAACACTCGCCGCCCAGCTGGCGCAGGAGTACCGCGAGTTTTTCCCGGAAAATGCTGTGCATTACTTCGTTTCTTATTACGACTACTACCAGCCAGAAGCCTACATGCCTGTCACGGATACTTACATAGAGAAAGAGGCACAGATAAATGAAGAAATCGAACGACTTCGACATGCTTCTACCCAAGCTCTTCTTACAAGAAAGGATGTAATTGTCGTCGCCTCTGTCTCTTGTATCTACGGTTTGGGAAGTCCAGTGGAGTATGAGAAGGTAAATATGAAGGTTGAGAAAGGCATGGTGATTAAACGTTCGGATTTTCTTCATAGGCTTATTTCTCTCCACTTCGAACGTACCAACGCCGATCTTTCACCTGGTCTGTTCCGGGCTCTTGGTAATGCCATAGAGATTATGCCTGTGAACGAAAAGCTGATCTACCGACTGGAACTTCAGAGTGACACGATAAAGAAAATCGAAAAGATCGATGCTGTCTCAAGAAAAGTAGAGGAGGAAATAAATCTTTTCTTCCTTTTTCCGGCAAAGCACTTTATCACCGACAAAGAACAGCAAAAGAGAGCCTTAAAAACCATTAAAGACGAGCTTGAAACCCGTCTAAAAGAGCTTGAGAAGCAAGGTAAAGTGCTTGAGCATGAGCGTCTCAAAAGGCGAACAAACTATGACTTGGCCCTTATCAGGGAAATAGGATATTGCAATGGTATAGAAAACTATTCTAGACATTTCTCTGGGAAACTTCCTGGAGATCCGCCTGACACACTTCTTTCATACTTTCCTCACAAGGCAGATGGGAGCCCAGATTTTCTTACCATTATAGACGAGTCCCATGTCACCGTGCCGCAAATAGGTGGTATGTATGCAGGCGATGCTTCCCGCAAAAAGACTCTTGTAGAACACGGTTTCCGTCTACCTTCGGCCGGTGACAATCGCCCACTTAAATTTGAAGAGTTCGAAAAGCGCGTCGGCCAGGTGATCTATACTTCCGCAACCCCTAGTGATTATGAGAGGGAGAAGAGTAAGCAGATAGTTGAACAAATCATAAGGCCAACGGGGCTTATCGACCCGGAAATTTCAGTGAGGCCCGTCGTTTCAGGCGGACAGTACCAGGGACAGGTCGGTGATTTTATTGCGGAAGCTGAGAAGGTTATAAAAAAAGGTCAACGAGCCGTCGCTACGACGCTCACGAAGAAAATGGCGGAAGACTTGAGCGAGTATTTAAAAGAGAAAAAAATAAAAGCGGCATATTTACATAGTGAAATCAAAACACTTGAGCGCATTGAGATTTTAACTAGTTTTAGAAAAGGGGAGTTCGACTGCCTGGTCGGGGTGAATCTACTCCGAGAAGGACTTGATCTGCCGGAGCTATCTTTTATCGGAATTCTCGATGCTGACAAGGAAGGATTTCTGCGCTCCGAGACATCTCTTATCCAGATAATCGGCCGCGCCGCGAGAAATATAGATGGGCGGGTGATACTTTATGCAGATACTGTTACTGGTTCTATGCAATATGCCATAGATGAGACCAATAGGCGTCGCAAACTGCAGATTGAATATAATAAAAAACACGGCATTACACCGAAGACAATTACCAAGAAGATAAAGGATATTGTTGAGCATTTACAAACAGATCACAAAAAAGTCGTGGCCCAGCTTCTTTCTATTGATAGAAAAGTCTATGCTAAAAATCCAAAGAAACTTATTCGCCAGAAAGAACGACAGATGAATGCTGCTGTGAAGATTTTAGACTTCGAAACCGCAGCCATTTTGCGAGATGAGATCAGGGAGCTTCAGAAGTAGAGGGGGTTAACTAATATTGGGTTCCGAGTGAGTGCCGAGACGAAGGCTTCGTCAATCAATTAAGAAATAGCAAAATATCGTCGGAGGGGGCTCTCGGAGGCCGCGTAGGCGGCCGAGAGGGAGCAAATTTTCAGTAGAAAATTATGCGTACCCCGAAGATGATATTTTGCTATTTCGCTTCCTCTTATCCACACGATTTGTTCATTATTTATGCTATAATTTCTCGCAAAAGTACCTATAAACATGAAGCTTACCCATAGCAATAAGTTCGAATCGAACCGATGGATGATAAGGGCGCGTTGGTTTTATGCCCCTGCCATTTTTCTTATGGGTCTTCTCTCCAAGCTTGATCCTCTGGGGAACAATTTTTTCCCTGTGCCGACCATGCTTTTTTTGTTCTCCGTTTTCATACTGACCAATCTATTTTTCTACAAGGCCGTCAAATACATTGAGGCCAAAGGCAAAAATCAATTTTTAAACCTTCTTGCTACAAGCCAAATCTGTCTCGAGCTTGTGTTTTTCGTGATCATTCTGCACCTCTCGGGTGGGGCCGACAGCGTTGCTCCAATCTTCTTTTTCATCCCAATAGTCTCGTCAATCATTCTTTTTGATGTAGTCGGCTCGATTACGATCGCCGCAGTCTCCAGTCTTTTTGTAAATAGTCTGGTTCTCCTAGACTATAAAGGTATACTCAAATACGTTATTGGTTACCCCGGTACGGGCGCGATGACTTACGATGAGTTTATTGCCAAGCTTACCTCTACTGTAACCATCACTGCTGTTTATTTCATCGTTGGTTCTCTCGCGGGTTATCTTTCCTCGGTTATTAAAAATAGAGAGAAACAGCTTGTGGAAAGTAAGCGGCGCTCGCAGTTGCAAGCCGAACGACTCCGACTCCTAAACGAAGCCTACAACAGCTATGCACGTCAGCTTGTCAGAAAAGATCTAGAACTTACAAAACAAAATGAAAGGTTTGGAGTTCTCGACAAAGAAAAGTCAGAGTTCGTATCGACTGTAGCTCACCAGCTTCGTTCACCGCTCTCTGCCATAAAGTGGACCATCGATAGTCTCCTGCGCGGCGAAACGACCGGCACCTTATCTGTAGAACAGAGGGCCCTTCTTATGAAAGCTTACGAAAGCAACGAGCGTATAATCAATCTTATCCGAGACATGCTCGGTATAGATCGTATCGAGTCTGGTACCTATGGTTTTTCATATACAGAAATAAATGTTGTCGATCTTCTAAGCAATATTATTGCGGAGTTTGAATCACAGGCGGCAAGAAGGCAGATAAAGATTATCGTTAATAAAGAAGAAAATCTACCAAAAATTTCTGTTGATCCGCAAAAGATGAGGGCGGTTCTTCAGAATCTTATCGAAAATGCTATCAAGTACACCAGAGAAGGGGGCAATATCACAATAAAACTTTCTCTCGAACCAAATGATCGCATGAAGATCATTATAGAAGACAACGGCATTGGGATTCCAAAAGAACAGCAGAAGGATATTTTCAAGCGCTTTTTCCGGGCCGAAAACGCCAAAACCCTCGACCCTGAAGGCTCTGGACTCGGTCTATTTATCGTTAAAACCATCATCGAGCGACATGGGGGTGAAATGAGTTTTGAAAGTGAGGAAGGAAAGGGCACCAAATTCTTATTAACATTGCCATTGCACCACTAACTGTGGCGTTATAAACTATAAACAGCAAAATCTATGTCAAAGATACTAATAATAGAAAGAGATTCATTCTTTTCGAACCTAATAAGCGAAAAACTAAAGGGCAATGGTTTCGAGACTTTTATTGTAGAAAACAGCCAGGCGGCGTTGGACAAAGTTCGCTCATATGGACCAGATCTTATTGTGCTAGATATGGAGTCGGCGGTAGACGACGCCATGGCTTTCCTCAAAGACAAGGCAAAAGACAAAACCGTTTCTTCTACTCCAGTCATAACCATTTCACGATCTGGGGAGCTTTCTGAAATAAAGAAGGTAGTTGATCTTGGGGTTAAGGATTATCTGGTGAAAGCCCAGCTCAACCTCGATGAGCTGCTTATAAAAATAAATTCTCATCTGGCAAGGTCCGGTGGAGTAAACAAGGGTGGAAAACTTCTTGATGGAGAGGTGGTTATGTGGGTTGAAGACGATCAGTTCTTGAGTGACCTTATCTCTCGTAAACTTTCTACCCAGGGTTGCAAGTTGCTGTATGCTCGTACTGGGGAAGAGGCTCTCAAAATTCTCGAGACGGAAGTTCCCGATATCATCATCCTAGATATTTTACTGCCAGGCATTAGCGGTTTTGATGTTCTAGAAAAGATTAAAGCCGACGATAGACTGAAAAATATTCCCGTCGTCATCCTCTCCAACTTCTCACAAAATAATGAAATAGACCGAGGCAAAAAGCTCGGTGCCAACAGGTTCCTCGTCAAAGCTAGCATTGTTCTAGATGATTTGGTCCGTGAACTAAGAGATGTTTTGAAGGAGGGGCAAGCCGCTAAAATATAGAAGACTTAGGGCAGCCTGTGCTATGATAGCTATACCCAGTCGCGCGAGGCGGGGGAATTTTGCGTATTGATGTCGACTTTTGATCTCCGTCACCGATAGAATCAAAATGAAAAACGATCCAAAAGAAGAAAAACAAAAAGCACTTGCGGCACATCGCCCGAGCGAAAATATCATTGTTAGGGGAGCACGGACGCACAACCTCAAGAATATAACCGTAGAAATTCCTCGTAATAATATGGTTGTTTTTACAGGCTTGTCCGGCTCCGGCAAGTCTTCTCTGGCTTTCGACACCATCTTTGCCGAAGGTCAGAGACGGTATGTGGAATCGCTTTCTTCTTATGCCCGCCAATTTTTAAGACAAATGCAAAAGCCAGACGTCGATGAAATAGCCGGCCTCTCACCAGCGATTTCTATCGATCAGAAATCGAGGTCAAACAACCCTCGTTCAACGGTGGCTACCATTACCGAGATCTATGACTATTTACGTATCCTATACGCCCGTATCGGCAAACCCCATTGCCTTATCTGTGGAAACGAAATCGAGAAGCTCTCTAATGAAGAAATAAAAAATTTTGTTCTCGAAAAGATAAAAGAACGGCTTTCTCGCGCACCCAAGGAATCAAAAAGACCATTAAATTTTCCATTTTACGTGGAGATCTTTTCACCCCTTATTCGTGGTAGGAAGGGCGAATACTACCAGCTACTCTACGATCTTCTCGGCAAAGGTTATTCGGAGGTGATGGTTGATGGGGAAAGAAAGAAACTTCGCGAGCAGATAATCCTATCAAAGAACCAAAAACACAATATAGATGTACTTGTTGATGAAATTAATATTTATGACTTTGGTAAAGCAAATAGCGGCGCAGAAGAGAGACTAAGCGAGAGTTTGGAAAAGGCTCTGGAAGAGTCTACAGGTCTTGTGAAGATAACGTTTCGAGATGTGTCACCAAAAAAGAAAACCAGCGAGACTGACGACGATGAAATCGACAAAGAAGAAGAATTTTTGATGTCTTCCAAGTTTTCTTGTCCACGCGATGGTTACTCATATCCAGAAATTGAACCGCGCCTATTTTCCTTCAACTCTCCATACGGGGCGTGTCCAGAGTGCAATGGGCTGGGCACCAGACATTTCTTCGGCAGTGAGCTTTGTCCAAAATGTAACGGGGCTCGTCTACGAGAAGAAGCTCTCCACGTACTTATCGGCGGGAAAAATATTGTCCAGTGTGTGGGGCTTTCCATCAAGGATTGCTTCGACTTTTTTGGTGGTCTCAAGATGAGTGCCCGCGACAGAAGTATTTCTAAAGTTGTTATAAAAGAAATAGAATCACGACTGCGCTTTATGATAAATGTCGGTATCGAGTATCTATCTCTCGATCGTCGAGCTCACACCCTTTCTGGAGGTGAAGCCCAACGTATAAGACTAGCCTCACAGCTTGGCTCCGGACTCGTAGGGGCACTTTACGTGCTTGATGAGCCGACTATCGGTCTGCATTCCAAAGATAATGCTAGACTAGTCAAAACACTTCTGGAGCTCCGAGATCTTGGTAATACGATTATTGTTGTCGAGCACGACGAAGATACTATTTTTGCTTCAGACTACATAGTAGATATTGGCCCTGGCGCTGGTATTCACGGTGGTGATGTGGTGGTCGCAGGTTATCTCGAAGAATTACTTACGGCAAAGAAAAATGATAGCGGATCACTGACGCTTGATTATCTTCGAGGGGAAAAAAAGATAGAAATTCCGGAAAAACGTCGTTCTACACCTCGGGGGGAACTTTCTGTGCGAGGTGGAAATGTTTTTAATATAAAAAACCTCAATGCTGATATCCCGCTTGGAAAGTTTGTGTCTGTTACTGGAGTGTCTGGCTCGGGTAAGTCTTCTTTTATGTACGAGATTGTTTATAAAAATCTTCAGGCTAGGTTAGAGAGAAGATATCGTTCAGCAGAAATTTTTAACTGCACGAGTTTTACTGGTAGTGAGTATCTCGGTCGAGTCATTCTCATTGACCAATCCCCAATAGGGCGTACTCCTCGTTCAAATCCCGCCACATACACCGGAGCGTGGAAGTTTGTTCGTGATCTTTTTGCAGAAACCGAAGAAGCCAGGTATCGAGGCTGGAGGGCAAATCGTTTTTCTTTCAATGTCGCTGGAGGCCGTTGCGAAACTTGCCAAGGTAATGGTCTTATCGAAGTGGAGATGCATTTTCTGCCCACAGTCTATGTTCCATGCGATGTCTGCAACGGTAAGCGTTTTACTAAAGAGACTCTCGAAGTTAAATATAAAAAGAAAAATATATATGATATTTTGAAAATGACAGTTGAAGAAGCTCTCGACTTCTTCGAGGACATTCCTGCGATATATGACCGCATAAAAACTATGAGTGATGTTGGGCTTGGGTATCTCGAGCTTGGGCAGTCCGCTACGACTCTATCTGGCGGCGAAGCGCAAAGAGTGAAGATCTCTTCGGAGTTGTATCGCCCACATCTGCAAAAAACTATCTACCTCCTTGATGAGCCGACCATCGGGCTTCATTATGAGGATGTTAAGAAACTTATAGAAATTCTAAATAAATTGGTGGACAAGGGGAACACCGTGGTGGTAATCGAACATAATATAGACCTGATTAAATCTTCGGATTATGTTATTGATTTTGGTCCGGATGGGGGAGAAGGTGGCGGAAAGATTATTGCCAGAGGTACGCCAGAAGATGTAGCTAGAGCCGAGAAGTCACATACGGGGGTGTATTTGAAGAGGGCGTTGAAGGTAAAGTGAGGGGGTTTTGAATAGACAGCCTGTCGAGCGCGGATAAATTTCTGTCTGGCTTGGAGATTACTCTCGGAGACCGGAAACTCCCTCCAGCGAGGGAGTTTCCTAGTGCTCGGAAGATTTCTGTAAAGTTGGCCAGACAACTTATATAAAAGAATCTACTTTAGATATCTGGCCAACTTGACAGACCATGCAAATCTTCCTGTGCAGTCTCCTCGTGCAATCTCCAAGCCAGACAACGGACGATATCTCGCCTCGGCGTCTATTCAAAACCCTGATAGATATGCAAATCTTCCTGTGGACTCTCCTCGTGCAATCTCCAAGCCAGACAGAACCGTGCTCGACAGGCTGTCTATTCAAAACCTATGATATAGATACCAAATCTTCACATATGAAAAACCGCCGCAGAACGCGACGGTTCTGGGCGGGGTAAGGATTGTGTTGGGTTCGGGATCTCTCAAGCTCCGGTCTTGATCGGCCTTAGCTGGAGATCAGGCTCGTCCATCTCTGGCGGTAGGTGGGTGGGGCGGCGAATCAGATGGTCATCTGAGGCGGAGTTCGCTCCGGGGACCTGCACCGGCTCCGGAAACTCGGCTTGGAGAATCGCGAGAATGGGATCCTTGAGTTCGTCCCACTCGAAGATGGGATCGCGAACGACAGTCACTCTCCGAGGCTCGACCATGACCACTCTCACGCCATTAACCCCGAAGAGCTTCTTTGTGAGAGTCATGACTCGATCGCTTGGAGGGTCAGAAGAAGAAGGCGAAAGCTCGCCCCTCTCGAAATACGCAAAGGCCTCCGTAAACATCTCACGAGTGTTCGCGATCATGCTGTCAGCCGCGATTGTTACCTCAAGTGCCTGGGTCTTGAGGAGTACTCCGGGGTAAATCGGCTTGGATAGTGTGGCGATCACCGCCGACTGCGCGTTTGCCTCCCTGGTTAAGGCCTCGATCATCTCCTGTTGCCGGTCGACCAGGGCGGCCGAAGTCTCGAGCTGCTTGCCCACTCTCCCGATCTCGATCTCGCGGTTGATGAAAACCGCGATGAGCACGAAATTCAGAAGCATGGAGCTCAACGCCACGAGCAGGTAAGGCATATTCTTCTTCATGAGTCGCTCCCTTTCCGTGTGAAAGAACACTTTGTGCCCGTTTTGACGCTCAAAACAAGCGCTAATTTCCTAAAATCAGCCTATCATGACTATCTAATGGTGTCAAGTAAAGTGAAGTCTTACACCCGATACTAGTATTTTCCCCTATATTACGCCCGGGCCTTGACTAGGTTTTCAAACAGTGAAAATACTGTCATTGGGCCTACTCCACCGGGAACGGGTGTGATAGCCTTCACAATATCTTTTACTTCTTCATAGTTTACATCACCCACGACGTCTCCATTCTTGGTCACTGTAATCCCCACATCAATAACCACCTGACCTCTAGAGACATGGTTTCTGCCGATAAGATGTGGTTTACCGACGGCCACGACCAATATATCTGCACGTTTTGTTTCCTCTGTGAGGTTCTTCGTGTAAGTGTGACAAATAGTAACCGTTGCTCTTTTATTTAAAAAAGCCAGAGATGTTGGTCTTCCGACAAGCGTAGATTCTCCGACGATCACCACTTTTTTACCAAGGAGGTTGATTTTGTAGTGTCTAAGCAGTGTCATTATCCCTTGGGTGGCCGCAGGCAAAAAAGTTTCTGCATTATCAAAAAGAGATTTGGTATTTTCTGATGTCAGGCCATCTACATCCTTCCTCGGATTTATGGTCTCTATAATGTGACTCGTGTTGAGTTTTTTTGGGATAGGGAGTTGCACCATGATTCCGTGCACCTTCGGATCCGAATTATATTTTGAAATATCAGTGACAACTTCTTCTTCTCGAACTTTCTCCGGGTACCTTTTGTGCACAGTTTCCGCACCAATTTTTTGGGCAAAGATTATCTTCTTTTTTATATAAGCATTAGACTCCTTCAAGTTACCTATTTGGATGATAACCAGTTTGGGTTTTATCTTTAACCCCGAGATTTTCTTTTTTAGACCAGGTGTCAATTGGTTCTTTAGTTTTTTTCCGTCCAATATTATTGGCATATAGATTTATGTCGAGGTTAGGATAAAGAAAAAACTGCCAATAGGCAGATAAGCATTTCGATTTGTCAAAATATACCACATATCCTAATAAATTACTATTATCCTCTAAAGTGTCAGCATTTGATTAAAATTTGACAAAGTGTTATAAACACTCTAATCTTTATTTTAGAAAATGGGGGCACACAAACGATCATCGAAACACGGTGGAACAGGAGAGCATATGAGGAAAAGCGAGTCACTAATACTTGGAAGGATGCTCAAAAAGATTGCCGCCCAAATAGGGGCGACTGTTCTTATTGAGCCGCGCTGGGGTATTGTGGGTAGGATCACCTTTTCAGATGGCCGCCATTCTTACTTCAGATACAATACCCTGGACTTGAATCCCATGGGTAGTTCGGCGATTGCTACGGACAAGGACTACGCCAATTTCTTCATGGAAGCTTTGGGGTATCCGATTGTACCCAAAAGTAGGACTTTTTTCTCTGACCGATGGGCACAGGTGGTTGGAGCACCTAGTCGAAACATCGATGGGGCATATCGCTATGCCCGTCGGATAGGATTCCCAGTCATCGTCAAGCCGAATAGCGGCAGTCAGGGTGTCGGGGTCGCCCTTGTTCGGACCAGGGCAGAGTTTTATGCGGCCATGCGAACCATCTTCAAGGGTGATCGAGTCGCGCTTGTCCAGAAGCCAGTTAGTGGCACAGACTATCGCTTGGTCGTGCTCGATCGCGATGTGATCTCGGCTTACGCTCGGATACCACTAAACGTGGTTGGAGATGGTCGGTCTACGATAAGCGAACTCCTGAAGGCAAAACAAAGGAGCTTCGTGGCGACTAGTCGCGATACGCGGATCAAAACTGACGATCCAAGAATCGCGATGAAGCTCGAGCATCAAGGCCTCAACTTCAGTTCTGTCCCAAAGAAGGGCGAGAAAGTCTTCCTTCTCGACAATGCCAACCTCTCTACCGGAGGTGACCCTGTGGATGTGACCAGAAAAGTCCATCCCGAGTTCAAAAAGATCGCTGTCGAACTGACTCGAAAGATGGGTCTGCGTCTTTGCGGGGTAGATCTCATGGTGAGCGGTGATATTGCCGATAAACCCGGAAAGTACTGGGTTCTCGAGATCAACTCGGCGCCCGGACTTGACCACTACGCGAGAATCGGCAGGGCACAGGAGAGGGTTGTGGAAGCTCTGTACCTCAAAGTGCTCAAACACATGGAGCGACAGCCACATCTGCCACGCTCGAAGTGATTAATGCTGGAGTCCCGCGGCTCCAGTTTTTTATTTAAATTTATGACAGAAAAATATTTGATACGGGAGTTGAAAGATTTGTTAGCATCTTTCGATGCCTGTATTCTATATGATCCACTAAAGAAAGAAGTGAGTTATAACGACAGCTCATTTCCATTCTATATACCTCCGGACAGAATTGTTCTGCCAAACAGTAAGACAAGTGACCCGCAAGAGTGGGCCAGAAAATGTCATGCTAAGTTTAGAAATAATAAGGTATACATATTGGCACCGGGTCGACATTTCGATCTTTATGGCACGCGTCATGGCAAGGGCGGAGGTTGGTATGATAGGTTTCTTTCCAAGGTACCTACTGCGTGGCTAAGAATAGGAATCGCAGACAAGTCTCAAGTCTCTGATACCAAAATTTCAAAGCAAAATTGGGACGAGTCAGTTGATTGGGTAATTGTGCGGGATGGTAGTCTGTGGAATGCGTACAAATGCAAGATAGATCGGAAAAAAAATGATTTTAATTAAAAAACTCAAAAAACTCCCAGACGCACCGGGTGTCTACTTTTTCAAAAACTCAAGTGGTAAAATCCTTTACATAGGTAAAGCCACATCTCTACGCGACCGTGTAAGGAGCTACTTTTCGAGTGATCTCGTCGTCACTCGCGGCCCTCTCGTGGTCAAAATGATAAATGAAGCCACCAAGATAGATTTTCAAAAGACGGATTCTGTACTCGAAGCCCTTATCCTCGAAGCCAATCTCATAAAGAAACATCAACCTTCGTACAATACTAGAGAAAAAGATGACAAAAGTTTCAACTATGTCCTCATAACCAAAGAAGAATTTCCGCGCCTCGTCGTCATGCGCGGGCGAGAGATAGAAGCACAGCGCGCCTCCGGGGACCTGCCAGCCATACAAAGCGAATTCGGCCCTTTTACACAAGGATCTTCTCTGCAAGTGGCTCTGAAAATCATCCGTAAGATTTTCCCTTATCGCGATAGATGCGAACCTCGCTCGGGGAGACCTTGTTTCAATCGCCAGATCGGCCTCTGCCCAGGAGTCTGTACCGGAGAAATAGGAGCCAAAGAATATGCACAGACAATAAAACACATAAAACTCTTCTTTGGAGCAAAGAAGAAGACGCTTATAAAAAGTCTAGAAAGAGAGATGAGACAATATGCAAAAAATCGAGAATTTGAAAAAGCAGATAAAACTAAGAAAACTATTTTTGCTTTAAAACATATCCAAGATATCGCTCTCATTAAAAATACTGATTCGTGGAATAAAAATTTGGGGGAAAATTCTGCTTCAGTCTCTAGCCCACGCATCGAGGCCTACGACATCGCTCACATTGCCGGTAGAAATGTTGTGGGGGTCATGGTTGTTATAGAGAATGGTGAACCGAAGAAATCGGATTACCGAAAGTTTAAAATTCGTGAAAACCCCGGTATAAATGACACGGCTGCTCTCCAGGAAGTACTGCGACGTCGTTTTACACATAGCGAGTGGCCATATCCACAGATAATCGTCGTCGATGGAGGCAAGGCTCAAATCAACGCCGCAAAAAGGGCTTCGAACCCCGACTCAAAAATAGCCATAGTTTCAGTAGTAAAAGACGAGAGGCACAAACCCAAACAGATTCTAGGTGATCAAAAACTTTCACTCAAATATGAACAGGAGATTCTTCTCGCCAACAATGAAGCTCACAGATTTGCCATTACATACCACAGGAAATTACAAGGAAAGTTAAAATAATGATGATATAATCAAGACGATGTCAGAGAAGTTACCTCGAAAATCTCGAAAGCTCCGAGTTGGAGTAATGCGCGGTGGCCCATCGGGCGAGTATGAAGTTTCCTTGAAAACTGGAAACAGTGTTTTGAATGCTCTACGCGACAGACACACTGTCCGTGACATTTTTATAGACAAAAAAGGTAATTGGCACATCGATGGTGTCGCTCGTAGTCCCGACCGTATATTTCCTCACGTGGATGTGGTTTTCAACGCTCTTCATGGGGAATATGGCGAAGACGGTAGGGTACAGCAGCTACTCGATGCCCATGGGGTGTCATATACGGGATCAAAAACACTACCTTCGGCTCTCGGAATGAACAAAATCCTGGCCAAAAAATATTTTATCGAACATGGGCTGAAGACTCCGCGACACCTCAAGGTGCAGAGTGCAGACTACAACCCAGAGCGACTCATAAAAATCCAGAAGGAGTTCCCTGGAGCGGCGATTGTAAAGCCGGTCTCGGCGGGCTCATCACTCGGTGTGTCTGTAGTGAAAGATCCGGATGCATTTGGCGAGGCGATAGAAAAGGCATTTGCCTATTCGCCGGACGCTATCATCGAGGACTATATCCAGGGCAGGGAAGCCACATGTGGTGTGGTAGAGGGGTCAGGACCCGAGCTCTATGCTCTCCATCCAGTGGAAATCAGAAATCTCTCGCAAAATAAGGAAGTTTGGGATTATGAGTCGAAATACAGCGACGAGCTACATGACCTTGTCTGCCCGGGGAATTTTACTCCCGAAGAGAGCGCGGCTATTCAAGACTTTTCTATACGTGCCCACAAGGCACTTGGCCTGCGGCACTATTCGCGATCAGACTTTATCGTCGCTGATGACGGGATATATATCCTTGAAGTCAACACACTCCCAGGTCTCACGGCATCTTCCCTTTTCCCCCGAGCCCTTTCGGCCGCCGACTGCACACTCGCAGACTTTTTAGATCACCTCGTATTGCTTGCGGTAAACAAAAAATAAATCCTCGAATTTTCAAAATTTCGTTTGTTAACAAATTGTAAACACCTAGTGAACAGAAAAAGCCCTAAATGTTTTTGACTCACCTGTGATATGGGACTAGCTTTAGTGTAGATAGAGAGGCAAATCTTTTTGCTCATCATCGCAGCATTTTTTTGAACCGGTCGATGCTTTCGAAAAACTTGCTGGAGTTTTTTGTTATTAGATTATTTATCAAAATTAAACCAATAAAGTAAGTTATGAAAAGAATTATATTAAGCTTGAGTATGATCGCGGCGATCGGCGTAGTGGCTGTCGGCGCAACGGGTGCATTTTTCAGTGATACAGAGACCTCGACCGGAAACATTTTCACAGCGGGGGCGATAGACTTGCAGATTGATAATGAGAGTTATGTTACTGATCCTGTGACCGGAAATCTTTCTTTTAGTTCTAGCACGAGCTGGACACTACGAGATTTAACTACAGTTGAGAGATTTTTCGATTTCTCTGATGTAAAGCCTGGCGATATGGGAGAGGATACAATATCACTCCACGTAAACAACAATGATTCGTGGCTTTGTGCGGATGTTACTCTGACGAGTGATAACGACAACACCTGCACAGAACCTGAAGGCACAGATGAAGGCGGTAATTGCGGTAATGATCCAGGAGCTGGTGAATTGGCAGATCACATAAACTTCATCTGGTGGGCCGATGACGGTGACAATGTTCTCGAAGAAGGTGAGAATGTATTGCCTGGCGGACCTCTCGGTGCGATGAGCGTGGGTGCTACAACAACTGTGGCTTTGGCTGACAACAATACAAATATTTGGGGTACACCAGGGCCTCTTACTGGGAATTCGGTGCGATATGTAGGTAAGGCTTGGTGCTTTGGAGATATCACCTCAACCCCAGAACCGCAGGATAATCAGGGTTCATTGCCAGGTGTAAATGGACCGCTTCAGCGTGCACCGGGTGTTGCTTGCAGTGGTGCATCTGGTCTAAACAATGTCACACAGACAGATAGCCTTACCGCAGACGTTTCCTTCAGAGCAGTTCAGTCAAGGAATAATGCAAATTTCATCTGTTCGCAATAAGGTTTATTAATTCTTACTTCCTGATCAATAGCCTCGAATATAGCTAAATGATTATGAAGACCCAATAAACCTATGAAAAAAATTCTGTTTAGCTTAGGAATCATTCTGTTTATTGTCGCCGCGCTTACGGCATCTACCGGTGCGTACCTAAACGACACCGAAACCGCAAAGGACAACACTTTCGCGGCTGGGGCGATAGACCTAAAGATTGATAATGAGAGTTATTACAACGGACAGGTTTCGAGCTCCACGAGTTGGCAGCTCTCGAACCTATCCAACGGACTCCTATTTTTCAATTTCAGAGATCTAAAGCCGGACGATGAAGGTGAGGACACCATCTCGCTTCATGTCGAAAACAGCGCATATCTCTGTATGGATATGTCCCTTACGTCAAATGATGATCATTCTTCCAATGAACCCGAGCTCAATACCGGTGATCCGCTAGAGGATATAAACAACACGTGGGACGGGGAGCTTGGAGGACTGCTCCAGATGTTCTGGTGGGCTGATGACGGTGACAATGTTTACGAGATTGGAGAGAAAACAATCTCTGGTGGTGTAAAAACGGTTTTGGAGCTTGCAACGAGTACACCTTTCTCGGTGGCGCTTGCGGATAGCTCAAACAATATTTGGACGCCATATCCATATCCTCCAGGACCAATCCCAGGAGGAGAAACGAAATACATTGCCAAAGCTTGGTGTTTTGGAACACTCACGACGCCGGGCGTTGAGCAAGATGAGCTTGGTAAACTGCCGGGATCGACTAACGGTCCACTAAGTGCTCGTGGTACTGGGGTAAATTGTGAGGGGAAGACTCTTTTAGATGAGAGTCAGACGGATGGTGTCACACTTGATGTCGCCTTCAGGGCAGTCCAAGCTAGACACAATCCAACCTTCTTCTGTGGTGGAGGAGATCCTCGGCTAGCAAAGCTCACAGTGACCAAGGTGATAACCAACAATAACGGTGGAAACAATGTTGTTACTGATTTCCAACTCAATGTGGTAGGAAATGTTGTAACCCAGGTTACGAGTGGTGTTCAGACACAGTTTGCCGCTGGCAACTACGTAGTCACGGAGACTGGTGTACCGGGCTATGTGGCTTCGTTTAGTGGTGATTGCAATGCTGCCGGTCAGGTCACTCTGAACCCAGGCGACGAAAAGTTCTGCACCATCACAAACGATGATCTACCGGCCATAATCACTGTGGTTAAGAGTGTGATAAATAACGGTAACGGTACGCTTCAACCACCACAATTTCCGCTTCTGGTTGACGGTTCTCCGGTGCCAAATAACACCTCGTTTGCTACAGACTCAAATGTGTCACATACAATAAGTGAAACACAGCAGTCTGGCTACTCATTTGTCTCGATGACAGGTACTTCAAACTACGGTCAATCCTGCCCAGCAGTGCTTGGGGGCTCGATTACTCTAGCCGAAGGAGAGAATATCACCTGTACGATCACAAACGACGACAACTAGCATTAGGAAGTTTCCCGGGCTTAGTTCTTAGATTGATGCTTTTCACTCAATCCCACAGAAATGTGGGGTTGGGGAATAAGGCATAAATTAATATGAAAATTTTATCTTTTATCTTCGGAACAATAGTAGCGATCATCGCCATCCTTCTTATAGTCTCGAGCTTTCCGATCACCGGGAATTACAAACTCTTTATCGTGCAATCGGGCTCGATGGAGCCGAAGATAATGACTGGAAGCCTTGTGGCGGTGAAACCAGCTCCGTCGTATGTGGTGGGCGACGTCATCACCTTTGGACCCGTACCAAAAGGGAAGCTTCCTACGACTCATAGAATAATTGAGGCGAGAACACAGAGTGGACTGGCCTACTATACGACCAAGGGTGATGCCAATAACAGCAAGGATGCAAAGGAGGTTCTGTCCAAGGATATTATGGGCAAGGTTCTTATCGATGTTCCGTATGTCGGGTATGTCCTCGCGGCGGCCAAAACTCGAATCGGCTTCACCATTCTCATTATTGTTCCCGCACTCATCCTGCTTTTCGACGAAACGAAAAGAATTGTTGTAGAGATAAGAAAAATTAGAAACAAGAGGAGGGGCAGAGAGAGAATAAGTGAGGGAAGTGGTGGTGTCAGGAAAATCGTGCTGAAGAGTGAAAATTAAAGTAAAAATGGTCAAAGATCGAAAAATATCCAAAGGGGATTTGAGGGTCAAAAAAGATAGATCTTTGTTGTTCTTAAAATCAAAAAAAACATCCAAGGGAGGAAAAATATTTTTTGAAAAGCATCGACAGTTCAAGGCTACTTTTTCTAAAGAATATACAAGAAGGGTTTATATAAAAAGAGTAAAGACGCAGGTCAGAGTAAGGGCGCAGGCCGAGCCGCTCTCCCTCTGGAGAGCCGACAGAATCCCTGTTCTTGTCTACGCAATGCGCAGCACCGCGATTATTATAATCGTAGCCATGAACGCCTTCGGCTTGAGTACGATCGGTACTACGGCCGCCTACTATTTCGATACAGAGACTTCTACGGACAATAAATATATAGCTGGAAGTGTGGACTTCTCGCTTTCAGGAACGCCATACAATTCGCAAGAGCTCGCACCCGGGACGCCACTGACACGCATGATAAAAGTTGTTCCGGAGGTTAGTTCAAATCCATTTTGGTACCATGCGTCATCTACAGATTTCGAGGTTGACCCAGACTTCTGCGGATCGCTCTTTCTGAAATCATATCTTGAAGGGGTAGAAAACTATTCCGGTCCGCTTGGGGGCTTTCTCGCAAGCGCCACCACGACGCTCGACGACTGGCGCTTCGACATCACATCGGATGCCGGCTTATACAATAAAATATGTACATTTAATTTTGATTTTAGTGGATGGCAGACTCGCCACAATCTTCCAGAGTTTACGAGCATTGGTTTTCGAGATACAGAAAAAGAGCCAAATAGGATCACCTCAAGAGGTTTTCGTTTAAATAAAATATATTATGATCCGTCACCGGATCGTGGGGTGGATATAGAAAACGAGTGGGTAGAAGTATACAATCAGACAAATTCTCCTATTGATCTTGCTGGCTGGACTATCTGTGACGGAAACACTTGTGATGCTATTCCAGAGGCTCTGGTGGTTCCACCCGAAGGATATATGCTCATCACGGCCGCGACCTCGACGGAGAACTTTTGGAGTTTTGCCGAGACGATGCCTGTCGCTGTGATCGCCGATGGGAGTATCGGTGATGGTCTCGATAACACAAACGATATGGTTATCCTCAAGAGACCGGACGGGGTGATCATAGACCAGATGAACTACGGGCCAAATATTGGATTGAATCACTATTCAAACTGGCCCAACTACAATTCTGGATATTGGGATCCAGGAGCTGACGATGTTGCCCAGGGCATAGCGCTTGGTAGAAATCCATCTGGCTACGATACAGATATGCCGAGCGACTGGAAGAAACTCGGGATGCCGGCAGTCAATCTTATCAACCCAAACCAGAGTGGAAATCAGACTTGGACTTGGGGATCTCATCGCAAGATAAAGTGGAGTGCCTCAAATCAAAATGGTCCAAATACAGATCTTAGTGTCGATCTATACCTTATCAAGGACCTCGATCACTCCCAGACTATTACCCCGGCGGACAGCGTCACCCCGATCGCTTTGGGTATACCGAACACCGAGCTATACAATTGGCAAGTTCCATCTGGGTTCCTTGGATACATTTGGATCAAGATTGTCGTGACGGGACCAGAAAATCCAATGCTAAACAGCATGATGACTTCCGGGAAGGTATTTGATCCATTTCCTAAGGAACTTTGGGAATCTGACCCGGCGCTTGCTGTGAGAAGTATAAATGAGGCATTCTCTGCTTCTGTGCTAGCAAACTATATATCAGAACTCATTGGTATGAGTACTTCGACACCACCTATAGGGCCTGTGGAGCCGCCAGAAAGTGGGGTGGTCGTATCATCAACAACGACAGAGAGCGAGGGGGAGCCAGAGAGCGAGGGGGAGCGAGAGAGCATAGAGGGAGAAGTGGAGGAGGTAGGTGAAATCGAGATAACCATAGACCCATCAGTGGAATTGCCAGTAGAAAACGCCACGACGACAGAACCGACAGGAGACCCTGTGGTAGAGCCGGAGGAAGGGGCGACAATAAGCATTGGAGAAGTGGCTGGTACCTCAACATCCACGGATACTGGAGTAGGGGAAACCACGGAGCAAGAAGCAGAACCAGCGCCGGAGCCCGATCCGTCTAGTGGAGCCGTGTTTGAGGAGGAACCAGCCGTGATCCGAGACCCTGTGTTTGAGGCGGAGCCGATCGAGATTGGGCCAGTCCCAGAGCCCACTCCTGGACCGCAACCGGAGTCACAGTCACAGTCAGGATTCCAGCCGGAATCACAGCCAGCATCGCAGCCGCAGTCGGAATCAAGTTCTACGCCGACTCCCGTGGCAGAATCAAGTCCCGCACCTGCTCCAGTGGTAGAATCTGTACCAGCGGTGCCGGCGCCAGAGCCGCCATCTGCTCCAAGCGAGTGATAAGCTCTTCGAGTTATGTTTAAAAAAAGGTATCTTTTATACACAATCGCCGTCATTCTTGTTCTTTGGGTCGGCGGCTACTGTGTTCCGGCATACTTTTCTCAAGAGGCATCTCTAGATGATGGTACGACGATCACAGCCAAGCCGGCTTTCTGGGAGTATGTTCCGATGCTTACCGGCCGAGCAAATACTATTTACCCGCATATTTGGCTCCGGCGGGATATATTTAATGATCTGAAAGGGACAGAGCCTGATCCGCAGTCGGAGGCGACGCTCATCCATGAGAAGGTTCATCTAGCACGACAGGGAGAAGTCGGGTTTCTTGAATATTTATTAAAATACTTTTTATCTCGAGAATTCCGATTTGACGAAGAAATTTTGGCAATAAAACCACAAATACAATTTTTACGATCGCACGGAGTCGAGTTTGATATTGAAGATCGGGCGAGGCGCTTATCAAGCGCCGAGTATCTTTGGGCAGCTTCCTACAAAAAAGCATTTGAAACACTAAGTGAAATTTAACTGCAATAGGTAGTCAAATTTAAAAGAAAAAAGCCCCCAATCTTTTGATCGGGGGCAGTTGTGTCTGCGGTATTATCGAGGAGTTATCAGCCCGGGGTCCTTGGAAGCCGCAGTCAAGGAAGCATCCAGAATTGGGGGCAGACCAGCGTTGAGTCTTTCGGCCCTCTCGGTCTTTGCTCTCACGGTCGCTAGATTCCCGAGAAGTCTCCTGACTACGGGCGGGCGCATTCTCCGTGGAATCACACCTAGCAGAGCCTCAAGGCGTGCCGCATCAGAATTGATCCTGTTCAGGAATGTGCCCACATTCTGCGTGCCAGCACGAAGCGTCCAGATTGTTTCCTCCTGCTCGAGCCGTCGTTGATGCCCCCACGCAAGCTGCCGCATTAACCGAGAATTCTCGGCGGCCGTTAGCTCTCTGTCGCGGCAAACCCGATAGACATCATGTTTGATTTCATCGAGAGCCCTTCTCGTCAGCGGCTGGAGCCTCTGCTCTAGCACCGCACGGAGCACTTGAGAAGGATCGGCCTTGCCAAACAGGTATAGGCAGGCCAAGTTGCCGTCTGGAAGGTAAAGCGGATCACCCTCCCTCGGCTGGCCGTCTTGTCTGAATGACCGTAGATCGTCCGTGGAGATCCGCTTTCCACAAATCTCTATCTCTAGGCCGTGGTCGCAAACCTGACCGATGCGATCCTCTGGAAACCACTGGTCCTGAAGATCAATGAACGGGAAAGGCTGTCCCTCGTGGTTTTTCTTCCACTGTACCAGCAAAAACGCGGGAAGAGTTATGACTTCCTTCCCCCCACCGGTAGTGTCACCAAAGGTGCAAACACAAATCGCAATGATTCCACTCTCTCCGCTTTTTGGATACAAAACAAGCTGGTGCTCGCCTGATCCGCGCTGGTTAAGTGGCCGTGCGCTTGTTGGCATAGTTGAGCCAAACAACTTGATCCTGCCCTCCGCTCGCGTGGGGGAAATGACCAGGATCTTGTTGCCTCTCGGGCGAACGGTGACCCAGTTACCAATATTCGGACTTGCCATCACGGACTCCTTTGCATTGACTGGCTAACTGCCAGCATTGAAAAGAACAGTCGGTCTTGCAAATTGCAAGTACCTCAGCGGATTGAGACATTGCTCCTGGCCCCCGCTGTTTAGGTCCAGGTTTTGGATGATATCACGATATATTTAAATGTCAAGCCTTGGAATTTTCATTCATAATCCATAGTAAATCTTTTGAATTTAAAAGAAAGAAAGTAGTGACTATAGCATCGGCTCTACCACAAATTTTATTTGATTAAAAATTTTGACATGACCTTTGGTATTTGGATGAAGTCCGTCAATGAGGTCGGCATTCGTGAGAAGGCCATACGTTGGGATGAATTTTAGGTTATTGTTTTTACAAAATTCTTCAATGATGTTGTTAAATTCACTTATATTCTGATTTAAATATGACTTGTCATGATTCCATGAACTAGGCGTAGTTCTTGTTTCGTCCACGGCATTTAGACCAACAAATACAATTTTGTCGGTGAATTTCTTCCCTATGGAAAAAAGTTTCGCAATATTGTTTCGGAACTCATCCGCTGAAACGCGCCGACTGTTTGTTGAGTGAAGAAACTGCGTGTCGTTGATTCCGATGGCGAATATAATCAAGTTGGGATCGCGTGACTCTGCCTCTGGGGCCAGTCGTTTAAGTAGATCCGCTGTGGTATCACCTGAAACTCCGAGATTATAAACATCGATATCTTTATCTTTTCCTTCAAAATAATTTCGTAAACGGGTAGCCCAACCACCTTGTTCTGGATCATAGGCGCCCCAAGTTATACTGTCGCCAAAAATTAGGATATTCATAAAATGGTGGACCCTACCGGATTCGAACCGGTGACCTCCTCATTGCAAATGAGGCGCTCTACCAACTAAGCTAAGGGCCCGTAAATGCAGATTCTACTGTAAAAAAGGATTTTTGAATAGTTGCCCTTGTCTGCCACAGAGATCGTTCGAGGAGAGTCCGCAGGAAAATTTTAGCAAAAATTTATCCGTGCTCGACGAGGCGTGCTATTCAAAACCCCCCTGGGGAGATTTCCCGCTCTCCGAGAGCGATACTCTGTGGCGGACAGGGACAGACAGACATACGTGTGGGGCCGACGAGGTGGTCTATTCAAAAACATTTAATCTTGTAAAATATTCGACACCGGGCCTATAGTTTAGTAGTAAAATACGTCCATGGCATGGACGAGTCTGGGGTGCGATTCCCCATAGGTCCACAAGAGTCTTAAGACGGAGGGCCTTTTCTTTAGCCATATTTTGGTCTTGATTCTGCACTTTTTTATTGTATAATCCATGTAATATATAGGCCATTTAGACGTCAAAAACAGTGACTTCCCAAGAACAACAATTCACCGACAGCTATAAAGAATATGCAGATGCCCTTTTCAGGTACTGTCTCTTGAGAGTTTCTGACAGAGAACTAGCCAAGGATCTGCTCCAGAGTGTATGTTTGAAGTCTTGGCAGTACATTCAAAATGGAGGAGTTGTAGAAAATATGAGGGCCTTTCTTTTTACCACTGCTCACAATCTAGTCGTCGACCAGTATCGAAAAAAGAAGACAACCTCACTCGACGCCCTCGCAGACGAAGGTTTTGATATCAAGAGTGAATCTCACGGCATTGATGAGGAGAGGGTAGATGGGGAGCGGGCGATTGCCTTTTTAAGCGCAATTCCCAAGATGTACCGTGACGCCATATACATGCAGTATGTTGAGGGGTTAAGTCTAAAAGAAATTGCCCAGATCACAGGTGAGTCCGAAAACAACATTTCAGTAAGAATCCACAGAGGTTTGCAGAAGTTAAGAGACGTAATGAGACAAACATGAAAAAAGAACAAGATATATTCAATGAAGCCATAGAAGGCGCCAAAAAAGTTCGTCTGACCGAAAACGAACGCGCCAAGCTTTTTTCTGCTGTCGATACATTTATAAAGAAAAATCCAATTCTAGTTACCTCTGGCGAGACGATGCCAGCCAAAGCAAACTCTCGTGCGAACGACCTGCGTTGGTATAGTTACATTTTTGCAAATGGGGTCAGAGCGACTTCATTTGTGGTGATCGTTCTTCTTATCTTGGGTGGGAGCACTTCTGTTGCGGCGAAGGGTGCTTTACCCGGCGATCTACTTTATCCAGTGAAGGTCAATATCAATGAAGGGATAAAGGCGGCTTTAAGCCTCGGTACAAGTCGATCCAGCTTCGAAGCTTCTCGAGCCAGTCTTCGCCTCGAGGAGATAGAAATTCTTGCTTCCGAAGGCAAGCTTACAGCAGAGACCAAAGCTCAAGCAGAATTAAAATTTGATGACCACATTCGGCAGGTAGAGAGGAATATTGAACAATTTAAAACCAAAGGCGAACCGAAGAAGGTTTTCGATGCAAGCGTTGAGCTAGAGACTACTTTAAAATCGCACGAGTCCGCCCTCGTTGATTTGAGAAGTAAAGACGACACACTATATGAAAATTTGGGTAATGTTGTCGATAAAGTCCAGAAAACTATCCAAACATCCTCGATGGTTCGCGAGGAGGCAGAAGAATCCATTGCTAACTCGGATAAAAATGAAGATATAAAAGCAGTAGCCGAGAAAAGATTGGCTGCGGCAAAAATGCTCGTAGAAAAAGCGAAAAACAACAAAGTAAGCAAAGAGGCAGCAAAAGAGACGACAAAAAAGGCAATCTCTGTGGCCGCAAAGCTAACCGACGCATCTAGCGCTGCGTCAGCCGCTACATCAGAAACACCTTTAGACCAATCCATCTCCCTTATCGCCCAAGGTGAAGAGAAAATGAAACAAGGTTTATACAAAGAAGCTTTCCAACTTTTTAAAAGAGCCCATGAGACTGCAGAGCAAGCCAGCTTTATAAACGAACTCGAAAATACACAAAAGTTTGATGAAGATCTAAATCTAGACGTTACATTCTAGAATTTGGCCTGTTTCATATGTATTTATCCACAGTTGACTCATCCAAAATGCTTTGGTAATGTACCTCGCCAGAGCGCTTGGGTAAGGCCTGGGCGCAAAATCAGGTTCATCTCAAAAGGAGAGATGGAATGAGTCAAATCGGCCATGGAAGCAATGGAGGCGGGAACGGGAGAATGTCGCATCGGCACCTCAACTCGAGGGGGAGTCCGGCAAGCGGCAGACCATCGGAGCGCAAAAGGTTCGTTGTTCCAACGGCGCCCGAGGCGTACTTGACCGGTCAGGTGGCAAGGAAGCAGATACTCGACCATATTCCCAAGAGGAAGAAGCAACTCCGACGTGCCGTCGCCAGGGCTCTGGATCGGTCCGCAACAATCCCGCCCGAAGTCATGATGCATTTGCCGAGTGATCGGAAGGGGGCGGAACTTCGTCGGTTCATCAATGAGCACAATGGTGCTGTGGCCGCGCGTGTGGCTCGGGCCAAGGGCCTCGAGCCAGTCTCTGTCTAGCCAGAAGGTGGCCGCAGGTTCTGGACCGTGCTGGTTTCAGGGGAAAGCATCTAGATGTAGCCAAGGCGGGGAGATCCCCGCTTTTTTTGTGCAAAAAAACCGCCCTAAGGCGGTCTTTTTGAGTCAGATAGGGAAGTGTCTTTCGTTACACTGCTGCACCATTGCCCATATTTCCACCAGCTACTTGCTTCCCGGCCATAAAACCAGCCGCTAGCATGACGATACCGAGAATAAGATGAAGGATATTGTCAGCGCTATTTACAGCGAGAAAACCAAGCACCTCTCCACTGCTAGACACAAAACCGAGGATAGCTACCAAGACGTAGATCACACCAAAGATCTTAAGAAGCATTGATGTAGAGCCAGCTGATTTCCATGCAACCAAAATGAAAATCAAACCAGTTATTATATGTACCCAGTCATGAGCGCTATTTGTAGCAAATACGCCGTCTGTTCCCACTAGGCCTACCCCACCAATGAGACCTAGGAGACCAAGAACTAGGAATATAACACCAAAAACCATCGTCCATTTTTTTCCTGTCATAATAATTTAAACAAAATTGATAAAACTCGACCGTTCTCTTTTAAGAAATCGGTATGGCCATTATACAATGGCTAGCCGTTGTTCGTCTTTAGTTCTGTGGATAGCAGTTTGCAGGCATCACTCTGATATAATTGGCAGACTTTATAAACAAAATGAGCGATATAAACGAAGAATCACGCAAGTTGCATATAGAAACGCGTGGCAAGCTCGAAGTGAGGAGCAAGGTGCCGCTGCAGAATCGCCACGACCTTTCCCTCTCGTACACCCCAGGTGTAGCGGCAATATCGAGCGACATAAGCAAAAATGTCGAATTAGTTCGCAAGTACACGATGAAAGGGAATAGTGTGGCGGTGGTAACCGATGGATCATCTGTTTTGGGGCTCGGTAACCTAGGAGCGGAAGCGGCACTCCCCGTGATGGAAGGCAAGGCCATCCTTTTTAAAGAATTTGCGAATATTGACGCTTTTCCGATATGTCTTGCCACACAAGATAGTGAGGAAATTATCAAAACAGTCAAATATATTAGCCCTGTTTTTGGAGGCATCAATCTTGAGGATATAGCGGCTCCTCGCTGTTTCGAGATAGAGGCTCGACTTCGGCGCGAGCTCGACATCCCAGTTATGCACGACGATCAGCATGGTACTGCGGTGGTGGTACTAGCCGCTCTCATAAACGCTCTATCCTTGCTCGGGAGTTCAAGGGAGCTATCGGCAGATCAAAAGCTCAATACCCGAATCGTAATAAGTGGTGCCGGGGCGGCCGGTACGGCGATTACCAAACTTTTGATCAGATATGGGTTCGAGAATATAGTAGTCTCTGACAGTAAGGGGGCAATCTTTAAGGGTCGAAACGATTTGAACGATGAAAAGATAGAGTTGGCCAAAATCACAAACCCAACTGGTATTCAGGGCTCACTTGGTGAGTGCCTAAGGGGGGCCGATGTTTTCATAGGTGTGAGTCGAGGTGGACTGGTCAGTAAAGAAATGGTGGCGGCAATGAATAAAACAAATGGTATGGGTCCAATCATTTTTGCTCTCGCAAATCCGATTCCAGAGATAATGCCAGACGAGGCCTATGCTGCGGGTGCCTTCGCTGTGTCCACCGGTCGATCTGACTTTCCAAACCAGGTAAACAACTGCCTTGCTTTTCCTGGTATATTCCGAGGGGCTCTAGATTTTGGAATAAAGCAATTTGAAGATCAAATGTTTGTCCGGGCGGCCTTGGCTCTCTCTGGGTACGTCAAGAATCCCACCAGAGAAAAACTTCTACCAGACATTTTCGATAAAGAGGTAGTAAAAGTTGTTTCCGGCGCTATAGGCGGAGTATAATTCTATACATGGAAGAAACAATCAAGAAATTTTCCGACCAGTTCAAGTTTGAACCGGTCATTGAAAATGAGCTAAACTTTAGTCCAAGGAACAGCTTCGTTTTGTGTGGTATGGGAGGCTCGCATCTTTCTGCGGGTCTCATAAAAATATATAACCCCAATCTGGACATATATATTCACCGCGACTACGGTTTGCCACTTCTTTCAGAGAAGCGCTTCAAAGAAAGCCTTTTTATTGCAAGCTCGTACTCTGGAAACACGGAGGAAGTAATTGATTTTGCCAAGAAAGCACGTGAGAAGAAATATAATCTGGCAGTGGTGGCAATAGGGGGGAAACTCATAGAATTTGCCAAGAAAAACAGTGTTCCATATATCAAGATTCCTGACACGGGTATAGAGCCGAGGTGTGCTACGGGTTTTTCTATCGTGGCTCTAGCCAAGCTTTTAGAAGGGGATGAGGCAGTTACCGAGCTCCATAAATTGGGAACAAAGCTCAACCCTCTAAAATGGGAGGAGCAGGGTAAAAAGTTGGCAAGTGATCTGGAGGGTAAGATTCCTCTGGTCTACACATCTCGCAGCAATCTTTCAATCGCCTACAACTGGAAAATAAAATTTAACGAAACAAGTAAAATTCCGGCTTTTCATAATGTATTTCCGGAGCTAAATCACAACGAAATGGCTGGCTTTGATAGGATAGATTCGACCAAGAAACTATCTGATAAATTCTATTTTATCTTTATTGAAGACTCGGACGATCATCCGAAGATCATGCGACGCATGGAAGTCACAAGAAAGTTGTTTATGGACAGAGAGTTACCGATGACAGTCATTCCTCTCACGGGCCATACTGTATTTGAAAAAATATTTAACTCTTTGACACTAGCCGACTGGACGGCACTTCATTTATCAAGGATATATGAGACGGTGGCAGACAAAGTTTTGATGGTAGAAGAATTTAAAAAGCTAATCGCCTAACATGTATTTACTCTTCGACATCGGTGGTACCAAAATGCGCTTTGCCGCATCGACCGATGGGTCTAAAGTTGAAGAAACTATCGTTCTCGATACCCCTCAAGAATTTGAAAAGGGAATAGAAACTGCAAAAGAGACTCTGCGTAAACTCGCAGGTGGCAGACCCGCAAAAGTAATCGCTGGAGGAGTGGCTGGCCCCGTAAGAGGTGATAAAAAAAGTCTCACAGCAAGTCCCAATCTGCCAAACT
>CAYRZH010000006.1:0-53447 GCA_964428845.1 uncultured Candidatus Saccharibacteria bacterium | reverse complement strand
CCATGCAAATCTTCCTGCGGACTCTCCTCGAACGATCTCTGTGGCAGACAGGCATACAAGTGACTGACGAGGAGTGCTATTCAAAACCCCTACTTCTTCTTATTCAAACACCTCACACACACCTCCTGACCAGAACGAGTTTTTATATATTTATTTCCACACGAGCATGTCAAAATAGCCATTCGAGTAAGTTTTGGAACCCACTTCTGGCTTGGTTTTCTAACAAATTTTGTTTTTGGTACGGGGTGCTCCATGGAAGTTCGATGATCGAATATTTATTCGATAAAAGTAAGCGCTTTGCCTTTCTTATTTCCTCTACCTGTCCGGCCGATCCTATGAACATAATCTTCGTACGAAGCAGGCAAGTCAAAATTTATAACGTGGGTGACATTGGCGATGTCGAGGCCACGCGCAGCTACGTCGGTCGCGATCAGAGCTTGGATTTTATCTTCTTTAAATGCCGTCAAAGCTCTCTGTCTCTGGCCATGGTTTTTGTTACCATGAATGGATTCCGCCTTAAAACCTTGATGCTGAAGGTTTTTCGAAAGTTTCTCGACACCATGTTTTGTTCTACCAAAAATGAGTACCTTTTTGAATTCTGGTTGTCTTAGAAGATCACCGAGAGCATCTATTTTCATCTGCCCTGCCTTCATCCGGACGATATCTTGATCAACGCTTTTTGGAGTTTCTTGAGTCTTCACAGATATGGAAACTGGTTCTCGTAGAAATTCATGAATCAACTTTTCAATATCCTTGGAAAGAGTAGCAGAGAAAAATAGAGTGTGACGGACCGCTGGCATTTTTGACATAAGAAATCTCATATCGTTGATGAAACCCATATCGAGCATTCGGTCTGCTTCGTCCAATACAACAGTTCTTGTTTTTGAAAGATCGAGACATTTGCGATCTATCAAATCTTTAAGACGCCCCGGTGTACCTATCACAAACTGATTTTTCTGACGCAGTTCGCGTATTTGCGGGCCAATGTTCGCACCTCCCACACAACAGACAGAAAAAATCCCCATCATAGGTGTAAAGGCTTTGAGCTCCTGGTTTATTTGGATAGCTAGCTCTCTCGTCGGTACTACGATAAGAACTCTTTCACTTGGACTTGTAATGACTTTGTTTATGAGTGGAATAAGGAATGCCGCCGTCTTACCAGTACCAGTATTGGCAATACCAACGATATCCTTACCTTGAAGAATATGCGGGATAGATCTGTCTTGGATAGGAGTCGGTGCTACGTAGCCTTTTGCGGCGATATTTTTTTTAAGTTTGGCATCTATAGGAAAACTAGCAAAAGAATGTTCGGGTAAAAAGTGTCGTTCTGTCTCTTCGACAACTACGGCTTTATTGATAAACATACTGACGTCGAGACGCTTTCCTTTTGGAGCTCCTCTGCCTCCCCCTCTGTAACCCCCTCTAGGTCCCCCACGGCCATAGGCGGAGTGCGGGCGTCCCCGATATGCGCCAGAGTGGCCGATAGGCGCGCTGTGGCGAGTTCTTGGTCTGTTTTGGTACATTTGTAGACAAGGATAACCTTGAACTACAACTATATATTAGAGGCAGGGTTTTGTCAACCTGGTTTAGCTAAAACAGAAAATATATGCAGAAGAAAATCCTAACCTTTTACGAAAATATTAAAAGCTTCGAGGGCACTTGCTGATGCTTTTAGAAGATTGAGTTCGATCGGTTTACCGTTCCAAGTAGCTTTGATTGTCGCATTTTCAGAAGCATCAAACTCAACTTTGAAGCGCCTTGTGTCTATGACCTGCGCACAGATCTCTCCATCGCTTGTGGCAGTAAAGTCTATCGTCACCTGCTCTGGGAAAGATTCGGCAATTCTTACGGCTGTTTCCAAAACGACACACGGAGTCGGCACTTTCACTTCCCCAGCGACGATATGCTTACCAGCCACAAAAGAATGACGGGCAGAAAGGGCCTGCGTTCCAGATGGTAATACCGCCTCTACCTCTTCTTGCTCTACATTTTGACCTTCCTTGTTTTCCCTAGTCGAATAATATGCAACTGCGGCAACAATGATAATAATGACGGCAACAACACCAATAATTGTCTTTGTCTTGTTTTTCATGCCCCGATTCTATACTCATAGAGGACCAGTAGTCAAATTTATATAAAAGAAAGTATGTCTGCCCAACTTCTAGAATTACGACCTACTTATATCACTAATACCCAAAAAAGGATAGCTATAACAATTCTATAGACACCGAAAGGAATAAAATTATATCTTTTAACAAAACTTAAGAAAAATTTGATGGTAGCTATTGCAATAAAAAAGGATACAAAGAAACCGATAGTCAGAAGCACAAACTGATCGGATGCAAAATATGAGTAATTTTTTAATAGATCTAAACCACTAGCCGCCAAAATAGTCGGCACGGCAAGAAGAAAAGAAAATTCTACGATTGTTCTTCGGCTCAATCCAAACAACAATCCACCGAGTATAGTAGAGGCAGAACGAGAAACGCCAGGAATAATTGAGATTGATTGGAAAATGCCTATGACAAGCGCTTGCTTGTACGTAATCTTATCTATCTCTTGGATCGTTTCACCCCTCGTTACTACTTCTCGCCTTTTGTACCAAAGTTCGAAAAGAATAATCACGATTCCACCAATAAAAAGTGCGCACAGGACAACAGTGACATTGCCGATAAGATAGGTCTTAAGAAATTTGTAGAGGATCAGACCAATAACTCCCGTAGGGATAAAGGCGGCCACTATTCTCTTGAGTATTTCCACCTGGATCAGCTTCTTCCAGTAAAGTACAACGACCGAGGCGATAGCTCCAAACTGGATGACGATGTCAAAACTTTTTGAAAAAGTTTCCGGCGCAATACCAAGAAGGTTACTTGCCAATATTAGATGGCCAGTCGAGGAGATTGGTAAAAATTCTGTAATACCCTCGACAATACCCAGTACGATACTATGCCAGATTTCCATTTAGATAAGATTTGTTGCCGCCTGCGAGCCGTCGGGGCCGTCGACTTGCCGAGAGACACGACGAATACGGTGGGTAAAAATACCGACAGCTAGAGCAATCAAGGCAATGTTCTTGATGATGTATTGCCCCTCGAGCGTGGGCACCATGAAGCTGGACCAAGTTGCGGCCGGTACCGTAGTAAGCGGCATGAGAGTCGTCAGCATATGAAGAACAAAAAGATAAAAAGCTGGCTTCTCGAAGCCTTTTATAAGAAACAGAACACCGACCAGCATTTCAAAAAGGCCAAAAAGGATCATAAAAATCGGAAACGACATGAAGGGGATGGTCTTCTCAAATAGCGCCTGGACAAGTGGTGTAGCCGGACTAAGGTCAAACACCTTTAAAGTACCGAACCAAAAATAGACGACGAAAAGTGCGATACGGGCGAGAGGTTCATAACTTTTCTGTAAATAGGTGGCGAACATATGAATAATCGAATCAGCTACTAAACTCTAGCAAAATTTTATCCAAAGAAAAAGGCACCGCCCCCATCGAAGATATAGTGAAGTTTGATCTTTGTGGATAAATATAATATAGTCCGCCTGGGAACTGAATTTTGTTCATAACACATCGGCCACTTGAATGGAGGTAGGAAATGGACATTGCCGGCTTGGCCATAGGAGTAGTATCGACTTTGGCCCTCGTGGCTCTGGGATTGACCTTTTACCGCAGTAAGGAAAACTACAACCCTGTCACATGGGCAATGTGGCTCGTCCTCAATCTCGTGATCGTAGGTGGCAGCGTTGCCGCAGGCAACCACGATGCCTGGCTTTCATTCGGCATGGTGGTGGGAACATTTTTCGTCGCCGCCATCTTGGTAATGAAGGGGCGGTGGAAGTGGGGCACAACAGAAAGCATCTGTGCTGTCGGAATCGTCGTCGCCATGATCGCCTGGTATCTGGCGTCGCCAAAAGGGGCTGTGGTCTTGGCGGCTCTGGCTTTATGGATTGCCAGTGTTCCACTCATGATAGACACATGGCACAAGCCAAACCGAGGCATTTTGTGGTTCTGGATAGTTATGTGTCTGGTGAGCATCGGGGCGGTAGCGGCAGCAGACTCGTGGACAGTGGAGGATCGATTCTTCCCCATGAGCAGTGTGCTCTTTAGCTTCACGCTGTCCCTTCTCACTGTGCTACGAAGTCGCAAGGTATACACTTTCGTTCTCTGAATACAAAAACCGCCCAGCTTGAGGGGGCGGTTTTCATTTGGTTTCCGGAGCGAGTGCGGCTGGGACGCCGGACACAACTAGAGCACAGGCATCTTCAACCAACAAGCAAGCTGGACAGCGAAACTAAGAGAGATGCTTTGAGACAAGCTTAGTCATTTCAAACATGCTTACTGTTCCCTTTCCGCCGAAGACTTTCTTCAAATTCTCATCGGCATTGATATTGCGTTTATTTACTGGATCTTGAAGGTTTTTACCTTTGATATAGACCCAGAGCTTCTTAACAACTTCTGACCTAGGCATTGGGCCCTTACCTACAACGGCAGCCAGGTCAGCGCTCACGTTGAGCGGCTTCATAAATGCGGAATTCGATTTTGCCATATTTTTTTGTTATTTATTAAGACTGTCTCATTATACCACCCCCAATAATTCAATCCACACCTGGTTTAGTACCGAGAACTGACCCTATTTCTTACCTAAAATAGTATACTTGTATGCTGTCTCGATCGGAACATAGCCAGCGGCGGTAATATTTATCTTCTGAAACTCAAATTCGGCTGTTTTTAGAAAAATTTTTGATGGCAACCCCCTTTCTATCAAATCCAGATTCTCTTCCCCCACGACAATTCCAGTCGCCGGAGCAAGATTTATGTACTGATAGTAGTTGCGACCCTTCGAAAACATAGCAACCTCTGGAACATCATAAAAGAAAGTTGGACCAGTTTTTACCAAATTTTCTTCGGCCAAACTTTTTCTGAAATATTCTTGCCAAAAGGCAGTCTTCTCGCTCTCATAATAGTTGGCCGCCCAAGAGTTAAACATAAGCTGGTATAGGCTAAGAACAAAAAGTGCACCGATGACTAGCGGCATAGCGATTTTCCAGAAAAGTTTTATGTTTATTGATCTTGGAAACCAGTTGGAAAACTTTTCCTGGAAAAAAGCTGTGATCCGATAGATAGAGACTGGTAGGAACATAATAGAAACTACTTGAGCCGGAAATATGTACCTGAAGTACCCGGCAGTTCTCAAAAAGGCCAAAAAGATCAGAAGAGAGAAAGTGAGGGAAACAATTTCTACGGTATTTATTTTCTTCCTCTGCAAAATCAGAAATATTATCGAAACAACCCAAACGAGGAGTGTGGCCAGAAGATACAGAGAGCTTGTGTCGGAAATAAGGAGCTTGAAGTTGCCAAGAACGGTAGCCATGAGACCTTCTGTTGCTTGAGGATTTATAAAAAACTTGATTATTTCGACGGCTCTATCCCCTCTCCCAAACTGTGTCAGAAGCCAGATTAGGATCGGAACTACCGTCGCCACAGAAGCTACGGCGATGTTTTTGATAGAAAGTTGTCCTCTTTTCCAAGCAAGGAAATCGCCGATCGCAAGGGCGGGCAGAAGCAGAATAAAAATTGGCTTTGTAGCCACAGACAAACCCGCAAACAAACCAGCCATTATTAGCAATTTGGTCTTTATCCTGCGGTCTCGGCCGGGAAGATCACCGATGGGATCCTTATAGACAACAATAGACAAAGCCTTACTAAGGAAAAAAAGAGTTGCAGTCAAAAAGAAAAGGCCCGGAACCTCACCAAGCACACTTTTCCCATTCCCATAAAGTGGTGGAAAAGACACAAGAAGAGCCAGTGTAGCAAAAGCGAATGGAGTCGAAAAAGTTTTTTTGACAAAAAGATAGGCGAAAATTACCAAACCGGTAAGGAAAATGATCATGAGAGACCTGGCTACGACAACATCAGCGCCAAAAATCTTGAAGATGAACGCCAGTGGATAGATAAGTGGGTAACCGACGGTAATCTTTGAAACATGCTCGATATCGCCTGGTGCAACCTGAAAACCGTTTATATCTTTTTCTGCCAAATTTTTGGCCATTTGGAAATAGACTCCCTCGTCATACCAGACAGATGGGCTTTCGGCGAGTTTATAAAAAGAGAAAGCGAGAGTGGTTATAAAAAAGAGTGTAGTGAGCATCAGGCCGACCCTTCCGAGGAGCATACTTTTATCCTTCCATAGGATTTTCCAGGGCATCATGAGACCTTCAAAAATAATTTTCCCAGACATTTTGGACTGCCCCAGAAGCCTTTCGGAAAAAGTAATAGGAATTTCTTTGTGTTTTGCCCCTTTTTTTAGTAATGTATTTTTAAATTCTATCTGATACATATAGCCCGAGCTTGCGATAGATCCGAAGTCAATCTCTTCAATAATACTTCTCCTAAAAGCAACGAAGCCGGCCGTGCCGTCTTTGACTGGAAAACCCATAATCATTCTTGTATACAAATTACCAAGCCAACTTAAGGCCAACCTCTTTTTGCTCCAACCAGAGACTCTCCCGCCTCTTACATAACGCGAACCAACCACGAAATCATGTCGAGAAAGATTCTCAAACATGTGCCTAACCGATTTTGGATCATGGGACCGATCTGCATCCATCGTGAGTATTTCGGAAAAATCACTCATCTTCTGAACCTTTGAAAGAACATCCTTATATGCATCTCCAAGGCCACTTTTCTTGGGCCTTTTTATCACCTTGACACGCGGGTGATTTAGATAGATTCCTTCTACTATTTGGGCTGTACCATCTGGAGAATTGTCGTCAATCACCCATATCTCTACTTCGCTATAGAGTGTGAGAAGTTCGGAGAGAATGCTGGCGATGTTCTCCTTCTCGTTGTATGTAGGTATGAGAATCAGGCGTTTTCCGCTTGTCATGGGGTTTTCTTTATAGACGTTTAATTATATGCTTTTGAGAACTAATGATAACCAAAGAGGATTCAAATAGCCACAAGAAAGATCCGTCAGGACAACTCGCGAGTGGAATAGTGGGCAGACTGACTAAAGTCACAGTAAAAGCAATGCCGTCCAAATTACCGGCGAAGATTTATCATTTTTCTTCCAAAATTCCTGGATTGAAGGGCGCGCTCGAATGGTTTATAAAAAAACAGATACCGGAGACGGTCCTTATTGATGAAGGAACCCTCTATCTCGACCGGTCCGATGTGGCAGTTTCTGGAGCTCTAGCTATGGGAGTATTTGAAAAATTTGAGACAGAAATCTTCCGTAATTCAATAAAAGAAGGGATGAACGTCGTGGATGTTGGGGCAAATATCGGCTACTACACGCTGATCGCCGCAAAAAGAACAGGGTCAGGTGGCAGAGTCTTTTCCTACGAACCTGAAGATGGTAATTTCAAAATTCTTGAAAAAAATGTTAAGGCAAACATGCTAAACAACGTCTCTTTAAATAAAAAGGCTCTGTCAGATAAAGATGGACAACGTGACCTCTTTTTAGAGAAAAACAACAGAGGCCACCATTCGTTTGCGAAAAGTGAGTCAACTTTTGAGAAAGTCTCTGTTCCCACAGAAACGCTAGACGAATCCCTAAAAAGATTTGGTTCTCCGAAAATAGACCTGATAAAGATTGATATTGAGGGAGCAGAACCGATCGCCCTTCGGGGAATGAAAAAGACCACAGAGCAAAACAAGAACCTTATCATTTTCACCGAAGCCTATCCAAAATCTATGGAAAGGCTAGGCGAATCAGCAACCTCCTTCCTTTACGATCTAAGGAAACTTGGTTTCTCACTATATTTTATCGATGAAAGCAAAGAGGAGCTTATACCGATAAAGGATATCGATACGTTCATCACCGATTTTCCAAAAGGCGAATCGTTTAAGAATATCCTGGCAAAGAGATAGATTTTCAGAAACAAACTCTCCTAAATCTCATCGCGGGTCGCCGATACGCCAGAAGCAGGAGGAGGTGAAGAAACCGGGATCGATATCTGGTAAGGAGACGGGGTAGAATAAATGTTATTGGATGCCACCGAGACACTATATCCTCCGGTAGGTGTCGGAATAAAACATGTCGCAACAACCTGACAGCCAAACCGAATGATTTGGTTTGGAACAGTAAAACTAATTCTTCCTTCAACAGAAACGATGTCAGGATAAACGAAGTACCCTTGAGTTCCGTAAATTACTACTGTCATATGCGTAGTGAAGTTGGATCCGGAAATGGTAGATTGGCTACCGACTGTTCCAACATTTGGAATTATGGAGCTTATGGATGGTGGATTTACTACTTCGACATTTACGGTCTTCTCGACCCTCTCCCCCCTCGTTTTGTTGATGACAGAATATGTCAGAGGATAAGTTCCCGCAGGAGTATTGGGAGGAATCGTGAACTCTACTCTCTTTTGGTTTTCAATAAGTCTGAAATCATTTGGCGCTATAGACACATCAGCCGAAGGGGTTATTGTCGGTTGCCAAGCTGCAGAAATATTGTGTTCGATGTTGAAGGCAGACTCGTTGCATGTCACGGAATCCCCATTCCCATACCAAGTTGTAATATTACCGCCCGAACCAACAGCAACTGGTGAGGTAACAGAAACTTCACCGATAAGTGGTGCCCCTCGTACACAGACCGGATCTGCGATTCTCACGTCAAAAGTGGCTTTTGTTTTGTTGGAATTGAATGACAAAGCCCCAATACTTATTCCTCTTTCTACGTCAGTAAATCTTGCCTTGCGCTCAAGAGTTGATTTGTAGATATCTGAATCCCAATTTTCGTAACTTGGTTGCATATCCAAAAGTCTCGAAAATGGACTTTGAAAGAGTGAACTGGCTCCCGGGGTAACAATATGGTTTACAAACAGACCATCTTTGTTTGAACTGACAGCATTGTTTCCAAGAATGCCATTGAAGCCAACCCCCCTTCTCCATTCTAGATAAAACGGTGTAGCAGTAGAACCACGCATTTGGATCTTGGCATATTTTTTCGCTTGCGGGTCTAGATCATCACCCTCAAGACCAGCTATCGTGTAGCGCCCAGTCTGATTTATGACAATTCCCTCCTGCGGCGACAACCAACCCAACTGTTCTTTATAGAAAGCGTTAAAATGCAACCCTGAAAAACCGCGACCCATAGCATCAAAAACATTTCCGTACTCTATATGTTCGCAATGCCCACTTGCAATATTCTCACCACAGTTCCAGCCATTGGCATGCATAACACCCAGGTTATGCCCGAGTTCGTGGGCAACAACAAAGTTAAACTTAGTCCAAGAGAAAGGATGATTTCCGGCAATGCCACCTGACCACTGTTGAGCAGCGCTGTTGTCCGAGACGCCAACCCAGGCGAGCGAGACATCGTATTGCTGTCCGCCGACATTTACTATTGTTTTTCCAAGCGAAGCAAAACCTCCATCGTTTAGACAGTTAGCCCCTGGATTTGCATGAACAACAAGGACCAATCGATCATAAAGACCTAGATTGATGCTATTTTGGGTAATTACATTGGCGACTTCACTCCACTCTGAAAGCCCGGGCCACACACCAGCACCACACGTTCTAGGTACAGTATGCCAACCACTCACATCACCAGAAAAATATGTTTTTCCATAGGATTGATCTTGGTAAAACTTTTGAACGATCCCATTGAAAAGTTGGGTACGAACTTGATCAGGCGAGATCGGTGGAGTTCCCGAGTCAGTAAAATTTAGAAGGAGAGTCAGGATTTTTTGTTCTCCAACAGACTCTATCGCTGGCGCCGACACTATTTCTTGAACATTGGCACTATCCGCAACAAGGATGTCACCTATTCTCACGCCATTTACTTGAACTCTACTGCCAGAGATTAGTTCGGCCTTAGAGGCAAGATAAAGCGGTAGTCTTTCACTTTCCGTCTGTAGATAATAATTTATTCCAGAGTTTTCTTCGTTAGTAAAATCATCTATATAAATCGCTTCGAGACTACCAGTGTAAATGGCATTCGTTTCGACGTCAGACTTAAGAGCCTCGGGAATCCGGCTCTTCGTATCAGGGGAAATAGCGGATCGAAGAAAAAGGTCCGGGTTAGACTTTGCAAGTTTAATTAGAAAGTCTTCTCGTAACAATAACTGGCTTTTTAGCTTGGCTTGATTATCAAGCGATATGTTTCTCTCTATCTCTGAATTTAGATGCTTAACAAAAAAATATGCATCCTCGACAGGAACTTCCTTAGGCTGACTAAGAGATATGCTATCTTTGAGAGAATTCAGAGCGGCAGCTTGGTTAGACAATTCGCCATCATTAATCGAGACTCCAGTATAGGTGGCTGTGAGAACTGTCGCAAGAATAGCCAAGATCCCTGCCAATTTAGCTTGTAGAATCATAAATTAAAAAATAAGGTTTAAATTCCTAATTAAAATACCCACTATTCCATTATATAGCACCTGCGTAAAGACGCTTGGAGTGGGTGGGTATTACAAACCCAAATCCTTCGTATAGTATTCAAAAACCGCCTTCACCCCAGCCAGGTTTTCCTCCCACTCTATAGTCTCATGGGTCTTGAGCTCCACCGTGATAGCCGGAATACCGAGCGAGGCTAACCAGCCTTCAGCGTCGCCCGTTACCTCATAACTATCAAACGTTTTTACTGCTTGGTACCCAGAAGCCTTAGAATACGCATTCATAATGCCGAGTGTTTCTGGCAGGATTCCACCTTTACATTCTGATGCATATGCGGCATTGGCCTGGCTATGCCAGAAGATGGCGGCTTTAGGTTTGGCTTCCAAGACAAAATCCCTAAAGGCAGCTGCTTCTGGTTCCGAAAATGGGGTTCCTCCCGCGCTAACTTTCTTGGACCTCCACGTCGCCTCGGGTTTCCATTTACAATCGAAATTGCGATTGAGATCGACCGAGCGTGCGTTGAATCGAGCCCTAGCAAGGGTCTCTTCATCGGTTGAAACATCGGTTATATCAAATCTCCCTTCTTTCCCCGTCACTTTATACACCCCATCAGGATTTAGAGATGGAATAACCGTAATAGATAAATTGGTTGGGAGAATCTGCGGATTTTCCTCTATGTAGTCCATAAAACGGTACGCGAGAAGCACACTATTCCACTCGTATCCGCCATGGATACCACCTACAAAAAGAAGGTTGGCGGCGCCTTTCCCATATGTGTAGCTCTCGATTTTGCGACCTTCGACAGACTCACCGATCACTTTGTAAGTAGGTACGCCGGTCGGCTCTGTAGTTACTGGAGGAGTGGGCGCTGGTGAAAAGTTACCTCGTATGGCAAGTATCAATACCAGACCGAAAATAATGACTGCAAGAACAACAACGAGAACGAGATGTTTTCTAAATAGACCTCCCATTACTTATTTATAACACTTATTTCCTACCAAAGCTCCTCTCGGGGCTACTCGGAGTCTACTCGGAGCTTACTCTGCCTTCGAATATTGTTTGAAGACTGCTTCTATTCCTGCTTTGTTTTTACTCCACTCGGTATCTGTGTGATTGGTAAGAAGAACGCTGATCGCTGGGATGTTAATTTTAGCCAACCAATTTACCATGTCACCAGTTATCTCATAGAAATTGAAATTATCATAAGCTGGGTAACCAGAAGCGGTAGCATACTTGGTCATGAGAGTTCGGGTTTCAGCAGAGACTCCATTGTGACAGTTTGAAGCGTATACTCCGCCTGCTGCACTATACCAGACAACAACAGCGCTTGGTTTGTTGGCTTCGATATAAGATTTGAATGCTTGGCTTTCTGGCTCTGAAAAAGTCTTGGTTCCACCACTGACTGTTTTATTTTGCCATTTAGCAGCTGATTGCCAGTCACAATCGAAGTTGCGGTTGAGGTCTACTGTATTGGCATTAAAACGTCCTGCCACTTGTTTTTCTTGTGAGGTCGGAACGTCCTTAGAACTAAAGCGCCCAGCGGTTCCCACCGTCTTATTGAGCCCATCTGGATTTAGAACCGGGATAACTGTCACCTTTACATTTTCTGGAATAACACTTGGATTTTCTTTCAAATAATCCATTAGCTCGAATGAAACAAGAACAGTATTCCACTCATATCCGCCATGGATACCACCTACAAAAAGAAGGTTGGTATCACCCTTCCCAAAATGGTACGCAGTGATATCGCGGTTTTCGACAGATTTACCGATAACTGTCTGACTAGCACTTTCTCCTGTCTGCGGTGTTGTGGTCGAGGTTTCTCCGCCAGTTCCCGTAGTCGTGCCAGGAGTCTCTTGGTTGTTTGTCACATTCACTTTATCTGAAGGCCCTTTAGTCAAAAAATATGTTCCAATACCAGCAATAATGATAATTACAAGCGCAATTATATATTTTTTCATAGGAGGTCATTATATCACAGACGGTAAGTTTGTATTCTTGACTTCACTGTATAAATAATTACACTTTAGGGCGAAAGTTTCTTTTGTTCTTTGAGTTTTTTGTGAGTTTAACCCAATCCAAGGAGTGTCCAATGAACGCAAGCCTGTGTGCTGAAGTACAGAGGCACCAGGGTTGCCTCTCGTCGCGTAAATGCTTGACGGGTCGCCGTAGGCACCCACCTGATAAGGATGATGATCCGTTTATACTCCGAGGCCAATTCGTAGCCGACGAAGCAAAGACTCTCTCGTCAAAGGCCGCCCGGCGTATGGGAGACAAGACCCAGGTCTTGACCAATCCGAGGAACCCACACACACGTAGACGTAGTACGCATGTCATGGAAGTGATTGCTTGTTCAGTGGTTGTTTCAGACCTCCTCGGTCTCAACACCGAGCTCGTACGAGCGATCGCCGTAGGGCACGACATCGGTCATGTCCCATTCGGGCACCAGGGGGAGCTCTGGATGGCGGAAGCTATGGGTAGAAAAGGTAGGTTCTGCCATGAAATCATGGGTGTGGTCCTTGCCCAGAAGATAGAGAGGTGTGGCGAGGGGCTAAATCTCACTCACGAAACCCTAGAGGGAATGCTGTGCCACAGTGGTGACTTCGCGCGCGATGGTATGACGCAGGAAGCATGGGTCGTACGCTACTTGGACAAGGCTGCCTACATTTTCGCTGATTGGAACGACATAGTGAAGAGAACGTGCTTCCCTGTCCCACAGGAGGTCACGGACGCTATCAACTACTTCGGCAGAAACCAGCGGGAACGGGTCTCGACCATGATGGCCGGGCTCATCGTGGAGTCAGCCGCATGCGGAAAGGTCCGTTTCGAAGATTCCGAAATGGCTCTGAAGTTCAAGAGACTGCGGAAGCTCATGTATGATATCTACGTCCGCATCACCGAACAAAATCCTGGAGCTACCCTAGGACCAGTGCTCGAGTGGCTTGCGGGAACAGGGATCGCTAACCCGTTCGTGATGCTTGCGCTCATGACCGACAGGGATGTCGAGTCTTTAGCGGATCAACGGATGAAAAACTTCACACATCTAAAAGAAACCGCTATCGGTGAACTCCTCCCACAGCTGCAGAAGCAAACCATAACCCTAGATGACCTGTGTGACCCCGACCTTGATTGGTGATTTGGAACCCCAGTGCCCTCCTTAGTTGGAGGGCTCTTTATTTTGATAAGATATTTAGGTTCTTAGCCTTTTCTTGGAAACTATTATAATCCATTTTATTCCCCGATATCGCTTCATAGGCATTCTTTAGATCATCGAGGGAGTATCCTTTAGGCATCAAATGTGTAACCAGATCGCTGTGTTCAATTTTTGATCTAAGGCGATCCAAAGCTACTTCCAAAATACGCTTATGGTCGTAGGCTAATTCTGAAATTTTATCAACGTCTTCCCAATAAGCCTCCCCTTCTTTCATTAAATCTATTTTTTTTACCAATCCCAAAAAGGCGGTGGACACGACCCTACCCCTGGGGTCTCTGTCGACAGCACTGAAGGTTCGTAATTGTTCGATATAAATATCATCAGAAGCTACAACCCCTTTTTTATAAAGGTGACGTAAAGCAGAATCTTCAACAGTTTCAGTAGGATCAACAAGCCCTCCGGGGAATCCGGGTATATTGTTGAAATGCGGTGGCCGGTCTACGTTTACCAGAAGTACCTTTAGTTTTCCTTCATCAAAAGCAAATGTAACAATATCTGTGGCAAGAACAGCAAATTTTACAGGTTTATATTTGTAAGCCTCTATCAAATCATCAATTTCTTTTATTGCCTTCCCCAATTGAGCATTTTTATCTCCACTTATCTTGACATATCTTGCCCCTTTTTGGTTGAGAGTTTCTTCCCACCACTTCACAAATTTTTCCCTCTCTACTGGATCAGCCATTGGGTGTTGCGGATTTTCTGTCTCCGGCAGATCTGGCAGAGGAATTATGTAGAGATCGTGTTTCCTTCTTTTAGCTTCGTCCGCAAGCCATTGAGGGCATTTTTTAAAATAAAAATTTGACCAATAAACAGTCGACGTAAGCTCCGTATCAGAAATAATTACTCTGTTTGCTCGGTGAACTAAAGAATCTTCCGTAACCATCTGCCCCCTAGCTATAGTACTTATGTCTTCATATCTGATTTCACCTGGTTTATACCCTCGATAGGAAACATACCCATCCAAAAGTCCTTGCGCGTATTGAGCCACTGATACTGTACTGTAATACTCGGCGAGTTTTTTTGTTAACATTGGCTTTCCAACAAAATCAGGACCAACGATTGCTACCCGCTTAGCGAAGTAAGGTCTAACAATTGGTGGCAGATACTCCCAATTTTTCATCGGTTCCTTTCGCATTTCGGTGCCAGAAATAGGGACAAGGTTACGAACGCGATCCACTGGAATGTAGCCGATACCCATTACTTCTGCCATCTTCCAACCATAATCTTCAGAACCAAAAAGAGCATCGAAGTCTTCATTCGGGCAGTGACGCTTAATACTTTCCTTCCAAATATTCCAGAAGTCTGGGTGCTCGGATGGGTCCTGGGGAATATCAGCATAATGATGCACCACATTTGCATCAGGAAATTGTTTTTTAACCCACTGGAAACGGACCTCACCGGGAATAGGTTCTGAGGATAAGGTACAGACGAGGATAGTGAGCCTCTGACTGGCCAGCCTAGCAAAATTCAGGAGGTGTACGTGTCCCTCATGTAGCGGCATAAATTTGCCAAATACCAAGCCAGAACCTATTTTCTTGTCTAATAAGCTATTATGGGTTTGTGATGCATCAATGTGCATAATCAGTCATTATTATAACCACAAACGAAAAGAAATAGAACGAAGCAATGTTATTCTCTAAAATAACCACAACTGACGAAGTAAAAAAAAGGGTTGGAGACATAGCCTTATCGGCAGACCTTATCAAGACCTTGAAAGATAAGAAGGCTCACTCGCACGAAGAGAGCTTATGTGGAAGATTTTTAATCGCACAATTGATGAAGATCGAAAAAAACGAGCTCGAGTCATTTTTATACCAGAGCCTTGGTTCGTTCAGATACAAAAATTCTTTTTGGTCGCTTTCTCATAAGGGCAAATTTATTGTCGGTGTTGTTGGCAAAGAACCTATAGGAATTGATATTGAGCTAAACACCCCCAAAGATAGAATTCTTTTTGACATCTTTACTGACAAAGAGTGGAAAGTGCTCGGAAGAAAATGTTGGAAAAATTTCTACATAGGATGGACAGCAAAGGAAGCTTGTCTTAAGAAACTATCCCTTGGCCTAAGCGAGATTAACAAAATATCGATCGTGTCTAGGAATTCCAAGGGTATCTCGATGGTGTACCTCAACAGAAAAGTAACTGCGCAAACAATTTTAGATAGAAAATTTGTAGTCTCTATTTCCAAATAAGCTAGGAATTACTAGGTTTTGGAGTTATGAAATCCTCAACTGCGCGTATAGCATTTTTCACCCTTAGACTTCCTTCTCCACGTATAACTGCATAATTGGCATTCATTGCTTTGAGCATCTCTTCGTATTCTGAAAAAAACCTGTCTCTTTCGGCTTGGTCGGGGAAATAGCGCATATCATCCTTTTGCCAAGATATGTCCGGATAAGTAAATAGATACAAATCATGTTTATTTTCGTTTGCGAGTCTTCGCACTTCTGGGTCACATTTACCCTCAAAAAGCCATTTGCTCCACATAGTAGTGGTAGATACGTCAGTATCAGAAAATAAAATTTTATTGGCTTGAGGAATTAGTTTATTTTCCAGATCGACTTGTCCTCTCGCAATGGTATTTAAGTCGTCAAACCCAATTTCGTAATGTTCCCCATTTTCTTTTGCTTTGTCTATTTTCTCTTGCAAATAGTCCCGAGCGTATTCTGGAACAAAAATCGTATTAAAATGTTTGGATAATTTTTCGGCCAATGTTGACTTTCCAGTTGATTCCGGACCACAAATACAGATTTTGAGTACACGGTCTGCCATCTTAATCGAAGCAAAAATATGATTAAGGTACCTTTTCAGCAGTGCGAGGTTGGCTTTTGGCAATTTGATCTTTGTTGAATGAAGCATTGATTCTGTATTTTTTTGGTCAAACAAAATTCCGGTAGTTTGAAATAAATCCATGCTTCTAAACTGCTCGAACGACCCCCCAGCTGGAAACAATCTGCAGAGGGAGGCGAAGGCAGCTGATTCAGCTACACTTAGTTGCCGGCAAGATACTTCTCTCACCCATTTCTCGCTATCTAAGACTTTCATTTTGATTTTTCTTCTCCGAAGAGCTTTAATAATTGAGTCGAGTGTAAAACCTTTTTTATTTGCTATGTGGTAGCACCCCCCATCACTCCTAGACGAAATGCTTGCCATAGCTTTCGCGGCATAGTCAACTGGCGTAACATCAAGAGAAAGATCTTTATGATTACCACTCGGGGCTACACCCAAAGAAACAAGGCCTTTTACGAACATCTCTAAATAATCATGTTCAGAATATATTCCTGTTTTAGAATTTCCAGTGATGAGACCGAGCCTAAAAATATTTATTTTCAAAACATCCTTGGGAATTTGTTCTAGAAACCGTTCTGCCACCCACTTACTCTGGGCATAGCCACCATAGATAACACTTGTAGAAGATAAATCGTCGTCCTCAAAAATCGTACCAGTATTTCGGTCGGTAGCCACAAATACAGAAAGTGTGGAAGCATAATGAATTCTTTTCTTTACCTTTTCGAGGGCAAATTTCACAATTTCCTTTACACCATCCACATTTGATGCTTTTAAGGCCTCGTACGAATCAACCATGTTCACGGTAGCTGCACAATGGTAAATATCAGTAATTTTTGTAGACAAACTATCCCAGTCTCCTTCGTCCAAACCCAACTGTCTCTTCTCCATATCACCCAAGACTGGTATCAGGCGAGCCCAATCTTTACTTGTGAGGTTTATTCCATATTTAAGGCACGCTTGGCTTATCTTCTTTTGAGCGGCATCATTATCTGGTGACCTCGTCAGGACATAGATATTTCTTTTACTATTTTTTAATAGCTCTTTTAGAAGATGGCTTCCCAGAAACCCGGTTGCCCCAGTGATAAACACGTCCCCTTGCTCTGGCTCGGGGATAGTTCGGGATGTGTCGAATAAATCTTTCCACTCTGTGGTTATGGCAACATCCTCATTAAAATAATTTGCCGAAACGCCGTCTGAAATTTTACCTTTTTGTTCCTCGAGCCAGCCTACTATGCCCCGAATTGTACTCTTAGTCCCCAGCAGTCCGATCGGTATATCTATATTGTGTTTTTTTGCTTCAGTAACGACCCGTAAGACCAACAGAGAATCCCCACCCAGAGCAAAGAAATCATCATCTACTCCAACATTTTCCCTTCCCAATAAGCCCTGCCATATTTCTTTAAGTTTCCTGGAAACAGGGCCCAAGTCGGCAGAAATTGTCTCATTTGAAGAATTAACTTTCGACAACATATTTTTCAATTTGCCATAGTCAATCTTACCGCTTGAATTTGTCGGCATAACATTTAGGGCAAAAAAACGGTTTGGTATCATCCAAGGAGAAAGACTTTTTGAAAGTTTTGTTTTAAGACTATTTTGATCAACCTCTCCATCAGTCTCTATAAAAGCTATTAATTCTTTTCGATTTGAAATCTCCTCAACAATGACGGCCGCACGATTAATCTCCGAAAAGGCCTGAAGAGAGATTTCAATCTCTTCTGGTGCGATCAGTTGCCCCCGAAGTTTTACTTGTCTATCAACTCTCCCAACAAAATAGATTTTGTCACCGACCCGCTTTACCAAATCACCTGTTCGGTAATATTTTTTACCCCGGACTGTTGGGAACCTTTCATTGGTCAATACTTCCATACCAAAATAGCCACGTGCCAATCCAATGCCGGATATAAACAATTCTCCTGGCTTACCTCCTCCAACAGATTCTAAATTTTCGTCTAAAATTTCATAACTAGTATTTGCTATAGGTTTCCCGATGTCGGGACCATCCCAGCTGTCTGGATTACAGACAACGGTGCTGGTGCACACAGTCGCTTCGGTCGGTCCGTATACGTTGACTAAGCGGAATTTTCTTGCCCATCTTTTTATAGTTTCGACACCACAAATTTCCCCACCAATAACAATAGTTTTCAGTGTGTCTGGTACCTGATCAATGTCTAAAACTTCCAGAAGTGAAGGTGGAATATCTGTATGACTTATTTTTCTTTCCGTAAGAATACGCGGCAGGTCTGAAGCAATTTCTAAACTTTGCTTCGTCTCAATACAGAGTGTCGAACCAGACAGAAGGGTCGTGCCTATATCCGAAATCGAAGCATCGAAACTCGTAGACACAAAAAACAAGACTCGACTCTGAGGGTGAAGCTCAAAAATACGAATCTGTTCTTCGAGAAGATTTGGAATCCCGGCGTGATTGACCATAACCCCTTTAGGTTCCCCAGTGCTCCCAGAAGTAAAGATTAGATACGCCAAATCTTCTGGTTTGTTTGATGGCGGCAAGTATTTAGCGTCTTTAAAGGATAACGCTTCATTGATATCAATAGTATTTTGGAATGTCGACACATCGCTTCCACTCTTTCCCCCGAAAATTATGGCCTTAGGTTTTACCTTTTTTAAAATAAAAGATCTCCGTTCTGTGGGCATAGAGGACAGTAGTGGCAAAAAGGCTCCGCCCGCCATCCAAACACCAAGCATAAAAGCTATATATTCTGCTGATTTGTCGAGTGAGATAGCAACAATATCTTCTTTTTGTATGCCTTTTGATTTCAAAAAAGATCCGATTTGTATGGCCTGGCTATATAGCTCCTCGTAGGTAATATCGTGTTCCCCATCAACCAAAACAGCGTGGTACTTCGGATACTTTTTTACTACTGATTCAAATTTTGAGATAAAATTTTCCACACTTATTTTTTCACTTTCTTGCAATTACTAAACAACGCGGACTATCAATCGTGAGCTTGCTTTTGTCAGTGGCCCCATAAAATCTAACATCTTTAAAACCAATACCTTGAAGCATCGATTTTAGTTGGTGGGGCAGGTAAAGTCGGGTCTTCCCCTCTCTTCTTTTAACACGACCATCTGCGTATCTATATTCCCACGTTGAGGCATAAGACCCCTCTTCAAGGTTGAAGAATGCCTCTCTCGTTACAGTACATTCTTCTCCTTTTTTGTTCTTCTTTATTTTTATGTCAGGTTGCGGCTGCCGTAACACAAATGGGATATTGTGAAAGTCCAGTGCGAAACTAGCACCAAATTTTAAACTTTCGTAGACCCTTTTGAGCATTTCCTTATTAGTCTCATCATCAAGATCATATCCGAAACTTGTATACCAGCTAACAGCCGCATCGCACTCTTGGGCAGGAAGAAATGTCAGCGCATCGCCTTCAAAAAATTCGCACGATAGATTTTCTTTTTTTGCAATTTCCTGGGACGCTGTGACATATTTACCATTTAGCTCAACACCGATAGTCTTTACCCCACCTCGAGCCAAGATGTGGGATATATTCCCTAAACCAGAACACTGATCAAAAAGAATCATCCCCCTTTTTAAAGACAGGACATCAACAAGAAAATCCTTTATTTCCTTTAAACTTTTTTCATCTCTCTCAAGAAAAAAATCTGCGTAAGAGTCCTCAAAAAAATCCTCCCACCAATCTTTATTCATTGACTTAAAAACTACATATTAAACCGTTGACCAATTAAAAAAGTGGTCAACATTAGCATTATAACAGGCTCCAAAGCTATTTGTTGATTCATGTCCATGTCGTGAAGAGAATCAACAATCTTTAAGACTTTTTCTTGATCAAAAAACTCCATCTCCGCAAATTGTCTACTAGAAAATCGGTCTCGAATAAAATCTAATCCTTTCCTATCATTCATCAGGCTTAATGGTGGAGCCATAAAAGCCTGCTTTGGTTTAGCATAAATTTCTTTAATCACATATTTCTCTGCAACTTTTCGCAAAATATATTTTTGAACATTTCCTTTTATTTTTAATGACGGTGGAAGACTTTTTGTAAAATCGAAAAATATATGATCAAGAAATGGCACTCTACCTTCGATACCGTGTGCCATTTCTGTTCCATCCCCGAGAGTTTTCAAAATGTAATTGGCCAAAGTAAATTTGGTCCAGATGTAGGTGGACTGATCCACCTTACTTCGCCCTTTGAGCTGCCCATCTACGTCCAGTGATCCGATAAAATCAGCGACAATATCCTTTGATAAATATTTTGTGCGAAACTCGGTTTTCAATAAAGAATGCATAGTGTAACCAATCGACCCCTTAGCCTGAAGAAAGGCTGGAATAAATCCGAGTTTTTCTTTTACCAACCCTAAATCTAAAGATTCACCAAAAGGAAGATGCACCCCGGAAACAATGTTATCTATCTTTTTAGATTCTTCAGGAACCTGCCCCAAAAGATCTGCTTTTAAATGAATATAGCCACCAAGAACCTCATCTGACCCTTCTCCGGTTAGAGCAATCTTATAGCCAGACTCTTTTATTTTTTGATTTAGAATAAATTTGGCAGCAAGATGACTGTTGATTGCATTCCCTTCACTAAAAAATACAGCGTCCGAAAGCGTTTCGATTATCTCGCTAGAGTCAACCGGAATTGACGTAAAATCAGCACCGATGTAGGCCGCGTGTTTCCTTGCGAGATCGACTTCGTCGTAGCTTTGATGAGGAAACGAAACAGTAAAGCAGTGCATCTTCTGCTCTCCCACTCGCGCAGCCAGAGCAGCAATCATGGCCGAATCAATACCACCACTTAAATGACAGCAATATTTTGCTTCGTCTGATTGTAGGCGCAAAGAAACTGCCTCAATAAGTTTTTCTTCCAAATCATCTGTAAGTGACCCCTCGTTATAGTTTTTTTCATCAAGAGTGTTTTCCAGAGAAAAATCCAGGTCCCAATATTTTTTTATAAGTAGACCAGCCGCATCATAAGTGAGTGTATGCCCCGGTTTTAACTGCCGGACATTTTCAAAAAGAGTCTTATCTTGAGGAAGATACTGCAGAGAAAAAGAGTGGTAAAGTGCATCTCTATCAAAAATCGGCTTTGTTCCGGCGGCAAAAATTGCTTTGGCTTCGGAAGCAACACAAAGAGTGCCTTTGGAATCTAGCGAGTACTGGAGAGGTTTTATGCCAAATCTATCTCGCCCGGCGAAAATACGCTTTTTGCGGTCATCATATACTATAAAGGCAAACTCCCCTCGAAGAAATTTTAGGAAGTCTGACTCGTACTCTTCATAAAGATGAAGAATGATCTCGCTATCCGATTGTGTTTGAAATTTGTAACCTTTTGATTGCAGATCCGATCTTATTTCTTTATACCCATAAAATTCTCCGTTCACTACGACGGCTACTGTGTTTTCTTTATTAACAAAAGGCTGTATTCCCCCTTCTGGGTCAATAATGCTTAGCCGCCTGTGACCAAGGCCAGCATTTCTTTTGAGAGACACCCAGATTTTTTCTCCATCAGGACCACGATGCTTTATAGCCCGAGTCGCTTCTCTTAGATTTGTCTCATCTATTTGAGAGGACGGATTGAAGAGAGAGACTATTCCGCACATAAATGGGTATTGAAGAAGAATTTTTTATCTTCATGTTGTCTTGGATCTCCTTTAAAAATATCACACGCTTCTTCCAAATCACGCACCTCGAATATATCATCAATCTTAAGATTTTTATCAACGATCATTTCAATTCCCTTTTTAAAGTCTCCGTATTGAGCACCCAAAAGCTTAAGCTCCTTCTCAACAATTTTTTTAACATTAATCTCGACTGGCAAATATTGCCTACTTTTTAATACAATGATGCCACCCGGTTTAATAACCCTGACAAGTTCCGTCATAGTTTCTGTAGTAGCAATCGTCTCAATAACAAAATCGTAAGAATCATTGGGCAGAGCTTTCATTTCCTCAACTGAAATTAAATCCAGGGAACCGTATCCGTACAAATCAAGAATTCTTCTCGTTAAATCTGCGATCCTATTTTTACCAAGAAGAAACCCCCTCTGCCCCTTCTCGAGTGGCACATTTAAGATAGCCGCGGACGCTGCGATTGGCTCCAGATAAGCAGCTTGTACAAAAGTCATAGAATCGGGAATATGGTGCACGGCTATCTCTGGAACAGAGACATATTCAGCAAAGGCACCGTCACGATCTACCCCGAACATTGGGCCCAAAAATTTACCGTTAGCGTCAGGCAGTATGGGCATAATAGCCACCCGATCTCCTTTTTTGAAGTTGACCACTTTATTACCAATATTTTCAACTACGCCGGAAAACTCATGCCCCAGCACAAGTGGTGTTTTGGTCTTGATCTTGTTTTGAGCAACATACCCATCAGTCCGACAATACGCAACTATAGCAACCTTTATGAGCACGTCGGCTGGACCAATACTCGGAATTGGAATTTCACGGAAGAATATTCCGTCTTTTTCTTTTACAATAGCTCTCATTTTTTTATAATATCATGCTCTATTTGCATTTACTCGATTAATTATATCAAAACGGTAAGGTCTTTTGTCTTGATATATTTAGCTAAGAAAACAGGGAGGATGCCGGGGCACCTCCCTGTGAAATCACACAAAGAACTAGATCGAACGAATAGCTAGGTGCCAAAACCACCAGCGGCGGCGCGGCTGAAGCCTGTGCCGCCTTGACTGGCCCGCACAGCGCTCTGGCTGAACATGTTGAACGCCCGACGCAGATCACGAGCTCGCTCGGCTACTGGCTTGGAGCGATCTCCACCCACCAGAATCCAGCGGTCCTCGATCCCCATTTCTCTGAAAATAGCTTTGAAATCTGTCCTCCCGTCATCAATGCCCATACCAGCAATGATGTGGTTTTCGGTACGAAGCATGTCTTGGACGATTGCCTGAACACTTGCAGGAGTTTGATGCCTGGAGTGTTCGTCAGCTCCGTCCGTGATGACGAGAGTAACCGTGCGACATGGTACCCCGCTATCCTGAAACGCCTGGGCCTTCGCAATCACAGTCCCAAGAAGGACAGCTGTCTGATCGTATAGAGGTGTCCCATGGACAGGATCGTAGTTGCTTGCGTCCATACGCACCGCCCCATTGAGCAAGGTGAATGGATACAGGACCTGGCCGTTCAGATAACGGCAGTGGACAAGAATACCAGCTTTCTGCTTAGAGCCATTGAGGGCGTCCAGGACAAGATTGTGTCCATCCCTGACCGATTCGCTATTTCCAGCAAATCGGATGGAAGCAGAATCATCGGGCATCATAGCAACGAGCGTAACTTCGCTCGCTCTGACATCAGAGACATCAACACCGATGCCTTGCTGAATCTGCTCACCGATATCACCAATGTTGATGATGCTCATTGCTGCCCGTGGCGACAGCGCTCCTTCATTTTGAGCGCTAGTGAGCAATGCCGTCACGCTCGAACCTGAAGCGGCTTTTGCCATTGTGTGGCTCCCTTTTTGTTATGGGTTAAGGTTTGGTGTCAGGCCAGATTGATGTTTGGCCAAGACTGAATTGGGTCAGTCGAGTTAACAACATTCATACCAGCTGCGGCATAGCGGTCAAAGGCCTCTTCAGCCTGCGGAGTGAAATCAACAAAGAAACCCCCCGCAGGATTTGGAACCGTCACGGCAGAAGTGCAGTCTTTGAGAACATACACCTTTCTTGCCAAAGCGGGGTCTTGAGAAGCGATTTCGCCCAAGAGGTGATCGATCGAAGACTTCACACAGTGGCTCGCGGCCTGACCGGCAATAACCAAAGCATCCGCGGCCAGAAGCTTGCCGATGAATCGTGTATTCTTGGAAGCCAACGACTGCCCATCGAAACGAGTGAGAACCTCCGGACCCAGGACCGAATAGTTTTCTGTGAGAGGATTTCCCCCCTTCACTTCGGCCTCGGACTGCATGTTTCGCACATATGCATGGAACATCCGAGCCTCCTGGATAACGCCAACCAAGGCATGACCGTCAGAGCCGAGCATGCAATGCTCCGGCCAGATGTAGAGCTGGTAGCGACCACCAGCGGCAAGCTGTTCACAGTAGAACCGTGCCTGACTCAAGAGCCAAGGGTAGCTGCCGCCGAGGAATCCGGCTACAGCCGGATTTGGCGTAGCCTTACCTGCCGGTTTACCCATGCGCATGATTGTCAGATCAGCCGTGATCATGTCGTGTGGCTGAAGAGCGTTCCCTTCCTCATCCACCCAAAACGATGGGGAAAAGATTTGGAATGGGAAGTGAGTATCCATGGTCGGAGTAATCTGTGTCAGAACCCCGATGTTGTGATAAACAAACTCCGCAATTCGCCGACTGTCGTCGATCGCTCCGGTTCCACTTCGCCCCCCGACATAAAGTGTGCCTTCGGGGAAGCAGAAGTCTTTCTGCCCATCAATGATGAGGAGATGAACCTTGCGCCGGTCGGTGGAGGCTGCCTTGATACCAGACTGGCGGCGAAAGTCCTGCGCCACCGTAAAGAGAGTCCGGAGATTTGGGGAGTAGCTCCACTTTCCAGCATTACTGGGATCGTAGAAACTGGGAGGCTGTGTATGCGTACGTGCCATGATTGGCTCCTTTGTTGGAACTTTATTGTTCCGATGTCAGGATGATTACAGAGCACGCTTGGACATTCCAAACATATTTACTCTGCAATCAAAAAACGCTACTACTTGATAACAAGACGCCATATTTCACGAGACCCAACCACCATGAGACCAACCTTATCCAGAAACAAGTGCCGACCCGTGTGAACAAAGCGAGCAGAGTCGGGAAATTCTTTTTCGACAGCAATCGTCCCACCAGAAGCCTTTACCCGGACAATCCCATCGTCAGTAGCAACAAGAAGAAAATCTCCAATGGCACATTTTCCACGAAGTGTTCCTAACCAGGACCCATCATCAGCTTCCGTTTCAGTTTGTGCCTCGACTATACCGTCGTGACGAATGAGAAAGCAGGAATTCATGGTCTTGCCGCCAATACGACTTGAGACAAAAAACCAGATTCTATCTTTTCCGAAGAGACACGTTGAATCGACAAGTTGACCCTTGAATGGTCTTAGGGTTAGGCTATTGTTGATGCCTCTTCTTTCGGGATTAAACACGAAGCACTGACTTAGCCCACCCGCCCGGTAAAAACCAAAGCCGATATGCTCTCCGGTCCAGAACAGAGTCTGTTGTGGAAGCACATCACCAACAAGTTCATGGAAATCTACACCGAGAGTGGTAGTGCGTTTGATTTGTCCGTTTTGATGCCAGAAAATATGACGCTCGTTAGCATCGATTACTGGCAACATCCCGAAGGTGTCAACAGTAAGATTCTGAACTCCCTTCTCGGTAAAGATACGGGCACGATTGCCACTTGCGATAACAGTAGCCGACTGAGAGATACGAAAGCGGGCATGGGAGTCAAGGGTTCCAGCAAAAGCAAGCGAGCCGTTCTCGCGGCGATATTCGCCGTTGTGATGGTATAGCCATCGCAACACCCCAGCTTGGGAAGTTGCAAAGACGATTTGTCCTTCGGTCCGAAAGATTCTTTCACCCGAAACTGTTCCAGTCGATACTGAAGTCACAGTTTGAGGGATTATGGCCCGACAATGTGGACATTGAGCACGTGCATGTGCCACACCACAGGTTTTGCAGATTACCCAACGAAGATCTCCGAGAAGTTTTGCTGGTATTTGAAACCGCTTATCCCTCTCAAAAACTTCATGGAAACACTGCAATAAAGAATCCGGCAGAACACTGAAGTGGCGAGACGGCTTTGGATATCGCACTTCCGGATGAAAAACCGTAATGCGATGAAGTGGTCTTGAACTGTGTCCAATCCTCTTCGATATATCCTTGGGCTTGTAGACACCTCCATAAGGACCACCAGACAAACAGAGCAGGGTTTGCATTAGCATCACCGCAAATGCATACCAATCTGACATCTCGTTGTGTGGTTTGTTTAGGATAAGCCTGTTTTCTTTTGGATCACAGAGAAGCGGATCTACGAATCGCTCCGTAAATACCCGACACGGAAAGCTGCCAAACTGACAACTATCTGCATCGATAATGAATGCTTCTTCCCCACTGACCAAGACATTTAGATCGTTGAAATCTCCAATGACAACTCGGCTCTCGTGAACTCCTGAAACTGTCGAATGGAGATCGCGAAGAACTTCTACGACAGTTTGGTCTTTCACTCCATTTTGTCGGAAGTCCACTTCCCCATACCGCAGAAGCACTTCTGCCCCCATCTTAAGCGGCATTGTGTAACCGACGATATTCCCCCCTTGCCCGTAAGCAAGCTCAAGGGGCGCGACAACGCGAAGGGGAAGCTTCTTTGGAAACAGTCGGAGCTTCTGCTGGTGTTCAGCGATTCGTCTTCGGGCTGCTTCTTGTTCGTGGGGTAAGCCATCCAAGTCTGGATGGTCGGGTGACTTAAAGACCTTCAGCGCCACCCCGTTCCCTACGTCGTAGATATCAGCCTCACCGCCCTTGCCAATTGACTTAGTAGGATTTGGTCGAAACCTTTTCCTACTATCGCCAATAAAAACCTCACTCACCATGACTACACCTCTTCTTTCTCGTTGGGATCACGCCTGATAACAATGAGTGTTGTGTCATCGGGCAACAACCCCGCGGTTATTCGAGCTTTATTGCCGACAATTTCAGCACCTTCTCTGTTGACCAATGCCAACCATCGGCGAATTGCGTCCGGATTTTCGAAAAAATGGTCGTCAAACCATAACTTTTGAATACCACCCACGGTGTCTTCACGGTGCGGTATCATTTCGTTGGCTGCGTCTATCAGGTCGAGAACACCGTCAGTACCTAAAAGCAAACTTTGCAGTTCGCTTGTTTGGATCACCCGGTCTATCCTTATCTCAAGAAGTTTTGGGTTTGTACCTGTTAGCGTCGAACCCGTTAGATTGTAGGCAAGATATGGCGGGGCATTGTCTGGGAATGGTCCCAGCTTCATCACCTCTCCGTTTACCACAAAGACACCATCTCCCACGGAAAACAAAAACGTATTCCATGGAGTGATGACTGCACCAACCATCGTGAACAAGAAGTAATCGTTGATTACTTGAGTAAAGCTCCCTCCCATTGCCGACGCCAGAACCGTGATCTGACCGAGAACAAGCGTTTTTACTCGCTCCCAATCAACCTCAATCCTGGTATCAGGTTGAGCCAGGACTTTTTCGACGTATCTTTCTCCAGCATTAGCCAATGCTTCAACCAACAGTTGCACCGCAATATTTGAGCCTACTTCTGTGTGTAGACCACTACCACAACCATCGCAAACAACCGCCACAAGGCAATTGTCTGTTCGACGCCAAGACATAGCGTCTTGGTTATTCGTCCAACCAGGTTTTCCTGGTTTGGTGTGCTCGGTGCCAGGCACTGAGCCACCCGAAACTTGGAATCTCATAAATTCTCTCCTGGCTTGGTTTTTAACCAACACTTTTGCTCACTCAACTAGCTATTCAGTTTTCAAAGAACTACATTGTATAGCCATTTTCAGGCTATAAACGACCACCATAAAAACAAAAAGTTGCGATGTTGTCAACCAATGGTTTACCATAATGACAACTCCGTTGCCTATTGCTATTTAGTGTTCTAGGTACACTATATACCCGGACATCTTTAGTGTCAACTTTACACTAAATATATAATAGTTTATAATACCCATATGAAAAACGAAAAGGAATTCTTTAAAATCTCTGTCGCAGTTGACGTTGTGCTCTTTACTATTGAAGAAGGTAAACTTAAAATCCTGCTTATTAGGCGGCCAGAGGAGCCATTTAAGAATGTCTATGCTCTACCAGGTGGTTTTGTGCACGAAGGAGAAACAACCAAAGACACAGCTTCACGAATTCTTAAAAGTAAGGCCGGTGTTGGGAACGTATATATCGAACAGCTTTATACTTTTGACACTCTTGGAAGAGACCCCCGGGGTCCAATTTTCTCTGTCACATATTTTGCCCTAGCCAGCAATGAAGATATGCGATCGAAAAAAACGGAAGTAAGTCAGAACCCACAATTTACTTCCGTAGATGAATTATCGAAATTAGATCTAGCTTTCGATCACATTGATATAATCAGGTATTCAATCAGGAGACTTCGGGCTAAACTTGAGTATACAAACATAGTATATTCCCTTCTCTCTCGTTTTTTTACACTGAATCAACTCCAAAAAACATACGAAATAATTCTTGGTCATACATTGGACAAGAGAAACTTCCAAAAAAAATATCTACAACTAGATCTTATTTCCCCAACAAAAAAAATGCTTACCGGAAGTAGGCAAAGACCTGCTCGACTTTACGAATTCAAGGTCAGAAAACCAACTGAATTAAGAAAGTTTATATAATCGCAAAAACAAAACCCCCGTGTTTTCACGGGGGCAAGCTTATTTATCAATCACACAACAACAGCCTGGTCTCCTCGGCCGACCTCACCAAAGATCTCGAGATAGCGCTTGATTTCATTAGGATCACCAGTAGCCTTCTGAACATTATCCGAGAGCTTCACGCATGGGCGACCGTTTGCTTGAACCACCTTGCAGACCATGGAAAAGGGTCGAAATAGTGGATTCTCGCAGCAACCACGAAAGTCGTTTGTTAAGAGGGACCCCCATCCAAAGGACAGATTCACATCATCACCGATCTCTCGGTCTATTCGGATTATCTCTCCGACATCAAGACCGTCAGAGGGGATGATGAGTTTTGTTTTTGGATCAACTCCTCGCGTCCGAAGCCATTCCATATACAGGCGACTTTGGGTAACAGGATCACCAGAATCCTGGCGAAAACCCTTCCATCCAGAGAGCCAGTCGGGGGCATTCCTTAGAAACTGGTGAGTACCGTAGGTATCAGGAAGAAAAACCCTAAGCCCTTGGCCATAGATTTGTTCCCAAACCCGAAGGGTCTCGTATTGGGCAGCAACCTTCCCAGGATCTGGGGAAATAGCCACTGTAACCATTGGCATCTCGTGTGCACTTGTCCCAATAGGAGAAAGGTCATGATGGAAAGCCATCCAGGTATTCGACGTGCCAACAAATTGCTCCCCCAGCATCTCGCTCGCTAGACCCATGACCCATTTTTGCCAAAGGAAGCTGTGACGCCTGCGCTGACCGAAGTCAGCAATGCGAATTCTTGGATGTCTCCTTAGCTCCTCAAGTTTGCGGGAAATGCGATCCATCGCCCTAGCATACAGGAGTTGGAGCTCGAGCTTTGTCATAGTTTTCATAATAGCCCGATAGTAGAGCTCGGAGATGATGGCGAGAGCAATGGTCTCCCACATTGATACTTCAACCCAGCTTCCCGTGAAGCTAAGTTTAATCTTGCCCCCATCTATCACCAGCTGGTAAGGTGGAAGCTTGAACGCCCGAAGGAAGTCTAGATATCTCTCTCTAAACATGTATAGATCATAGAGATCAATGCCGCGCAGATAGTACAAATCCGTGCGACTTAGGGTGAGGCCACGCACGTAGTCGAGACTTTTACGAAGTTCATCCTCGGAAATAATCCTTCCCACGGGAATACTCTGATCTCGAACCATGAGTTCAAAAGTGACCTCGACACCAGGGTAGTAATTCTCGATGACCTGCCCCATAGTGAACTTATAGAAGTCGACATCAAGGAGCGACCGAACTGGTGGACTAAACTCTGCCGAATTTCTTCGAGCCTCATCGACAAATGTACTAGTATCCAACGTACCAATGTTCATCTTTTATTCCCTTTTTTGCTTTGTTGTGTTTTGAAAGAACTCGAGACTTTTGCCGTTCCAACAGTACAATCTTTGTATGGATTGTCAACCAAATATAAGGTTGACTATTCTCACCGCCTCGATTACTATTGATAGTGTATAATATACACTAAAAAGATGCAACTCCCCCGAACAAACTATGAATATGGATTTATTCGTGTCGCTGCAGTTGTTCCCAATCTTAGAATTGGTGATATTTCATATAATCTAAAAGAGATAACGACTTCGGCCAAGCAGGCTGCTGCCAAAGGCGCTTCTTTTATTGTCTTCCCCGAACTCTCCCTTACCGGTTATACAATCGGTGATCTTTTTCATCAAGAAATTGTTTGGAAGGAGGTACCAAAGGCCCTTGCCTCACTATGTAAAAATCTAAAAGAAAATCCTGCTCTCGTTTTTGTGGGAGTACCTCTACTAATCGATGGTAAACATTTCAACACCGCCGTAGCTATCTATAAAGGTAAGATAATGGCGGTCATTCCAAAAACATATCTACCAGGATACAAAGAATTTTATGAAAAACGCTGGTTCTCCTCTGCGAGAGATTTATCTGTCGAAAACATACAAATTAATGGGCAAACAATACCCGTAGGTACAAATATTCTCCTGAAAACGGAAGATAGTAAGGTTATATTTGCTGCCGAAATTTGCGAGGATTTATGGGGTCCAGTTCCACCAAGTTCACTCCACTCCATTGCCGGAGCCAATATTATCGCCAATCTCTCGGCTTCAAATGAGCTCGTTGGCAAATCTTCATATCGACGCGATCTAGTCTCAAACCAGTCTGCCCGAACTATCTCCGGTTATGTTTACGTTTCATGCGGCATGCAGGAATCCACAACCGATCTTGTTTTCTCTGGCCATGCCCTCATCGCCGAGAACGGGAACTTGATCGCTCAATCTGAAATTTTGAAAAATAAGAGCCAAATAATTTTTGCCGATATCGACATTGCCCATTGCGAAATCGACCGCATTCGGACTACGAGTTTTGCCGACAGCGCCAAGAACTTTCCGACTCCAGATTATCGTAATATTACTCTGATTGGTTTTTCTCCAAAAAATACAAAAGGTCTCATTCGCCCGCTTTTACCAAATCCATTTCTACCATCTCTAGATAGTGGCAAACAAGGAATAGCCAAAGAAGTCTTTGATATTCAGGTGGCGGGGCTTACAACTCGCCTGGCTCACTCGGGAATCCGCCACGCAGTCATTGGTCTTTCGGGTGGTCTCGATTCGACCCTTGCACTTCTTGTATTATTTGAATCTTTTAAAAACCTAAAGCTACCCTTGAGTAATATCCACGCCTTAACCATGCCTGGTTTTGGCACAACAAAAGCTACTCGATCTAGTGCCCACATTCTAGCAAAAGCAAGTGGAATTTCGATAGAAGAAATAGATATAACCAAAGGAGTACGTCAGCAGTTTACAGAAATTGGACACAGCGAGAAAAAAGAAGATGTGACCTTCGAAAATGTTCAAGCTCGGTACCGAACTATGCTCCTCATGAATAAAGCCAATCAGGTTGGTGGGTTGGTAATCGGCACTGGGGACCTTTCCGAGATTGCACTTGGATGGGCAACTTTCAATGGTGATCATATTTCTCACTACAATGTTAACTGCAGTGTTCCAAAAACATTGGTGCGACACGTTGTCTCTTGGATTGCCGAAGTGACAGAAAACGAGACAATTTCAGAGGTTCTTAGAAAAATTATTTCTACTCCAGTTTCACCAGAACTCAAAAGCCACAAGAACGGTCAAATTATTCAGAAAACTGAAGATATTATAGGCCCATACGAACTTCACGACTTTTTCTTGTATCATTTCATTCGCTGGGGATCAGAACCGAAAAAGATTTTGTACCTTGCCACTATTGCTTACAAGGAAAAATATACTGAAGCTGAAATAAAAAAGTGGCTGATTGTTTTCATAACTCGCTTCTTCGGTAACCAGTGGAAGAGATCAGTAATGAGCGATGGGCCTAAGGTTGGTTCTGTAGCACTTTCCCCTCGGGGCGATTGGCGAATGCCATCTGACGCAGATCTTAGTTTGTGGTTAAAGGAACTAAAGAGTAATTCTTAAAAAGGAAGGCATACTAAAACTTACTTCTCCATCTGTTGCAAAGTATATTATTGAGGAAAAACTCTACATAAGCCGCCAAATAAATGCTGATTAGTATGTTGGCTTTTCTGCAATTAACACAATATTTGTTGGAGGATAATCTAGCGGAACAAGTTTCCTTCCATTTTTTATAAACAAATCTGTCTTGCCCTCATAACGATTTTTGACAATCCAATCGTTTGTATACACTCGTGATGATTGAGTTGGCTGATTAGGATTCTCAATAATATTGAAACCATGTTTGGTAAGGAAATCCTTCCAGTCACTAAAACTAAAAAAAGTAAACTCCTCGTTGAGCTCACTTTTCCAATTATCTATGTAATCTTTTCGACTCATAAATTCCACGGCATGTTTAAAAGGTAAGATAAAATAAGGCACATTTTTTATGGTTTCCTCCCGATATACAATTTTTGTTTCCATCTGACGTCTACCTGAAGCCCTCATTTCTTCGAGAAATTCCTCGGCAAACCGTTTAAACCGAGCATGTGTGGATAGCTTGGCAAGATGAACACCAAGTTCTTGAGGCGAATTAAAATCTTTTAAGATGTCGTCATTGTCACCGTCATTGGGATTTGCTCGAAGCCAGACTTCTTGTTCTTTATTTTCTGGGCCGACAACGTCACGGATAATCAGACGACCTCCTGGCCGTAATTGTTTAAATTTTTTATCAATATAACTCGATAGGCTATCGAGCTGCTTACCATAGGACCAGATTTCGTGGGTTGTAGAGTTGCAGATTGTACAATCAATCGAGTCATTCTCAAATATTGGTTCGAGGAGATTTCTTTGGTGGAAATGAACAAATGTACCACCAAACTCCCCGGCCCTTTGGCGCTCGAGGCAGCGAGCCATAAACTCACTCGTAATCTCAATACCAACAATATCGGAGTCTGGAAAGTCAACAGCAAGTTGTACAACGAGAGCACCGTCTGCACACCCCTCATCAACTATTTTGCCGGGTAAAATAGCATTCTTAATATCTTTATATTTTAAATTTATGAGCTCCGTATGACCCATACCAACGGCGTAAGTTGAATAATTACGCTCCGAAGTAAGGCTGCCCGACTCTGTCAGGAGTGGGTCGCGCCAAATCCGCCGGACCATTTCAGGAATTTCTGGAAAATCTTTCCACGTTTCTAGCGACTCATTTGAGGCAAGATTTTTGAGTACATCAAGAGATTCATTCTTGGAGTTCGAAAATTGTCTTATGATATCAATTGGGGTCAGAGCCGTGTACGCTTTAGTTTTAACATTATATTCTGCAGGTAGAACAGAAAATCCTTTTGCCTGGTACGTATCTATGAGGGATATAGTGGAGCATAGAACCAAAGTATTCGCTGGTGTAAGATTTAGCTTGTCATAGGTATTTTCACTAATCTCTTTAAGTAAAAAATCAACATAATGCTCGCTTGGTGGGTAATGAGGAATTCCAATAATTCTGTACGAGACCCCAAAATGTTTCCTGAAAGCTTGAGCAAAGCGATCGATAGCAACAACTCTCGCCCAAAAAGGGATTGGGTTGTAGCGTGAACTTGATTGATTTGCCGAAGTAACAGCAAAAATAATTTCGTGAATTTTATCTTCTTTGTCTTCTAGACCAGACCCAACAATGTCCATCTCCCCAAGAGAAAGTGGAAGAATACGGTCCAGATACTCTTTTTGAAAAGCAGTATTTAAAAGATGTCTACCAGGGAAAAGAAGAAATGCCATATTGTTTCTTGGTCTCATTATTATACACACTTAAATTATATAGTTTACCTAGATCGAGCCATATTTAAAATTTTCTAGACAAAAAAGCTCGAGGTGACTCCACCGATGATTAGTATAATTTTATTCTTTCAAACCCAAATCATGCGCAGAAACATCTCCACCTTCAACAAACTTTTGTATAACATGCCCATACTCTTCAAAAAGCTCTCTTACTCTAGGTGTAACATCGAGCTTTGCTACTTCCTCCGGTGTGAAAAATTTTATCTCTTGTCCTTCACCTAAAGATAAGTTTTTAGTCTCGTCGTCGTTCAAATAAGCACAGAACCAGTTACTCTGTCCAACACGACCTATATACCTTAAACTCTTTGGGATAATTCCAATTTCTTCCTCACACTCTCACTTCATAGCGTCTTCCGGAGACTCCCCTTCCTTTATGCCTCCGCCGATCAACCCCCATTTATTGGGGCTCAAAATATCAGGTCGGTTGTCGCGCAACTGTAGCAAAAACCTTCCTCTGTGTATGAATATGGTTCCTGATCCGGGCTGCTTATTTCCTTTTAGCATCATTTGCTGGGAGACTAGGAATCGGACCTAGATTTGGGAGTCCAAAGCTCCCCGTCCTACCATTAGACGATCTCCCAATTGTTGAAATCCGTAATTCCCATTGTCCACCCCTTAATTTTTCTGTTCAGGGTGGAACTGGATCCAACTTTAACTCTTAAAACTCCATTGTACAAGTCCCCAGAATTTTTTCTCTTCGTCTTTATATTGTGATGTTTAAAGTAGCACTTATTAAACCTTTCGACTGGAATGTTCGTAGAGCGTGACCAAAAAGTTTTTACTCTTGTAATATTTCTTTCATACATTTTATGGATATAGACCTCGAAACTTAATGAATCAGTAGAAACATCGCAGCAAAACTCCAACCATTTAATAAATAATTGGATCATTACGGGGTCTGAGTTAGAAAATTGAGCCGGAGAGCCTGGTTTGTATTCTTTCTCTTTAGAACCTTCTGCCCAGTATAGAGCAGTCCCAATCAACCAAAGCTCTCTTTTTGAAATTTTCCCCACTTGGGCCATACAAACATTATAGATTTCCTTTTGAAATCTGATTCTTTCTGTTTTTCTAGCCAGGGCACCCTTAAGCTGGGCCAATCTTTTCTTCTCCGTAAGACGTTGTTTTTGAGATCTAGAGAGACCGACTTCTTTTAACCAAAGCGACAATGTCGACTTGGCGACGGGAACACGCGTAAGAATTTCAGAGTAGGAAAGGCCGGCCTTTCTATATTTTATCGCTCTCTTTTTTTCTTCAGACTTTTCTAGCATTCGAACTAAGATAGTATGAATATATCATACATCATCTTAGTTCAAGAAAACAGAAATTTTTAATTAAATTTTATTAAAATTCCTCCCCTCTCCCCCCATCTTGATTATCGCCACTTCTAGTGGTAACTCCGACACATATGCAAATCCAATATGCTCGTATGCGCTTAAAAGTTCCAGCAAAATGGCTGAAGAAAGATGAGATCCCCTTTCTGCGACGATTTTTTTTAGATGTACTAGATCATCTTCGGATACTCTATCCTTTATCATATTCTCCATGTCCGGGCTGACCTTGAGAAGTAAAGCGAAGCGAAATTTTTCGATGAGAAGTTTGGCAAAAATTTTCATATCAATATTCTGCTCGGCAGCAACGTGAAGCGCCTTTAGGGCTTGGTCAGTATCTCCATTTACGATCCCATCAAGTACTCCGCGAACGAGTTCGGCGCGCGGTGCGCCAGTGACTGCCTCGACCTCCCCCCGCGAAATTTTTTTATCTTTTGAAATCCCGATCACTTTCTGCAAAATCCCTTGAGTATCTCGAAACGAACCGTCACCCAAGACCGCGACGAGATCTGCCGCAGCTGGCTCGAGCTTAAACCCTTCCTTCACAGCCACTGCCAAAGCAAAGTTTTTTAAAATTTCCTGGTTAGGTTTTTTAAATGTAAATGTCTGGCACCGGGAAATAACAGTCTCGGGGAGTTTGTCCATCTCTGTTGTCGCCAGGATAAAAATAGCGTGGGGAGGCGGTTCTTCAAGAGTCTTTAATAAAGCATTGAAAGCCTCCTTGGTAAGCATGTGCACCTCATCGATAATGTACACCTTGTATTTCGACTCAAAAGGTACAGTAGAGACTCCTTCACGAATCTCACGAATATCATCTATGCCGCGGTTTGAGGCTGCATCCATTTCGTAGAGATCATTGGTGCTTGTTCCGATCTCGCGGGCAAAAATACGAGCGACGGAGGTTTTACCAGTACCCCTAGAACCCGCAAAAAGATAGGCGTGGGAGAGTTTATTTTGTTTGACAGATTCTCGAAGAACAGTGACCACATGGCCCTGTCCGACAACATCCTTAAAGTCTACCGGTCGATATTTTCTATATAAAGCACTCTCCTCACGCGTGCTTTTTTCTGAAGAAGTCTTCATGAGGATATTATACAAGACAAATTTTGCAAAGAAAAAACCGGACAAATCGCGTTTAAGCGATCTGCCCGGGCCCCGTAGTGCCGCCCTTTTCAGGACAACACTCCGTTTGGTTGTAAAACTAGCTCAACCGGCGTCGCCGGATGGCGACCAGTGCGATACCCGCGAGCGCCATGGCGCTCGAGATCGGAAGCGGAACGACCACATCGACACTCGAGTAGCCAGTCTGGCCAAGGATGTCGTAGGTGCAGTCGACCGAGTAGGGCTGATAGAAGCCGATGAAGCGGTTGATCTGTCTGATCCCCTCGGGTGTCGAATCCGGCCACCAGGCATTGCCCACGCCGACGTAGACGATCTCGTCCACGAAGGTAGTGCCGTTGCCGGAGGTGTAGTAGGTGTCGTCACCACCACCCTTGGCATTATCCGCTCCCCAGTCCACACCATAGCGCGTGGTGCCGTTGTAGTTCAGGCCGACGAAGTCACCCTCGTAGCCCAGCGCCCCCGACCCGCCATAGAACGAGATGATGGGATCACTGCTGGTCATCTCGAAGGACAAGTCCTCCAGCCTGAACTGCGTGAGTCCATCGCCATAGGCATGAAGCCCGAAGTGCGGGCGATTTCCATACTCGCCAGCGAAAGCGCCGGTCGGGCTCAAGTCGCCCCGCCAGCTGTTCGAAGAAGTCACGATGAGATCACCGGAATGGATCACCGGCCCGGCCACCTTGTAGGCCGTCGGATCCACGCTCCGATCCCCGATGTCGCCGAGACCGTTCTCGAGCGAGTTCAGGGCGTTGGTGGCGTAGGCACCCCAACTCGGAGAACCGTACACATTCGGAGCCACCGAGGGCACAACCACAAGGGTGATGCTTCCGGCGTTGGCCATCGTGGCCAAGACAAACAGAAGGGCCATCCAGACCGCAACACGCAATCCGTTCTTCATGCCTTCTCCTCTCTGTCCGCTCTAGGCGGAACTAAAAGAACCAGATGTGGAATACAACGTGTACTCCACAGAAAACACCTGAAGAGAAAATAGCACGTCGTAGATATAAAGTCAAACAAATCAAGTTTGATATAAAAAAACCGGATCGGCTGCTTTGTAGCAGTCGATCCGGACTCTGTTGAAAGTGCGCCCCATGAACACCGTGCTGGTACACAGGATTCCTTCCCTCTATCGATTTTGTCGCGGAACTTGATCCCTCATCGCCGGCGAAGGGTGAGAAAGGAGAGTCCCACGAAAGTCATGATACCCGAGGAAGGAAGGGACACAACTCCGATCACAGGAATGTCGCCATCGAGGACAGAAAAGGCCGAGCCCATGTTCCCGATCTCGGGCTCGACCTCCATACGCGCCCGCGCCGCCGCGAAGCCTGTGACATCGACGAGGCCGCTATCAAAGCTGGTGGGGTCGAAAGGAGTGAGGTACCCCCTCCAGTCAATGTTCGTGGGACCGCTCACAAAATCCTCGTACACGCAGACCGGAAACTCGCAGGTGTCGAGTGGGCCGAACAAACTGGGAACATCCTGAGTCGACAGAGCCCACAGCTCAAAAGTGATGCCTTGGGCATTCGCCGAAGCCGCGAAGGTGAGGGCGACGAGTAACCCAATCGCCACGCGCAGATTTCGATTTTTCATTTTTTCTCTCCTGCCGCCTAGTGCGGACCCGTAAATGATTGGACGTGGGGTGCAACATGCAGCCCACGGAACGTATCTGGCGGACAAGATAGTTCATGGTTCAGACCAAGTCAAGCGAGCACAAATTTTGGTATGAAAAAAGGCCCGCCTGCATTGATGCTGGCGGGCCCTGGCGGCTGAAGCCGCTCGTTCTGGTGGGCGGAATCTCACCGCCCAGTGATGCTTTCCTATTTGAAATTGCAAGCGTTGCAGTTTCAAGCCTCCTCATTTGCGAGCTGCAAGATTTTAGAGGAGGACAGGCCACGTTCCGGTCAGTCGGCTACGTGGGGGAGTTCTTCTCCCAGGTGGTCTTCACCTCAGGTACTGGGTCCGTTCATGCTCAGGCCCTTAAGTTGCGACGCGCAGCAATCGCTGCTACACGTCTGGTCTCTTGGTTGCCTTGTTCATATATCGCCGAGCTCTCCACAAGAGTGCTGGGCGTCACGGCGCGGGCTATTTGAGCCGGCGCTGATGAGAACCGCGAGGATTCCTCGCGAGAGACATGACGTATGTAGAAGTCGAGTATCTAGCCCACCATCCTAGCCACGGATAGCGGGTGCGGCCGTGCCGGGGTCAGCGTCGGTCGATGCCGGAGGTGCTGCCGCCCAGGTCGCTGGCGCCGTCGGTGCCCTTGTTGTTGGAAGTATTCGGGGGGTTGAAAGTCACGGCGAAACGGGGGACCTTGGTCATGATGCTGATCCTTTCTGCCCCAGTTCTAGTTGTGGGGCTATCATGAGGACGACAAAGAACTCTTGGTGGACCGCACAATGCAGACCACACACTCTCACATCTGGCAAATAGGATAGCATGGGTATAAAATAAAGTCAAGCGGCTGTGTAGTGCCGGCACCACAAAAATGCCGTTAAATTACCAAATCCCCTTATTTTAAGCCATTTTTATATAACCCTTTTGTAATCGTCAATAATCATCTCCACCTCGCAAGCATTATTTGTCTCCATGAGTTTCATGCGTAGTTCTTTTGCCCCATCCCAGCCATTCACATAGGCCTTAAAGTGCTTCTTCATGATGGCAAAGTTCTTTATATCTCCCAAAAGTTCTTCAAAAAGTTTTGTGTGCTCCACGAGCACTTTGAGTTTTTCTTCTATTGAAATATCTTCCCTATTCCGACCCGGATCAAAAAGCCACGGGTTCCCGAAAATCGCTCTGCCGAGCATGATGCCGTCTGCACCAGTCGTCTCGGCTTTCTTTCTTGCATCCGCAAGATCCAAAACATCACCATTTCCAAAGATAAGTGTTTTGGCAGAACCTACACTCACGCTCGCGTCTGTCGTATTCGCGCCCGCATCAGCAGCCACACTCTGAACTTTATTCCTGATCTCCACCGCCCTTTTCACTTCTTCCCATCTCGCAGGAACTTTAGACATTTCTTTGCGCGTTCGGGCATGGACAGAGATCGCGGCCGGTTCTTCTGCGAGAAGTTCAGGCAACCATGTTTCGAGTTGGTTCATATTGAAGCCGATTCTTGTTTTTACCGAGACAGGGATCTTGCCAAGAGTTCCCTCTCTCGCTGCCCGGATGAGTTCGCGGGCTAGACCTGGAGTTTTTATAAGTGCCGCACCCGCGCCCTGCTTTTCTATCGAACGATCGGGACACCCCATATTTATATCTACACCATCGAAGCCGAGTTCGAGAGCCAGGGCTGCCGCCTTCTTCATCATTTCTGGCTTGGATGTAAAAAACTGGGCGACGATCGGTCGCTCGGAGTCAGTAAAGATAAGGTCTTTCATTAGCACGTCACGGCCACCCAAGAAAAGACCGTCCGCAGAGACAAATTCTGTCCACATCACATCGGGTTTGCCATACTTGGCAATGACACGACGAAAAGCGGCATCAGTGACGTCGGCCATGGGTGCGAGGATCATGATCGGCCGCGGGAGATCTCGCCAAAAATTTTTACTGGCAACGTATGGCGCACGCCGAGAACTAGGCCGAATATTTTTATCTTTTAAAGTCACCCGAGCATTCTAGCCTAAAATGCGCAAGACATCATCTTTAACAACAATTCTCTTTTTTCTCTTAACCATATCCGAAACAAGTCTACTTAGGAGATCGTGTGATTTTCTAATATTTTTAACAAGAACCATGAGGGCTTGATACGTAATAAAAAGTTTAGTATGCCTTTCTATTTTTGAAACCTTCTCCTCGAGGCCCCGTAGCGTTAGCTCTTCCTCATACCCTTCGACAAGAATTCTTTCGAAGTTCCCGAGTAAGTCGCGACGACCTTCGAGCACTTCCAAATATGATGAGGTGTCTGACAAAGCAATAATGTGAAGCTTGGGCGAATTGAGATATGGAGCAAGGAGGCCTAAGATTTCTAGATCCACCGCCCCAGCAGTTGAAACTAGGGTGTCGAAATCTGGAATAACAAATATAATCCCCTTAGTTTCCTCGGCTTCGTGCAAAATATTTAGCAACTCCCTCTCCAGGTCAGTCCTGGAGCCAGTGACGGCGAGAAGTTCTTTGGTATTTAGGACATAAATCCTCTTGTGCTCAAGTGGTGGTAAGACTGTACCATCGTCTATACGCCACGCGAGCTGTTCGACTACTTCAAGAGCCTCTCTCTCCCCGCGGCTGACAATTAGTGCATTTATCCCGCTTGATTTAACAAGCACTCTCTCAAGTACTCCGACTTCTTTTGAGAATAAATCTTCGCGCGACGGCGGGTCTAGGGACATTAGATATTCGCCATATCTTTTGAGATGAAAGGTTTTACCATGAGCCCATTCCTTACCGATACCGCGAATTTTCCCCAGAGAGTCTCGGCTCCACCACCGCAGATGACTCTTTCTAGTTTCAATCATACGAAAGACCCAATCTGTCGCCCCCACAAAATCCTTCCGGCTGATCCCTAGACTCAAGAGAAATCTGGAAAAACTTTGGTCGGCGTTGTAGAGAGCGGCAGCATATGAGGAAAAAGTGGGTGCATCTGGGAGCCTAATCTGTTCACCTTTTACAAAAAGTGTTCTGCCACCTAAAAATCTTTCGGAGGTAGCTTTATTAATTCCCAGCCTTGCCAGTATTTCGCGGCCATAGCTCGAAGAGATAAAATCTTTGGTTATGTCTTGTGGATCTGTTTCGAAAACAAGGTGGAGGAGCTCGAATGGACTACGCCAATGCTTTCTTGAGAAGCCGAGCTCGTGGACTGATGAATGAAGACTTTCAAAATATTTTGAATAAAAAAAGAAATCTATGGCGAAAAAAATCAACAGGAGAAATATCACAGCAAAAAGTACGCCATAGAGTAATTCCAGAGTAAGACCGAGTTCGTTCGAGAAAAACATAGAGAGCGCCACCAACACGGGAATAAGAAGAATTAAAATTTCTTTTATTAGAGCTCGAAACTTGCGTGGAGCAAAGGTTTCTAGTGTAGCGACCGCTCGTATTCCCAGAGACTCTTTTTGTAAATCTTTAAATGTCATGGATTATAGAGACAAGAAAAAAATAGAATACGCGACGAGCATTATGAGGATGACTGGATAGAGAAGCCAGAATATATAGAGCAAAACCCCAAAGATAGAGATACAAATGATTATGAAAACAGCAAAAAGTATCGTAAAAAGTCGGATTACAAAACCCACTAGGCGCATGAGAACTTCTACAAAGAAAATAAAGGCTTGAGTACCTAGCGATAGATTACCCCTGGTCGCATTCCCGAGGTGATACCAAGGAGCAAATAAATTTTTTGCAAATATTGGAACAGAAAAAAAATGGTACGAAAACCAAATAAAGTTTGTAATGATCCCCCAAATGTTCTTGAGAGCCGTCGTGTAATGCCACACAACATACGAAGGCGTGATTAGAGAATACTTCATTGACTATATTATAGCGCGACTTATCTAAGTTTTAAAAAAGCTTTAAAACCAAATCTCATGTCTATGTAGTCGAGCCGGTCCCAGAAATCTGTTCTGTTTACCCCAGATCTCTCATCCACTATCGCCCGAAGGTTATCTAGAGTATTGAGAAGACCACTTTTTGTATTGAAAAGGATCTTCCCTGACGGCCGTAGAGATAACTCGAAATCTTCTGGGCTATGAGCAACCAAGCTAATCGGGTTTCCCCTCAAGTCTTTGACCCCGTCAATAAAATCCATGAGAGATCTAAGCTTATCCCCCGAAAGGAAACTTTGTCCGATCGGATTTTCTCCCTCTATAAGTCCATAAAGAACAAGAAAAAGGTCACCAGAAAATCGGGGCGACTGTCCAAATATATAGCCGCTAGGATCTACGAAATAACAACTCTCTGTAGTAGATTCTCCACCGCCTCGACACCACAGAAATGCCGGCTCACGCTCGGTCACTTTTATATCTAGATTGTTGGGCGACGAAAAAGATATCTCGACCTTTTCTATAGGTTTGAAATTTTCGAGAATCTTTCTCTCGGTTTTTCCCCTTGGATAAAGAACGATGTTGTCAGAGCGAAAAATCCCGAGAAATGAATTGGCAACCATACTTTGAGAGAGCTGTTCGAGAGATCCTTTCGAAACAAGATTGGTGCCAGTAACAGAAATCGAAGATATCCTAGCATTATCAGTTCTTGAAAAGACAGCTAGCCAGACCAAGATCGACAGAAAAAAAATAGAGAATAAAGAAATCCTCACAATACGCGCCGCGCGATTTTTTTCTCTAAGGCGTGCTTTGCGTTTTTTTCTTTTCATCATTACTGTGGGCTATATTACATTCCAAACACTCGACTAGACCACCCAAACTTTCAAACTACCCCGATCTTCCTCCGCTAGACAGAACGACTGATTTTTTCTTTTCCACCCATAAATGGTTGTAAAACTTTCGGGATTTTTATCGAACCATCTTCTTGTTGGTTGTTTTCGATGATCGGGACTAAGATGCGAGGTAGAGCGATAGCTGTGTTGTTGAGGGAGTGAGCAAATTTTAGTTTGCCTTCCTGGTCACGATAACGAATATTCAGACGGCGAGTTTGAAAATCATGAAAATATGAAGCAGAGTGCGTCTCGCGATAGGCATTTTCTGAAGGAACCCAGGCCTCGATGTCATATTTTTTTACTTGTCCCAGACCGAGATCAGCACCGCAGTTTGTGACCACCCTATAATGCAAACCCAACTCCTGCATGACTTCTTCTGCATTAGCTGTTATTTCCTCATGAAGGGCGACCGATGTTTCGTGATTGGCTTCACAAATTATCACCTGCTCAAACTTTAAAAATTCGTGGACCCTCACCAGTCCTTTGGTGTCCTTACCATGACTTCCAGCTTCGCGACGATAACACGGAGAAAAAGCACAAAACTTTATTGGGAACTTCGCCACGTCCAAAACTTCATCCATGTAGTAGGCCATAGTAGCCACCTCACCGGTCCCAGCCAGGAAATCAGAATCTTGGGTCTTGTATAGATCCTCTTCTCCTTGTGGCAGATAGCCGGTGCCTATGAAAGGAGTTCTTTTGACTAGAGACGGAACAATGAGAGGGGTAAAACCTTTTGAGACAAATTTTTCGAGCACGAACCTCTCAATAGCAAAGTTGAGAAGTGTCGCCTCGTTCTTCAGAAAGTATCCACGAAAGCCCGCCACCTTGGCCCCACGATCAAAATCCACTAGATCTAGTTCCTTCATCAGAGTGACGTGCCCTTTTATGTCGAAAGTGAATTGCTGTTTTTCACCCCAGCTGCGCAACTCCATATTGTCCTTGTCACTTTCTCCATCTGGTACAGACATGTCGGGAATATTTGGGACTTCAACCATGAGTTTCTGCCATTCGCCCATCACTTCTTTGAGATCTTCTTCTAGCTTCTCGCGGGAATCTTTGACAGATCGGACTGCTTCTATGTATGCGAGTCGTTCCTCATCTGTCTTGGCAACGGCGATTTTATCACTGGCTTGGTTTTGTTCGGCCCGCTTGGTCTCGACAATAGAGAGAAGCTCTCTTCTTTTGTCATCTACTGCAATGAGCCGCGCAAGATCGAATGTTATATGTTTCCGTTGGGCTGCTTCCTTTATTAAATCTTGATTTTCTCTTATGAATTTTATGTCTAGCATGTCGATACTAGTATATCCCACCCGATGAAAAACGCTATTGAAATATTGGGTAAAAATGAACTGCCGAAGCTTGTTAGAGAAATCCCGGATCCACCGAAACAACTCTTCATGCGCGGCCGACTGCCAAACCCAAACAGCAAATTTCTCTGTGTTGTTGGGTCACGGAAAAATACCAAATATGGCAAAGAAGTCTGCGAAAAGCTTATCGGAGGGCTCCGAGGTTACAACATCGTCATTGTTTCAGGTCTCGCCTTGGGGATAGATTCGATAGCTCACGAATCAGCGCTCACCGCAGGGCTTCTTACTGTTGCTCTCCCCGGCTCTGGTCTTTCTTGGAACACTCTGTACCCACGAGCGAACTACCACCTTGCAAAAAGGATACTACTTTCCGGCGGTGCCCTGCTTTCAGAATTTGAAAATAATTTTCGGGCAGTTTCCTACGGTTTCCCTATAAGAAACAGGTTGATGGCGGGTATGTCACATGCAGTACTAGTAGTGGAAGCAGAGCTTCGATCTGGCACACTCATCACTTCACGCCTAGCAACAGAGTACAACAGGGATGTTCTCACAGTCCCCGGCTCGATATTTTCGAAAAAATCGGAGGGTCCGCATATGTTGATCCGACTCGGAGCTACCCCTGTGAGAAATAGCGAGGATATTCTCGCGGCTCTTGGTTTTGCATTACCAGAAACGCCAGATAAACATTCCCAGACACTTTTCCCCACTCGCACCTACGAAAATTGCTCTAGCGAAGAGAAGAAAATAGTCTCTTTGCTTACAAATCCGATGAACCGCAATGATCTTGTCGCCGCTTCTGGTCTAAACATTACTTCAGCTATCATAGCCATCTCTACTCTTGAGCTCAAAGGGTTGATAGAGGAAACTGGTGGTGAAGTAAGATTGAAATGAAATTTGCTTAAAAAAATTCTTTATAGTATTACTTAATGCAACATGAAATTGCTCATCGTTGAATCACCAGCAAAAGCAAAAACTATTTCAAAATATCTTCACGATCTTTCTGAAAATGATAAATATGAGGTGATGGCCTCCGTGGGACACGTCAGAGACCTTCCTAAAAGCAATAAAAAGGCTGTCGATATAGAAGGAGGCTTCATCCCTCACTACGAAATAACCAAAGGTAAAGAAGCAGTCGTCTCTACGATCAAGAGCCTCTCGAAAAAGGCGACCGAAGTGCTTCTTGCAACCGACCCCGACCGCGAGGGTGAAGCTATCGCATGGCACATATCGGAAGCAGCGGATTTGAAGCATCCGAAGCGGGTGGTTTTCCATGAAATTACCAAGGACGCAATAATAGAGGCAATCAAACACCCTCGCGACATAGATCAAAACCTCAAACAGGCGCAGGAAGCTCGTCGTGTGCTTGACCGCTTAGTAGGTTACGACCTCTCGGGCCTCATCTGGAAGAAAGTCCGCTACGGTCTCTCTGCTGGTCGTGTCCAATCCCCTGCTTTGCGCATAATCATGGAGCGTGAACGCGAGATACGGGCATTCAAGAGTCACACCTTCTGGGTAATCACAGCCGATACGGAGAGTAGGAACAAGGATAAGATCACATTGACCTGCACCGAGGAGCCGGTAGATAAAAAGCTTGTAGAAAAAATTCTTGAGGTTGGGGAAAAGGGTTCGTGGGCTATATCCGATATCAAAGAGACAGAAGTCAATCGTACGCCTCGTCCACCTTTTATAACCTCCACACTTCAGCAGTCTGCAAGCTCGCGGTTGGGGTTTGCCCCGTCAAAGACGATGTCCATAGCCCAAAAACTTTACGAGGCTGGTCTCATCACATACATGCGAACAGACAGTACCACCCTTAGTGCAGTGGCCCAGAAGCAAATCGCGACTGTAGTGACAAAAAAGTTTGGCGAGAAATTTTTATCCCCTCGAGTATATACAAAAAAAAGCAAGAACGCTCAAGAAGCTCACGAAGCTATCCGTCCTACAGACTTTTCTCGTGAAAATGCAGGCCACACAGAAGAACAAAAACGCCTTTACAAACTCATCTGGCAGAGAGCAATCGCCTCACAGATGGCAGATGCTGTTGTTTTGCGCACGAAAGTTACAGTAGAGGTAGATGGAGGGGCTATCCCAGACTTTGCCGTAAACGGATCGCGCATCATCTTCCCAGGTTGGATAGAAGCTGACACAGCCGCCAAGAAAGAAGATGTGATTTTACCAAAACTCTCCGTCGGGGAAGTTTTGTCGCTCGTAGAAATAAAGACGGAGGAAAAACAAACCGAGCCGCCAGCCAGGTATTCTGAAGCGGGTCTCATCAAGGAGCTTGAGAAACGTGGCATAGGCCGCCCATCCACATACGCTTCCATTATCAAAACGATCGAGGACCGCGGTTATGTAGAAAAATTGAACAAAGCGCTGACACCCACCGATACAGGAGATGTAGTGAGCACCTTTCTCGAAAAGAATTTTACGGAATATATAAGTGATTCCTTTACCGCCGAGATGGAGGACAAGCTCGATGACATCGCTCAAGGCAAACGTGAGTATCGAGAAACCTTAGAGAAGTTCTATAGGCCGTTTCTCAAAGACGTAAAGTCAAAAGAAAAAATCGAAAAGATCACAAATCTTGGCGCCGCGGATTCAAAATTTAAATGCCCTATCTGTAGTGGCCCAATGATCATCAAGCTCGGCAAAAGTGGAAAATTTATGAGCTGTGAGAAATTTCCAGACTGCAGTGGTGCGCGTACTATCGACGGCACAGAGCTCGAGGGCCCAAAAGAAACGGGTGAGATGTGTCCGGAATGCGGCACCGGGAAACTTGTCGAGCGCGACGGCAGATATGGGAGATTTATCGCCTGCAACAACTATCCAAAATGTAAATTTATAAAAAAGAGTGAAGAGGAAGAGAAACGGTCAGGCACTGGGATAAAATGTCCTGTCTGCAAGGAGGGTGAGATGGTAGAGAAGCGCGGCCGGTACGGACTCTTCTATAGTTGTAACAATTACCCCAAGTGCAAGCATGCTATAAAGGCGAGACCGACGGGGAATATTTGCAGTTACGCACGCGAAAACGGACCTTGTGGAGCCTTGATGATGGAAGGTACAAAGACAATCCCAGAGCGTTGTAGCGACAAGACCTGCCCCAACCACAATCCCCATAAACTGAAGGAAAATAAGGCTTAAGTTCCTATCTATTGACTTTTTTCAAACATCTGCTACAATGGTATCAGAATTGTTTTTTGTCACTTACGTCTTGTAGGGGAGTGTATCCTCTCTAGACATCGTTGGTGTTACCCGCCAAAAGCGGGCTTTTGAAGAAAGGGTGCGAACATGTGCGACGGCTGTGTGAATGACAATGGATCGGTGGCTGTGATCGAGTCCGAGCCGGCAAATCCGGCGGCGAATCTCGAGCCGAGAACCGAAGGCCAGGGCGACCTGACCAGGGCTGTGTTGTCGCTCGGGGAGGCCAAGGTGACGGTGAACGTCGGTGCGGCCAAGCCCGGAGCGGTGATCGAGGTCGGGCCGCAACGCCTGGCCTACGACCCGCTCCACAATCCCGAGGACCTCATCGTCACTCCGGATGCCTTCAGGTACCTCAACGAGTACCACCCCGTCCACAGCGATGAGCAGCCGGGTCCCCTCCAGACCCTGAGCTGGCACCTGACGATCCACGACCATCTCGTGCATTACGCAGTGGCCCTGGATCGGCCGGTCACCCGCGAGGAGGTCATGCTCCTCGTCGGGTTCGCCGAGCCCGGGACCCCGGTCCTCTGCAGCAACAGTCTCTGCAATCGGCCGTTCGTGCCCGTCTGGCGCATCGAACCGTGGAGGAACCCGAAGTTCATGCAGCTCATCAAGGAGTGCGGAGACATCGCTACGGCCCTCAAGCTCGCAGAAGAGCAGGACGTGGCGGTGGTCACCTACGGCGCCTACTTCATGAAGGTCGGGGGTCGGTGGGATAACCCCAACGACTACGTCCCCGTCTGTGGCCAGCCCTACTGCTGCAAGGGGCGCTTCGTGACCGAGTTCGTCATGGATGGTCCGAAGGGGTCCTGTGTGGGCCGCCTGTTCCGCATCTTGCGGGACGTGGTCAACAAGGCGTCCAACACGGCCGCCGGCCGCCGACAGGAGTGGGGGTTCAGCCTCCAGGAGGTCCACGCTCGGATCGAGCGGGATGCACGACGCCGGGCTCTGAAGGCTTCCGAGAAGGCGGCTCGAGAGGAGGCGATGCGTGCCCAGGAAGCGGAGGCTCGGGCAGCCAACGATGCTGCCCTCCTCGCAGTGATCGGACTCTCACCCGAGAGTCTCAAGCCTGCGGCCCTTCGCGAGGCCACCATCGTTCCGAGTTCCGCTCGGGCCGGTGCGGGAGTGGTGAAGGGCAAGGGCGGCAAGAAGAGCCAGTAGAGAACACCGCGAGTTTCTGATCTTCAAGGATGAAGAACCAGAACAAGCACACACCCAGGAGGCTTTCCTCCTGGGTGTTTTCATATATATACCCCCCGAAATTTAGATAGAAAAATTGGTAACCGAATAGAGATCTTCGTTTTCTTGCCCTTTTACTTCTTCCTTTGGCCTATCGTCTATCGGTTTATCGATCGAAGCAATATGTCTGTCCATCATTTCATTTGGATCTTTTTGCTTATTAGAATTCACAAGTTCAAGAATTGTGCGCAGATCATCGTTTGAAAAGAAATCGATAAAAAGTCTGCCGCCTTTATCTTTTCTCTCTATTGAAACCCGCGTGCCAAGCGACTGAGCCAGCTTCTCTTCGAGCTCTACAAGTTCTGGATCCTCTGCAAATTCTTTCTTCCGCGCCCGATCAAATGCAATCTTCCTCGCTACAAGCTCTGATTCACGCACGGTAAGTTTTTTGTATAAAATTTCTTTGAACAGAGTGTACTGCTCCGCAGGTCTAGTCCCGAGCATGAGAAGTGGGCGGGTATGCCCCTCGGAAATTTTTCCTTGGCCCAGAGCCTCAAGCATTTCTTTCGGCATCGTGAGAAGGCGGATAGTATTGGAAACATACTCGCGGCTCTTCCCCACTTTTTTTGCAATCTCAATGTGCTTGAAACCAAACTCCGTCGCTAGTCGATCGAAGGCTCTGGCTCGATCTACAGGGTTCAGATCTTCTCGCTGAATGTTCTCGATGATCGCCAATTCAAGTTTCATCTGATCTGAATCATCCCCGGTTTTTATGAGCACAGGCACTTGAGTGAGACCTACGAGCTTGGAGGCACGCAGACGACGCTCACCAGCGATAAGCTCGTATTCGACATCGAGGCCTCCATCTGGCTTCTGGATCTCTTTACGGGTGACAACTAGAGCCTGCAAGACGCCATACTGACGAATCGAGTCGGCGAGACTTTCAAGCTCGGCCTGGTTGAACTCACGTCGAGGTTGAAATGGATTTGGTTTTATCTTTTCAGTATCGACCCAGAAGATAGAGTCGTTGTAGTAGTAAGACATGAAAAAATTTTAACACATGCAGGTGTAAAGCGGAATTGAGGAGAAATTGAAATTGATTTTATCTCGCTTCTTATATATCCTTTGTAACAACGGGCATGTGGCGGAACTGGTCTACGCGTACGACTCAAAATCGTATGGAGGTAACTCCGTGTGGGTTCGAGTCCCACCATGCCCATATAGATGCCTAAACCCAAAATCCTCGTCATCCTCGGCCCTACCGCTTCAGGCAAAAGCGCTCTTGCAGTAAAGCTCGCTCGGAAGTTTGGCGGCGAGGTAGTCTCGGCTGATTCGCGACAGGTATACAAAGGTCTAAATATTGGCACGGGAAAAGTCACTAAGCGCGAGATGCGAGGTGTCCCCCACCACATGCTCGATGTACTGTCGCCTAAAAAAACTTTTACAGTTGAGCAGTTTAAAAACGAGGCATTTAAAAAGATTGATAACATTCTCGCTCGCGGCAAGCTGCCAATCATCTGTGGCGGCACCGGCTTCTATATCCAGGCGATCGTCGATAATGTTCAGTTCCCAAATGTTCCACCAAATCAAAAACTTCGCCGCATTTTAGATAAATTTCCTGCGCCCGTACTTCTAAAGAGACTGCAGAAGCTAGACCCCCGCCGTGCCCGCGAGATCGACCCTGACAACAAGCGCCGCATTATTCGAGCGATCGAGATTGCCACCGCCCTTTCAAAAGTGCCGAGGGTAAAATCATCCCCACGATATCAGGCGCTTCAGATAGGTATAGATGTGCCGAAGGATGTTTTACGAAAAAAGATACACGACCGCCTTATGGCCCGGATGAAGCAAGGTATGGTAAATGAGGCGAAGAAGCTCCACGCGGCCGGACTTTCTTGGAAACGGATGGAAAGCCTCGGTCTCGAATATCGTTATCTCGCGCGCTATCTTACCGGCAGGATTTCGAAAGAAGAAATGCTTACACAACTCGAGAGCGAGATCTGGAGCTACGCTCGGCGGCAGATGACGTGGTTTAGGAGGGATGGGAGGGTGAGGTGGGTTGATGTTGAAAATAATGTCGGGATTGAGAAAGTTATTAAGAAGTTCTTATAGAAAAACCCGGATCGGCGCAGTGAAGCGGTCGTCCGGGTAGTCGCTGCCCCTTGGCCATTTTAGTTTATTTGCTCGAGTGACTAGTCTCGGGCATCACCTCTGTAACCTTCGCTTCGCAGGCCGCCGGTCGCCTTTTGAAGCTATCCCGTGTTTACAACCCAAGGCCTATAGGAGTGGCCTTAGGAGGGTCAACGGATCTGGTAGCGACGCGTTGACACACATTGCTTGCTACCATCCCTTGCTTGCTCCCCATTTCACTCTTATCGGGATCAGGGAGGAGGAGGGGTGTGTCGGGCCCGATTTCCTGGCTGCACCTCGTAGGCCAGAAAACCTGTTCAGCAGCCCAACGTATGTATGGTAGCATATCCTAGATTTTTGTCAACAAATTGGGCCAATATGCACACACATATGGCGGCTTCTTCTGTAATGGAAAGGAGTTCTTGTACAATTTAACCTGACCTAAGTTTTATTCACAAAGTCCCCACATCATCCACTAGCCCGTACGTCAGAGGTTAAATAACCCAAGAAAATACTTTATCTTTTCTTAAAAAATATTTTATACAGCATTTGCTATATTGGCATCATAGTCATTTAAGAGAATAATTGACTTTCTAACTGTTGTATATACAATGGTTAGTATGGCTAAAAAAACAGTGATAAATATAAAAGCAGACAAGGAGGTGAAAGAGCGGGCCCAGCACATTGCAGAACGTTTGGGCGTACCACTTTCTTCTATTATAAATTCATTTTTGAAACAATTTATTCGAACAGAGGAGGTTACTTTTTCCAATGCCTCAAAAATGACACCGGAGCTCGAATCAGTTCTCGCTCATATCGAGGAGGACAGGAAAAATAAAAAAAATACCTCGAAATTATTTACCGTATCCGAGGCGATCAACCATCTCTCTTCCCTATGAAAATTTCTTTTCATAGACATTTTGAAAAGAAATTTAGAAAACTCGACATAAAGCTTAAGAAGGTTTTTTATCAAAAACTAAAAATATTTTCCGTTGATCCTTTTAGCCAAGAGTTTAATAATCACCCCCTTAAGGGTAAATACGTGGGTTACCGAAGTATAAATATAACCGGCGATATTAGAGCTGTGTTCAAATTTTTATCAAAAGACTCTCTTGAGTTCGATGATATTGATAACCACAATAATCTATACAAAAGGTAGTTCTAATTTAAATATAAGAAAAGAAAAGAGCCCCATCCACAGATGTGAACGGGGCCCCAAAATTCGCGAACGGAAGCAATCAAGCTGAAAGAATCAACAGGATTCAAGAGTCCAAGGTGCAAGAGATCACTTCTGCTGCGGGAGGAAGGCCGACGCCGAGCCAAAGTCCTCGTCGGTACTGCTCGACCAGTCCACGCCGAACCTGAGCCCGCCGCCGAACCAGCGGAAGCTCGGCGCGCGCGCGAACTCGCCATCAGCATCCGGACTGAACTCGTCTCCAGGGCAGTCCGTATGGAGCTGCTCCCAGCAAACGAAACGTTCCGGATGGACGAAGATCATGCAACCAACCTCGAAGGCGCCGAGACCAAACTCGTTGCCGACGAAGACCTCGCGTGCCCGGCGAACCGAGCGACCGCGATGCCGCAGACCGAACTGGGCTGCGATGATGAGGATGTCGCCCTCCTGCTCTCGCGCGAGAGTCTCGAGAGCTTGGGTTGTCCGCGGGTGTTGCCGCAGACGGTCCGTCGTGATCTGACCGTCCCGGTAGTTGTGGAAAGTCCGAGACCCTCCGATCTTGCCGAGAAGCAGATCGATCGCACGGCACCGACGCTCGGCGGGGTCAACGATATCGGAGAAGAACTTCACCGCGATTGCCGCGACAGATGGAATGGCGAACCACCCTTCCGCACCTTCGGGCAGAGCCTGGAGGCTCTTCGCGTACGCCAGGGCAGACGCCGGATCGAGGTCGAATGCAGCGGCGATGATCTTGATCTGCTTCGCGATCGGCTTCGGTCCCCTGTACTCCTTGGGGTAAACCCAGGTAGAGTGAACTTCCTCGTTCGCGAACTGGTTGGTCCGGCGATTGTTGGCGATGAAACCAGCAATCAGCTCGGAAAGCCCCGGGGTCTCGTTGACACGCTGGGCTTCTTCCTGCGAGAGACCCGCCGCGTTAAAGGCGGTTCCCACGATCCTCATGAAATGACGACCTTTTTCGTCCCGATCGGTGACAGGAGCAGACGGAGCCAATGTGTTTGACATCGGAGCCATCTCCTTTCTTTAACCCGACATTCTGGATGCGCTCCAGTGTGCGACTTGTCTCAAACAAGACAAGATTCCTACAGTGATCTATTCCAAAGAATCCACCTTGAAGATACAATGAGATGTTCGGATTGTCAAACCTGCGGGCCCACCCCGATTCGAACGGGGAACCTCGCGTTTGGAGTGCGATGTTTTACCATTGAAACTATGGACCCAACGCGCTAATGCTACACAAAATCGGCCGATAAATAAAGATCCCTGCACTGTGATGTGGGGATCTCTAATAGATATTCAGCTCGCGGCCAGATCTTGAGATATTTCGCTTTTTCTTACTTCTTCCCTTCCTTATGCATCGTTCGCTTCTTGCAATGACGGCAGAATTTCTTAAGCTCAATTTTCTTTTCCACCGATTTCTTGTTTCGCGTCGAATAATAGTTGGTCTTTTTGCAGACACTGCAGGCTAGTTTTATCAGGTGATCTTGGGACATGGTGAAAGAGAATATAACCCGCTATGCAAAAAAATGCAAGCAAGGGTTTTGAATAGATGCCGAGGCGGGATGATGTCTGCCACAGAGATCGATCGAGGAGAGTCCGCAGGAAGATTTGCATGGTCTGTCAAGTTGGCCAGATATCTA
>CAYRZH010000005.1:0-67890 GCA_964428845.1 uncultured Candidatus Saccharibacteria bacterium | reverse complement strand
GTAGTATCTTGGGTGTGACCTTTATGATTTTTTTGTAGGTGGTGAGGGGCATGTTACTTTCTAGGTTGAAAGGCCTGATACGGAATTTCAAAATCACGATTCCTCCTTCGTCGAGACAGAATAAAGATCAGAACAATTAACACCAGAAGAAGTACAATCAAAAGAAAAGAACTTGTCGACATCAGATCTCCAAAGTCACCGTCTCTGCCAAAAAATATATCCGGAACTGTGGCAGCCAACACTCCGGCCATTTTTTTCAAACCTTGATTTTTGTGATCAAGGATCGCAATACCAAACGAATATTTACCAGGTCTTTCGAGCGGTGCGACAATCGCCTCATAAGTAGTTTTATCCTTATTTGTCCTAAGAAGAAAAGAGAAGGATTTTTCTTTATCAGATGGATCGTAGAGAGTGATAGCAATCGTCTTAAGAATTTCTGGAACTTTTTTATAATCAATCGAGATCTTTAGGCTAAGATCGCCTCTGATATCAACCTTACCGTCTATCATTGGCAACTTTCTTCCCTCCTGGATAAAATCAACATCTTCCAAAGAAAGCTCGCTGATAAGTGGATGAATCTGATCCTTTGGTAGTAGAAGTATTCCTCCAAAAAAATCACTCGGAGTCAGCTTTTCACCGGAGCGAAGAAGGGCGGCGTCAGCAAAAGCACCGGAAGAAAGATTTCCGTACTTGTCTTTAACAAAAGCCGTATAGTAGTATCTTGTTCCAAGTAGAACATCTGTATCAACAAATTTTTCGCCTGTTCCTTCATAGACCACCTCGCCCTCAAATGGATCTCGGGGGTAAAATTTATCTGATTTCAGTATTCTTATAGAACCAAAATCCGCGACTGGGTTCTTCCAGGTAAGAGTTATTGTTTTTTCATTTGGTGTAGCCGCCAGATTCAGTATATTTTCTGGGATGGAAAATTGGAAAAGAGTTGTAAATTCTTGATTGGCAATTGTGTGATGGCGCCCATATTCGTCAGTTAACTCCATCTTGAAATAATATTTTGTGTTTGGGTTGAGGCCATTTAAATTCATCTCATTTACTCTCTGGTAAGCTGTTCCTTCCAAAACGCCCAGTTCATAACTCGGCGTCAGACCCCAGTGTAGACTCTCCAAAACGAGAAGGTTTGTTTCCAAAGTAATTCTTGCACTAGTGAAACTTGGATCCACTAAAAGACGAATTATTTTAAGATTGATTTGTGCGCCAGACCCTCCACCACCACCACTACTACTACCACTACTCGTCGATGGGGTGCTCGATGATGGAGCATCCGTGACAACTTGTGTGACCAAGAAGGTGTCTTCCACAGCGTGGGCATAAAAAGAGATACTCAAAAGAGATGCTGCCAGAGAGAATATTATTTTTTTTCTAAGTTGCTTCATGATCTTTATAGAGCCACTGCAGTAAGAACTGTTGTGGCTGTGTACGTGTCCTCAATTTGAAAATGTGATGACCCAAGAGTTAGTCTGAATTTTATGGTTGTAGCAGTACCGCTTGGATGGTTACTCGTCGTCCTACTTGCTATTGTTTCGTCTGTAACCGTTATCGGATTCCAACAAGCATCAGATGTTGCACCTGATCCAACATTGCAAGCAGATCCATTATCTTTATACTCCGAAGTTATATCTGTCCCCTCTGGTGTAAAACCAAATTCCCCATCAGCCGCAGCTACAGAAAAAGTAAAATCTGGAGCTGATCCCGCCGGGGTATAGTCAGCAATAGTGCCACCCGCAGAGTTTCCTTGCATTGCTGGTGAGTAACTTGATTTGATCGAGAGTTCATAACCGGACAGATTATCAGTGGTTACTGTCGTCGCCGTAGAACCATCCGACGTTCCTCCAGTTGTGCCATTTAGGGATGGGCTCATAGAAACATCTGAAGCGGCACTTATAGCCAAGTAGATTTCTTGCATCTGCTGATATCCAGCTTTTATTTTGTAATTTGAACTCGATGATTCACCAGTAGCTATTTCTCCCAGTGTATCTTCGATTACATAATTTGAAGAGTTGCTTAAAATTCCACCGAAGTTAACGCTGTCACTTTGGATTTCATAACTACTACTTGTCATAACTTGGGCAAATATCGAGTGCACAGAAACAGTCATAACAAAAAAGATGGTGGAGGCCGAAAGCGAGACAAACACTATTTTTTTATACCAAATAAAATTTTTCATCTTATTTCCGCATAGCGCGACCCCTAAAAATTTTCAGAACGATAAAAAAACCGGCGATTAAGATTATTAGAGCCACAGCAATGACAGAAACCCACCAAGGAATTACCCAAAAAGAGAGAGAATTTGAATCGACAATATCTGAATAACCTCTGTTAACAGAAGCTTCTGCCCTGTATCGACCAAAGAGAAAAGTTTTATTCCAAGAAATTTCTCGCAATCGAAGTGATTGAGGCATTGTAAACCAAGGATCCAGGGTTACGGTACCAACTTCTTTCCCAAATATATTTTTTATCTTGATTTGGCCATATGGATTCAAATGGGCTGATCCAGTATTTTCATAAAGAAGCCTAAATGTGATCGGGCCATGAGAGAGAAAACCTCCGCTTGGTGCAGTCTCAAAACTTACGACCTGACCTTGTTCAAAAATATTTCCTGAAACCTTAACAAAGAAAAGTACGCCCAGCCGCGAGATGACAGCTGATGTACCTCTACTCGTTGAATCATCTCCTGAAGCGGTGCTCACAATGAGAGCACCATAGAGGCCGCTTGGTTCGGCGTCAGTCGGGATAGAAATATATACCGGAACAGTTGCCTGTTCATTATTTTTTAATTCAAAACTTTTTTCGTCCACACGAAGATAATCTTTCAGAGAATACGGACCCCGTTCACTTCCCAAAAGCAAGACTGTTTCAAGTGGATTTTTTGAACCACTAAAATCTTCTACGCCGATACTAAAAGTTTTTGTACTTCCAGTATGATTCAAAACTTTTATAGGAACGATTTTTTTCCCCCCAGACTTAAGCTCGACTTCTACCTTTCCAGGGCTCACAACAAAACCGTTATTGATCTGTGCACTAGCCACACTTTCGATTTGGTACGCAGACAAAACCCCGGTGGGCGACAAGAGGCAAAGAAACAGAACAAAAAAAGAAACCTTGAGGCTTTTTCGGGTGATATTACTTTTTGTGAATTTCATTTTTTCCATTTTCCTTTTTTTAAACCCCCAATCGAGTTTGTATAGCAACCTGGAGAACCCTTCGCTCAAAAAAGAGTTCCCTCTGGTTGATCCGCATCACTCTTTGACTGGCACAATTACATACAAATAATCCTGATCGTTCTGCTCTTTGAATACAGGCTTGATGATTCCGGATTCGCCCGTATCGTCAGGCAAGACGTTGGTTTCTCCAGAAAATGAATCTTTAATATATTGCTTCAATTTTTCGTCTTTCTCTTTGTCTCCAGTTGATAGAACAACTGTAATGCCGGCTCGATTTTCTGAATCGGTGCCCAGAAGTTCATCGCTCGCAAAGTTTTCTTTTGTCTGTCTAGGTTCACCCATGACGATTCTTTTCATGTTTTTCGCCGTATCGAAAATCGTGTCTGGAAGCGCGAGAATTGTTTGGTATGTTTCAAACGCAAACTCGCGTAGTTTCCCTTCGAAGAAAGCTCCCAGACTGTTTCCAAAAAGAATCGACTCGTGGACTTCGGCAAAAAGGGCGTTCGCCGATGATAGATATGGTGAAGCCAAAATTTTTATTTCATTTACTAGTTCGATTCCCTCGTCGGGGATAACTACAAACTTACTATCGCTACTTATACTTTTTAGGAAGTACGGGGCAGAGAAAATAAAAATGAGCACAATTGCACACACGGCAAAAATTTTTTTTGCAAAATTACTTCCATTGTCACCAGAAGCAACATCATAAGAAAATTCCTGGTGTTCGTGTGAGCGAAATGAAAGATAACTATCATCAAAGCTCTCTGGTTCCTTTTGTACACCTGTAGCAAATTCAGACACAACGGGCCTAGTCACCCCCTTCTGAATTGCTGCAGTTTTTGGGATCTCGGCTTTATGGGCAAACGTAGTTTTATCGCTTTTCTCACCGGAGGCAGCTCTATTTTCAAGAATTGGGATTCTACCACGGGGAGTTTTGCTAGCTACATCCTTGTGCTCTCGAAGTGAAATTTCGTTGACAAACCAACTTCTGCCGACTAGCCTGCAATCCAAGGATCCTTTTCTGCATAGCTGGCCGATATAATCGGAATTATAGCCGCTAATTTCAGAAGCTCGCCTAGCCGAGATATATTTTTTCCCCTCAAAATCGAGCTCATTACCCATGGGAATATTATATCCTCCAGACACCTCAAAAAACGCGATTTTCTGTGGATAGTAGAACGATTACAAAAAACTTTTTTTGGGTGTAAACTTGTACCAGGCCAGCCGCAGCTTAAATCCGTAGGTTAAGGATAGATTTTAGATTTAAATTCAACCTCGGGGCCACACTGCCATTTCGTGATGTGCCTACAAAAAAATATCCAAAATAATTTTTTTTATCATCACAATGGAACCAAAACAATTCTTAATTAACCTTAATAAAGATTGCCATTCTAGATTCAATATCTATAAATCATTATCAATGTTTATATAGGTTATATCAAGCAAATGAAGGATAATTTTTTAACAATCAAAGAGGCCGCGAAGATGCTTGGGGTATCTACCCTCACCCTTCGTAATTGGGACAAGAGTGGTAAGTTTACCGCTTCGAGACACCCCATAAACAACTACAGAGTGTATAAACGGGACGAGGTGGAGATGCTTATCGAGGACATTCGCTCAAAGAGTTGGACAATGCGAAAGCCTAAAAATCAAGTGAAGAAATTGTCTGTAAAACACTTAGACAATTAGCCATGAGAATTTTGATAGTTGGTGCAGGAATCGCCGGTCTCACGCTAGCCGCCTTCCTCAAGGATTCAAATATAGATTTCCAAATTATTGATAAGCAACATAATTGGGATAGCCAGGGATTCTCTATCGGTCTTTGGAATAACGGACGAAACATTTTGGCAAAACTTGGGCTTGCAGATAAATTTGATAAACAAGGAAATCACATCAACTTTTATAGAGTGTGCGACGGTAAAGGAAAATTGATACGCAGTTATAATTTAAAAAATTTTTATTCTGAATACGGAACAGCCTATACTCACATTGATCGTACCTCCCTACACCGTTGGCTACGTGACCTCATCAATCCCAGCAAGGTCAGGTTGGGAATGACTATCGATTCAATTTTAGAAAATGATACCGGGGTCGAGGTCGTGTTCAGTGATGGAGAAAAGGCTGCTTTTGATTTTGTAATCGGGGCCGATGGTATTCATTCAAAAATTAGAAATTTGTATTTCACCGAGAACTGCGAGCGATTTGATAATTGGCGTGTTTGGTACGCATGGGTGGACAACAAGTTTAAGCAAAATGCTACTGTAACAGAATATGTTGAACCTAGTGAATTCGTCGGAATATTTGATGTCGGTAAAAAAGCTCTAGCTGTACTTATCTCCCCTGCCGACCATAAAGCCTGGGACAGTGTCCACAATCGAATCACGCGCCTGAAGAAAATATTTAAGGACGAAACCATACTGAATGATTTTTTAACTAATCTAAAAGACAAAGACTTGGTTCCAACTGATTTGAGTTGTGTGAGACTAAAGAAATTTACTAAAGGGAGAGTCGTGCTTGTTGGGGATGCAGCTCACGGCTTTGAACCTCACGCAGGCATAGGAGCTTCTATGGCAATGGAAGATGGTTATGTCCTCGCAGCGGTGTTGATGAAAATTTCAGAATCTTACTCATTCAAGCGGGCATTTGAGCGATACGAGAGAGTTAGAAAGGAAAGAGTAAAAATTGCCCGATCACTTACAAACAAAATGCGAGCTTGGGCATTTATTAAATCAAAATGGATCAGAAAGGGAGTAAACATTATAATTCCTCTTATTCCCGAGTCCTTTTTTACCAACAGATACCACAAACTCCTAAAAGAGGAGATTTAGTGTTTTATTGAGATCCCCGGGCCCTACTGTTTCCAGAAATTAAGTTTATTTAAGCTTTCTGCCCACTGCCCCAGAACAGTTGGCCATTGAGGTTTCATAGGCTCAACCCTGCTCCTTATGTCATGAAGACCCTTAAAACCGTGAACAGTATCGTCCTCCCAGGTTACTTGGACTACATTATTGAAATCATGCTTAAAAGGTTCTTCCCCAAGAAATGTGTATATGCTCGAAAACACTCTTTCCGGTTCCCGAGTTAAATCATCAAAGTCAATAAAATACATTCTGTCCTTGTATCCACGGACAAGGGCGTCGGTCACTCTGTTGTATGCAAGACCAAGTGGTTCCCCTGCCGACATCCAGACATCGCATCTACCCTGTACAGTTTGAAATTTGAAATAATTGGCACTTTCCTGAGAGACCTGGCTCGTTTTGGAGGTTTCCCTCCATAGTTTTTCAAAACTAGACAAAATATCGCGAACATCACGCACCGGTACGAGAACCTTTACCCTGTACCCAAGGACAGTTTCTGCCATCTCAAGAAGTGAGAGCCACCCACGGCACTTATCGAAAATTATTGGTTTATCTACGTCAGCATAAAATGTATCGAGGATTCCACGAAGCACCCTAACCTTGGCGGCGTCGTTTGGTGTAGCCTGAAATTCGACTAACTTGTCCCAGTTGTTGCGAACGCCAAACATCACATCCATAATGCCACTCGTGCTTGTAGTGTGAAAACGAGGATTTTGAGCAAGAATATTTGCAAGAAGAGTGGACCCACTTCTCGGCATACCGGAGATAAAATGGTAAATTTTTTGCCTTATTGGCGAGACTATTTTCTCCCCTCCTTCTTTTTTTGCCATTTTAAAAGCTTAGATTGTAATGGTCTGAATTATATCAGAGGGCACTATTTATAGACATAAAAGCCAAACGAGAAGAAGTAGGACAACGTGGGGAGAACTTGTGTACTATGGAAAACGAGACAACTACTGGATGGATGACAAAAATAACTTTTTTAGAATTTCTGGGTTAGCAGAACCTTTTGTCTCCTTCATCGCCTGCCCGATCAGAAACTGAAGTGCTGGCTCCTTACCATTCTTATAATCTAGGACAACCGCGCTGTTTGCATCAATAATCTTTTTGATAATAGCTCCCAACTCGCCTTCGTCGCTCTTCTGTAGAAGATTTTGTTTTTCTGCGACCACCTCGGGTTCAGTGCCTTTCTCGTACATGACCTTTAGGATATCCTTCGCACCACGTGAGGAGATCTTGCCCGAGTCAATCATCAGCATTAGCCTTGAAAAATTTGACGCGGTAGGAGTATTGCCGTCCCAGACAACAGAAGAATTTTTAACAAGTCCCGCTAGATCAGATGTTATATAGTTGGAAGCGAGAACAACAAGTTTTTTATTTCCACCAAGAGATGCCGCGACCGACTCGAGATACTTGCCCCACTCATGAGAACGTACAAAAACTTCGACATCTTCATCTTTTAGACCAAACTCCTTTTTTAGCCTTTCTCTCTTTTGCCAGGGTAATTCAGGAAGTTCCTCCCTTAATTTTTCCCTCTGAAAATCTTTAATTTCTGACAGTTTGAGCTTAGGTAAATCTGGATCTGGAAAGTACCTGTAATCATGTGATTCTTCTTTAAGCCTCTGCGAGAAACTAGTATTTTTAGTCTCGTCCCAGCCTCTGGTTTCCTGGACGACAATTCCACCTCCTTCGATCAATTCCACATGCCTTTTTGTTTCAAAAAGAATTGCTCTCTCAACCGAACGAAACGAATTCAGATTCTTGACTTCGACTTTCGTACCGCGTTTACCAGCGGGAGCGACTGAAATATTTGCCTCTATTCGCATCTCTCCCTTCTCCATGTTGGCATCACTAGCTCCCAAATACTGGAGTAAAAGCTGAAGCTCCTTAGCAAAATTTGAAGCATCTTGAGCCGAATGAATCACCGGCTCGGTGACAAGCTCCATAAGAGGCACTCCAGCCCGATTGAAGTCGACTAAACTATGCTCGCCCGTGTCATGGGTTGACTTTGCGGTATCCTCCTCAAGATGGATTCTTGTGATTTTTACCCCGAGAAGGCTTCCACCGACAACGAGAGGATTTTTGTACTGGCTGATCTGGTAGCCCTTAGGAATATCTGGGTAAAAATAATTTTTGCGATCAAACTCTGTAAAGTCTGCTAGAGTTCCACCCAGAGCCACCCCCACCCGAAGGACATGCTTCACTGCTTCTTTGTTCGTAACCGGAAGTGTCCCGGGGTGCCCCATACATATCGGACAAATGTTTACGTTTGGCCTAGTTTCATCAGGGTCGTTTTTGGAATCACAGAACATTTTTGTCTTGGTTTTGAGTTCCGCATGTATCTCAAGACCGACGGTAGTGACGTATTCCTTGTTCATAACGGCGATTGTATCATAAGTTCAAAAGTTACTCGAATTATACGCCTAAGATTGGCGCTTTTGATATATCTTTTTTATTGACAAAAAGAGTCAAATATGCTATCATAGTAGCAGAAATGGTGATAACGTATCACCATAAGAAAGTTCTTTTGAATGGAGAGTGTGTCATGCTATCGAGTGCAGCAGTCCTGTTGTCGGTTGCCGGCATAGGGCTCGGCACCGCATGGTACATCTATCTTGCCCTCCGCGGCAAGATTCGCCCCGTCTTGGCATCCTGGATTATTTTCGGTACAACAATAGCCATCGGCTTCTGGAGTTATTGGAACTCCCCGAACCACAGTCTCGTCGGGAACATCGGGAACTTGAGCGCCATTGTATCTACGGGTTCGATTCTCGTGGCAGTGGCCCTGATACAGCTCTGCAGAAAAGAGCTTCGGGTGAAGTTCAGCCGATTCCAAGTAAGATGCCTCATTTGGTCTGCAGGAATCGTTGCACTCTGGTGCATCTTGCGGTTCTACGTGGGCAACGAACTTGCGGCGACGATTTCGAACGTCTTGACCCAGATTCTTATGGTGATCGGCTACACTGCCCTCGCCCAGAAGCTCTGGGGACAGAACGAGAAGACCGAATCACTCTTCACCTGGGCCAGCATTTGCATCTCGTCGATTCTCTGTCTTGTGCCCGCGATAGAGAAAAACGATGCCCTCGGATTTCTTTACGGAACGAGAGCAGCAATCACTTCGGGCATCACGGTCTGCCTCATCCTCCGCACGATGATGAGAGAAAGGAGACCTCAAGGCGCGCTAGTCTAAGAAGACGGCGCGCTTTCTATTTGTTCAAAATTTTAATCAGCCCATCCCGTAGACCCTTCACAGATGAATCATCGAGCACAGAAACAGTAAAAATGTGTTTTGAGAATTTTGAAAGTATTTTTGTTTTTTCTTTAACAACTTCCTGGGGAACTTCATCTATTTTTGTGATTATAATAATCTCTGGTTTTTCTGATAGTTCTTTACTGTATGTTTTGAGCTCATTGCGGATTGTTTTGTACGTATTCAAAATATCTTCACTGTCGGCTGCTACACAATGAAGAATCATTCTCGTCCTCTTTATGTGTCTCAAAAACTTGTGACCGAGTCCCTTACCCATAGAGGCTCCTTCAATGAGACCCGGGATATCAGCGATAATAAAGCCAAACATGTCCCCCAGATCAGGCTCGAGAGTAGTAAATGGATAGCTTGCTACTTTTGATTTGGCATTGGTCAGAGCGTTGAGTAGACTAGACTTACCGGCATTCGGAAGACCAACAAGCCCAAGATCTGCGACAAGTTCGAGCTCTATTAGGAAATCGGCGGACTCGCCCGCTTTCCCTGGAGTATGTTCTTTCGGTTTTACATTTGTAGAAGCTTTGAAATGCTCGTTTCCTAACCCCCCGTTACCACCAGACAGAACCAGGACCTTCTCCCCTTCCTTTAGAAAATTTATCTTTTTACCATTTAGAAGATTTGTGACAGCACTACCAATGGGGACATCTATAGACAGATCTTCTCCTTTTTTGCCATGCATGCTACTTTGCATACCATCTTCACCATTTTTGGCACGAAAAACTTTTATCTGTTTGTATCGGGCAAGTACGCCCAGATCACGGACTGTTTGCATGTACACATCCCCACCTCTTCCACCATTTCCACCGGCAGCTCCGGCTTTATCCTTTCCTTTCTCGTGACGCCAACGGACAACCCCAGAACCACCACTGCCCGCCTCAAGATGTAGTTTTATTTCATCGACGAAAGCCATATTATTTTTCTAGAGCAAGCTTGGCAAGCTTTATAGTACCTTCTTTAGACTCGGCACAGGCAAAGAAAAGGTTCTTGTGGCAGAAGATCGCATCCTCTACTCCACTTATTTTCCTAAACTCTTCTCCTTTCTTCCCTGCCCACTCGGTAGGAAAATCCTTCCTATTTTCAAAAGAGAGAAGCTTCTTTTGAACGGTTCGGGCATTCCAGTGACCATCTCTATCCGGTGATACAACATAAACAGGTTCGGTGTACTTGTCGAGAACTTGTCTCCACGGCCAATCTTTTTCTAATATAATTAGCCGTTTGTCCGAACTATTTTTATAAGCTTCCTCTACTAGTCGTACTGCTTCGACTCCATCTTTGGCTCTTTTTATCTCTCTCGTGAGCAAATCTCGAGCAACATCTACCAATTTGAAAAATATTTCATCAACATCAGCACCCTCCTCTTTCCAGGTTGGAGAAAAAGAACGAAAAAAATCCTGGATTAAATACAGATGTGTATTAGGAATTCTATAATCCACCAAATCGATACCATTATCAACAGCATCGACAGGTTCTACTAGCTTCCTCTCAACTATCTGCGCGACTTCGCTCGAAGTACTTACCTTTTCTCCACAATATTTCCAGACCAAACCAAAAGAAGCGTAAGCAATACCGTTGGGACGGACTCCGGCTCCTTCTTTTTGGTGGTGGTCAAACCGATATCTAGTTTCATCGTAGATGCCACCAACATCGACAACGTAGTCTCCAGTTTTAATTACCTCTTCGTCTCTGGTTCGAACAATTTCCACGGCATCCTTACCTAGAAAAAGAGACAAGGTAGCAACAGCCATGACATCATCGCAGTGATAAGAACCACTATGGGTTATGATTTTGTGTTTTTTCATTTCGATTTTCTGCGCCTCAATATCTTACGAAGCTCTTCGACAACCACAATAGAGAGCGGAATCGTGAAAGCTATAAGTAACTCGCCGAAAGACAAGCTTACAGTAGAAAGGACTTTTTGCATAAGTGGATTGTATATTGCGAACAACTGCAAGATAACGACTAGGACAGTGGCCAAAATCAAATATTTGTTTGAAAAAATACCCGAAGAAAAGATCGAGGAACGATCCGAACGAACATTCCACGCATTCCACCACTGAAAACTTGCTAAAGCAGTAAGGGCAATCGTCGAAGCTCGGAATGGGTCCTTCGATACAAAAAAGTAAAAAAGTAGGACGCTACCGATGGCCATAATGAGCCCCATCATAAAAGTTCTAAAAAACATCAGCCGATCAAAGATTGATGATTTGGGTACCCTTTTTGAATTATCACCATTTTTGAAATTCTCAAATCGCTCTCTGGGCTCCATGGCCAAGGCTACAACAAGGAACCCGTCAGTCACAAGATTCAGCCACAGAATCTGTGTCGGTACAAAGGGTAAAGGCAGAAGCAGTAGCATAGCCCCGATTATGGTAAAAAGCTCTCCAAGACCAGTAGAAAAAAGATAGGTAATGACTTTTCTTATAGTGCGGTACATATTCCTGCCCTCTTCGATAGCCAAAACAATACTTCTGAAATTGTCGTCCAAAAGAACAATATCCGAAGCTTCTTTACTCACTTCTGTTCCACCCTTACCCATTGCGATACCCAGATCAGCAGCAGCAAGGGAGAGTGCGTCATTTACCCCATCCCCAGTCATAGCGATAACATCTCCACGTCTTCTTGCGAGCTCTATAATTTTAAACTTATGCTCTGGGGTGATGCGCGAAAAGACAGTAGTTTTTGGTAATCGGGCCATGAGTTCCTCATCTTTCATGCTGGAAAGATCAATGTCCGAGAGAACATGATCTCCCTCGTGGTAGATACCAGCTTCCCTTGCTATAGATTCTGCAGTGTTGCGATGGTCACCAGTAATCATAATGACACGAAGCCCAAGGGCGCGAGCATCTTCGATTGATTCTCGGACACCTTCACGCAACACATCTCGTAACCCATAAATACTCATAAAGACTAAATTTTCAAATATACCCGACCCAAAATCCCCCTTAAAATTTTCTATCACTCCGCAAACCAAGACTCGCAAACTTTTTTTGGACATTTCATGAATAACAGATTCTATATGCCCACGTTCCTCTGCCGTAAGTTTGTACGTTTTTCCGTCTCTACCGATCGATGTGCAAACATTGAGTACCGCCTCTGGAGCCCCGATCACAGAAAGAAATTTTCTCCTCCCGACCTTATGAAGAGTGGCGTGATATTTCCTTTTGGAGTCAAACGGTAATTCGGTAATCTGTGGTTCTTCGGCTTCAAGATCATTCTTTGGGAAACCAACTTTCTCACCAAAAACTCCCAAAGCGGCCTCTGTCGGATCCCCAATAACTCTAAAAACTCCTTCACCCTCGACCAGAGAGACCCTGGCATTGGAACAAAAAGTGGCCAATTTCCCTGCCAAAAGCAATTCCTGATGATTGGCCGGTTCTATCTTATTGCCGGAGAGCAGAACATCACCCTTTGGTTCGTACCCATTTCCAAGAATTGAAAAAAGTTTTTCACCCACATAGACCTCCTCAACCATCAACTCGTTCTTTGTGATAGTACCTGTCTTATCGACAGCGATAAGGGTGGCCTGACCGAGAGCCTCGACCGCACCGAGTTTTTTGACCAAAGCGTTTTGTTTAGCCATCCGATAGACTCCAGTGGCAAGAACCAGAGTAATAACAATTGGCAAACCCTCGGGAATAAGAGAAACCGCAACTGTGACCGCAGTAAAAAACATATCTCTCACAGAATTGCCGTAAGATAGTCCGATCAGAAATACTAGAATACTTGCAAAAATAACTCCGACACCAATAAACCTCGATAGGATTGTAATATTTTTTTTGAGCGGAACATCTGTATCAATACTCGCTATCTTCTCCGACAGAGCACCCATAAGAGTAGAAATACCCGTACGCACCACAATAGCTTTAGCAAACCCACCCATGACAAAGGTACCCCTAAACACCATATTTTTTTGATCAGAAGTTGTTGACACGTCTCGACTGATCCTTTCACTCGTCTTCACGACTGGCATTGATTCGCCAGTAAGAGCCGATTCATCGACACGAAATATTTTTTCTTCAACAATACGAGCATCAGCGGGAACTTTGTCTCCCTCTCGCAAAACGACCATGTCACCAGTGACTATCTCTTCATCGCTTAACACCACCTCCATATCATCCCGAAGAGTGGTGGCATCTGTCTTTGTAAATTTTCTTAGGGCAGCAAGTGTATTTTCAGCTTTACCTTCTTGGAAAAAGCCGACGCAGGCGTTTATGAAGAGTACGACTAGAATCGCAATAGAATCCGTAACTCCTCCAAGAAAATAAACGATTATACTTGACAGAAGAAGTATATAAATAAGCGGGCTTTGAAATTGTCTGAAAAATATCACCAAACGACTCGGTGGTGGTTTTTGAGGCAGTGCATTAGGGCCATGGGATCTAAGCCGACGAATCGCCTCTGTGGAAGAAAGACCAGAAAGAGAAGAGGAAAGTTTTGGCAGAATTTCCTCTATAGATAAACTAGGCCAAGGTATATCTGGTTTCTCCGCCACGGTTTGAAGATCTTTGTCGTTTGAGCTTGGCATAGACAATCCTTACGAAGCCAATTTTCCTAAATTCTTTTTTCGTATAAGAGTGCTTATAACAATAAGAAGAAACGCCGTAAAAGCCATGAGAGGTATTGTTATGTAGCCATATTCGAGAACGTACACCTTGGAACACGAACCCCCTTCTGAAGTGCAAGCTGTGAGGGAAAAACCTCCAAGTTGGACGGAGGCGTGATAAAGAGAAAGAATAACTCCAGGGATAGATAGCCCAAGTATATACGGAATAATGGAGTCATCGCGACGAAAGATTGCTATCCCAAAAATTATTACCTGGGGGTACAACAAAACTCTCTCGAGCCAACAGAGAACGCATGGATCAAAACCAATAATTTCTGAGTACAAAATACTTCCAACAATCCCGAGAAGTGCCACAGCAAAGGAAAAAATAAATGCGTATGGAGAGAAATAACGCATAAACCGAAAAGCAGACTCTTTGTGTAAAATAAGAGTCAACCCAAAAATTACTAGGACAACATGAACCACAAGAGTCCCTATAGCAGAAGCATTGACTATAAACGATTGAGACATAATGTTTGGGAAACTAGGTTAAGGTAGTGGACAACTTGTTTTTTCGGAAAGCTCCTCAAGACTCATCACAGCCACAATCCGTTCTCCACCAGCGAATTCCCAGGTTGGGTATCCTTGGATCTTTTGATCGAGACAAACCTGAAGGGTACCTTTGCCGTCTGGGGTCGAGCACTCTGTGTATGGCAAAAGGCTTGCCGATCTGCCAAATAAAGCTTTTTGATCTCTACAATGAGGACACCAGAAAGCTCCAAAAAACTTTGCACCTTTTTCTCCTAAACACTGTGCAAAAGTATCATACTGACCTGGTTTGCCGGGTGTTTTTATAAGCCAAAAAATACCTCCGGCAATAATAACAATAATAACTATGCCAATAACAATATTCTTGGTTTTCATAACGAGCATTATAGCACAGGGTTAGATGCTAACCCCAATATTTATATTCGATTATTTAGCTCGATTTTTCCTAGAAACAGCAGTCCTCCAGCCAACAAAAACAACTACAGCCAAGATAACAATTATAAAAATTCCTTTTTCTATGCTATTCACAAAACTAGCATAGCGGTCATAGAGAACACCGACTTGCCAACCAACAGCTCCGAGCACAAGAGCTCTGATACACGTCCCTAAAAATGTGTAAATTAAATATTCTTTGAGAGGAATTCTCATTAGACCAGAGAGAGCAGAGACCGCCACACTCGGAAGAGCAGGGATAGCTCGAAAAATGAGAAGGACCCATTCGTCCAGAGACGATTGTTCGAACCTGGCCTGCACTCTCTCTACATCACCCCAAGTAAGACCGAGCCATTTACCCCATTTGAGGAGAGCCGGCTTACCAAATCGATACGCGAGGCCGTAGACAAGGAGAGACCCTACCGTGACACCAAGAGCGGCAGGCAAAACAACTATAAAAATCAATTTGGAGACAGTGGAAAACGATACGGCCCCACTTACAAAAAGAAAACCGGATCCAATCTGAACTACTGCCGAAGGGATAGGGGCGATTATTTCCTCAAGAACTGCAGCAGCAAAAACACCGAGGGCCCCTAGTGGGATAACATATATCTCGAGTATCTCTACTACGTAGGCAATCATATTTATTTTACATCTAGCTTCATGCGACTCTGGTGTTCGCGTGAGTTTGAAAGGCCACAGTGTTTATACTTTTTTCCGCTTCCGCACGGACAGGGATCATTTCTACCAACATTTTTCATATGTGATCCTGTTGAGGTATCAGTATCATCTTCGCTTTTGCCTATCATAGCCGCCTGCTCATGAATCTCCTTCAAATGTTCAGGTTCACTGACAAAAACCTCTCCTCCAATCTTTGGAATAAGTTTCAAAATTTCAATCTTAGATGCTTCCTCCATTTCTTTAAAGAGCCTCAAACCCTCTTTTTTGTATTCAACAAGTGGGTCACGCTGGCCGTATGCACGTAGGTTTACACTGCCCCTCATATAATCCATCATTTCTAGATGTTCCACCCAGAAGAGATCGATGGTCTGAAGTGCCGATCGTTGCAGTGAAAGAGCGAAGCGCTCTTCCCCCACCACTCTACGCTTCTCATCGATAACCGACTTCAAATTTGCTTCACCAAGTTCGGCAATAATTTCATAAATATAATTGTACACATCATCTATGGAACCAGTGAGAATTTTGCGGCGACGATCGTAGATGATTTTTCTCTGATGATTCAGCACATCATCGAATTGTAAGACGTGTTTTCTGGCGTCAAAGTTATAACCTTCTATCTTAGTTTGAGCTGCCTCGAGGGCGCGGGTAATCATTCTGTTTTGGATAGGCTCATCTTCGGCAATGCCAATTTTCCCCATAAGTTTTTTGATAGTGTCAGAAGCAAAAATACGCATCAGACTGTCAGAGAGAGACACGAAAAATTGTGTTTCACCACGATCACCCTGGCGGCCAGACCTACCGCGTAGCTGATTGTCTATACGTCGCGCCTCATGCCGCTCGGTTCCGATCACAAAGAGGCCGCCGAGGGCTTCCACCTCTCTATTTTCTTCCTGACTTGAAGGGTTGCCTCCAAGCCTGATGTCGACTCCACGGCCAGCCATGTTGGTAGCAAGCGTGACTGCACCCCTGCGGCCAGCCTGCGAAATAATCTCGCCTTCTTTCTCATGATTTTTGGCATTCAAAAGTTCGTGCTTAATTCCCTCTTTATTTAAATATTCTGAAAGGAGTTCGTTCTTTTCTATAGAAACCGTGCCGATAAGTACCGGCTGTCCTTTCTTATTTAGCTCTTTTACAGCTCGAGCAACTGCTTTAAATTTGCCGTGTTCTGTCTGAAAGATGAGGTCGTTGTGGTCGACTCGACGCGGTGCCTTGTTGGTAGGAATAGCAAAAATATCTAGGCCGTAAACCTTATAGAATTCTTCTTTCGAAGTGATGGCAGTACCCGTCATGCCAGCAAGTTTCTTATACAGCCTGAAATAATTTTGAAATGTAATAGAGGCGTATGTTCGTGATTCTTTTTCTATCTTTACACCCTCTTTTGCTTCAATGGCTTGATGCAGACCTTCTGACCAACGACGCCCAGGCTGGAGCCTGCCCGTAAATTCGTCGACAATTATCACGCCGTCTTCTCGTACCACATAGTCACGATCACGATGAAACAAAGCTTTGGCGCGTATTGCTGTCTCTAGGTGGTGGACATATTTTATTCCTTTGTCAGTATATATATTTTCTACCCCGAGTAGTTTCTCTGTTTTCTCGATGCCTTGCTCGGTCACGCTGATCGCCTTCAGTTTTTCATCCACAGCATAGTCCACTTCCGGAGAAAGACTTTTGGCAATCGTAGCAAAAAGAGAGTAGAGGCTTTCCGAATCACCGGTCGGACCAGAAATAATGAGGGGGGTTCTTGCTTCGTCGATAAGAATAGAATCGACCTCGTCGACGATAGCGAAGTTGTAGCCTCTCTGACGGAGTCGAAGATTGTCATACTCGATATTGTCGCGGAGGTAATCAAATCCAAATTCATTATTTGTTCCGTAAGTGATGTCAGCCTCATAAGCTTCCCGGCGAGAACACCTTCTCAAGAATTCATGAACGACGTGGAAAGAACCCACTTCGTCACGTTCGGCATCGAGTTCCTTTTGGTTGGGATCGTATAGAAATGATTCTTCGTGGTTCAAAACTCCGACCGACAATCCAAGAAAAGAATAAATTTGACCCATCCAAACCGCATCACGACGAGAAAGATAGTCATTTACTGTGACAACATGAACCCCCTTTCCTTCGAGTGCGTTTAAGTAGGCTGGAAGAGTGGCTACTAGGGTTTTCCCTTCGCCCGTTCTCATCTCTGCCCCACTACCACGATGAAGGACAATACCACCAAGAAGCTGAACATCAAAGTGTCTCTGTTTTAGGGTACGCTTGGCTGCCTCTCGGACCAAAGCAAAAGCTTCGGGCAAACACGCGTCTAGAGTCTCGCCGGCGGCGAGTCTTTGTTTGAGAGAAGTCGTCTTCCCTTTCAGTTCTTCAGATGAAAGTTTTTCGTAGTCACTTTCAAGAGAGTTGATTTTTCGAACTATCTCACTGAAGGGTTTGAGACTTCTCGTATTGCTGTCGCCAATAATGCTCTTAAGAATTGCCATAAAATGTATAGACCAGGAAAAACCAGTGTATTTTAGCACAAAACTCCACTAAAATTTAACCGAAGGCTGGTTTGAGTCAAAGCTAATCAAATTTTCCAATCTTTGCCACCTCCCATTCCAAATTTATTCCAGTTTTTTCTGAAACTGATTTCTGGATCGTCTGGGCAAATTGAGAAATCTCACTGGCTGATGCCCCGCCATAATTTACTATGGCGAGGGGTTGTTTAGGATATGTTCCAACATCCCCCGATCGAAAATCCTTGAGGTTGCAAACCCTATCTATAAGCCAAGCCGCAGGAATTTTCACTCGGCCATCATCCTCCTTATATGAAGGCATTTCTGGGAATTTGGTCCGAAGCTCTTCAGATTCCCTTATGGAAACGATTGGATTTTTGAAAAATGAGCCGGCTGTGCCGTATGTTTTCACGTCTGGAAGTTTGTTTTTGCGAATGGAGAGAACCGCTTCTCGGACATCCACCGCCGTAAGTGGCTGACTTTCTTTCCCCGAAAAATATTGAGCTAGGTCCCGGTAGGTTATGTTTACAGGGCCCGTTTTTTTTAGCTCGAGAGTTATTGAGGTGACAACCAATCTGTGTCCTTGCTCCTTTTTAAATAAACTATCGCGATAACCGAAGCGACACTCCTCGGCAGAAAGGGATTTTGCCTCAAGAGTTTCAGTATCAAAAATTTCAAGTGATAAGAGGACGTCTTTTAGCTCTCCACCATATGCTCCTATGTTCTGAACAGGTGCAGCACCAACACTTCCCGGTATACCAGAGAGATTTTCAAGACCGTAAAGCCCACGGGAAACCGTGTCAGAAACAAGATCATCCCAGTCGAGACCTCCCATGGCGGTAACACGAACCTTCTCTCCTACTGATACATAGCTAATGCCCTTAAAAGTTATATGAATTACAAGACCTTCGAAACCTTTATCTGAAATCAGGACATTAGATCCTCCACCGAGGATAAAGATTTTCAGATTATTCTTGCGGGCATAGGCAACAGCCTCGCTAAGTTCCTCTATTGAAGAAACTTCGACAAACTCTTTGGCCGGCCCACCAACACGAAATGTCGTGAATTTTTCTAGAAGAACGTTCTTCTCGATTTTCATTGTGGTAACTTCGAGAGTAAATTGTGCAAAGTCATGGTCGGCGGCAGCTAGCTCCAAAACAAATGTCTATGTGAGTGCGAACCGCCGACCATGACCTCGCGCAATCTTCTTGGCTTCATAATAATACAGTAGTCACCATAGGACAACATATTCTTGATAAATACTTCTTTAAAAAAAACTAAAGTACACAAACGAAAAGCTCCGCCGAAGCGGAGCCTTTCGCAGACATTCGTTTGTTTGGGCCAACATTTACGTCGGCACTCACAAGGATATACTAGCAAATTCCGGGCAATAAGTCAAGCTCTATTGCAGTGGATTTCTCCCTGCCTGTATCTCTTTTATGAGGTATTCTGCTTGCTCCTTAACGTTAGAATCTAGTGTTATAGCCACTTTTAGCTGTTCTACTGCTCGGAATCTGTCCCCAATTTGGAAATAGGCTGCTGCCAACTGAAAGCGAATCTTGGCATTTTTTGGGTCTAGAGCGACACGCGTTTCTAGCAATTTCACAATATCATTGTATTGGCCGGTAACAAGAAAAGCTGAAAGGATTCTGTCGTCAAAGATGGCCCGTTGTGGTTCGATAGTCGCAAACATCTCATTAGCAAGCTTGCTGTTGCCATTGTAAATTGCCCCAATTCCATAGATAAGTCTGGCTTCAGAATAGTTCGGTTCGAGTTCGTACGCTTTCTTAAACATTTCCAGAGCTTTAGGATATTCTTTATTCCCCATCGCTAGATAGGCGGCTCCCAATCCAAAATAGATAGTCTGTTTTTGAGGAGAAGTTTTAAGTGCTCGCTCAAAATATTCGATAGCGTTTCCACTCTCACCAATTTGGTTGAACAAATTACCTGTAAAAAGAAGAGTGCGGGTATCAAGGGGTGTTTCGTTTACCTGGATGAGCATTTGTCTCTTGGCGAGATCGATAAATTCGTCCCTTACTTGGGCTGGAACCCCTTCAGAAACAAACTTTGATACGGCAGATGGTAATTGTTCTCGTGCTTCAGTACTACCAAAGGTATTGTACGAGAAAGTTTTTTTGAAATCTTCCAAACTCTTAGCAGGAGTAGTCTGTCCAAAGCTGATCGCCCGGATGAGAGCACGGTTGGCAAAGATTGGTTTGGCATTCAGAAAGTAAAGGGCGGGAATAATAGCGATGATGATAAGAGGTAGGGCAACACGTTGCGCGAATTCCGAATTATTCGTTAGCCTAGATAACCACCTCAACGGTTCACGAGACGCGACGCTCATCGAATGAATGTAGGCAAGAATTGAGAAGAATAGGATATAGCTTATCAAATTATCGAAGACAAAAATGTTCTGGGCAATGTAAGCGGCGATAAGGCCGGTTAAAATTGATTTGTCCACAAAAGAAAAACTGCTCTTCTTTCTCCATAGATACCAAAGGGCCACTATGTAGATAACCCAGTAAGAAAGAAAACCCAAGATCCCGCCAGCCACCAACCAGTCTAAGAAAATGTTATGTGTTCTATCAAACCATTGTTCCTGGGTGTACATTTGTGAACTATAATTTTTGTTGAAAACATAACTGAAATTTTCTTGACCCCAGCCCAAAATCGGACGTTCTTTAAAACCCTCGATAGCCATTGGCCAGACATAGTATCTTCCTTGTGACTTGATGCTTTCAGAAGAAAGAGAAGCAAAGCGACTAAGAGTTAAACTATTTTTGACAAAATCAGTATTTCGGAGAGAGAAAAAACCTCCAGCAATAATTGCGATAAATACAACGATTGAAACTCCGGTAATCCTAGCTTTCTTGTTGCCTCTGGCAAACAAGGCGAGAATGAGTCCAAACAAAGCGAAGCCCCCAACAAGACCCAAGATAGCTCCTCGGGTAGCCGTGTAGTAGAGAACGATGCCCTGTAGAATAAATGCAATACTATAGAGAACTTTCAGATAAATTTTCCCTTTTGATCGTGCAAAAAGCAGGGTCGCAAAAAACATATTTATAAGCATGTAGACTGCCAAATAGGTAGCATTACCGAAGGTTCCATCAACACGGACACCGCCCTGATTGATCGGTAATTTACCGGCGAGCTGAAAGAAACTGAAGAAAGCCATCAAGACGCTTGCCACAATCGAAGTGTTTAGGAATGTTTTCCACAATTTCTCTGTCGTAAGCATGCTCGATGCAACAAGGAAGTACAACAGAAGATGAATAAGACCAATGAGACCTTCCATACGCTCAAAATTGCTCCAGAAACTTTTGTATGGATTTTCGCCAAAGATATCAGCCAGAGCGATAATACCGATAAAAATGAGAATGCTTGCAGTTATCCAAGAAAACTTTGGCATGTACTGCTTATCTCTGATAAATAGAAAAATCCAAATAGCAAAGATAATTTCGATCGCTATTCGGAATACAAAGGCTTTACCCGTAATAAAAGGAAAGAATTGGTGGTTAGCTACTATGAAAGGAGTAAAAAGGATTGCAAAAATACCTAAAAGGATAAGGCCTTTTAATGTTGTATTTATATTCATGGGCTCAAATATAGCACGTACATAGAGTATTGCCTATGGTACAATCTTTGAATAAATAGTGATATGCAGGTCCAAACCACGGTAATCAAACCCAAAAAAATATTCAGCTTCCGAGACCTAAAAGAGCTTTGGTATTACAGGGAGCTCTTATATTTTTTCACCTGGAGAGATCTGAAGGTCAGATACAAACAAACAGCAATCGGTGTACTTTGGTCAATCCTTCAACCACTCATTACCATGGTGGTCTTTACCATTTTTTTTGGGAAACTTGCCCAGATCCCTTCTGATGGAGTTCCCTATCCTGTTTTCGTTTATGTAGGTCTTCTATTCTGGCAGTTTTTTTCCGACGCTTTGGGAGAAACGAGCAATTCACTTTTGGCGAATAAAGCAATCGTCACCAAAGTCTATTTTCCAAGACTACTTCTGCCGATTTCAACTGTGTTTACGAAACTTGTAGATTTTTTAATCGCATCAGTGATCCTCGTGGGTCTTATGATCTACTACGGCTATACCCCCCACCTCGGAGGATTTCTTATCCTACCCCTTCTTCTTATTTTAACCTTTATGACAGCGGTTGGTCTCGGTTTATTTCTTTCGTCGGTCAATGTTAAGTATCGAGATGTTCGTTATGCTTTACCTTTCTTCATACAACTTCTTTTGTTTGTCACACCAGTTATATATCCAGCCTCAATTGCCGGGGCGTATTCCAAAATCCTCGCTCTAAACCCAATGATGGGTATTATCCAAAGCGCTCGAGCAGCACTGTTGGGCACAACTCCGATCAATTGGGCTTTGATTCTGGCTTCATTTATAGGCTGCTCTGTCATTTTTATAATTGGTATTACATATTTCAAAAAAACAGAACGTTATTTTGCAGATATCATTTAAGTAAAAATATGTCTCCCATTATCGAAGTCAGAAATCTTGGCAAAAAATATGACATTGCCCACATGCGCGGAGGTTATATTGCGTTACGTGATGTTATTGCAAATATTGCTAGACGTCCCTTTTCCTATCTAAAACATAAAGCCAAACGCACTGTGGGTCTTGAAAAGAAAGAGGAGTTTTGGGCCTTAAAAAATATTGACTTCACGGTCAATAAGGGTGAGGTCGTTGGTATTATTGGGCCGAACGGTGCAGGAAAATCTACCCTTCTTAAAATCTTGTCTCAAATTACCCCGCCTTCTGAAGGCGAGGTTGTCTTACGTGGACGTGTTGGTTCACTCCTCGAAGTTGGTACTGGTTTCCATCCAGAACTCACGGGCAGAGAAAATATTTTTCTAAACGGCGCAATTCTGGGAATGAAAAAACACGAGATTGCCAACAAGTTCGACGAGATTGTAGCCTTTGCCGGTATTGAAAAATTTCTCGATACCCCGGTCAAATATTATTCAAGTGGTATGTATGTGCGTCTGGCTTTTTCGGTAGCCGCACACATGGAACCAGATATACTTCTCGTCGACGAAGTGCTCGCCGTTGGTGATGCAGAATTTCAAAAAAAATGTCTTGGAAAGATGGATGAGATTACAAGAAAAGATGGGAGAACAATACTTTTCGTCAGTCACAACATAGCGGCTGTTCAGTCCTTGTGTACGAGAGCGATACTATTAAAGAATGGTCGTGTTGTAGATTCAGGTGACACAAGAAAAGTTATTTCCACATACAACGGAATTATCTCATCGCAGACGAAAAACTTGGGGGCAGTGTCATTGAAAAACAGGCTGAAGAGGACAGCCGGCGGTACAACTTTTCATAAGGCCCAAGGAACAAAACGTGGAAAAGAATGTTGGGATTTTAATTTTAACGAGGACATTACATTTGAGTTTACGGTTGTGGCAGAAAAAGACATAGATAGCCTGCTATTCTATATGGCCTTGCGACAGCCCCTATCGAAGGAAATCGTTTCCAATATAAAAACTTTAGTTTCCGAAAAAGCGATCCATGCTGGCCAAAGCTTATCCTTCAGTGTTTCAATTCCCAAAAAAACACTTCGACCAGGCCAGTACTCTTTATATTTTTCTCTAGCCAACAAAGAGGCTTCCATTTTTTATGATGTCGTTGACGAAAATGTAAATATTCCTATGTTAAACATACTTCCATCAAGCAATGACGCTCATGAGAATATCGGTTTTGTTTCATTACCGTACACTTTAAAAATCCATAATGAAAACGCTCTCTAATATCTCTGACCGATTGTTTACCCCCCTACTCCGATTTTACAGACTAAGATATTGGTTCGTTCGAACTAGACATTTTTTACTCAAGAAACACTTGCGTTTTGATAGTCTCAAGTCCGACAAAATTGGGGAACAAACTATCTCTCACAATTTATCTGCATTCAATTTTCCTAGGGCAGTTTTCGGGTGTGGTGGACGCATGGGTCTCCTGATCTACCCGATTATCGCCTACTTCACTAAGGATCGAGATAGGAAAAAAATACTAGTGGTCGGCTGTCGAACAGAAGATGATATCTATTGGTTACGAGCATACAGATTTAAAGATACATATGGGCTAGATTTGTTTTCTTATTCTGATAACATTATTGTCGGCGACATCCACCGCACAGAGTTTGCTGACAAAACATATGACGTTGTACTTTTAGGATGGATGATTAGTTATTCAAAAGATCCTGTAGGAGTTGTAAAGGAATGCCAACGAATTCTCAAACCTGGAGGCCTACTAGGAATCGGCATACAACACAATCCTTTACAGGACAGAGAGGGATTGGGCGCTGTGCGAGTCAACAACCTCAATTCCACGGACGACTTAAAAAAGCTAATAAGTTCTGTTTCTGAAAATCGTATCGTTTTTGAATATGATCATTACAACAAGAATGATTTGAGTACTGTCGTGATTTCACAATTACTTACATAACACCAAAAATTATGAATACCCTGTTTAAAAAGATTAAAAATAAAATTGCTCACGAAACTTATAAACGCAAGGGCGCCTATAACGATTTCTACCAGGGTTACAAAGTTTTTGAAGAAACAAAAATAACACCACCAAAATCTTATTCTGCACTGATCCAGCTTTACTGTGCCACCAACGGCAAGTTTAGCGAAGATGAGCATCGAAAAATAGCGGCCAAGAATCCACCCCAGTCCGTTGATGTTCCGCTCCAAGGGGTAATTGGTACATTCGACGAAATCAGATTTAAAAATTTCAATAGTACCCTAAATAGAGACGGATACGCACTCTTTGATAAAAAACTACCTCAAGAGACTGTTTCAAATTTATACCAGTACGCGGGAACGAGCGGAGCAAAAATACCTCCAGCTTACGACACCAAGATCGTTTATGATCCGGCTCACCCCCTTGCCGAGATATATAGATTCGACGTAATTGATCTAGTCAATAACAAAGATATTCAATCCCTCATAATGGACCCTGTTTTTATAAATATCGCTAGAAACTATTTGGGATGTGAGCCGATTTTCGATTTTCCAGCTATGTGGTGGAGTACGTCTTTTCTAAAAGAAGCTTCTTCTGAAGCGGCACAGCTTTATCATTTTGATATGGATAGGATCAAATGGCTCAAAATTTTTATTTACCTGACTGATGTCAATCCAGACACCGGCCCTCACCGCTACATTAGAGGTTCACACCTACCTGGGAAAAAACCAGCAAATCTACTAAAAAGAGGGTACGCTCGCATTCCTGATTCTGATCTAAAGGGACATTATACCAAAGAAGATTTTATTGAAGTTTGTGCCCCAGCCGGGACTGTATTTGCCGGAGACACAAAATGTTGGCATAAAGGTACTCCTCTTAAAAAAGATCATCGACTGGTACTTGAGTTTCAGTATACAGACTCTATGTTTGGTGCGAAGTATACAAAACTGGAAATTAAAAACGCATCTCCGTCATTTAAGGATTTCTGCCAGAAGAACCCAGTTTATTCATCCAATATCAAGCTCGTCGATTAGGGTAGATAGATCAAACGGTATTGTTTCAGTTTTGGTTAGATTGACTCCACTCATAAAGTTGTGGTATAAATCTATAGGACCATGGGTAATTTTTTGTGCCTATTCCGAGATAAAAAACCTTAAAACCAGGAAGAAGGAGGTGTTTGGTGAAAACTGTGCTTGTGGCCGGTGACTTTGCGCAGTCAGAAGTTATGCGAATGTTAGGAGAAGTACTCCAAGAGCGTGGTGTCGAGGTTGTGTCTTTCCTGCGCGGTGGACGAGCAGAAGCTCTGCCAACCGAGGCTATCAAGCACGAAATCGCCTCAGCTAACAACTTGGTGGTAACAATGTCCAACCTGTCTGACGACGAGGTGATGGCCGTAACAGAAGCTCATCGAATCGGGGTACGTTGCAGTCTTTATGCCGACACATTTGGTAATCACCGACTACCGGCTTTTGAGCCAGTCCGAGATTTCGTGGAAACACTCTTTGTCATCAACGCGGATGAAGGACGGGATGCAGCCACCTATTTCCCGAAAGCCAACATCGTAGCGACGGGAAATCCAAGATGGGAGGAGTTTGCTTTCCCCGTACAGACACGGGTTCAGGCACGAGAGCGACTCTCGGTCTTCGATGACCGCAAACTCATCCTTTGCCCAGGCGACAAGTATCTTGCCCTTAACATGCTGCTTTTTGGAGCAGCCGGAGAAGCAGTTGGTTCGCTCAATCGAAGGTTTGGTTCGCAGATCGAACTGTTGATTGGATTTCATCCTGGTGATCTGAATAGCCCATCTTTGTACGAGGATGTCTGGCGGTATGCCGGCTGTCCGGTAAAGGTCGTTGGTAAACACGTCGGAATCCCCACCTCCGAGATAGTCATTGGGTGCGATATGGTGGTAGAGTTCAATTCGACAATAGGCATCCAGGCAGCTTGCCTGCGTAAACCCGTCATTGACTTCTGTACCACCGTCGCACTCAAAGGCCGGCCAGCTACAATCGGTAAGGACCCATGGAAGCTGGTAGAACTTGGTGCTTCAGAGGGGGTCTACTTTGGTTCTGTCGATAAACTAGCTTGTACCATCAAAAGGCTGCTGCACCCGGGCGGATTCGAATCCATGAGGGCACACCAAGAATCAGCCTTCCCTGTTCCCAAGCTCGAAGAGAGGGGTCAAGCGATACGGAGAATGGTTGCCACATTGATCTGAATTGACCATCTACAAATCACTTCCGTCGACCACCGAGATAAAACTTGGTGGTCTTTTTTTACAAATTTCTAATAGACATCAAGTAAAATCAGAGTTATTATGTGAAGTCTAAGGGGTAAATCGAGAATTTATGCTTAATAATAAGACTATTTTAATCACTGGCGGTACCGGCTCATTTGGCAAAAGTTTTGCCACTCATATTCTTGCCAACTTTAAGCCTAAAAAGTTGATTATTTTTAGTCGTGACGAACTTAAACAATTTCACATACAAAAAGAGTTAAACGACCCACGAGTTCGTTTCTTCTTGGGGGACGTTCGAGATATCTCACGCCTCGAACGTGCATTCGATGGTGTTGATATCGTCGTCCATGCCGCCGCCCTCAAACAAGTACCAATGCTCGAATACAATCCCTTCGAGGCAGTCAAAACCAATATCTTGGGAAGTCAGAATGTTATAGAAGCGGCTATCAATAAGAAAGTGGGCCGGGTTTTGCTTGTTTCCACAGATAAAGCTGTCCACCCTAGCAATTTATATGGTTCAACCAAACTATGTGCAGAAAAATTATTCATCAGTGGCAACTCCTACACAAATGGTGAGACAAAATTCGGTTGTGTGAGATACGGCAACGTCATCGGGAGTCGTGGTAGTATCGTCGAGACATTAAAAAATAACCCGAACGCAAAAAAGGTTCAGATCACAGACGTCAAGATGACTCGGTTCTGGATCACCTTGGAGCAAACTTTCGATTTGGTACTTTATGCACTTGAGCATATGGAGGGTGGAGAGATTTTTGTACCGAAAATACCTAGCATGAAACTAACTGCCCTCTTTGATGCTATGGCGCCACGCGCCAAGAAGGAAGTTATCGGCATCAGACATGGAGAAAAAACTCATGAAATTTTACTGACGGAACAGGAGGCACGCCACAGCGCCGAATTAGAAAAATATTATGTTATCCTGCCGGAGTTTCTGGGAGACAAAAAGTTTGAAAAGCACCTAAAACGTGGGAAAAAAGTGAAACCGAACTTTCGCTTCACGAGCGACACAAATACTTCGTGGCTAAACAAAAAGAAGCTTCTGGATATTTTATGAAATATGTTCCGTATGCGCGGCAAAATATAAACGACAGTGATATTAGAGCCGTAAGTGCCGCTTTGACATCAGACTTCCTGACCCAAGGTCCAAGAGTAAAAGAATTCGAAAATGCTCTAGCCGCTTATATAGGAGTGCCCTACGTCGTGGCAGTAAATAATGGCACCAGTGCCCTACACTTAGCCTACCTGGCTTGTGGTCTAAAGGCCGGGGATGAGGTTATAACAACCCCCAATACATTTGTCGCCACTTCCAATATGTTACTTGCCGTTGGTGCCAAACCGATATTCTGTGATATCCGTCCAGACACTTACAACATCGACGAGAAAAAAATCTCCAGTTTAATTACCAAAAAAACTAAGGCTATTGTACCTGTCCATTTTGCCGGAGGTCCCTGCGAAATGAACTCTATTATTAAGATAGCGAAAAAACACAATCTTAAAATAATCGAGGATGCATCACATGCGCTCGGCTCTAGATATAGGGGCAAAAAAATTGGATCCCTGTCCTCAAGTGCCATATGCTTTAGTTTCCACGCTATTAAACCGATAACGACTGGCGAAGGAGGAGCCGTCGTGACAAAAAACAAAAATATATATGAGAAATTATTACTTCTTCGAAGTCACGGCGTAGCAAAAAATAAAGATGGTGTGAATGTTATGCAAGAGCTCGGTTTCAATTATCGTTTGACCGATATGCAATGTGCATTGGGATTGAGTCAGCTTAGACGACTTGATCAGTTTATCGCAAAACGACGTAAACTTGTCGCCCAATATAAAAAGGGTTTAAGTAGTGTAAAAGAAATCTCGCTACCAAAAGAACCAGAACACAGCGTTTCCGGATGGCATATTTTTGTCATCCTGACAGAAAATGAAAAAATCAAAAAAGAACTAGCCACTTTTTTATCAGCCGCTAAGATCGGAATTAACTACCATTATCCCCCAGTCTTTTCTCAACCATACTACCGAAAAAATGGCTTCTACACTGACAAAGCACCCTATTCTCTGGACTATTTTTCACGCTGTTTGACCTTGCCACTCCACACAAACGTCACATCGAGAGAAGCTTCTCATATTATCAATGCAATAAAATCTTTCTATTATTCGAGAAAATAACATCCTATGAAAAAGATAGTTGCCATTATACCTGCGCGAGGCGGTAGCAAAAGAATTCCGAAGAAAAATATAAAATTCTTTTCCGGACAGCCGATTATAAAATATTCTATTGATGCCGCACTAACGAGCGGACTTTTTGACGAAGTAATGGTCTCAACAGATGATAAAGAGATCGCCGAAGTCGCCTTAGGTTTTGGTGCCAAAGTCCCCTTCTTTAGGTCAGAGAAGAATTCGGGTGATCTTGCACAGATCCCCGACGTTATGGAAGAAGTTCTCGTTCGGTACAAAAGTCTTGGCCGAGAATTTGATTTGGCCTGCTGTATTTACCCGACCGCTCCCTTTTTAAAAATTGAAAATCTCAAGAAAGCAATGGATTTGATAGTAGAGACTGGTGCCGATTCAGTTTTGCCAGTCGCCCGTTTTTCTTACCCAATTCAGAGAGCCTTGAGGATCGACGAGTTTGGAAAATTAAAAATGATGTGGCCAGAAAATGCTGTGGTGCGCTCACAGGATTTGGAACCTGCATATCATGATACAGGACAGTTTTTTTACCTAAATGTGAAAAATTTCTTGAATCAAAAAAAGATCTTCACTGATAATACTAGATCTATACCAATACCAGAATCAGAAATGCAGGACATTGATAATGAGGAGGATTGGAAAATTGCTGAAATAAAATATAAACTGCTGAAATGAGCTTAAAAACAAAAAGGCAAAAAGATAATGCTAACCTCGACAATATTGTCGTAGCGACGATTCGACCCTGGAACATAAAAAGGTTCAGTGAATGGAAAGTCCCGAAGGGTTACCGGAAACTTCTCATAACATCGCCCAAAAAACTTACTTTTGAACGTCTTTCTAAAATAAAACCGAGGTTTGTATTTTTCCCACATTGGTCTTGGATAATCCCGCCTGAAATTTATGAAAATTTTGAGTGTGTTGTATTTCATGAAGCAAACCTGCCATACGGTCGCGGCGGTAGCCCGATCCAGAACCACATCGTTAGAGGAATTTACAAAGTAAAAATTTCCGCACTTCGCGTCGAGGCAGGGCTTGATACTGGACCGATTTATTTAAAAAAGCCCGTTGACATGAGTCGAGGCTCTGCTCAAGATATATTTTATAAGATTTCTGCCATCGTCTATGAAATGATGAGCGAAATACTTTTGAAGCAACCGAAGCCAAAACCCCAACGAGGTCGTGGTTTTACTTTCAAACGCAGGAAGCCCGAACAAAGTAGAATCCTGGGTGATTTGTCAGGAAGAATGCTATATGATTTTATAAGAATGCTTGATGCTGATGGTTACCCAAGGGCGTTTTTGGACGTTGGAGAACAGAGATTTGAATTTAGTGAAGCAGAATTTACGGGAGATACCGTAACTGCAAAAGTTAAAATTTCACCAATAAAAAATGATGGAAAAAAATAAAAAAATTTTGGCTGTAGTCGCGCACCCAGACGATGAGGTTCTCGGCGCTGGCGGCACGCTTTGCGTTCACCGTGACCGCGGTGATTCTATATCCATTCTAATCCTAGCAAACGGAGAAGATTCTCGGGGATCTGTAAGTGATCCTGAAAAAAGATTTTCTCAAGCTAGAGGTGTCTCTGATAAATTGGGTGCCAAACTTTTCCTAGAAAATTTCCCGGATAACAAATTCGATACGGTTTCTCTGATCAGTCTGGCACAAGCAGTAGAAAAGGTTATTGCTGAAGTTAAGCCCGATGTGGTTTATACACATCATATCGATGACCTGAATGTAGACCACCGACTAACCTGCGGAGCAGTGTTAACTGCTTGCCGACCACAACCCAACTTTTGTGTATCCGAAATTCTATCTTTTGAAGTTCTTTCCTGCACAGAATGGCAGATTAAGGACCACCGCGTTTTTAAACCAAATCACTACGTTGATATCTCAAAATATGTTGAGGAGAAAAAAGCTTTGATGAATTTCTATGGGGACGAATTACGAAAATATCCTCATCCTCGTTCGCTTGAGGGTATTGAAATACTTTCGAAGTATCGTGGAATTGAAGTCGGTCTCACTGGTGCTGAAGCCTTTCGTGTCGTCCGCAAAATAGTTTAAACAGTCTAGCCACCCCCAAATGGGCAATAATCTCTTCAGGAATGTCAGAAAAAATAAGTTTGGTTATTTTGAATTGAAACATAAACCAAACCCTAAAGAGTTGGAACAGTACTATATAGATAAGTATTACGAACAATCAAGGGGTAACTATAGACAATCGTATTCGAAAGATGAAATTATTTTTTTTAAAAACAAGCTAGACGATAAGTATCTGACAATAAAAGAGTTGCTCGGACCAATGCGCCGTGAAAAATTTAGCTTTTTAGACATTGGCTGCGGCGAAGGCTGGGCTCTAGATTACTTCAGAAAAAAAGGTTTTGCCGTCACAGGCCTCGACTATAGTAGTTCCGGCACCAAGACTCACAACAAAAGGTGCCTGCCATTTATCCGTAAAGGAGATATCTATGAGCAAATCCCATCACTCATAAAGGAAAAACAGAAGTTTGATGTTATTTTCATGGAGCATACTCTGGAGCATGTTTTGAATCCTTTCCAATTGCTCGGTGATTGCAAGAAACTACTTCATAATCAAGGAGTTATAGTTGTAGTGGTACCAAACGATTTTTCGATTCTACAACTATATTTGTACAAGCATGGTTATGTGAAAAGTCCTTTTTGGATTGTTATACCAGATCATATTTCCTACTTCAATAAAACGGGGCTTGAGGCACTCGTTCAGGCAGCCGGACTTCGCCCAGAGCGGTTTACGGCCGACTTCCCTGTCGATATAAATCTTCTTAACAAAGACACCAACTACGTTATCGACAAAGCCAAGGGCAAATCTTGTCATCAGGCGCGAGTCGAGTTAGAAAATCTTGTGCACAAAACCTCACCTAAAAAAGTTAACAAATTTTATGAAGCGTTGGCTGATATGGGTCTCGGCCGTAATCTTATCTGTTTTGCTACTCATTCGCGGAAAGTTTGATACTAAAATTTATGAAAAGAAAAAGAATTTCGTTGGGCCGACATATTATTCTCTCAAATCTACTCAAAGAAGATTTACCATTTCTTAAAAAATGGCGTAATGAGCAAATGGACATCTTGAGGCAGAGCAAACCGCTGACTGACAAGGATCAGGAAAAATTTTACAAAAAACTCAAAAGGGATAAGAACCAGGTTCTCTTTTCAATTTTAGACAAAAATGGCAGACTTATCGGGTATTGCGGTATTGTGCATATTGATTGGGAAAATAAACGCGGAGAAATATCATTTATCCTGGAAACAGGTACAGAAAAAAGGCACTCCGAATATTCAATGCTTTTTCTCGAAACCATGGTAATGCTCCGCGATTATGCCTTTAAAAAGCTCATTTTGCACAAAATTTTTACGGAAACATGGGCATTTAGGAAGTTTCACATCAATCTTTTAGAAAAATCTGGCTTCAAGCGAGACGCTAGATTGCCCGATCATGTTTGGAAAAAAAATCGTTTTTCTGATTCGCTTATTCACTCCATTATAAATAAGAAGTAACTTCAATGGAAAATCTCGTTACACTTAAGGATAAAAAAGTTTTGGTTACTGGCGCAGCCGGTGTAATAGGCCAGGAACTTGTAGGCCTACTTACTGCCGAAGGAGCTGTGGTTCGCGCGGTTGACATGCTCGAGCGGCCTCGAGCCTTCCCTAGTGATGTTCAGTATTTCCAATGTGACCTGTCCCACAGAGACGAGCAATTTTCGTTCCATTTCGAACCAGAATATGTTTTCCATCTTGCCGCCGATTTTGAGCGTAGTACCGAGAGTCTAGATTTTTGGGAAAGTAATTTTTACAACAATATTTTGGCATCCCATTATACTCTTCGAAGAATAGTCCAAGGTGAAGAACTCAAAAAAATTATTTTTGCTTCAAGTTATCTGATTTACCATAAATCACTCTACAACGTTGTAGGACGGGACAATATTCTTAGTGAATCTTCAGCAATCGAACCACGCAACCTATGTGGCATAGCCAAATTACAAACCGAGCGAGATATTGAATTTTTAAGCGAACAGATGGGCGGTAAATTTACCTATGCGCATGCCAGGATCTTTCGGGTCTACGGTAAAGATTCGCGAGACATCATTTCGCGCTGGGTACGTGGTGCTCTTCGCGGCGAAACACTAAAAATCTTTGACAAAAATAATTCATTTGATTACATTCACGCTACCGATGTGGCGAAAGGGTTAATGAAAATGGCAATCTGTAAGAATGCCACTGGCGTTATCAATTTGAGTTTTGGCAAAAGCAACACGATCGCAGAGGTCGCAGGGCTCGTACAAAAAGAAATTCCGGAAGCCAAATTTACCGAAGTCAATGAGTCCATATTTCCTGAAGCCAGTCGAGGCGACATAAGCAGGCTCAAAGACACCACCGGATGGTCGCCGGAAATAAGCATTGCCGATGGCATAAGACAGATAGTCTCTCATGAAAAAAGCAAAATCAAATAAGTCCGTAAACTTTCTATTTACAAGTATCGGCAATAAGAGCCACCTTTTTGAGCACTTCCGCACCGCTCTTTCATCTCTCGGTGTAGAGGGTAAAACCGTCGCCACCGACATTGACCCATTTTGCCCCGGTCTCTACCTCGCTGATAAAGGATATCTAGTGCCACGCATGGATAGCAAAAAATTCCCTGCCCGTCTGGCCGAAATCATTACCAGAGAAAAAATTTCCCTGATTATCCCTACCCGAGACGAAGATGTAATGTATCTTGCGAAAAACAAGAAGCGCTTTGAAAAATTGGGTACAAAGATCATGGTGCCATCTTTAAAGGCCGCATCAATCTGCAATGATAAGTGGAAGTTTTACAAATTTCTAAAAGCAAAAAACTTAAGACCCATAGAAAGCTGGCTCAAGCCACCTAAAAATTTGCAATTCCCTTGCATCATAAAGCCCATAATTGGTGCCGCTAGTATAGGCGTAGAGGTGATTGGAAGCATCGAAGAACTAAAAAAACAAGAGCTCACCGGAAAAATAATCCAGAAAAAAATCGAGGGCACAGAATACTCTATTGACTATTTCGCTGATTTCTCTGGAAAGCCAATTTCGACCATCCCGCGAATTCGACTGAAAGTCGTGGGTGGAGAATCAAAAGTCACGATTACAAAAAATGAAAAAGAAATGATTGCTTTGACAAAAAAAATCGGCCAGACGCTTGGCCTTATCGGCCACAACACAATTCAATGTTTCAAAACAAAAGATGGCAAGATTTTTTTCCTTGAAGCCAATCCAGCTCGTTTCGGCGGAGGTTCACCCCTAGCGCTGGCTGCAGGAGGAAACAGCGCTGAATTTCTTGTGAGACTTCTTCGTGGCGAGAAAGTGCCAGAGCAGAAAAGTTTCCAGGCCGATTTGGTCATGATGCGTTACAACAAAGATCTGTTCATTCCCCATGATAAAATTATTAATCTTTGATCTAGACAACACCCTCTCGAGCGAACATGAATATGTTTTAAGCGGTTTTCGTGCTGTTGCTGACTATGTAAGCAATAAAAGAAATCTATCAAAAGAAGAAATTTTTAATTCATTGTGTGAGTCCTTCCTTGGAAATGGGCGCGGCAGAAATTTTGATGAACTCAAAGAGAAGTTTCCACTCGATGATATTTCGATAGAGGAACTCGTCCGAGTTTACCGTGGGCATTTACCGGAGCTGAAACTTTATCCAGAGGCAGAGCCGGTTTTGAGAAGTTTGTCCAAAAAATATAAGCTCACTATACTCACAAATGGTGCAGTAGAGGTACAAAAAAGAAAAGTTCAGGCGTTGCAGTTGGAGCAATATTTTGATAAATTTTTCTTCGCACAGGAAAATGGTAAGGAGTTTGAAAAACCTCACAAAAAAGTTTTTAAGGACGTTCTAACCTCTTTCGAGGTAGAGGCACACGAGGCCCTAATGATCGGTGATGATATTGTCTGTGACATAGGGGGTGCCAAGGAAGCTGGAATAAATTCCATTCTTATCAGAGAACCCAGGGATTTGTTTCTTATCGAGAGATACCTAGAGAAAAAGTAAAATACTGATAAATGAGACACATAACGATTAAAACACCTAAGGGTAAAAGGAGGATCGGCCCGGGAGAGCCGGTCTTCATCGTAGCAGAAATGTCTGGCAACCATAATCAAAGCCTGAAACGAGCCATGGAAATAATCGATGCCGCGGCATTGGCAAAAGTTGATGCCATCAAATTTCAGACATATACACCAGACACAATGACTTTGAACTGCGACAACGACTACTTCCGGGTTAGGGTAAATAATGTTTGGAAAGATAAAATTCTTTATAAACTATACGAGGAAGCATATACCCCCTGGAAATGGCAAGCGAAACTAAAGAAGTACGCCGAAAGAAAAGGTCTAGTCGTATTTTCAACCCCCTTCGACGAGACAGCAGTAGATTTTCTAGAAAAATTGAAAATTCCTCTCTATAAGGTTGCTTCATACGAGATTACAGACCTGCCTTTACTAGAAAAGATCGGCAAGACCAAAAAGCCCGTTATATTGGCGCGAGGTATGGCTTCTGCCAAAGAAATCTCTTTAGCGATAAAGACCTTACAAAAATCTGGAACAAAGGAGATCGCAGTCCTTCATTGCGTAAGTATCTACCCCGCCGACCCAAGCAAGATGAATCTAAAGACCATTCCAGATATTGCAAAAAGATTCGGAGTAGTAAGTGGCTTGTCAGATCACTCCCTTGGAATAAATGTTTCTCTCGGTGCGGTAGTTCTTGGCGCGAGCATAATCGAGAAACATATGACCCTCGCCCGTTCTGACGGTGGGCCTGATTCGTCGTTTTCACTTGAGCCGAAAGAATTTGCATCATTAGTTAAATCTGTTAGAGAAGTCGAATCCTCCCTAGGGAAACCGAACTACGCACGAGATAAGGAGGAAGAGATTGGGGCAGAGCATCGTCGCTCACTTTTTGCTGTTTCGGATATAAAGATGGGCGAAAAATTTACTAAAAAAAATGTTCGATGTATCCGACCAGCTTTTGGACTGGCACCGGAAAATATTCACAAAGTTATGGGCATGACAGCAAAGAAAGACATCGAGCGTGGCACGCCGCTTGAGTGGAAACATATCAGATCTTAATTCGATCCAAGAATGAAAATAATATCTTTTTCATCACACTCCTCAATATGGACTTTTGCTTTTGCGGAAGCAATTATTGCTTCCGCATTATTAAAAAGAGGCCACGACGTCTTATATATCACTCCTGGCAAAGAATTCGTAAGAAAATCAAGTACCCAAAATGAAAAGATATTAAGAGAGGAATTTCACCTTAAAGGGTACGGAATCGGTCATGTTCTAACAAAAAAAGAAAGACAAGAAATACAAAAACTTCTGAATGGTTTAACGAAGGACAATTTTGAAAATTTGAAAGTTGACGGGATTGATATCGGTAGGATTGCCATGTACGAGTTTCTAATCAAGACCAAAAAAATGTCTTTGAGACATTTAAATGAGAGTGAATGGGTCGAGTGTCAGGAAGAAATTAAAAACACTCTAGTTTCTTATTTTGCCTGTCGACTTATTTGTGAAAAAGAAAAACCAGACAGAATCATAATGTACAATAATTTATATTCAGTAAATAGAGTTTGGGAGATATACGCCGAATCAAAAGGAATTCCAACATACTTTCTTCACCATGGAGTAAATATGTCCGATATGGCCAACACACTCATAGTTGCAAGAAGAAGTACTACCCCATACATTGATGAATTAAAAGCGATCTGGGCACAAGTAAAAGAAATCCCCACAACAGGAAAAGCGCTTTCATATGTATCCGAACATTTTCTGGCACTTTTAGAAGCCCGAAACCCCTTCGTCTATTCGTCCCCCAAAAGTGACACGCCAACAAGAATTAGAATTTTCTTCAATGTTGGAGATAGGCAAAAAATTATCGTTGCAACAATGAGTAGTTACGATGAGTTATTCGCCGCAGAGTATACAGGAGCTCGTGACAAACCACACAATCTGATTTTTTCTTCACAGGCGGAATGGATAGGGGCACTGATCGACTATATAAAAAACAAACCAGAGCTATTTCTGATTATTCGCGTTCACCCACGTGAATTTCCAAACAAACGTGACGGTATGAAATCAGACCATGCCAAAATGCTTGAGCACATCCTCAAGGGACTGCCAGACAATGTGAAGATAAACTGGCCGGCTGACAATATCTCTCTTTATGATCTGGCGACTGAAGCAGATTTATTTTTGAACGGTTGGTCTTCTGCTGGTGCAGAGATGAGTCTGCTCGGAATTCCTGTGGTGATTTACTCGAGCGAACTTATCTCATATCCTCCAGATTTGAACTATCTCGCGCAAAATCGGGCAGATTATTTCGAAAAAATCGAACAAGCACTACAGGATGGGTGGGGTTACGAAAGAATGAAAAAAACGTTTCGTTGGATGGCGCTTTACTACTACCGAACGATCATGAGATTGCGGGAAAGAGAAGGTGAATCAGTACAAACAAAAGGACATGGTCCGCTGCTGACTAAAAAAATTTTTTTGTATTACCTGATCCCGAGTAAAATTCGCCATTTTCTTAGCGGTGTTAGACGCTCAAGAAGGTTGCGAATCGAATCTCAAAATCAGTTCGGCAAGCAAATCGATATCTCTGGTGTAGAAAGAATGCTCATCCGATCATCAAAAACACTTGTCAATACGGAAGATATTTTGGCAGACCAAGCGACGGAAATAGAAGAAAATCTTGCTATCCGAGCAGAAGTGCAAAAACTTTACAAAGCTCTTTTCAAACACAAGACTGTCAGAGAAAATACTATTAGGCCATATAACCTAGAATATAATCTGAAACGGGTTATAGAATAGATTTTTGTTAAGTGACTATTCGTGTGTTACGATGCACAAATATGAAGCTCGCCCCTATAACCTTGTTTGTCTATAACCGGCCAGAGCATACCAAAAGGACCGTCGAAGCCCTGCAAAGAAATACATTGGCAAAGGAGAGTGATCTTTTTATTTTTTCAGATGGCGCAAAAAACGAAGAATCAAAAAAGGGGGTGGCAGAAGTGCGAAATCTTATCAAGACGGTCTCCGGTTTCAAAAATGTTAACGTAATAGAACGAAGTGAAAATTTGGGTCTGGCAAGATCGATCATTACTGGAGTCACCGATATTGTAAACAAATATGGGAGCGTAATCGTACTTGAAGACGATTTGCTTACTTCGCCTTACTTTCTGAAGTATATGAACGATGCTTTGACCCTGTACGAGAACGAAAATAGGGTTGTATCAATTCATGGCTATGTCTACCCAGTCAAAAAGGCTCTGCCTGAGACATTTTTTTTGAGAGGATCAGACTGCTGGGGCTGGGCAACATGGAAAAGAGGATGGAAATTGTTCGAACAGGATGGGAAAAAACTTCTAAAAAAGCTAGAAAAAGAGAAATTGTTGCGCGAATTCGACTTTGATGGAACTTATGATTTTTCTGGGATGTTGAAAAGGCAAATCCAGGGACAGAATGATTCTTGGGCCATACTTTGGTATGCATCCACATTTCTGGCAGGAGTATTGACTCTCTACCCGGGAACATCACTTATAGAAAATATAGGTAGGGATGGCAGTGGCACTCATGGTGGAAATTCGAACAGTTTTAAAAAAGCTGTGGCTGAACGTCAGATAGACATAAAGCCAATCCGGATTGAAGAAAATGTGCGGGCAAAGAAGATTATTATAGACGAGCTAAGGTCTCTGAAAACTAGCTTACTCCAAAGAATCATAAGGAAAATAATCCGACACTAAAACATGAAAAATGCCCTCAAAAAAGCAACGAAAAAGATACTGGAACCTCTGTCCCAGGTCGAATGCCTGCTATCGTCTATTTGGGTTTCCTCAGCGCACAAAAGACTAAAATGGGTGGAGTGGTCTCTACCTCCACAACCGGAACATTTTGATCATCAAATTGATCTCTATTACAAATGGCTCCGGACAAGAAACCCTTTTTGGGTAGAGAGGGGGGTTTTTGGCAATCTAACGATCGAAGGCGGAGATGTGTTAGAACTCGCATGCGGAGACGGGTTCAACGCAAGAAATTTTTACAGCTTGAAATCACGGAGTGTTATTGCATGCGATTTCGATAAAAAAGCCATTCAAACCGCCAACAAAATAAATCGAGCGCCAAACGTTCGATTTATCTTGGCAGATATTAGGAACAACATGCCTACTGGTAATTTTGATAATGTGATTTGGGATGCAGCGATTGAACACTTCACTCCAATCGAAATAGAAAAAATTATTAAAGAGATAAAACTTCGGTTGAAGAAAAATGGAATCTTAAGTGGATATACAATCGTCGAGAAAAACAATGGCCAGAAATCACTATCTCATCATGAATACGAATTTAAAAATAAAGAAGACCTAATGCGTTTCTTTTCTCCACACTTCAAAAAGGTAACTATTTTTGAAACCATATACCCAGATCGGCATAATCTTTATTTTTGGGCGAGCGACCGGGAACTTCCTTTTACACCCGGTTGGCCACACTCAATACATGAAACAAAAAATTAAAGGTGTTTTGAAAAATATACTTCCACCAATCATTATTAATGTTTGGAAGAAACCGACAGAATACGGATTTTTCGGAAATTATGCGAGCTGGAAAGAAGCGCTGGCTGATTCAGACGGATACGACTCCCCCATTATTTTTGAAAAGGTAAAGGAAGCAGCTCGTAAGGTAAAGGGGGGGTTGGCTGTCTCTGAACGCGATGGAGTTACTTTTGATACTAAAAAATATTCATGGCCAGTAGTAGCGACACTTCTCTGGTCCGCCTCACGTCATGAAAATAATTTGAATGTTCTTGATTTCGGTGGGGCTTTTGGAAGTGTCTATTTTCAAAATATCGAATTCTTCAAATATTTGAAGAATCTCCGGTGGGTTATCGTGGAGCAAAAAAAACTCTCCGAACACGGTAGACAATATTTTCAAAATGAACAACTTTTGTTTCGAGACTCGCTCGAAGAAGGTTTGAGGGAGATTCGACCACAAGTATTTTTAGCTTCAAGCGCTATCCAGTACATCGAAAATCCATACGAACTACTCACGAAAGTTGTTTCGAGTAGGTTTGAATCAGTTGTATTTGATAGGACCCCTCTCTGGGATGAAAATGATTGCCTGACAATCCAAAAAGTGTCACCGAGAATATATGACGCTTCATATTCGGCATGGATTTTGAATTCTACTAAATTAAAAGAGTTCTTTGAGAGGAACGGTTACAGTACAATTGTTGAGTACAACCAGGATACGATGTCTTATAATGGAACAGAAAACTTGGTTCCTTTGAGGCATTTTACTTTTTCAAAGAAATAATCCGATGACTGGCATAAAATCATATATTCGCGACCAATATTTTAACCCGGGATTATTGGGTATCTTTATCAATCCCTTCTATTTGGTTCGGCGAGAGCTACGAAGGGCCAGGTAGTGTCTTGGTGCAGAAATCCACGGGAAAACGCTTGATGTCGGCTGTGGCGAGCGGCCTTACGAGAAGATTTTTACCCATGTTTCACCTTATATCGGCATGGAATTTGACTCGCCAGAAAATCGCGCTCGCTTCAAGAGGATTGATACCTGGTACAGTGGCGAGAAATTTCCTTTTGAGAATAACTCCTTCGATTCTGTTATTGCCACTCAAGTATTGGAACATGTTTTTAATCCTGATCAGTTCTTGAAAGAGGTAGCGCGAGTAACGATGCCTGGAGGTGCTCTTCTTCTCACCGTGCCTTTCGTTTGGGACGAGCACGAAAAGCCCCACGATTATGCAAGATACTCATCTTTTGGTCTCGCACACCTCCTAAGAAAAAGTGGTTTTAAAATTGAAAGACATATAAAAACTGCGTCGGACGTTCGCGTCATATTTCAGCTTGTCGCTTGCTTTATTCACAAAAGACTTGAATGGATTCAGTCATACTGGCTTCGAGTATTTTGGTATGTTTTACTCATTTCACCTTTCACGATTTTAGGAATTGTGCTTTCAAAAATCTTGCCGGCAAACCAGGATTTGTATATGGATAACGTGGTTTTGGCACGGAAATCTTAGAACAATTTTAGGTCATTTGACAATAGTCAATAGAAGTACTATAATACAGGAAGATAGGAGTTCCCGTGGTTTTCGCCCCGAACACAACCAACCAAAGAAAGGGTTGCCATGAAGACGATTGCGCAGACGCGAGACAGCTCTCACCAGTCCCTGGCGCTTAGTGCCCTGGGGATGATCAGGGACATTCCGCTCGTGGAGCTCGCCCCAATCATCTCCCACATCGCAGAGCTGACCGAACGGGCCCGGCATGGAAGCAGGAGTACAACGATGGGCGGCGTGCCGAAAGAGGTCTTCGAACTTCTCGTCGGCATGGCAGGATTCTGCGCTTCGGTTCAGATCGTTCATGAAGTGTGGAAGGGTAACGAGTTTCTGGGATTTGCCCTGAAGCTTCGCGATCCGGCGACCGAGGTCGGCGACGCGTGGGCCGGGCTGTACCACAGCCCGTGCACAGTTATCCGAAGATTCGATACGCCAGCAAGCGCCCTGGAAAGGGATTTCCGTGACGCCGGAGATGATCTCCTCCCCATGAGACCGGGTATCCAGTTCCTCGGTGTGACGATCCACGACGAACCCGAAAGACGTTGCGCTTGCGCGACAATCATGCACCGCAGGAAGGTCTCTGTGGTGGACGTGGAGGGTTTCGAGGGTGAGTGGACAATCTTCACCCCGGATGAAGTGAGGCGAGGGGACCCGCGAATCGTCGACCACAACTGTTACCTGCTCCAATGGGTTCTCGATCCTCATCGCCCATCCTTCGCCGATGTGCGCGGTGGATGGAAGCCTGTCGGCCGGTGACCGGACCAGTCGGACAGAGTGAAGACAGAGAAGAACACAGCGGCCCCGCCTTCGGGGCCGTTTTTTTGTGCATAAAAGTCAAAAATGATAGTATTTTGAAATGATGTATAACTTCTGCGCGGTTTTTGATAAGGGCTTTTTGACCCGGGCGGTAGCTCTCCATCGTTCCCTAACGGAACAATGCCCAGATTTTGTCCTCTGGATGCTCTGTATGGACAACGAAAGCCACTCGATGCTCCAAAAACTAAATTTAGATAGAACAAAACTACTGAAACTATCTGATGTTGAAGATGACCGAATGCTTGCGGTAAAACCCGGTCGAACAACGGCAGAATATTGTTGGATGTTTAGCTCATGCTTACCTCTCTATATCCTCGAAAAAAATCCGAGTATGGACACTGTCACTTATGTTGATGTTGATATGTACTTTTACGCACCAGTTGATGATATTTACCACCAATTTGGTAACAATTCGATAATGATAATCCCCCACGCATTTTCCGAGAAACATAAAGAGCGCGAGAAGACGAGTGGTAAATATAATGTTGGAATGATGATTTTTAGAAACGACGAGTGTGGTTTGGAGTGTTTAAGATGGTGGAAAGACAGGTGTATAGAGTGGTGCTACAATCGATATGAAGACGGAAAGTTTGGCGACCAGTTATATTTAAATGACTGGCCAACACGATTTAAAAAAGTCTTCGTACTTACAGACCCTGGTGTGGATGTAGCTTCGTGGAATACAGACCGTTTTAAGTTTGACGTAAAAAAAGGTGGCAAGATCGAAGGGACCGAAAAAATTTCCAATAAAAAATTTCCCCTTATCCTATACCACTTCCACGGTCTTAAAATTTACATGACATCAGGTGGAAAAATCCGTCCCTACCCGGTCTCGATATTCGACCGGACGATTTATCGGTTATATGTGAGAGCCCTGCAAAAAGCCTATGATCGTGTCCGGGCAATCGATTCATCTTGGACCTATGGGTGTGTTAAGAAACTTGATATATTACGAGTAATCAAGCAGTATATAGTCCTTCGAGCGACTAGATAATAAAATGGCAGACGTAAGCAATCCTAAAAAAATACTGGTAACCGGCGGCCTTGGCTTTATCGGAAGCGCTTTTGTAGAAATGGTTTTAAAAAAAGGATTTTTTGTCATAAACGTAGACAAAATGACCTATGCCATAAGGGAAGACACCAACTTTGAGCGTTTCCCAAATTATAGTTTTATAAAGAAGGATATTTGCGACTTAAAGGAATTACCTGAAGGTGTAGCCTGGATTGTAAACTTTGCAGCCGAGTCACATGTGGTTAATTCGATCAAAGACAATCTTGCCTTCTTCAAGAGCAATGTGCAGGGTGTATATAACCTTCTTGAGCTTGTGCGGAGAATGCCCGAGGAAAAACGTCCAGTATTTGTTCAGATTTCAACAGATGAGGTTTATGGGGACATACTAGAAGGGTCTTTTAAGGAAACAGACAGACTGACACCTTCAAATCCTTACTCAGCGACAAAGGCCGCTGCCGACCAACTCGTCATGGGATGGGGTCGTACCTACGGCCTACGATGGAGAATTTGTCGAAGTTCCAACAACTATGGCTACGGTCAGCGCCCCGAAAAACTCATCCCTAGGGTAATGAAGCGGGCTATTAAAGGACAAAGGGCTATAGTTGATGGAGATGGCTCATACACACGCGACTGGATTTATACTGAAGACAATTGTTCGGCGATACTTTTGATTATGGAAAAGGGAGCTGATGGTGAAATTTACAATATCACTCGAAATGAAGAACTGACCAATTTAGAGGTTATAAAAAAGGTACTAAGAGTCATGGGGAAAGATGAAAATTTTTATGAGCATGGGGAAAATAGACCCGGTCAGGACGTGAGATATTCGCTTGACGCGACAAAAATACGGGCACTTGGCTGGAAGCCAAAAATGACACTCGATGAATACTTGCCCATCTGCAGACGATTGAATGAGGAACGTACTCGAAACATGCCACCTGGTAGAAAAAAGAGGTTGTTAAAGATGCTGGGGCTCGATCGAGTGTTTGGTATATAATTAAAGTCTACTGCACAAATTATGCCCCCCCTTAAACTGATACAATTCCCTTCCTTCGATACTAAAAATGGCACTCTCTGTATGCTTCAAGCAGACCAACCGGCAAAAGAAGGTAGTATACCTTTCCCAATAAAGAAGGTGCTTTCTATTACTGGCATGAAAGACGCCGATAAGCGCGGAGGTCACACCCACCACCTCACAAACCAAATCTTGATCTGCACCACGGGAGAATGCATAGTAGATCTCGACGACGGAAAAAACAAAACGAGCGTCGTATTAAACAAAAATAACGAAGGACTGTGGCTTTTCCCGTATGTATGGCACGTCATGCACAGCTTTAAGCCAGGGACTTCCCTCCTGGTTTTGGCCGACCAAGAATACGACGAGAAAGATTACATTAGAAATTATGAAGATTTCATTCAATATACTAAACGGCCAAAGCGCTGAAGAAAAAAGGGATATCCTCGCGGCAATGCAGAGGGTTTTTGAATCTGGACATTATGTGCTTGGTCCAGAGGTTAAAAAGTTTGAGACAGATTTTGCCGGGTACATCGACACAAAACATGCAGTTGGCGTTGCTAACGGGTTGGAAGCTCTCCAGATTGCTCTTCTTGCTCTTGGGATTGGTCCCGGTGATGAAGTCATCACCACACCCCTTTCAGCAGTCGCGACGGCACTCTCCATATCGGCAGTAGGAGCAATACCTGTTTTTGTCGATATTGATGATTTCTACCACATTGATGTCAAAAAGATAGAAGAAAAGATAACTTCAAGAACACGCGCCATTATTCCTGTCCACTTGTATGGTCAGCCCGCAGACATGGACTCTTTATTGGATATATCAAAAAAACATAACCTGCATATGGTAGAAGATTGCGCTCAAGCACACGGAGCAGAGTTTAAAGGTAAAAAAGTCGGATCATTTGGAGTTTTTGGCTGTTTTAGTTTTTATCCGACAAAAAACTTAGGCGGAGTCGGCGACGGAGGACTTATAACCACAAATGATGCTTCACTCGCAGAAAAATGTATTTCTTTACGCAATTATGGGCAGAAAAACAGATACGAGCATGAGGTCCGCGGTATAAATAGCCGACTCGACGAATTACAAGCGACAATTTTGTCGGAAAAACTAAAAACGTTGGATCAAAACAATGAGCGCCGAGTGAGAATAGCCGAGAAGTATTTGGAAGGTCTACAGAGTGTTCGGGGGATTATATTGCCCGGTCTTAGAAAAGATGTGGGGCATGTAAATCATTTGTTTGTAATAGAAGCAGAAAATCGCGACGGACTCCAATCGTTTCTCAAAGAAAAAGAGATAGGCACCCTCATTCACTACCCTATTCCGATTCATAAACAGAAATGTTTTGCTGAATACAATTCACTAAATCTCCCTGTGGTAGAGGAAAAAGTAAATCACATCTTATCCCTCCCAATACACCCATATCTAAAGGATGAAGAGGTGGACTATGTTTGTGAGCAAATAAGTTTGTTTCTAAAAAAATAACCCCCGACCGCGCATGCGCGGTCGGGGGGGGTATGAGTGCTGGTCCTAGAGCGAGATGCCTCGACCGTAGAACAGCCTTCTGATCATGGGGATGTGGTGGCCGATCATTGGTTCCGGCAGTTGGTCAACCGGGAAGAACTGGCCGTTGGGAAGCAGTTCCGCGGTCGCAACATCCACAGAAGCGTGGAACAGGAAACAGACACCTTGACCACGCGGACGATCAACCTTCGAGAATTCGAATGTATCGATCCGAGTCATATGTCCGAGATCCACACCACCAAGTTCATTGTCAATGAGAGCCGCCAGAGTGGTTTGGATATTCATCCCCGGCAGAATGACCTTCCCCGGCATATGCCACTGACCGGGGTAATACCGATCGGTGTTCGGTCGGCGAACGAGAAAGACTTCTTCCTCCCCAGGCCTCCCGATACCCAGCTCGACAGCGCAGTTGTAGAAGTTCCCCTCCCAGGCCTCGAAGACCTGCTGCGGCACCGGCCACCTGACCCTGTCCATGAGTAGGACGAGGAGCGTGACCTCGAGATCACTTAGCGGAGCCCCTCTTCGGGAGCCCGCAAAAAGGATAGCTTCATCAAGCAATTTCATGTTTCTATTCCTTTCAAAAGGGTGGTTTCGTTTCGATTTGTACTTGAAGGATGTCCTGACTTAATGATTACACAAACTAGCACAAATGTCAACTACGAGTAATATTACCCCCATATCTTATTACTCTATCTAATTTTTTTTAATTCGCGCGATAACCTCCACAATATCTTCCGCAAGTTTTGCCGATGTTAATTTTTCCTGAAACAAATGGAGGCCATTTCGGGAAATATTCTCCAGTAAATTTCGATTATTTTTCATGAAAATTAATTTGTCAGCGATTTCATTTGAATTAGCTGGACCAACCATAAAACAATCTTTTCCATCAGTTAGTAGTTCGGAAATCCCGCGAGCTCGCGCGGTAACGTACGGTAGCCCAAGTGCCAAGGCCTCGAAGGCCTTATGCGGAATGGTTCGCTCCAAACGCTCGTGTTTTTCAAACTGACCGAGCAAAACATGGCATTCGGACATCCTTTTCACCAATTCAGCAAACGATAGCTTTTCCGAAACCCATTCGATATTTTTAGCTTTAGTCTTCTCAATGAGAGAACGGACTTCATTTTCAAGAAATCCGTGGCCGAGAATAAGGAAATCCACATCTTGATTTTCAAGGATTTTGGCGGCCTGAATAATATGAGCTACCCCAGCTTCTGGGAGAAATTTGCCTCGGAAAACGGCAGTAAAACGATTTTTCTTTTTTACTTCCGGATATAAGTGGAAAATCTCTTCGTCTACGCCAGTAAAAATCCTCGAGATCTTCTTTGGTGGAAGTGAAAATCTTTTAATAAAAAATTCTCGTTGTGCATTAGTTTCAACAAAAATAAGATCGGCAGTTAGCACTGCGGCATGATCAATAAGATTTACCCACCCCCTCATAATTAGGTTCCATCGATATTTATCACGTGAGACGATCTCCCCCTCATAAAGGGTGCATAGTGCGTCAAAAATAACCGGTTTTTTGGACAAAAATTTTGCAAACGGAACAACAATATGTCCAGGATAGCCAACAATAAGCACATCGTACCCACCAGCCCTTACAATCGCCCTATGGCGGCGCCAGAGTTTAAAGTATTTTAATATTCCCCGAGAATTATCTCGACATTCGACGATCTCTACCCCGTTTTTTTTCAAACCAGAAATGTAGACTTTATTGCGGCCAAACTCTGGATCATAAATTCCGAAATAACATATTTTCATATTTGATGTTTACAGAGGCAAGTTGATTGCACCCAAAATAAAAGAATCCATGAAAAAAGAAGCTACAGTATATATAACCAAAATAGGTATGAAAATGAAATATTGTCTGCCATATCTCTTAAAAAGGAAGCACGAAACTATAACTATAAATGGAATCGTGATTGTAAGTATTCTTTGTGTGATTGCTGGCCAAAGGAAAATAGGCAAAATCGAGAGAAAAACTGATAACAAAAAGACTTTCTTCCTTGTTTCGACTTCTTTCCAACCCTTGTAAATTCCATATAAACCAGCGATAAACAATAATGCCAAGACGTTTACGAGAGAACCGAAGGCTTTGATATATTCGACAATGCGCGAGGGATAAATATAGTAACGAGAATTGAAACTAAACCAATCTAGATATGTATAGCCAAAACGAGAATAGACATATATATAAAGAAGTACGGAAGGAATAAGAGCGACCAGAGCAGTTTGAAATGCTCTTTTGAGAAGAACTTTTATATCTCTATGGTTCTCAATAATGAGAAAAATAGCAATTGCAACAGCAGATAGAAAAGCATATTCCTTAAAAAGGGCACCCACCCCAATCATTGAGGCTGATAACAAAATATCTGTAGTCTTTTTGGTTTGACCGTACTTCCAAAGGAAATATAACGATAAAATGTAGAAGGTCCAACCCCCTATATCCATCAAATAATTCATACCAAACGTAAGGAAAGCATAATTAGCGGCAAGAAACATTGAACCGATATAGGCAAGCCTCTGGTCTTCAAACATTCTGACAAGCAGTTTAAAGAAGAATAGACAACCGATAAAATATAAAAAGAGATTTAACAAAAACCAAGCAGATAATACACTGCCAGTTATGTTTGAAATCACACCGATAGACTGAAGACCAAGAAAAGATGTGAGAATCCTGTTTGGAACAAAGTCCGAAGATATTTTTGAGCCGCTCAATACTTCGATGGCCTGAAGATATGATGGAGTATCACCAAGGATGTTTGGACCTAAAAAAATACCGAACAAAATAGCTAGGGTGGTCAGGGATAGGATTAGGCTTAAAAGCCAGGTTCTGCGCCCCCAAAGCCCGGGCAAGCCAAACTTCACAATTGATCGGATTGCCGAAATACCATCACGCCACTTTATCTTTTTTCCCTCATTGATTGTCCTGGGTTTATAAGAAATCGGCCTCTCGATAATCGAAAAACCATATCTTGCCACCATCGCGGTTATCTCTGGCTCGATATCAAATCTGTCTGACTGAAGTATTGGGGCAATTTTCTGAAGAGCTTTTTGTGAAAAAACTTTATAGCAAGTCTCCATGTCAGTAAGCCGGAAACCAGTGAAAAAGTTTGAAATTATTGTTAAGACTCTGTTGGCGAAATAATTTAGAGAAAAGAGATCGATCTGACGCTTGCCCAAGAATCTAGATCCATACACAACTTCTGTTTTTCTATCAACAATTGGAGAGAGCAGTTGCGCATATTCATTTGGGTCATACTCCAGGTCAGCATCTTGAATTATTGCAAAATCGCCGCTCACAGCTTTTAACCCTGCTCGTATTGCCGCCCCCTTACCACGGTTTTTATCTTGAAGGATGACTTTTAATTTGTACTCATCCTTCAATTTTTGAATGAGGTCGCGCGTTCCATCGATTGAAAAATCGTCGACAACAATAATCTCTTTCTCAATTCCTGCCTGGAGTTGCGTATGTTTTATTCTTTGTAGAACTTTTTCAAGAGTACGAAGCTCATTGAAAACTGGAACAATTATTGAAAGCCTCATTGTGTTATCTCATCTTATAAATCCTAAACGTCACACCACCATCTGCACCTTTTATTTCTTCAAACGGAACCTTCTCTTTATCTAGTACCTCCTTATAGGCCTTAGTACTTTCCGCAACCGGGCCATGCTTCTTTACAGTATCCAAGACGACATCATCCATCCCGTATATGAAGTATATGTGTTTCGCTCCAATACTGTCGACCTGTGAAATAAAACTTTTCCCGCCGAGGCCTTCTCCAAGCACCGAAGCCTTAAAAAGAGGAAATTTATAATAAATTAGATACTTATAGGAATACCACGATAGATTGAACCAGTTCAACCGTTCGTCGTACAAAAGAACGTTCTGACCTTTAAAATAAATCTCGTCATCAATACGAGTGATATCTTCCGAACGTGTAGCTGTCACTATAGGGTTTCTTTTTAAAATAATATTTTTCTCGACATATCTCTCCATATCGTTCCAACCATTATCATAAATCCTCGAAGGTGAATATAGAAAAGATGATGCACGATCTGGTTTAAAACCAATAGGTTTTGACAGAACGTTGGTGTTTAGAGAAAACAGAGTTTCAGCTATAAAAATAATAGCAAACAACACAAAAAATATGTGTGATAAAATTTTATTCCTTGAAACTAGGAATCGATGGAAAGAAACAACAAATATCGCTGACGTTGTGGCCATAAACAAAGAAAAGACCGAGAGAATCCTCACAGCATTACTACTCGAAAAAGCAAGCATGGTGATTAGAAATATGACGTGGAGAAGAAGAACATTTTCAAATAAACTATTCCTTCTCATGAAAAACCTAACAACGAGCCAGATAACAGAAAATATAAATAGGAACAGATATGGTAACGAATTAGAACCCAGGAGAACACTCTTCATCGATGTCACATTCCCCACGATGTCCAACGTAGCGTGACGATCACCCAAGATAGAGAAGTCTGGAGAAGATATTCCTACGAGAGATGAGAGCGAGGAGTCGAAGTGTCCGCGGGCCTTATAAACATGAATGTTGTAGTTAATTAACGGTAGAAGAATGACCACAAATATAACAAACGATACCGCAAGATGTTTGAGTATTTTCTTATTAAATACTCTGCCTCTCCAATATACTAGAAACGAAACAGCTGCAGCCGGAAGGATAAAAAGAGCGGTGTATTTTGACATAAGCGAGAAAGCCGCAAATAAAGGCCAGAGATATTTCTTTTTCCCTCCGCCTACAGTAACCCACGGTAGGGCAAAAAATAGGCTAAGAGCAAGAAAAAAGACCAGAACGCCCTCCAGATAGCCAGTTAGGCTTGCCCAGACGGCATATGAAGAAATGGCAAATAATGCCGAGCCGATCAAAGCGGACCTCTGATCGGTGTATTTCTTCAGAAGCAAGAAAATTATTAAGGTGGTCAAAATCCCCGCCAAAACAAACGGTAAACGAGCTGCAAATGTATTATCACCAAAAAACAAAAAACTTATATGCTGGATAATAAAAACAAGCGGAGGTGCGTCTTGAAACGACCAGGCCGCCCACGAGGGACGGGTTTCAAACCACTGGATTGGGCCCGTTTGCCCTTCCCCTGGTATATAGTCGAGCCACCCCAGAGAACGCAGCGAGTTTAAGGCATGATCTCCAGAAACATCAAAACTGGTCATATTCCAAGTTCGAAAAAATACCGAGACCAAAATGATTGCAATCAGAAGATAGACACTTTTTTTACCCATATCCTTTGTAAGACCGAACCTCATATAAATTTGAGCTTACGAGCCGCAAAAAAGGTCATGCGAAGCAGGAGCAGGCCATGCCTGAAGCGACTAATGTTTGTTCGACCATATACACGTTCGCGATAGTGGATCGGTAGATCTATTATTCTTAGATTAAGTTTGGCCGCCCCAAAGAGTAGATCGAAGTCGCCGAAAGGATCGAAGTCGCCGAAAAAGCTTCTGTTTTGTTTAATTTTCTCGTAATCTTTTCTTCTCAATACTTTCGTACCACAAAGTGTATCTTTGAGTGGTTGAGAAAGAATCCAACTAAAAGCCATGCTGAAGAATTTATTACCGAAGAAATTTAGAACTCTCATTGATTCTTTCTCGAGTGGATATATAAGACGTGAACCATTTACAAAGTCGGCTTTGTTTTCAAGAATTATTTCATAGAACCTAGCTACGTCTTCCGGCGGTACGGTCATGTCTGCGTCGTATATAGCAAGAATATCCCCTTCTGCCATATCAAAACCTTTTCTAACAGCATCCCCTTTCCCCTTCCCCTCCTGTTTCGCAAATTTTATTCTTTTTGAACCTTTCACTTCCTTTGCGACCCTCTCTATCTCGGCCCAAGTGTTGTCAGTAGAATTCCCTTCGATAAAAATGATCTCTGTAAACGAGCCCACATCAGGTAGCTCTCGGGCAATTTTTTCGATTGTACCTGCTTCGTTGCGAGCAGGGACAACAATTGAGAACGATGGTTTTTTGTTGAAAACAGGAACAAGTGGTTTGCGGATTACAGCGTAGTGAAGCAAGCCAGCGTGATTAAATGGCCAGATATTTGCTAAGATTTTATTGAACAAATATGAGATGAGAGGAATATGAGCCGGTATAAGCATTTTTGTCCCAGATTTGAAGACCTCGAGTCCAGCTAGTTGTGCGAAGTTTTTTAGATCACCAATCGAGATCCAATTTTGTTCGACGATGCGATTTCTTAGTCCGATCTTGGAAGCTAAGCGCAAGATTGGCTCCCACAGTGCGCTATATTGAGTAATTATGATGCGACCATCTGGCACAGTAGCACCGGCCGCCTGTCGCAAAAATAATTCGATATCGTGGATATATCCAAGAACGTCCTGGGCTACGACGTAGTCATATCCTTCAGCTAGATTCCCTTTGGCAAAATCTACTTTTTTATTTTTTTCAGCCACTACCTGATCAACAAAAAAAACTCTGGCATGATTTGGTGTCAAAAACTTGATAAAAGATTTTGTGTAGTCGTAATAGTATCGCTTCCAAAAAGCCCGTGGTGTTGGAATCTCTCTGAATTTTGTTTCGATTGTAGAACTCGTAGAACTCATTGTATTGTATATCCTGTATTAGGAAATCACTTGAAAATATCACACTTGTATACATTTGCGTGCACCCGGCCTGATATCGATTCATAGAGACTATCACACTCGGCAAAAAATTTCCCATAGAAAGTTTCTGTCCCAAGAGGTGGAATACCGACCACCAAGAAATGCCCTCCTTTAGCTGTGTGGTTAGAAAAAATCTCCTTGTACTTACCTTCAGACTCCGGTGTGGCATATATACGCCCAGCGTACTTTCCGACTTTGGCAAGTAGGCCCGCTCCAGTATCGTTGTAAGTGAGAACGCTCTTTATATCTTCGTCATGTTCGATAAAATTTACTGCCTCCGCGAGTGCCTCCGGCGCACTTCCGTTTATTTTTCCAAAAAACAATTCTTCTGCAAAAACTGCATTGTATGAGAACCCGATCAAAATTATTACCAGAGCGATACCTTGTTGCCATTCTTTCTTAAATAAGCCAACACAGACAAGGGCTAGTGCAACAATAAAGGCCATAGCAATAAACAAAAAGGAAACATAAAAACCCAGGGGTCCAGAACCTCCATTGAAAGGGTTCAGTATGAGCCAATCCCCGTGCAAAACGCGGCTAAACCAGAGAGTTTTTGGGTAAAGAGGCAAGACAGCGTGTGTCAGGAAATTAAGCAAAATAAGACCAAAAGAAAGGATTAGCCCTATCGGGAAAAACAGTCGCCAAAAGTTTTTGTCTACTTTCGTCCCAAAAATCTTTGCAAATATGGAACCAACCAAAACCGCAAGCGGGATAATCGCGAACATCAAATATTTATCGAGTGCCCCTCTCGAAAAGTCGAAGATAATAAAATAGAAAATAAGACCCAGAACTAAATAAATATTAAAAACTCGAGTGCTTTTTAAAGTATCCCTCGAAATAAAAAATAATGGGACAAGTGCAAGTGGTGAAAGATAAAAAAGCGCTTTGACGCCCTGCACTACTATCTGTATCCAGTTCCGGCCTATGCCTTCAGAATACTGGTTGGCATGACCCATCATAATGCTTATATCAAAAGCTGGATAGAGAATCTTGATGACATACAGAAGCACGACATAGAGAGCTCCGAAGAGAGCAGCTACCAAAGCCACGTAGCTAATCCTTTTAGGATTCATGTTTCGCCAGTTTCCAATGATGTAGTCGAGAGCGAGTGCCCCAACCACCAAAATAAAACTCAATTTGGTTAAGAAGCCGACTAAAAGTACGGTGATCATAAAAATAAACCACTTTGTTTTCTCGCCTACTGGAGCAGCATTCCACTTGTCGTAGAGATATACAGAGAAAAGAAAAAGGAACGGCAATATGGCACCATCAACATCCGGCACAAGCGAGCCTAAAATGTTGTAGAAAAGGACCGTAAAAATAGCAAGTGACCAAATTGCTGCCTTTCCTCCTAATCGACTTCTCACAACAAAATACAGGAGGATCGCTGATGCAAGAGAAAAAATGAGTGGTAAAAATCTAAAGTATGTAACCCCAAAAATCTGATAGCCGAGAACAAGAATCATCTGCATAAGTGGCGGATGAGCAAAAAACTTCCCAGCCTCCTCCACGCCCGATGACGCAGAAACATTTTTCCATTCATCTTGGTGATAAGGCAAGTCTAAGCCAGGCATTCTAATCAAAAAGAAAACCAGGAGAAAGGCTATGACGATAAATGTGATTTTTTTATTGGGCATGGTTCCTTTGGTGTCCTTTTTTCCTAAAAACAAAAATTTGGTATACAAAATAACTCTCAATCGCAATAAGACCACTTATGACAAACTGGGAGAGAAAATAGTGGATGTGGAGATGATCCACAAATACATACATAAGAATGGTGTTTAGGCCGAGGTTATTGGTCGAAATAATGGCTAGGTATAGGCCCGCTTGAGCTTTCCAGCCTTCGGTCGAATGGTCCCTGAAAGTCCAGAATTTCTGCATCACGAAACTAACCCCAACGGCGATTATGAACGCCAGAACCGATGACGCTAGGTACCAGATCTCTAGGACAGAGGTGAAAAAAAACAAGAACCCCAGATCAACAAACGCCGAAGTACCGCCAGAAACTAGATACCTATAAAGTTTCTGATATCTGACAAACAGACGATTATGAAAAACTAAACTAATCATTTTCCCTATTAGGGTTTGTTTAAAATCCAACTCTTTTTGGAGTCGACCCGCCAGAGCAAATAGAGAATGTTCGCTATGCGCATAAGCATTTAGCTGTTCCTTCAGTTCTTTTTTCTGAAGGTCGTTCAAATCCAAGAGAGTCTTAAGTTTTTGGGCCAAATCTTCGACCGAACCTTCTTTAAAGAGCAACCTAGAATCTATCTTCCCTGCCAAATTTTCGTTCGAATTGAGAACTAGAGCTCCGCAAAGAGCCGCTTCGAAAATTGTCTTGTCATACATTCCACTAGGACTCAAGTTCACAAAAATTTCATGGTTATTGTATATGGATACCGTTTGATCATTTGGGACTGCTGCAGAAAAACCAACCAATTCTCCGAGACCACTTTTGGTGACTTCATCTTTCAAGGCCTGGTAATATTCCAGATCTTCTGGCAGAGGATCACCGTAGATCGAGGCACTAAATTTTTTCCCCCATTTCCGAAGCAGTTTCAGGGCATCGATGAGAACGTCGGGTCTTTTGATCGGAGAAATGCGGGCAAGAAAAAGTATCGACCGAGGTTTCCTATCTTCTGCAGTAGCCTGGCTTCCGAGCAATCTGAAAGTAGATGTATCGACACCCACTGGCATAATTTTTGTTTTTCCAAACCCAGCAGTATAGGAATATTTGGACGTAGCAAATACCTTGTTACAAAGAAGAACGGCAATTCTCGTTTTTAAATCTCCTATCGGATGATTGCGCCACATGCTGACTTTTTTGCCGAGAAGATGCCACAAGACGCCCCCAAGAAGAACGTATTCTTCATTCATATGCACAAAAACAACATCGTAATTATCCTTCTCGAACCACAGATGTCTATAGAAATTTACTAAGTATTTTATTCTCGATCGACCATTCTCTTTACCAAGAGAAAGAACCGTTACATTTGGAGGCAAATGAACATCCCCTTTTTCAAGACAAATAACTGTTATTTTCTCAAACTTGGTGGCAAACTCCTCCACCCAACGATGAAAAAAGCCCAGGATACTGTCCCTTTTGTCTATCTTTTGAGTAATAATCAGTAATTTTTTCATTACTCTTTCTGTAAGGCATTCATTATACTTTCCTTGTAACTTTTTAAGTAGCCACTCTCACTCCTCACGACGACCCGGTCAAGTTTACCAAAAGCTTCATGAACAAGGCTTTCTCGGAGACCTGTGTCCGAAATAAGTTTTTCTATCTTCTCGGAAAGACAGTTCGCATCCCCGACCGGACAAACGAGCGACCCTTCCTGGTTTCCCAAGAGCTCGGGAGCAACTCCAGCATCAGTCGCTACGACGAGACAGTGAGAAGCAGTAGCTTCAACCATAGAGAGACCATATCCTTCATACTGTGAGGTCGACAAAAATATATTGGCGGTTCTGTAGTAATTAGTAAGATCGTTTTGCCAGTTCTCAAAGACTACATTTTTGTGGATATTGAGCTTTTTTGTAAGATTCAGTAAATATTTTTTCAGAGGCCCTTCTCCCACTACGACCAGCCCTGCGCGAGGATACTTTTCCACAAGCTTCTGCATAACTCCAAACGCCAGAGGTATATTTTTCTCGGTAGTCAGACGTGAAGCCATGAGAATGATAAAGTTAAATTGGGGATATTTTTCTTTTAGGTTTGAACCGGAGGTATGGCTACCTGCCGCCCCCTCGAACTTTGCAATATCGACAAATACCGGCAATACCATTATCGGTTTTTGTGTAAGATTACTTCTTTCTAAAGAAAATCTAATGCGTTCTGAAACCACTCGCGTGCCATCGGCTTTTGATATGACTCTCTGCGCCATCATTACCCTGACCCAGTTTGAAAGTGAATGAGTTTTAAAATATGGGTTTAGAAAATCGGTGTGGATCTGCACATGCAGAGGTAAGTTAAAGTTTCTCTTAAGCTTCAATCCAACCAGCCCAGTCTCAAATGGATCCTGAACAGTCACCACGTCCTTAGTTTTTTCAAATTTATGAGTCTTTATAATACTGGAACCGATCCTTTTGGCATCTTTCAAGAATAGCCATTTGGTCCATGATTTCGTGGGGTAAACCCAGATGTTTCCGGAGATTTTCTCGGTTTCTGCAGGCTGACTATTTTTGGTAAAAACAACGATATGTAACTCATCAAAAAGTGTTCCGTACTTTATCATTCGCGCCCGTACAGCACTGTCTTTCTTAAAAATATTTCTATCTGTACTTATACTTAAGACTTTCATTTTGATTTCTCTATACTTTTCCCATCTTTTCTCCTACCGCTTTCTTGTAGCACTTTGGAAAGTTGATCTATAGTTTTGTCGATGGAGAAGTCGGCCGCGCGTATAGATGCAGCATTAATAATTTTCCCTCTGTACGAATCATCCTCAACAATTTTTTTAGAGTATCTTATGAAGCTATCGATATCTCTTGGCTCGAGAAGAATTCCATTCACCTCGTTTTCGATTATCTCCCCTAGATTGCCGATCTTGGCGGCGATAACAGGAGTCCCCACAAACATAGCTTCGACAACCTGAAACGAAAAGCTCTCAAAAGTAGACAGCAGAGCAAACACATGTGATCGATATATTTTAGAAAACAAATCTGCGCGGTCGAGCTTCCCCAAAAAATTTACCCTATCCTCGAGCTTGTGCTTCGACACAATTTCCACAAGTCTACCCTTGTCAGGACCCTCACCGGCGATGAGGAGCTGCCAGTCTGGCATTTTACTCAAAGCTTCGATAAGCACGTCGAATCCTTTCCATGGTACCAGTCTACCGGCACTTATAATCGTTTTTTGAGAAAATTTTGATTCTTTCTTGAAGTTTTCATGAATATCAATACCGTTGTAAATTGTGGTGATATTTTTGTCCCTGATATTTTTACGCGCGATATCTTCTACTCCGCCCCAAAGCCAACTACTGACAACCTTGTTGAAATAATTGCTCGGAGTTATTACTCTATGAGAATAACGCACAGAAAAAGTCTGCAACTTTCTTAAAAGCTCTACAAAAAAAGAATATTTCTTGTTTTGAAATTCATCGATAGAATCAGTAACGGCAAAGTGCTGGCGTGCCTGTTCCCAGGCATAGTCTCCAGCCACACGCAACACGACTCTTTTACGTATCAAGAAAGCGGCACAAACCACTGGCACACCCGTACTAACCGGATCTTGAGTAAAAATAACATCGGCAAAAAAACCTCGCCTAAAAACCCCAAAGAAATACATCAAATGCCTTATACCCCGCGGGTAACCGCGAACCTCCCGAAATGGGAAGATTTCGACACTAAAACCACGTTTCGGTAGCTCTTGCGCCAAAAGGCCGGCGTAGGTAGCCGGCCCACCGATTTCGGGTGGAAATATCCCCGTGCAGATTAAGACTTTCATGTGAATATAACCTTAAATTTAGCAAAAAAATGCCTTTTGAAAAACCCTCTCTTTCATTTCTTTAGAGATGAGATTCCAGTCGTATTTTTCAAAGGCGAGAGCTCGGGCTTCTTTTATAACTTTTTCTCGAAGAGAAGAGTTCTCGACAAGCAGTTTTATCTTCTGGGCAATATCCACAGAATCACCTACTTTACAGACAACCCCAGTCGACCGGTCTTTTAGAAAATCTGTGATACCACCGACAGCAGTACCCACCACTGGGATGCCAGCCGCCATAGCTTCTATGAAAGAATTCCCCATACCTTCAGAGAGTGAGGGGCGGATAAAGATGTCTGATACTTGAAGATATGTGGGGATTATTTTATGTTCGACTTCACCAAGAAACCTCACTCTGTGGTTGAGATGTAACATATCAGTTTTTGATTTTAGTGAGTTCTCAAGGGGTCCGATACCAAGAATAATAAACTTATAGTTTTCTGGGAGATGTTTCAGAGAATCGATCACATCTCCAACTGCGTTCTTGGGCACAAGTCGAGATGTGGTGATGAGAAAAACATCTCCGTCTTTTTTATCCATTTTCTGCTTCAGGTCCGATAAGTCTTTATCGGAGATTCTTTCTGAAAAGAGTTTCGTATCTACCGCATTTGGTATTATCTCGATACGCCCACGAAACCCCATATCCCTGGCAAATCTTCCAAGAAATGTTGAAATCGCTTGCACCACCGAAGCCTTTTTAAAAATGGCTCGATAAAGTGGGAAGACTATTCTAATCCGGAGACGCTTGGTAATATGAGAAATCGAATCACCTTCTTGTAGAGTGAGTATGATCGGAATTCGGCGCCCAAACCAATTTAGGAAGAGAGCTGGAAAACCTGTATAAGACATCATGCACCAGAGCGCGTTGTAGTTCTGTTTTCGATCGAGAGTCCGAGCTTTAAAAAAAGCGGTGACCGGAAAGAATACTTTATTTAGATACATCGGAAATTTCACAAGATCAGTCATCGTTGGAGATTTCTTTGAGAAACCGATCCGATACACATTTATATTTCCTACCCGCTCGAACTTCGGCAGATTGCTATCGAAGCGAAGGGTAATCATGTCAAACTCCAATTCGGTAGGCGAAATCCTATCGGTAATCTCTTTTATAGCGATTTCAGCACCACCCAAAAATGGCTTAAATGCTAGGGAAAATATGAGAATTCTCTTTTTCATGCCTGTGCGGGTATCCTACTACAATCAGATCGAGTATAAACGAGTTACAAAGTTTCCGCTAACTTTACTTTGATCCGTTGATGACTTTGCGGAGTACATCTTCTGGAACTTCCCGAGGTTTTTCTTTTTGAGGGGGGTGACTTTGTGGCGGTGAATCTTTTGAAGGCTTAGGATTATCTTTGACTTGGGATTTATGATTTCCATTCCCTATCGCCGGTTTTTCTTGAGGTTTGTTGTTGTGTTTCCCTTCCTGCCCCTCATCCTTTTTTTCGCTGTGCTGTTTTGTCTGTTCTACCAAATCCCTAAGGGCGTTTTTCAACTCTGAAAGATTTTTACCACTTGGTCCTTTATCTTTTTTGAGCGTGTCTAGAGAAACTGGTCGAGCCTGATGCGGAAGTTGATCTCGATGGGAATCCGGTCTCGGCGGCTGCGGTGATTGTTGAAGGGGCCGTTGAGGAGAAGTGGGCTGGATAGATCTGGGCGGCTCTGGAGGTCTTGGAGGTGGCGGAGTTTGTTGCGGAGGTTGCGGTGCAGGCGGTGGTTGTGAGGGTTGTGGTGGTTGTGACACCTTCGAAACAGGTTGCGGTTGGGACGGTTGTTGAGGCAGTTGGGATGGCATAGACGACGGCGCTTGGGTTTGCGGACGCGGCGAAAACTCTACAGTCCCTTGCGGCGGCCTTGGTCTATCATCTCTTCGTATAGAAGTTACTGGCTCGTGCCATTTTTTGATTTGCTCTTCCACTTCACTCCTTGGAGAAGCAAAGGTTTTTCTTGAGTTTTCTATGATATCGTCTCTGAATGAAATGTCTGGTTTATCGATCGGCGGCAGTGTGGTTGCCGAAAAAGGTGGAGACGTCACGCCGTCGATCATAAGTTTAAGATATATCTGTACAAACCCCAGATTGACCAGATCTTCTACACTAAAGGTGGGGGCAAATTCCTTCTCGAGGACTTCGGCGTCGTAAGCGCCCACTCGGAAAACGATCATGGTACCGACGTTACCAAACACTGCCGCTCGAACTTCTTCCGACATTTGCTCGATATATTGATGAGCCATGGTTAGATTCAACTTGTATTTTCTAGCCTCCGAAAGAATGTCGGCGAAAGATTCGTTGGCAAAAGACTGAAATTCGTCGACATAAAGATAGAACTGTGGAAGAGACTTGAGTTTACTCTCACTTGTATCAGCACGAGACATGGCCGCCAGATAGATCTTTGTGATGAGCATACTACCCAAGAGATTGGCGTTGGCCTCGCCCACGCGACCCTTGGAGAGATTGACGATCATTATCTTGTTTTCATCCATCATCTTTCGCAGATCGAAACTCGATTTTGGTTGGCCGATGATATTACGCACCAAAGGGTTAGCGATAAACTGCCCAATTTTATTTTGAATTGCCGCTCCCGCTTCTTGCATATATCGATCGCCATACTTTGCGAACTCGTCTGTCCAAAAAGCTTTTACCGACGGATCGGTGATATTGTCGACGACCTTCTTGCGATAGTCTTTATCGGCTAGCATTCTATTTACACCGATCAGGGTCGAATCTGGGTACTCGAGAAGAGCGAGTAAAATATTATTCAAAATGTACTCCATGCGGGCCGACCAAGCATCGACCCAAATCTTTTTGAATGCACTCATGAGACCGTTTGCAACCAAATGGCGTTTGTTGGGACCAACATCCTCCATGACGTTGAAGGAAATCGGGTATTCGGTGTCAAAAGGCGCGAAATATACCACATCTTTCATGCGATCTTGTGGTACGTATTCAAGTAGGAGCTCGGCAGTCTTGCCGTGTGGATCTATGAAAGCCATGCCTTCCCCATTTTGGATGTCTTGGACAGCCATATTCTCAAGAAGGGTGGATTTACCCATACCTGTCTTACCTATGACGTAGACGTGGCGAGATCGGTCTTTTGATTTTATACCAAATGCTACTCGCTTATTGCGCGAGTCGGTCTCTGCGAAATATGTGATGCGATCGTTGTCCATAGAAAATGTGCTTTGGCGAAATTATACCAGGAAAATTGAGACAAAAAAAGCGGTGGACAGGCAGCTCACAAAAAAACCCCGAGCATTGTTGCCCGAGGCTTCCATTGTTACCGTTTTGGAGTACGTTGCGGCAAATGGCCGCGATACAAAGGACAAAGATCAAGAGGTCCAGAAGACCCGAGGGACTAAGTCCCAAGTGTCAACTTACGAAGCGAGCCGCAGGGCCGTCGGAGACCCAGTCATGGCCGAGCCAGCGCCAGCGCACCACAACACTGACACCGTCGTCATAGACGTACGGAACGAGGAGGCTGCCATCGCGGTCGCGAACGACCGACTTCCAGCAGAACACTGCCCTACCTCCGAAGAGTTTTCGGAAAACGACGATGCCCTTCTGCTGAATCTCCACTGCGCCGTGAAGGCCGAGACATGTTTTCAGACCATCGGTTGCCTTCAGAAATCCGTAGATGACAGTGCCCATCGATCGCCCTTCGACTATCTGGGCGTTGTGGAACCAGAGATTGATTCGTTTGGCAAGGTCGTACTCGGCAGGCCCAACAGTCTCCAGTTCGGGGTGCATCACCTCCGTTGCCCAGCTTGGGTAGGCAGGACGGATGGTGCGATCGACACGGATGATGGTGTCGAGAGGAGTTTCCTCCTTCGGAACAGATCCGGCTTTTGGTTGGCAGAGGGCCAATCTAAGAGCCCCCTGGAGACCACGGGGGTTGTTGATCCAGCCCTGCATGATGTCTCCATCCATGTCCGGAAGATTCTGGGCGATCCGGCCAATCAACTCTGCAGTTTGCTTGTGCATGGCGCTTTTCCCTTTCTCAAGGCTTTCGCCAGTTTTGATTTTGCCAGAGGACATACCACACTGGTAGTCATAGCCAGAAAATGCCGAACTATTAAAGTTTTTATCAGCATCTTTTGGCTATGACCACCAACAAGGTTACGCCAAAGAACTGCTTTGTATACTCGCCGCATTCTACACTCATCATTGGTATGTGTCAAGACCAAGCGCAAATTTAAATTTCTCTCTCTAATGCCCCCAGAGTATACCTATTGCTCGGGCTCCATAGCATCCACGAGTCGAGTCCCGCGTCATATGTCGCCTTTATCTGCGCTCGCACTTCAGCAATGTCATAGTTACCACCATAGTCGAAATCTTGAAGCCAGGGGCGTAGTTTCTTTGCCGAATTTCCTAAAGAGGCGTCCGCTGTGGTGATTGGATTTAGGTTTTGGTTATTTACTGCTGCTGCCGTGGCCATCTGCGAACGTGATAAGTCAAAAGCCTGGGCCTTTTCAACCGCCTTATCCATAGAATATTTCACCACTTCATATGGATATTTGTTGGGATCACCATAACCATTGAAAGTCGGTGGATAATGCGATGGATATACCATTGGTGCTACGTAGTCGAAATGTTCCAAAGCATGTTCAAGAATTTGTCCGATATTTAAGTCATCCGAGTTCGTGGTTGTCATTCCGAAAAGATCGGCCGAAAGTACTGCACCAGTAGGGCGGATTTTACTTTCCAAATATGCAAAAAATTCTTTGAGCATTTGTGGTTTTGTCTTCCCGGTCGGGAGCATGAAGGCAGTATCCTTCATATTTCCATCAGACGGATAACGTATGTAATCAAAATTAAGCTCATCAAAACCAACTGCGTACGACTCCTTAGAAAGTTCGACAATGTAATCCCAATGCTCTTTTGAACCAACATCAATAAAACTCAAACCCTTAAAATCCTTCCAAACTCCTCCATCCGATAGCTTATGCACTGCCCGCTCTGGGTGTGCCGCGGTCATAAAGGGATCTTGAAAAACAGTTATTCGTCCAATCACATAGATGTTTTTATCATGAAGAGACCCGATAAATTCTTTCATGTCAGTGGCTCGACAGTTTTCTGCCACAGCAGGCTTAAGCATTGGATTTTCTGTTGGAAAAGAAATACGGCCACTGTAGTCCTTGATATCGATAACTATAGAATTTATTTCTGTAGTTTCAGCAATCTTCGCTAGATCATTTCTAAAACTCTTCAGGCCAGCTACACATTGAGTCATGTAGATCGCTTTGAGCGGCACTGGAGTCTTCAGATGTGTGACAACAAAAACTGGCTCTTGGCGTGTTTGTGGACTAGATTCGTTTTTGGAAATTTTTAGTTGTTTGATCCCGCTCGCCAAATAATATTCTGAAGGAAAAGCTACCGGCACAAAAAAATAGAGGAATGATAACGTCCCAATACAAAAAATTCCTGCTGTCGCGTATTTGTAGGTGGAAGGCCGCCGTGACATTATCTTCGGATTAGAGAAGGAACTTAAGATTTTAAACTATTTTCTGTAAATGTTTCTGATAAAATTTCCTTCTTGTCATCTTGTCCTGAAGAAAGCATCTGTGCGCGGTACCTGTCACGAGCATGCAGAAACGACACAACCGCCACAGCGATACCAGAAGCCACAACAAAAAAAGACTTATACGAACTTGGAAAACCGAGGAAAGGAATCAGAGCAATCCAGATACCAAGGATGAGGATGAGTCTATTTTTCGTGATCATGGCAAGAGTATACCATAGCAAATCAAGTAAAAAACTTTTTCTTTGCTACCAATGCGACCGCAACTCCAGTTACGACAAGAAGTCCGAGAAAAAGAAAATGGCGAGTCGTCTGTGCGGCACTTATAAGTGGCGTGATTTTTGATTGGAAAAAGAACCCTATGAGTACAATGATTGGAACATATACCAGAGCCGAGAGGAAGCTAAATAAAATAAATCTTGGAGGATTTATCCTCACCGCCCCAGCGACAAGTGGGCTTACAACTCGTAGGACTGGCACAAAACGTGATAAGAACATCACAAGAAACGTACGCTCCTTCATATGGCTTGCATACCAATCAAAAATATCTGTTTTTATTTTACTTTTAAAATGAACTGCGAGCTTTGCCCCCTCGGCACTTAGAAAATAGAAGCCAATATCAGCGACGAGAATACCAATGACAGAAACCAGTATGGCCAGAGGGAGTTTGACAATCCCGCTTGCAGCGATAAAACCGACGATCAGTAGTATCACCTCTTCCGGCATAGGAATGACATGGCCGCTTAAAGCAATAGCAAAAAAAATCCCAAAATAGGACAAGCTCTCAAAGTATTGTAATGCGGCCGGATCCATTAGATTCGCTAGGATATTAGAGAAATTATTGTACCATGGCTTCAGCTACTTTATTTATATCTCCGGCACCCATAGTTATAAGGATGTCTCCGGATTTTAGAGACCCTTTGAGGAACTTGATAATTGTCTCAAAATCTTGAAGTGCCACCGCCTTTCCCTTCGACTTACGCATTGCCTTCGCAAGAATCTCTGACGAAATACTTTTATCCATAGGCTCGCGGGCAGCATAAATCGGAGCAAAAATCACCGAGTCGGCTTGCTTAAAAGCTGGAGCAAACTCATCTCGATGTTCTTTTGTTCTACTATAAAGATGTGGCTGAAAGACAACAACAATATTTTTCTTTGGGAAAAGCTCTCGGGCCCCGGCGAGAGTTGCTTTTATCTCCGTCGGGTGATGCGCATAGTCGTCATAGACTACTGCTTCCCCAGTCGTTTTCCCCTTGTATTCAAATCTCCTCCACGTACCACTGAAGCGCTCAAGTGATGCGATGGCTTGTTTTTCTGGCACACCAAGAATTCTCAAAGTATTCAATGCGGCTTGTGCATTTTCCACGTTATGCTTCCCGGGAATCTTTAATTCAAAATTTTTTTTCGTTGAAGTGTAGTCAAAAATAGCACAGGAAAGATCCCGCAGGATCGGTCTTACATTTGGATCTCTGGGGTTACAAACCAAAAAATCGTTTTCTTTGAGTTTTTCAGCCAGCTCTTTGAAACCTTTTTGTACCCCAGCAATGTTGCCGTAATAATCCAGGTGGTCATCATCGATATTAGTGATCACGAGGATGCTTGGGCTAAGTTCTAGAAATGATCTCTTGTATTCACAGGCCTCAACGACAAAATAGCCACTTTTGCCAGCGATAAAGTTGCTTTTTTGGTCTTTAAGCAAGCTCCCGACCACGACCGTCGGATCAAGACCAGCATCGATCATTGCAGTCGCGATCATTGCCGTAGTCGTTGTCTTGCCATGAGTCCCACTAACAGCAATAGTAAATTTTTCCTTCGAAATGAGACCGAGTACTTGTGGGTATGATAGCGTTGGGATTTTTTTCTCCAGGGATTTTTTTAACTCTGGGTTCTTTGGAGGGATGGCAACGGTGTACACAACCAACTGGGTGTCTTCTGGTAAATTCTTCTTTCCCTCCCCTATCTTTATTTTTGCTCCAAGCCCCGAAAGCTCTTCTATTATTGGGGAATCCGACAGATCAGAACCCGAGACACTTTTGCCCTGTAGCAGGAACATACGAGCCACGGCAGACATGCCAATGCCCCCAATACCTATAAAATGGGCCTTTTTAAGCTTTTTGAGGTAGATTTGAGCCATTCTCTTAAGTATATGTTAAAGCTGACCTTTGCCCAATATTTTTGGTAAATCCTTTTTAACTTTCGCCAATTCCCGGTCGAACTTCTCGCCTCTATCGTACTCGTTTTTGAACATGCCAAAAGAGGTGAACCCTGGACTAAAAATGATACGATCACCACGTTTAGCTCCTTTCAGCGCCTCCCTTATCGCCTCCTTCAGATTTTTTGTTTCGATGATAGGGAGAGATTTATTTTTAATCTTATTTATTTGTTTTTTAAACTTTTCTGTTCCTGTCCCAGGAAGAAGTACGACTGTTTTACAATATTTATTTATGTTATCAAAAATTTCTTTTACATCGAGACCTTTGTCTGTTCCGCCCATTATGAGCACTACATTTCTTTTTTTACCGAAAGATTCGAGAGCAACTGCGATAGAGTCCGGCGTTGTAGAAGTAGTATCGTTGTAGATTTCGATCCCATGGGCTTTTAAGACAAGCTCTTGCCTTCCGGGCACACCTCTAAAGTCCCGAACCGCTTCCCTTACAATCTTTTCCTCTACTCCTAAAATTTTTGCTACCTCGACAGCAAGCGATACGTTGATTCTATTGTGGTTACCACTCAAGCCCGTCTTAAAGGAAGCGGGTAGAGTCTTGGGAGCGACAATTTTGCCCGTCGGTCTATCTTTTGTACCCCGAATGTACTTGAGGGCTTGTTCAGAAACAACTAAAAAATCTCCTTTTTTCTGATATTTGTATATGTATGATTTGTCTTTAAAATATTTTTTTCTGTCGTCTTTATAATAGTTCAGGTGATCATCGAGGAAATTTGTGAAGACAGCTATATGCGGGGATGTTTTGCTTTCACCAAAACCCTGCAGTTGCCAACTCGAAAGCTCGGCAACAACCATATCGCCAGATTGTATTTTAGAAAGAAAAGGCAAAGTTGCCACCCCCTTTATATTCCCAGCCAAGTAAATTTTTCTGTCCCAGGAAAGTTTCTCTCTGGCATGTTTGAGGATTTCATATATCAAGGTAGCAACTGTTGTTTTGCCCCGAGTACCAGTGACACCCACAAGGACTACATCTTTCGGAGCCAATTTGAAAAAAAGTGATTCATCCATTTCGACTGGGATTTTATTCTTCTTGGCCTCCTTGATATATGGTGAATTGAGCGGAACCCCAGCAGCTTTTAGAATCATATCCCTATTTCGAAAATCCTCTGGGCGATGTTCACCCAAAACATATTTAATATCCTTAAATTTTTCCAGCTTTCGAAGGGTTGGTCTCAATTCAACTGCCCTCTTCAGATCAGTGACTATTAGGTTTGCCCCACAATCGGCAAGAAACTTCACGTCACCGAGCCCACGACCAAGAAGCCCGAGTCCCATGACCGTAATCTTCTTGCCGCGGAAATATTCTTTATAATCCATAACAAAAGCTTCTGAAACTAGTCTCTGCGCTTCTCTATCTTTCTATGGGCGTACCAGGAGTTGAACCTGGGACCTCGTCATTATCAGTGACGCGCTCTAACCACCTGAGCTATACGCCCACGCAACCTACTATTCTTTTTTCAATTAACTCGAGCAAACCATTTATACCCTACTCGATATCAGTGACGCGCTCTAACCACCGCAGCTTACGCCCACGCAATCTTGTTTTCAAAATGCCCGGGCAACTATTTCTCCCTAGGCAGTAAGGACAAGTTATCAAAAAAACCCCCGATAAACAAGCCAACTAGTCGATATGTAATGCAAAAGGCCGCTCTACTCCGAGAGCGGCCCATAATCCCGTTTAACGACCTTTCGGTCCTTAAGCGTCTCCGACGCTTAACTCACTCTTTTTTGCCTGTGGCATCCTTGAGTCAGCTAAGGTCCATGATTCTCTTTATCTTCACCCAATATTTCAGAGTGGTCTTTTTTTTCCAACCATTCGGCCCGCCATTCCAGATCCGGGCACAGTCTTCGTCCGTCGGCTTCCTGCCGATCCGTTTTTCTGTGGCCCAGAGCTCCATGTAGCGCCGGAAGATCCAGATGGACAACTCCCGGTTACCGAGGCAGTCTTTTGCGCGGTAGTTCGTGCCAAAGGCTTCGTTCACATCGTCGACACATGGTTGTCTGATCTGGAGACATCCATATGCCTTGTTCTTGAGATCGGTATCACCGATCTCGTTGTCATCGCCACCTGACTCATGCTCGATCAGGGCGGCGATGAGACGATCAGACGGTACGCTCGCTCTGGCAAAACACGGAAGAAACAGGAGAAGAGCAAGAATGGAAAAAAAGGTCTTCATGGAAAGATCCCCCAAAACATCTTGGCAAACAACAGGAACATCCTGCCGTTCGCAAGTCTGCGTATATTGTAGCATAGCTATGCTATCATGTCAATGTAATAGAAGAAATGGCAGCATTCTAGCCACGGAAACACCCTCTTTTCAGACACGCAAAAGCCGCCCCGGTGGGCGGCTTTTAGCATTCTCTGTTTTGTTCCGTTCTGTTTTCTGGTCTTTGCCAGACGTCACACTGTTTTAAGTTCAGTTAAACTTTAGAATGCTCAATTGAGGCATTCTAAATCGACACAGTCAGTCTTGAACGAATCCGAAGATTCGAGCAAAACGTGTTCAATTTGAAATATTCCACGAGCAGCTTCCGCTACCCGTGCCTTGTTACGACTTACTCCC
>CAYRZH010000004.1:0-71604 GCA_964428845.1 uncultured Candidatus Saccharibacteria bacterium | reverse complement strand
ATCTGGCCAACTTGACAGACCATGCAAATCTTCCTGCGGACTCTCCTCGAACGATACTCTGTGGCAGACGTCACCGTGCCTCGGCGTGCTATTCAAAACCCCCCTCGCCTAGTATCCACAGCCGCAGTTTGCTCGATCTTGTTTAGCTCCTTCCCTCTGTTATAATTACTCCGTACCTTTCAAAGGACGTCGCTTACTCTTTATGGTCTATAGGGAGTTGCGGTCGAGCAATTTTGAAAAATTATCAAGTTTAATAGATTATAAGAAGTTAATTTTCATGTTTAAAAATACAAAAAAAGGTTTTACACTGATCGAACTCTTGGTGGTCATCGCCATCATCGGTATTTTGGCTTCGGTGGTGCTAGCTTCACTCAATACAGCAAGGAGTAAGGGTGCAGATGCGGCTGTCAAGGCAAACATGTCGGGTATTAGAGCACAGGCAGAAATCTATTATGATGCTAACAGCAATAGTTATGGCGCAGGGGCTGTCGACTGTACTTCCGGAGTATTTTCCGATTCTAATATAACAAATGCCAAGGCCCAAGTTGCTGCTCAGTCAGCTACTGGAGCAACGGTTGTTTGTAATACTGACGCTGGCGGGCAAAAGTGGGCAATGTCTACCTCGGCTCTTAAGGGTGGAGGCTCTTGGTGTGTTGATAATTCAGGATGGTCTAAGCCGGGTGTAGCAGCGGCAGGAGTTTGCACACCATAGTCATTGTCGTTCTAGACCGAACCTACTCTGACTGTCTGTATAAAAAAGAAAACCCGGCAAGCCCGGGTTTTCTTTTTGTGTAGGCATGAGATAATTATTGGATAATATTAATCATTTGCTAAAAGCGAGATGAGTACAAAAAAAGGTTTTACACTGATCGAACTCTTGGTGGTCATCGCCATCATCGGTATTTTGGCTTCGGTGGTGCTAGTGTCATTAAGTACCGCAAGAAGTAAGGCCAGGGACGCTGGGATCAAAGCCAATCTCGCCAACATGAGAGGGCAGGCGGAGATATATTATGAAGTTCCTGGGAATTATGGCTCTGTCGACTATGGTCCGGCAGCCTGCTCGGATGTTCCCGCAAACGTCGTTAATACTTTGTTTGAAAATAGTAATGTTCAGGCCATCATCGCTTCAGCCGGTGACATAAGTAACGGGACGGGAATTACCGCCGGCACATGCGCCTCTACCCCAAATACCTGGGCTGTTTCAGTTCCTCTGGCTTCCGATCCAACTGAAAGCTGGTGTGTAGACAGTCAGGGATCTTCGCAGGAGCAGACTGGTGCGATTACTGCGCCCAACTGCAACTAGTATTGATTATATAATTTTTGAATTTTGCTATGAAAAAGTTCAAAAGCAATGGTTTCACTCTTATCGAACTTCTGGTAGTGATTTCAATCATAGGACTCATGGCCTCTATCGTGCTAGCATCTCTCAACTCGGCTCGCCAGAAAGCCTCGATTGCCGCAATTCAAGCCAATTTATCCAATGTCAAACCTCAAGCCGAACTTCAGTACGACACTGTAGGTTGCTATACAAACACTGGTACAACGTGCACGGCGACGGTTGCTTTCAACGGCGTCTGTCCCGAAGTCGGCGAGGCTGTTCAAAATATTTTTGGTCAGGCGACTGTTGCTGCACAAATCGCCGCAGCGAAGGCTTCTGGTGACATAGCGGTGTGTGGTTCGACCACTGGCGGGATCAAATACGCCATATCGGTTTCCTACAAAAATGATCCAAGTGAAAGAGCTTGGTGTATAGATAGTTCTGGTAAGTCTAAAGAGATCACAACTGGGGGATCTTCGGAAACATTTGTTCAAAGGGTTGAGCTTGGCACCTGCCCTCCATAAAAGATGATTTATCTATTAGATCTAGGTGCATTTGTTCTCGGCGCTATCGTCGGGAGTTTCCTCAATGTCGTAATTCTTCGATACAATACCGGGTTGCCAATATTTTCCCCACGTGGCCGATCCCAGTGCTTTTCTTGCGGTAAGCCTCTCTCGGCAGGCGAACTTGTTCCCATTTTTAGTTTTTTTTATTTGCGTGGTCGCTGCAGAGGCTGTGGGAGCAAAATTTCCTGGCAATATCCTATGGTAGAGTCTATAACCGGCCTCATCTTTCTTTTCATCTTTCTCAAGAACCAATACTTCTTTTATGACTCGACCCTACACTTTTTCATCATCACCGCAATTCAATTTGCGATTTGGACGACTCTCATTGTCATCACTTTCTATGACCTCAAACATAAAATAATTCCAAACGAACTAGTCTATGCTTTTACAATCTTAAGTTTTATCAGCGCCATAATTGGTCCGATATTTTTCTCTACAGGTCTATACGTGATAAATCTTCTTGCCGGTCCGATTTTCTTTCTATTTTTCTTCCTACTGTGGTTTTTCTCGAAAGGGAAGTGGGTGGGGTTTGGAGATGCCAAGCTTTCTTTAGGTATAGGTTTTCTCCTCGGTCTAGGGGCGGGACTTTCCGCTCTCGTTCTCGCTTTCTGGATCGGAGCGGCAGTAAGCATCCTGATCATCCTTTCAGGGAAAATTCCTCAAAGGTTTTTTGAAAAAGCTATCAAAAACCCAGAATTGCGAATGACTCTGAAAAACCTTACAATGAAGAGTGAGATTCCATTCGCCCCATTTCTTGTTTTAGGCACTCTTATTGTTTTTTTCTGCCAGACAGACCTCTTTGGCCTCTCAAACTTTTTTTAATTCAATAAAAAAGTCGGATAGAAAATAAATTTCTAAGCATATGCATCGTCACAACCTTCCAGCAAACCATCAAAAGGGTTTTACCCTCACCGAGCTTCTGGCATCTCTTGCCATAATAGGGATAATCCTAACTGTGGTGGTGTATAATCACAGAAAATTCGACAACGACATAGAACTTACAAACGTAGCTTATCGGGTAGCCATTGCTATCCGGCAGGCCCAGGTGTACGGCATTAGCGTAAAGCAATACGGGTCAAGCGGAACAAATTTTAGTGTTCCATACGGTGTTCAGTTTTCTGTAAACAACAATTCGGAGACAGAGGAAACAGAAGACCCACAGAAATCATTTGTCTTTTTCGGTGATGAACTTCCCGCCAATAATCCTGATGGTTATTATCAAAGTGGCGATGGATGTGATGGAGAATGTATCGAGCGTATTACTCTCGGTAGGGGAAATATTATCAGTAAATTTTGTGTGATAGAGACAGTTGGGGGAGCTACGCAGTGTATTCCTGGGGCCGGTGGCGCGTACAACGCTATAAGGTCACTCGATATTACCTTCAGACGCCCTAAGCCAGATGCCATCATCAAGATACATAATAATGGCGGAAATGTTCCACAAAATCTACCCGCGATAAAAGGTGCCGTCATCTGCATTGCCTCTCCACAGGGTCGGCAAAAAAAGGTTGTTGTATATGATACAGGACAGATCTCGGTCGAAGGTTCTGTTGCGGGAGATGCCTGTGACAGTAGCCAGGAGACTGATTGAGAAACATGAATAATTTCCCTCACCAAATTTTTCGGCGAAGAAGGCGAAGAAATAGTTCGAAAAAAAACAAGGGCTTCCTTTTGCCAGAAGTCATTGTCGCTATATTTCTATTTTCTCTAGTGATGACGATAGGGATGGGGTCGATCATCACTCTTCTCAACGCCAATAGAAAAACTCAATCTATCAAGTCGGTCATGAATAATCTAAATTTGGCCCTCGATTCTATGACGAAAGTTATAGCTGTGGGTAAGGATTATCATTGTGGTGGAAGTGGAAATCTAAATACGCCTTTAGATTGCCAGAACGGTGCTACCCAGATGACTTTCGAATCAAACGAGGATCTCTATCCTTTGGGTAATCCAGATGGGTTACCCGACCACATTACGTATTCCTTACAATCGGATTCTTTCGGTGGGTACATCGAACGCAAAATTGACGGTGGTTCTGCCACGCGCATGACTGCCCCAGAGATAGATATTACTAAAATGAGATTTTTTGTTCTTGGGACGGCACCTTTTGGTGGGGGTCTTGATAATGAACAACCCAAAGTCGTAATCTTGATCGAAGGTGCCACAAAAATGGCAGCGCAAGATGCGGGATCTTCTTTTCAAATTCAGGCCATGACTTCCCAGAGAATTCCAGACAATTTATAACCCAAGAAGATGAATTATCTTACCAATCATAAAAATACCGAATACCAAAAGAGGCATAATTCCTGGCGATTTTCTTCGGGCTTTAATCGCGGGTTCACTCTGGTAGAGACTCTGGTTGCTATTTCGATAATCATGGTAGGTCTCACTGCGGCTTTCAGTGTGGCACAGATGGGTGTCTCTTCGTCATCCCTCGCTAAAGACAGGGTTACTGCTTTTTTCTTGGCCCAAGAAGCTTTCGAGGGGGTAAAGAATGTTCGTGATCACAATTTGCTTCTAAATAACGCTGGTACACCCACACACTGGCTCGAGAATCTTACTAGGGTTGGCATAGAGACTGGACGGCCTTGCGGTACTACCTTTGCCACGGCCTGTGACTACGATCTCAATCATCTGCTTACCAATAGTGCGAACTTGCTCCGAAGGTGTTCTGACAATGGGATGAACAATTGTACTTTGAAGCATCGTACTTTTGGGGGAAGTGGCAGAAATTCGATCAAATTTTACGGCTATGGAGGTGGAGGGGGAAGTCCTTTGAGCAGATTTTCTAGAAAAATTATTATCGAAGAGCTTCCTGGTAACGTCGAAGCCAGAGTTACTGTGAGAGTGACATGGGGAGCAGGCCCCTCCAAAACGCTCGAGGTTTCGAACAATCTTTTGAACTGGTTCTAAAATATTCCAAATGCCAAATTTTAAAAAAACATTAAAAGAAGAAAGAGGTATAGCGTTGTTTATCGCGATCATCGCTATAAGCGCCATCCTTATTATCGTTCTTTCTATCGCCGATATTTCATACAAGGAGCAAGTGCTTACATATTCTGGGAAGGATTCAAAGATCGCTTTTTACGCAGCCGACTCTGGGCTAGAATGTGCTCTCTATCACGACATTAAGAAGGGGAATTTCTTTTTTGCGAACCCTCCGCCACCGGCTCCAAGCCAAGTTGGCGTCATTGAGTGCGACGAAGCAACGAACATTACACCCAGCATAACTAGCGGTCTTGAAACAATAACCATATTTAATCCTCCACCTCCGACTACTTATGACAACGTGCCGTTCGCGCAAACAACATTTAGCTACAATCTTTCTGGCAGTTCTGATTCTTGCGTTATTGTCACCGTAAGAAAAACCAAATTATTACCTACAAATAATATAAGAACCAAAATCGAAGCTCGCGGTTACAACAACACCTGCAATACCACCACTAACACTGTAAATGTAAATATCCGCAATCTTGAGCGTGCTCTAGAAGTCTCATACTAAAATCCCAAGCAGAGTCTTTGTTGTTGTCTTGTGTGTGGCTTTTAAACCCTTATACTTATCCTATGGAAAAGGGTAAAAAAACGGCACAACAAAGCTCTGGAAAGGCCCCGAAGGAAGTTTTGGAGCGCCTAGAAAAGCTCAAAAAATCTATAGAACATCATCGCTATCTATACCACGTACTCGACAAGGAAGAGATCTCCCCAGAGGCTCTGGATTCTCTAAAACACGAACTTGTCGAAATAGAGACAAAATATCCCGAGCTTGTCACGCCAGATTCACCGTCACAGCGTGTGGCGGGTGAACCACTACCAGAATTTAAAAAGATAGTGCACACGGTTCCACAGTGGTCTTTCAACGACGCGTTTTCGGAAGAGGATATCCGCGATTTTGATGGGCGTGTAAAAAGATTTGTAAAAGGGGCAAACCCGACTTACGTCGCAGAGTTGAAGATTGATGGTCTGAAGATAATTCTTGAGTATGAGAAAGGGGTTTTGAAAACTGCCGCTACGCGTGGGGATGGCAAGGTCGGTGAAGATGTCACGAACAATGTTCGTACTATCGAGTCAGTGCCGCTTCGACTCAAAAAAGACATAGACATAGTGGTAGTGGGAGAGGTCTGGATGTCGAAATCCAACCTAACACGTCTAAACAAGGAACGTGAAAAGGCCGGCGAGCCACCCTTTGCCAATCCACGCAACGTCGCGGCTGGTTCAATCCGTCAGCTTGATCCTAAGGTTGCGTCTGCGCGCAAGCTCGACACTTTTATCTACGACCTTGTCTATCCAGAGGGATTGATTCCCGAAACTCAAATCGGTGAACTTGAGACATTGGAATCTTTGGGGTTTAAGGTAAACAATCACTTTAAGCTTTGTAAAAACATCGAGGAAGTAATCGAATTTTGGAGAATATGGCGTGATCGAGCAAAAAAAGAAAGTTACCAGCTAGACGGAGTGGTAGTGAAGGTCAATGAAAAGACTCTTCAGGAGCAACTTGGTTATACGGGCAAAGCGCCGCGTTTTGCTATCGCTTTCAAATTCCCGGCGGAGCAAGTGACGACGGTTGTGGAAGATATTCGACTTCAGATCGGTCGTACGGGAGTTCTTACTCCAGTAGCACACTTGCGGCCGGTCTTAGTCGCTGGTTCTACTGTCTCTCGTGCTACGCTCCATAACGAAGATGAGATAAAGCGCCTTGACGTGCGCGTGGGCGACACTGTTGTGATCCAAAAAGCTGGTGACGTTATACCGGACATCGTGAAAGTGCTTACAGAAATGCGGACCGGAAAAGAGAAACAATATATCTTTCCAACGAGGGTGGCGCTTTGTGGAGGAGATGGCCGGATCGAACGCATCCCTGGTCAGGCGGCCCACCGTTGTGTAAATAAGAACTCTGTAGAACAACAGAAGCGCAGACTCTACTATTTTGCTGGTAAGCACGCTATCAATATAGATGGTCTCGGGCCGAAGATTATCGATCTTCTCCTTGATAACGGCCTCATATCTACTCCCGATGATATTTTTACCCTGAAACGTGGTGATCTTTTAAACCTTCCCCGTTTTGCCGAAAAGTCTGTGGACAATCTACTTACTGCAATAGAAAAAGCGCGCAAGGTGACGCTAGCCAAGTTTATCGTTGGCCTCTCGATACCCCAAGTTGGTGAGGAGACTGCAAATGACCTGGCGAAACATTTTAAAGATATAGAGGCGATTGAGAATGCCAAGCTCGAAGAACTTGACGCACTGGACGGAGTGGGACCAGTAGTAGCCAGGGCGCTTCGGGATTGGTTTGACGATCCAAATAATAAGAAAACTCTCAAGCGACTGCTACTTGAGGTAGAGATAGAGAAATCAAATGTGGGAGAGGGGATAGCCTCCGGGATTTTCTCTGGTAAAACGGTAGTCCTCACGGGTACTCTTTCTTCGATGAGCAGAGACGCCGCCAAGGAAGCCGTACGTTCGCGTGGAGGAAATGTGTCTGGCTCGGTTTCATCCAAAACTGATTTTGTCGTTGCGGGTGTCGATCCAGGTTCAAAATATGATAAGGCGGTTGAGCTTGGAGTCAGGGTGTTGGGAGAAGAAGAATTTTTGAAAATGATACAATAGTGATATTATCTCGGAACTAAAATGATAGACCCAAAAGAAATAGACAAACTCGCTACCCTTGCGCGTCTAGAGATTTCCTCACAGGAGAAGGAGACGATAACTTCACAAATCAACACAATCCTTGAGTATGTTGGACAGATAAAAGAGGTAAATCTCTCTGCGCAGAGAGAAGAAATATCTCACTCGACAGATCTAAGTGACCATTCAAACATAGTTCGAAATGTTATGCGAGAAGACATGGAGCCACACGAGTCTGGAATCTACAGCGAAAAACTTCTAGGTGCGTCGCCGAAGAGCGGAGGCGGGTATATAAAAGTAAAGAAAATTCTATGAGTAAAGCGGATACATCCAAACTCACAATAAAAAGCGCGAGCAAACTTTTGGCAGAAGGTAGTTTGAGTGTTCCGGAGCTTTGTGACGCGTATCTGCGAGTTATAGAAAAAGAAAATCCAGATGTAAACGCGTATCTTGAGATTTTTGATGATGTAAGAGAGCAGGCTGTGAATGCTCAAAAAATGATAAATGAGAAAAAAGCCGGGCCGCTTACCGGTATTCCATTTGCGGTAAAGGACAACATCCTGGTCGAGGGTCGGCGGGTGAGTGCCGCTTCGAAAATTCTCACCGGGTACAAGGCCTCTTATAGCTCTACGGTTTCGGAAAAACTCAAAGACTCCGGTGCAATTTTTCTTGGAAGAGCCAACATGGACGAGTTTGCCATGGGAAGCTCTACAGAAAACTCTGCTTTTGGTGTGACCAAGAACCCTCATGACAGAACCAGGGTGGCTGGTGGCTCTTCCGGTGGTTCTGCGGCGGCTGTAGCTATGGGAGGAGCTCTTGCGGCGCTTGGGTCGGACACTGCCGGGTCGGTACGACAGCCAGCGAGCTTTTGTGGCTGTGTTGGGTTAAAGACTACATATGGAAGTGTCTCGCGTCACGGACTCATCGCTCTTGGGTCTTCTTTGGACCAGATTGGGCCTATCACAAAGACTGTCGAAGATGCGGAAATAGTTTTCGAGCATATACGCGGCTATGATGCAAAAGATAGTACGTCTATTCCAGACAGAAAATATGATGAACTGCGAAAGGCGGGGACAGAAAAATCTAGAGATATGGTTATCGGTGTTCCACGCTCCCTTGTGGAAGTCGAAGGCATTGATCCTGAAGTTCTTTCAAACTTCAATGATTCGGTGGAAAGATTGAAGGGTATCGGCTACAAGATTGATGAAATAGAACTTCCAAACGCCAAATACTCCCTCCCGGCGTATTACATAATCCTCCCAGGCGAAGCTTCTTCCAATCTGGCACGGTTTGATGGTGTAAAGTACGGTCTTTATAAGGAAGGGGAAAAGCTCATTGGAGATTATCTGAAGACGCGAGGAGAAGGTTTCGGCCCTGAACCACGTCGTAGAATACTCATTGGCACCTATGTGCTTTCGGCAGGATATTATGATGCATATTATAATAAAGCGCAGGCGGTGCGGAGAGTGATTGGCGAAGATTTTAGAAGAGCTTTTTCTAGAGTCGGTTCTATTCTTTTACCCACAGCTCCGACACCAGCTTTTAAAATCGGTGAAAAATCACAAAGCCCACTCGAGATGTATTTGGCAGATGTCTTTACTGTTCCGTCAAATATTGTAAACATCCCGACGATTTCCATTCCATCTGGTACTGTAGAGAGGGAGGGTAAGAAATTGCCACTCGGACTACAGATTCTTTCACCTCATTGCCGCGAAGACCTACTTTTTAAAATCGGTAAAGATTTTCTCGGAGAAAAATAAAGTAATAAAAAATAATTAATAAAATGGCTGATAAAGAGAAATTTAAAGGCAAGCCTGGGTCTGGTGGGGGAAGCAAAACTCATCCAGCGATGCCAATTATTATTCTTTTTGTCCTAGCTGTTCTTCTGGGAGCTATTGCAATTAGGGTTGAGAGATTCTTCGAGACCAGAGGATCTCTCGCTATCTTTCTAGAGCAATTTTGGGCTTTCTTGAACGGACAGACATCTCTTTCGGATGCTTTTGGTTCTGCTGGAGGTTCTTTCTTTGTTTCTCTTTTGTTTGTTTTGAAAATACTTTCGATTGTTTTTTCTATTACCATGATCTGGCTAATCTTCTCGAATCTGCGCAAGTTGAGGAGGGTAGATGCCGAGTATAGGAAAGATCTTACCCCACCGACGGATGTGGAAAAGGCTATTAGGGATGCTGGGGCTCCAGAAGAATTTGTAAATCCTAAATGGCAAAAAGTTATTGAACATATCAACTCGAGCAACCCGAGCGACTGGAAACTTGCAATTTTGGAGGCGGACATTATTCTCGATGAAATGCTCGACAAGATGGGGTACCATGGCGAAACTATCGGCGAGAAACTAAAGATGGTAGAGCCTAGTGATTTCACTACCCTAAATAGCGCCTGGGAAGCGCACAAAGTCAGAAATGCCATCGCCCACGAAGGCTCGGATTTCCTTATCAATAAAAGGGAGGCCGATAGGGTGATCAGGCTCTTTGAGGAAGTCTTTAAGGAGTTTAAGTTTATTTAATTCGAGAGGGTTTTGAGTAGCACGTCTTGCCTCGCACGGATAAACTCGTCTGCCACAGAGTATCGCTCTCGGAGAGCGGAAAATCTCCCCAGCGGGAGATTTTCCTAATCCTCGAGCGATACTCTGTGGCAGACGCTACCGAACACCTCTTTTAACCGACTAAACTTTGTGGTAGGATGGTGACAAATCGCGGGGTAGAGCAACGGTAGCTCGCAAGGCTCATAACCTTGAGATTGCTGGTTCGAATCCAGCCTCCGCAACAAGAATTGTTCTAGAGATCTTAATAAGTGCCCCGTCTCGCACGGATATTTTTTTGCTAAAAAATTCCTCGTGCTCGCGCCGTCGCGCTCGCAAGGCTTCGCCGGGGCACTTATTAAGATCTCCTGGGGGTTGGGGGGTGTAATAACCGGATTTGAACCGGCGAATTTTTGTGGATGCTGTGGTTTACAGGCTAGGGGGGTAGTGGTAGGGTGGTGTGAGGATAGTTCACCCCTTTCACGTGAAGGAGGACAGGATGGAGATTGTGAAGATAATTAGTGACCAGGTGGAAATCGAGGATCGCTTGAGGCAGTTCGGGAAAGTGTTCCCCTCTCTTCCCGATAGTCGTAGTTTTATGCGGGTTTTGATGGCGCTTTTTGATTACGACAAAGGGCTTTTCTACAGCCTAGTTATCCATGGGATATACAAAGTCCTTGTGCCACAGGGGTTGCTCAACCTTGCCCAACTTGCGGCTGAATTCAAGAGGGTCCCTGTTGGTTTTGTAGTGAGGGGAGAGGGCGATCAGGGTCGGATTGAATTCATGGGTGGTCCCTGTGAGAATCGGATTACTTGTATTGTCGATGTTGGTGGTGTTCCTGTGGATGAGGTCCGGGCATTTATGACGAAAGTCTGGGCTGAACACCGAATTACTGATGCCCTTGCCGCAATGGGGGGAGGGATACCTAAGACCCCCATAGCAGCCTGACACTTGTAGAGATACTTCTGGCTCGCGCGTTAAGAACGCCGGGCTTTTTGTTTGGGCGCAAGTGGTGTTTGTTTGCGCCTCGCCGATTTTTATGGATAATTTAGAAATTGGCGCTTGGCGCCAGAGCCTTTGGGAAGTAGCATTTGAAAAATTGTCGGGGTAGCTCAGTTGGTAGAGCACGGGACTCATAAGCCCGGGGTCGTGGGTTCAATCCCCACCCCCGACATATGAAATATGGAGGGGTGAGCGCAACTTGAGTTGCGCGCGTGTGGGGATTGAAAGGCTTTTCGTTATCGAGCGAAGTGTAGAGAGCGAGATCGAAAAGCGCCTGGCGATGTAATCGCCAATTCCCACCCCCGACACAAAAAATCGGCAAACCAAATCTAAATTGATAGGGGAGGAAAAATTTGATACATTGTATCGATTGCGGTCGTAGCTCAACTGGTTAGAGCACTCGCCTGTCACGTGAGAGGTTGCGGGTTCAAGTCCCGTCGACCGCGCAAGATTGGACGAAGGGAGGCGAAAGCCTCCTTTTGTCTTTGTGGGTCCTCGTTATTTTCCAGTTCACACCGACTTATCTCACTTTCAATGGCATTTTTCTTTTTTGCTATTGGTTCTAGCCATTCACACGGAGAAATAAAGAGTTTCTTGTCTTTTATGATGTAGTTCCAACCAAGTGCCGTGAAGATGCCCTTCTTGTCTTCCACGGTAGTTTCTGGGTCCTCAAACTTAGCTTTCGCCATATGTGCAAAATTAAATGTTTGTTCAGTGTATTGTAGCCACTTTTGAGCTCTGTTTTGTGTTTCAGAAGTTTTTTGTTTCATCACAGCAATTTTCTCGGTCAACTCTTTTTTTCTTGAAGTGTATTGGTCGTCATCAATAAGTTCACGCATTCGCATTGTTATTAGACTATCAAGTTCTCTTTGCAAAACCTCAAGAGAGCTTAATTGCGATTTATAAATAGCTTCACGTTCCTTTGCTTCTTCGGCGTGTTCTTCCTCTAAAATTTTCAAAGCCCAATCTCGGAACTTTTCAGAAATAGTATATTTTGCCAATTCTTCTTTTATCATATCTTCGATGTCTTTCAGGGGTATGTATGACCTTTGGCTACAGTTTTCAGTTCCTTTCTTGCGATGTGAGCAGTAGTAGAATGTGTAATCTTTCAGCTCGTTTGTATTTTTTACTAACTTAGTTTTTGTGCAAGCGGTAATTGCACTGCTACATTCTCCACAAAGCATTGCGCCAGTGTAAGTAAAAATATGGCTTTTGGCTCTTGGTCTACCGTATTTCCCAAGTATTGATTGCATCCTATCAAACTCATCAACCGTTATCATCGGGTCGTGTTTTCCATTTTCTGTTTGGCCTTTATATAGATAAAGTCCTGTATAGAATATATTCGTAAAAATTCCATACATAGTGCTTTTATTAACTGGTCCTCCACCGCGATGTTTTCCTTTGCGTGTTCTCAACCCCCAATCGTCATTCACTATTTTCAAAAGTTTAGGTATAGAGTAATCGCCTGTAAGCATTAAGTCCCAGGCTTTTTTGACCAGCTCATAACGCTCTGGGTCTTTTATTATGTAGTTTTCACCGCGAGCTTCGTGTTTAGTGTTTAAATATCCGAGTGGTGCAAGAATAGGGGCTTGTCCTTTCGCAACTTTACTATTCAGTCCACGACGCACTCCCACTTTTAGGTCCAAAATAAATTGATTTGCACCTCCGCTTTCTACACTAAAAATAATTGCATTATCATTTGGTTTGTATTCTCTTGAAGGCGTTAAGATTGATTGAATCAAACCTTGCTGAAGCATCCACTGGAGTTTTCCACTATCTACTGGGTTTCTAGAGAGGCGATTAAGGTTCCAACAGATAATTCCATTTGCTTCACCTTTTTTAATACGCTCAAGCATACTATCAAAGATAGGACGTACGTTCGGCTCCTTTGCTGTGCCTTCTTCAGTTAGTGCTTCTACTATCTTTATATTATAGCGTTTTGCCACAGCTTCATTTTCTCTTAGTTGGTCAGGTATAGATTGAACCTGCCTTTCTTCGCCTTCTTGAGACTTTCTGGCGTAAATGAAGTATTTAATTTTTGAGTAATCGTCATTCATATAAAAACCCGAAAGGGACGCTCTGGTTGACCCAGCTTGATAATGTAATCCAAAGGATTGCAGAATGGCTGGCAGAACGCCCCTCTCGGGTTCCATTTTGCAATAAAAAAACCTTTGGCACACTATCTTGCTTAAACTGGGTCAACGTGGTCATTATAGCATTATTTTTTAGCACCATGAAGCCTATTTAACTTCACCATCATTCCAATAAAACTATCTTCGAACCTCTGGTTTAGTCTCAACACTCGCCTATATTTTCTGGTAGGTTTACCGTTGTAGTAAAGTCTCTTAACCTCTTTTTCTGCCTTTTCTATGTCTGGAATTGATACTCCATTCCATCTGAACTTCCCACCCTCCATTTGTTTGGCGTATGCAATTTCTCCACAATGTCGACAACCGAACCACTTGCCAATACTGTAGACAACCCCCACTCGTCGTCCACAATATTTTCCATTTTTGAATAGGGGACATATAAACCAGTAGCGTACACCACCATATCTGCAGGGAGTGGTGGTAAGCGGAATTTTGTAATTCATTTCACTTTTCTCCTCTGTCCAATGATTTGTATGTGTATATTTTAGGTTCACGTACGTTCTTTCTTCAACAGTGCCCCAGTTATCCCTGCCAACAGTAAAATTTATGCTACTTTTATTTTCACTATAGCCATAGGTCCACGTAATACCGCCAGACCGAGAACTATAATCTTTGTGCAAATAACCATGCTTCTTCAGCCAGAAGATACTCAAGGAATTAGATTGTTCTGCTATGGCTTTGGACATAATTTTATTTAAAATCCGCCGAAATCATTAGAGATTGTTACCTTATTTTACTCTAAAAAATATACTTCCATGGCTTACTTTAATGTTTTTCTGGATTAGACCGATACACCGTATTTGTATCTGTTATTTACGAAACGAACCCATTTTCTTTTTCTCCTGACACATTCACATCTAACGCAATCGGGGGTGGGACGTTCTCACCATTTCTTGATGCTTGTAATCGCTGAAGTTCATGCAGTGCCTTGTATAGTCGGTTCTCAATGGCGGTTTCGTATCTTGCATAAACATCAGATAATTTCTCCACATCGTCACTGTCTATTTTGGGAACGTACCCTTCATTCACAACCACCACTTTTGAGGTTGAAAGATACATCTCCATCTCGTCCTCAACCTTTGTAACTCTTGGGTTTAAGATTGCTCGCATATACTCGTTTTCAGCTTTGCCAACCCTATATAGTTTGAGGTAGTAAATCCCAATGCGGTCCACGAGTATTTCTTCAAACACACCTACTGGGTGGAACTGGTCTTCAAGTTGCTCAACAATGCCATCGTAAAAATCTTTCTCATAATCCGATACAACCTGTTTCAAGATGCCGTGTTTGATGGCGTTGTATTTGCTGACAGCCTTGCCTTCCTCGGTTTTCACACCGCCCTTCTTGCCATTTTCTTGATTAGCTTTAATTTGTTTTTGTGATGTTTCGCTCATAATTTTTATACTGTTATTTAACTGATAAGCAGTTATGTAGCAACCCTTTTATGGTGTCAGGAAACTCCTAAATCTGGAATTTTCCCCTCACTCATCTCACTATTGTTTTCTTGCTCTGTGTTTTTTACCCCACCGCCCGTTTCACTATTTCTCTTCACTTCAGAGAGTTGATAAAGGGAGGAAGGGAAAATCATCATTTTGCGTTTGTCGCTTGGGTCCTGCTCCTGCACAATAAGCCCTGCTGTTTCAAGCATTGGGAGTATTTGTTGGCGAAGCTGGTGAGTGTCGAGCATCCTGCCATAGACTGCAAAGTGTTTCTCAAGAACTTCTTGTCGGGAAAGACCGAGCTTGCCGAAGTATTCTTTTTCAAGTTTTCCAGAACTGTCGTTTTTCATTTCCCACGCTGGCAAAATGACCTCTTTATAAAGATTGTAGATATAAGGTGGCAGGTTCAGCTCTTGGCTGACAGAAATCTTATCCCAGAGCTTAAACGCCTCGTTGACATCGTCCTCGTTTGCGGTAATGGTAGATCCGCTCCTATCTCGCCACCAAACATTGAGCAGGGCAAGGGATTTGATGAGCGACAGAAGGCGTTTGATGTCTCGCTGGTGTCGTGGCTTAAGTGTCTTATTTTTCTCCAAAAATCTCTCCTCAATTTTTTCTGGCGATGCGATATTTATCTCCTTTATATTCTCTAACTTGATGGCACGGATACGTTCTTTGAGGAGTATTCGGTTTGGATTTTCTTCAAGCCAACTCACAAAATTCTCACTATCTGCTTCCTTGCGTATGGTAGCACTGATACCTTGCTGTATTTTTTCCTGATTCACCTCGGGCGAAAGGAGTAAAAACCGTGTTGCTTCTTGCTCATCAATGCGAAGACCTGCCGTGCAGAAAATGACTGACGGATAGCCACGGAGTAGTATGTTCTTTGTCTTGGTTCCATTCTTCTGGGTTTTATCTGTAATTTTTATGGCAATTTCCTTTTTGTCGTGGGAAAGAAGTGGTCGGAGACGGGTAAGGAGCTCGGTGTGTGGTTGGTCCAAGAAAATGAGTATCTTGTGTGAGAGGTCTACAAGTTGTTGATTTTTTTCTTTATCATACTGCCCAACATCGTGGAAAAAAGCCGTGGGTGAACAATAGGCAATCTCCATAACATCGTCTTGTGGAAACAGTCGAGCAATTTCGGTAGGAATATAACTTTTCCCAGTTGAAGAAGGTGCATTATAACTGATATTGAATTGTGAGCTTTCAGTATAGGCGGAGAGTTCGCATAGGAATGTTGCCAACTTGTTTTCGGCATCATATTTGATGGTAAGCCCAAGCGTATCTAGGAGTTGTGCCGAAATCATTTGAGAAAATTGGGTGGTATCAATTCGCTCGGGATAGGGCTTTGCATATCTGGCAAACAAATCATCTACGGACCCTCCCAGTTTTACAAAATAATCTGTGATGTCGCCCGCTTCACCAACCTCTATTGGAAGGGTAATGATATATGTCTCACACCCACCTTTTTCCACCATTTTTGCTACTCTTTCAGACCCCTTTTTACCAGTGTCATCGTTGTCATAACAGATATAGATTTTCCTACCTTTTCCTACCTTTTCTACCCACTCATCCTTGAATGTCATCGCTCCGTGTGTAGATGTTATCGCTGGCACGCCTTTTGAGAGGAGAAGTAATCGGTCCAGCTCGCCCTCGCAAACGATAAGCCTGCTATCAGGGCTTTTCAAGGCATCCCAGTCGTAGAGCTGGGCCTCGGCTCCTTTCGGGTATGTGATTTTATCATTACCAAACGCAGGGTCCTGTCTCAATTTGAAAAATGAATAGTTGCCGTATATGTCCTTGATAGGGATAGTAATCCACGGCTTGCGGTAGAACTGCCCATAGCCAAGCTTGCATTGGTCTATAACGGCATCTGTAAGTCCTCGTTTGTGCAGGTACTCTCGGATATAAGATGGCAGGGCAAGGTGACATTTCTCCACGAGCTCGGCATTAAAAGCATTTGCTTTGCGTGCCTTCGGACCAGTATCGCCAAGATGTTTTGCAAGTGTGAAAAGGTTGCCTTTCTCGCCACACTTCTTACAGTCATATTGTCCTGTCTCTGTACTGAAATAAAGGTGAGCTTCATCGCCTTTGCTGTCTCTGTCGCAATCGTTAAAAAGGCACTTGGTAATAATTTCTCTGCCGCTCTCACGGAAAGGTATACCTTTCTCGGTTAAGTATTCTCTAATCGTAATGTTTGATAAATTCATATTTTTATTTTTATGGTAATGGTTTTATTTCCTGTTCACGTATCTGGGTATGGTCAAACTCCTTCTGTGCTATTGGTTTGCAGACAATTGACATCAGTCGCAAGAGTTTGATGCCTTTCTCATAGGCATCTTCTTTGTTGATTTCCATTCCGAACTCGCTTTTATAGAGAGCTTGGAACTTTAGAATGTCTTGGTCCGACAAAACCATAAATTATTCGCTATATAAGCGGTTTTTTAACATCTTGAGGGCATCAAAGTATTTTCTAGCCTTTACCTCAAGACTATCGGCCCAGTACGCATCAACAACCTCGTCCATTCCGTCTCCACGGCGGAAGACAAATTGAACTTTGCGTAAATTTTGGCGGTCTAGTGAGACAAGCGAAAACCCCACTGTTATCAGTGCAGTTGCAAGTCCCAAATCAAACGAATAAAAAAAGTTGGAACTATCATCAAGGGGTATAATTTCGTATTCCTCTGATGCTGTTGGCCCGTTTGTTTTTTTGTTTGTCATTGTAATTTTGGTCGATTAATAATTGTTGACCTGTGTTAAGAATAGAAAATAAGGCGGTACGCTTTACATACGTCCTTGCTACAATTAAAAAAATAAAAAACAGCTAAAGTTAGCCGTTTCTCTTATAACTTATGAACATTATCAGTGGAGTATCACTCTTTTTTTATAGAAATTGAGTATACAGGATTGATTCTGTATCCACTCTCTTTTCTACCTTGAATTACTTTTGATTTCAGTTTTAATGAACCTGTAATTTTTTTATTTAACTTACCTATTTCTGTTCGTATTGATTTTTTGCTCTTACTTTCAAATTGGGACGAAATTACTGATGTGTCAGAGTAGCCCTTATTCTGAAAAAGGTAACGGACAGTTTTATGTCTATCACTTTTTTCTCCCATTCCATAACAGTATTTTTCTTTAGGGTCTCTCCATAAATCTCCAGTTTGATTTAGAAAAAGTTTTGTAGAAGATTTTGTTTTCTTTTTTTCGCTGGTAGATTTCACGATTCTAACTGGTAATGGAATAGGAATACCGAATGATTGATTAAGTTTGTTTGGAGCAATTTTTCCTTCAGATGTAAGAAAGTCATCTTTAATTTTTGAAGATGGCTTGGTTGGTGGTGAAAGCTTGAAATATAACCTAACTAGACTTGCTATATTCTTTTCTGATAAATCAATATCCCAAGCATCGGTATGCTTCATATTTATTTTCAGATTTTTTCCTTCTAGGGTATGGGGGTGTCTTTTTACCAATACTGGAACTGGAACTCGGTAGAGTTTTTCCACAAGAAAGATGCCAATCGTTTGTATCTCTAGGGATTCTGAAGTAAGAGCTTCATACACTAAATTCTTAATTACGTCTTTGTCTTCGTATCCTTTTAGGTAAACTGAAAAATAATAATAGGTTGCTTTTTCGGATTCAGTTTCAGAATTTCTTATCTGCCTTTTAATATCATCCAAACTAAATCCTAATTCTATTTTATCCAAAGAATGACCTTTTTTTGCTTCTTCGGCCAGAGAAAAATCTCTGACATACCCTTTGTAAAAAAATGCTATCGGTCTCAAGAATTTTGTTTTGGGGCTAATAACAATCTTATCGATTTCATTTCTAAAGCCCTTGTGTGAGATTGCAAACAAAGGGGCGGATAAGACTTTCAAAAGGGAAAATTTGGCCCACTCAGAAAGAGAATTATTAACATAGATATTCCACACCTTTCCGTACTTTTCTTTGAGCTCCTTAGTTGGTTTCTCATAAGAAATCTCTCCTTCCTCGATTTCATTTTGACCCGAGAAGTAATAGCCTATATATTGGCAAATCAAATTTACTAAAGATGGTTTGCGGGGTATTAGGTAAATTAGTTCATCAAGAAGTTTTGAGTTTTCAATGCCCCCCTTGGCTTTCAGAAAATATCTTAGTCCGCTCAATTCAGTTTTCAACAAGTCCTCTCCTCTTTTGAGCTTACGAAATATGCTAGGTAATTTTTTACCTATTTTTTCAACCTTTTGTTTAGATGTCTCATTGATTTCTCCGTATGGATTATAGAATTTCAGCTCCTCTATCTTTTTGGTATCCCTAAGTTTCTCTAGTCTTGTTTTATCGTTTAGTTTCAAATTAAATTTCCTCACAAATAATTGAATTTCAGAAACAATACGATTAATTTTATCTGAATCCTTAGCCATTATTACTATATCGTCCGCATAACGGAAAAATTCAAACCCACCATCTCCTTTTTGATTATCAATCAGAGTATCTAGGGGAAATAGATATGCATTCGCTAAAATATGAGAGGCTCTGGGTCCTTGGGGGATACCGCACATGGTTCTAGTTTCAGACCAAGTTCTTAATTGATGTTCAAGAATCCCAAGAATATTAGAATCATTGACCCCGAACTCCTCTCTGATAGTTTCTAAAAGAGTTTCTATGTGTATATTTTCATAAAAAGTTTGTATATCAAATTCCACTCTCCACACCAATCCTTTTTTGTAAGCCTCTACTTGTTTGTCACAAAATTCTGCCCATTGATTTTTGTATATTTTTAGAAAGAGTTCATTTCCTGCAATACGATTACCAAAGCAGGCATTGCATAACTTCTTATCAATAATATCCCCCAAAACCCACGGATTAAGTAATGCTTGGAAAATAATTCTGTCTATTACCGAAAATACGCAAACAGGTCGCACTCCCATATTATCTTTGTCGGCATAGATATAGCTAGCTTTGTCGGGATTATATTTTTCATTCCGCAAGTAATTTTGTAGCGATTCAAAAAATTTATCACCAAGATTCGCCACAGCACTTATAGTGGGTCTCCAAATTGGGTCTAGGGGCAACGAGCTCTCATTAGCCTCGTCTCTAAGGTATAAAAAAGCTTTCTTAAGGTTTTCTTTTGATGAAAAACGTTCAAATAATTGGCTCATTGTAATTGTAATTTACGCCAAATCTACTCCTATTTTGGAGTTTTTTCAACCTCATGTCCGCAAATCTATATTGTAGTTAGAACCTAAATAGTTCTTCCATGCTGACCCCGATTGCCCTCGCTAACTTTTCAAGCACTTCAAAAGTCGGGTTTCTTTCTCCACGTTCAATACCACCGATATAGGTACGGTCCATCCCTGCCTTATTAGCTAAAGCAATTTGAGAGGAGAAGCCCTTATGATGACGTAACTCAATAATTCTTTTCCCTAGCTTATTTAGATTTTCACTTCGTTTTTTCACACCTTAAGCCTAGAGCTATGATGCCTATAAGGCGACGGACTATCAGTATCACCCTCAAAGTGATATATTTATTTTGAGGATACTTATAGTCATCCATGCCTCTACACCTATCCGACAATGAAAAACGAGACGTGATGAAATACTTGGAGGCTGGGAAACCACTGCCAGATAAGTATCGCTTTTTACTATTCAAAGATGACAGAGATGTAGAGCTTTTATGGAATGGAAAAACAAATGAAGTTACGAATGTCGTCTTGCCATTTCAAACAATAGAACAGATAGATGAACCCAGAAGCGAAGGAAAGATTGGATTGCAGGATTCACTTTTTGATACTGAGGGAAGACAAATCACTGGCTGGACCAACAAACTTATTTGGGGAGATAACAAGCTCATTCTCTCCTCGCTTAAGAACGGTCCTCTTAGAAAAGAAATAGATGCACAAGGAGGTTTAAAATTGATTTACATTGACCCACCTTTTGACGTTGGAGCCGATTTTTCTATGGATATTAAGATTGGTGAGGGTGATGACGAAGAAAATTTCACTAAAAAGCCATCCGTTATAGAAGAAATTGCTTATCGTGACACTTGGGGCAAAGGTGCAGATAGTTTTATAGCGATGATTTATGAGCGATTGAAATTGATGCACGATTTGCTTGCAGAAGACGGAAGTATTTATGTGCATTGTGACCACAGAGTTAATAGCTATATGCGATTGATTATGGACGAGATTTTTGGTAAAGATTCTTATCGTAATGAAATCGTTTGGTCTTATCAGGGTTCGTGGGTTGAACCAAAAACATATTTTCCAAGGCGGCATAATTTAATTCTCTTTTATAAAAAAAGTAATAACGATTTTTTTAATCGGCAACACGAGGATAATTCGGAAGAACAGGTTAATTTTAAGAGGTGGGGAAAATATCTTGTTGAAAATAAAATATACGGTAAATACTATCCAAAAGATGATATTAGATTTACTACTTACTTAGATAGGTTTATTAAAGACAATAAAAGAGAGCCGAGAGACGATGACGTTATTTTTGATGTAAAAGGAGCTGTTGTTGGTTCAAGTTGGTATATAAAAAAAGTAGACCCAAAATCACCAGAAAACATTGATTACCCGACACAAAAATCAGAAGCATTACTAAGAAGAATTGTGGAAGCATCTTCAAAAGAAGGAGATTTGGTGGCTGATTTCTTCTGTGGTTCGGGGACCACCCTAGCTGTTGCCGAAAAACTTGGTAGAAAATGGATAGGGACCGACCTTGGAAAGTTTGGGATACACACATCAAGAAAGAGGTTGATAGATGTTCAGAGACAACTTAAGAAAGAAAAAAAGAACTTTAGGGCGTTTGAGATTTTGAACGTAGGTAGATATGAACGGGAAAATTTCCTCTCAATAAACACTGACCTTCGTGCTGAACAGAAAGCAAAGCAAGCAGAGAGGAAAGAGAAGGAATTTATTAGCTTAATTCTTTCTGCATATAAAGCTGAACCCATTGAATCATTTACTACTATCACAGGAAAGAAGAGGGATAGGTTAGTAGCGGTTGGTCCTGTAAATCTACCTGTATCCCACCAACTTATAAAAAGTATTGCTAAAGAATGTAAGACGAAGGGTATTACGAAGATTGATGTGCTCGGATTTGATTATGAGATGGGTCTTGATTTTCAAGAATACAAAGATGATGGGCTGGACATTGTTTTTAAGATAATTCCGAGGGAAGTATTTGATAAGAGAGCAGTAGAAAAGGGCCAAGTGAAATTTTATGATGTTGCATATATTGAAGTTAAACCAATAGTAAAAGGCAAAGGAAATAATAAAGAACTTTCTATCGAACTGTCTGATTTTTCAGTTTTTTACAACCAAGACAATACGGGTGAAATTGAGGAAGATTTACGGGCTGGGGGCTCTAAGATTGTTATTGAAAATGGTCAGGTAATCAAAATAAGTAAAGACAAGAAAACAGAACTTGTTTCAAGGGAAATTTTGACTAAAAAATGGAGTGACTGGGTTGATTATTGGGCTGTGGATTTTAACTTTGCGGACCGCAAGGAAATTGTAAGAGTAGTCAAGGATGGCAAGGAAAAAGAGATTTGGACTGGAGACTATATCTTTGATAATGAATGGCAAAGTTTTAGAACAAAAAAGAACAGGAACCTTGAGCTGGTTTCTGGTTCAAGGGAAATGCCGAAGGGGACATATAAAGTAGCAGTGAAAGTTGTGGATATTTTTGGCAATGACACTACCAGAGTAATAGAAGTCAAAATTTAATATGGCACTGCATAAAAATTTTCCACGTGACCCATATGCAATTCTGGACCCAGCTATCAGATGGTTCCCTGCTGACGAGGACTTGAGAGAGAAGGGTTACGACAAACTTCTGCCACCTCTAGTTGCAGACTTAAGAAAAAAGGTCCAAGGTTGGCGAGATAAAAATTATGAAGGAGCAAGCGATACCTCAAAGACTCTTCTGAATTGGTGGTTTAAGGACGAGCATATTCTCTATGACAAGGATGGGTCCACTTATACATTTCGTTACTACTTTGCTCAAAGAGAAGCCATAGAGACCGTTATATGGCTCTATGAGGTTGCTAAAGTCAAAGATAAACACGACTTAATTAGATATAACTCTACAGGTGTATTGAGTGCTGGAATGTTCACAGAAGACTGGCTTCGGTTTGTTATCAAAATGGCTACTGGTGCAGGTAAGACCAAAATAATGAGTTTACTTGTCGCTTGGGCGTATTTTCATAAATTGTATGAACCAAATTCAAGCTTGGCAAAAAATTTTCTTCTTATAACACCCAATGTTATTGTTTTTGAAAGGATTAGAAATGACTTTGAAGGATTGAAGATATTTTTTACAGACCCAGTATTACCAGACAACGGTTACCAAGGACAGAATTGGAAAGATGATTTTCAAATAACCTTACACCTCCAAGACGACCTAAGGGGAATTTCTGACACGGGCAATATTTTTCTAACCAACATTCATAGAGTTTTTGAAAGTGATGTTAGAGAGGCAAGTGCCGACGACTCTGATGCCTCGGACTATTTCTTGGGTGACAAACCAGTAACAAAAACTAGCGACTCAACAGTTGATTTGGGAATGATAGTAAGAGATATTGATGAATTGGTTGTTATAAATGATGAGGCTCACCATATTCACGAAGAAAATGCTTGGTTAAAATCTATAAGAGATATAGATAATAAACTGAAGCAAAAGGGTACAAAATTATCGTTGCAACTTGATGTTACAGCTACTCCTAAGAAAAATGATGGGTCCATATTTGTGCAGACAATTTCTGACTATCCTCTAGTGGAGGCAATTCATCAGAGAATAGTTAAAACACCTGTTGTTCCTGATGAGGCGAGCCGAGGGAAATTGAAACCAAATCAGAGTACCTTGTTTAGTGAAAAGTATAGAGACTATATAAATCTTGGTATTGAAGAGTGGAGAAAAACATACAAAGAACTTGAACCTGCTGGCAAGAAATCAATCCTTTTCATAATGACTGATGATACGCAGAATTGTGATGAAGTGGCTGAGTATATTCAGACGAGTTTCGCAGACCTAAAAGGTGCGGTCCTGACCATACACACAAACAAAAGCGGTGAAATTTCAGAAAATGTTTCTGGAAGAAACAAGGAAGAACTGGAGGTGTTAAGAAAACAAGCCAACAACATAGATAGCTGGGAGAGCCCATTCAAGGTCATCGTTTCAGTGATGATGCTCAAGGAAGGCTGGGATGTGAAAAATGTTACTACAATTGTGGGACTACGCCCCTATGCCGCAGACTCTAAAATATTGCCAGAACAGACACTTGGCCGAGGCTTGAGAAGAATGTTCTTTGGAAGAGAGGATGTTGAAGAATATGTGAGTGTTATCGGAACGCCAGCATTTATGGACTTTGTTGAGTCTATTAGGGGTGAAGGTGTATTGCTTGAGAAGCGGTTGATGGGTAGAGGAACTAAGCCGATTACTCCAATGGTCGTAGAAGTTGATAAAGAAAATCCTAAAAAAGACATAGAAAAACTTGATATTGAAATTCCTGTGTTGTCTCCAAGGATACAAAGAGAGTATAAGAATTTAGCTGAATTGGATGTTTCTAGGTTTGGAAATAAGAAAGTTAAAATTAAGACTTTCACTGAACAGGAAAAAAGAGAAATAGTTTTCAAAGATGTTGTAGATGAGAAAGTGCACCATACAACCATCTTGTCTGGAGACATTGAGCCCAATTATCAGAGTGTTGTTGGATTCTTTGCTCAAGCCATAATGAGAGAATTGAGATTGTTCGGTTGCTACGACATTTTGTTCGGGAAGGTCAAAGACTTCGTTGAGGAGTATATGTTTGACGACCCTATAAATCTTTCAGACCTCAACATTCTAAGGAACCTCTCCGAAGTTGAGTATATAAAGCTGATAAAGGATGTATTTAAGAAAGGTATCAACGAGCTTACGGTCGAAGATAAAGGTGATGCCGAAATAAGGAATTATATAAAGATTAGCGATGCCAGACCGTTCGTAGTGAATGATAAGTCATACCTAATACCTAAGAAGTCAGTATTCAATAAGATTGTCGGTGATAGTGATTTTGAGCTCACCTTTTCGGATTTTCTTGAGAAGTGTGATGATATTGTTTCGTTTGCTAAGAATTTCAAAAACAAAGAAGCAAATGCTCTCCGAATAGAATATAAAAACGAAGAAGGTTTTATAGCCACTTATTACCCTGATTTTTTCGTAAAGCAAGACGATAAAAATGTATTTATTATTGAGACCAAGGGGAGAGAAGGAGAAGATGACAAACTTAAGTTTGAAAGATTGGTCCTGTGGTGTGAGGATGTAAATAATCGGCAGAGCAGGATGACCTATAAAGCTTTATATATAAGACAGGAAGAGTGGAATGATAATAAAGCAAAGAACTTTGGTGAAGTTGTGAGACTATACAAAAAATAATGGAAATAAAGAACCAAAAAACAACCGATACGACCGTTACAGGATACAAACGTGGTGTTTTTGTTTTAGTGAGAAAGTTTCCATCTGGGGAAGATAGCTACATTACTTTCAAATATAGAACCAAGACGGCACAGATGCTTATAGGAGATTTCCATTTGGCCATCTTCAACGAAGTCCTGTTTGCGAATTGGTATCTCGTAAATCTTGAAGGAGAATTAAAGAAGGATAACAGAAGCGATTTTCCAGCAGAGGGACCATTTTTTATTATGGAGATTTTAGACCAAGCGACATGGGATTTTGTGCGTAAGACCGTAATTGTTGATGGTGTGGCAAAAGACGCTGTAATCAATCCTTGTGAAGGGGATAAAAATCATCGGTGCCCTATGATGCCACCCCTTAATTTAGATGAATATGCTAATTTCAATAAACTCAAAGAGATGCTTGCAAAACACCCAGATAAGCATTTTAATGCAGAGATAAATAATAATTAAAATTACTATGAACAAAAAATATAAAATTCTTATTGTAGATGACGATAAATTCTTAACCGATTTGTTCTTAAAAAGTTTTAGAAATGCTGGAATGGATGCAGAGGTAATTAACATTCCAGACCCAGATTTCGTTAATCAAGTTGTAAAGATAAAACCAGACTTAATTTCTTTAGATATTCTAATGCCAAAAATTACTGGGTATGAGGCCATCACAATGCTCAAAGCTGACTCGAGAACTAGAGATATACCAGTAATATTTTTGAGTAATTTTAGTCAGGAGGAAGAAATGAAGAAAGGACTTGCTTTAGGGGCGGTGGATTTCATTGTTACTGCCTACGTTGTTTTCGATGAACTACTCGAATGCTATATAGGTTATCTGAATAATCCAAAAGGTTATATAAAACGTTACCCCGTATACATGGAAGCTGGGAAAATGAAGTTTTCTGGTAAAAATAATGACGAAATAAACAAAGAGCGAGATGCCTTTATGAAAAAGCGATTTGTTGAGCTTGGAATAGTAAATAGTAAAATAAGCTAGAATGTCTTCATGTTAGGTCCAATCATTATAATTGTCGTGGTCATGGTAGTAGCGATTATTATTCTTGGGATTTTTCGTGGTGGAAGAGATGAGCCAAAAAAATATCAGTACAAACAAAAGAACTTTTTTATGTCTCGGGCAGAACATGAATGCTATAACGCTCTGGTTGTCGCTGTGGGAGAAAAATATCACGTTTTTCCACAGGTTCACCTTCCTTCAATTATAGACAACAAAGTAGTTGGTCAAAACTGGAAGGGAGCATTTCGACATATAAGCCAAAAATCAGTAGATTTTGTTTTGTGTGATAAAGCATATATCTCACCAAAGCTTGCAATAGAACTTGATGACCGAACGCACGAGAGACAAGACCGCAAAGACCGAGATGGTGAGGTCGAACGAGTGCTTAAAAATGCGGGGTTACCGTTATTGAGATTAGAAAATCATGGACGATTCAGCACAAGCGAGCTTTTGGAAAAGATAAATACCATTTTGAAACAATAGTGGTGAGCAGGGTGGGGTAAATCAAAATTACTATGCTTTCAGTAGAAAAATGCAGGGAATTGTTGAATGACGAAACTCTAACCGATGAGGAAGTGCTAAAAATCAGAGAATCCCTATATGGCATGGCCGAACTCATTCTAGACTTTTATTTTGAAGATAATAAACGAAAAAAAACACCGAGAAAAGTAGCGCTATTTGTTGATATTGACAGAAGTATATTTTAAGTGTATACTAAGCCCAGTTCTTTGATAGTGTTACTTGCAAGGTAGTCATAGCCAAAAGCCCTTAAAAACATGAGGTTTTCTGGCTATGACTACCAATGTGGTGAGTCCTCTGGCAAAACGAAAACTGGCGAAAACCTTAGAAAGGAAAAACCGCCATGGATAAGCAGACAGCAAAACTCATCGCTCGCATCTCGGAAAACCTGCCCGACATGGATGGGAACGTGATGCAGGGATGGATTGATAACCCGAGGGGCCTCAAGAAGTTCCTCAGCAATCTCTGTCCGCCTGCGTCAGCCACGACCGATTTGAAGGTCTGGAAGACCTTGAAGCTCGGCACAGGGCTCAAGACCGCCGACGACTTCCGCAAAGCCATCAAGGCGGCGGGAATGAAAATCGGCGACTGGGGCAACGACATCCTCGGCAAGCCCGCCTTCACGGCGAGCGAGACCGCGATGGACGTGGAGCTCGTGAACGTTTCTGTTGCTGAACTCGGCTTCGAGGACGGAGCAACTCTCTTGGACATTCAAGCCAAGGCCGACAAACTCGGTCTTGACCCTTGTCCTGCAGAAGTCGGTCCCCAACTGCGTTTGCAGTATGCGGACCAGCCGAAGGGTGAGTGGCTCATCGTTGCTATGAAGCCCATCGCTGGCTCGGACGGCAGCCTCAGCGTGTTCGTTGTCGGACGCGACGACGTTGGGCGTTGGCTCGATGGCGACGACGGCGACCCTGGCGACTTCTGGGATGGCTTCGGCCGCTTCGTTTTCGTTCGTCGCAAGTAGCACTTGGACCTCTGGACCTCGGGTCTTTTGGACCCTTGGAACTTGGTCCTTCACGCTTTGGAGATACGCGTACAACTCCAGCCCTGCACAGCAATGTGTGGGGCTTCTTTTTATATATTTTGATACAATACTGGACGGTAGTAGGTGAATATGCAAGAGATTAAGGTTTCTTGCTACCGAATCCAGTATCCATACACCGAGAATATCCACGACCATGGTTTTGGATAGAGTGGTGTATGTAGACACTTCAAAAAAATGAAGATACTTGGTATAGGGTGTTAGGGCATTACGATGCCGAATACGATACAACCCCGAGAGTATTCAAAGGGTGGTGACATGGATGACACCCTGTACAAAAACTGACTCGAACGGCAACCTCAACGTGTTCAATGTCGAACACGACAACGATGAGCGTTGGCTCAATGGCAACAACGGCAACCCTGACAACTTCTGGAATGGCAACAACCGCTTCGTTTTCGTTCGTCGCAAATCACTTCATTTCTCTCCCACTTTTATGGGAGAGTTTTGTTTAGAGAGTTGACCATTCCAACCGCCAAGCATTTTTCCTATCTCGTCTATTTTTACCGACAATGCTATATACTTTTTGTTATCTATTGATTTAGTTTCCCACAAGACCATTAGAAGTATTTTCAGAGTGTCTACTTTTCTTATAGCCAGTCGAACCCACGGATGTTTTTCTTCTTTCGACAAAAAACTCGCAATTGATATTGCTTCTATATTTTCAACGAAAAGAGTGTCAATTCTATAACCAAGTGAGTGTCTGTGTAGCTTCGGTAATGTTTGGTAATATCCATACCACAACAAGTAGACCTCTTTTAACCTCTGTAAAAGCGGTAAAACCCGTTGGGGGGGTCTTCATAGTTTGCATTGCATGAAGAAGATAACACTAACTCACCAATACAGCAATATAATATCCATCGAAAATCTACTCGAGGCGTGGGGTGAATTTGTTTGCGGAAAACGGTATAGAAAAGACGTGCAAGAGTTTGAGCGAAATCTAATGCAAAATATCATCACACTCCACAAAGACCTTGCAAGCAAAGGATATAAACATTCTCCATATCAAGCGTTTAATATATCTGACCCAAAGCCAAGAAATATACATAAAGCAAAAGTAAGAGACAGACTACTTCATCACGCTATATATCGGATACTCTACCCATTTTTCGATAAAACTTTTACTGCACATTCCTATTCATGCAGGCTAGGTAAGGGTATGCACAAAGCACTCAATGCATTCCGTGATTTTTCATATGAAGTATCAGAAAATCACATTAAGACTGTGTGGGTTTTAAAATGTGATATACGAAAGTTCTTTGCGAGCATTGACCACTCTGTACTTATCGAAATCATTAAAAATCACATATTAGATATTGATATTCAATGGCTTATATCAGAAGTTGTCGGCAGTTTTCATTCAACAGCAGAAGGAGTTGGCCTTCCTTTGGGTAATTTAACATCTCAACTTTTTGTGAATATCTATATGAATAGATTTGACCAGTTTGTGAAGCATAAAATTAAGGCGAAACATTATATTCGTTATGCCGACGATTTCGTGATTTTTTCAAAGGATAAAAAGTGGCTTGAAAGTATTGTGCCAAACATAAGCGATTTTCTTTGGTCCAAATTACACTTGGAACTTCACCCGAATAAAATATCTATAAACACTGTTGCTTCGGGGGTTGATTTTTTAGGTTGGGTCCACTTTACAGACCATAGGGTTATACGCACTACAACAAAAAAAAGAATGTTCCGTGGTATTAAGGTAAAGAATGGCAATCATGAAACGGTCCAATCTTATTTGGGGCTTTTAAAACACGGAAATGCCAAAAAGTTACAAGAGGAGGTTAAGTTTCTTTTGGAAACACTGGATGGCACTGGGATAATTACTAAATGAGCTTTTGTTGAGCTTTTTCAAATTCTAAGATTTCAGAGTTTCTTATTAAAATTGTTCTGTTTGTTGTAAATGTCATTCCTTTGTTTGGTTGTGTCTCAAAACCAAGATATATACACTGTACTTTTCTATCACGCACCTCTTTAATTGCTGGTTGTAGGTCAGAGTCAGAACTGGCGAGTATTATTTCCTTCACTTTCTTGTCGCACGAAAGACTAACCATATCAACTGCGATTTTTACATCGACACCTTTTTCCTTGAAGATTAGAACTTGTTTGCCGTCTCTACCTGTCTCCATCTGTCCACGTACTCGACCGCTCAAAATAACTTCAAACCCCTGTGTCTCTAGATGTGTCTTGAGAAGCCGTTGTTCCTCAATAAGTTGTTGAGATTTCTCTTTACTGTTTTCGTGCTCTTTGATACGAGCGAAATAAAAAACCATTCTAGTTATCTTGATTCCTGATAGAACTTTATCGAAAAGTCCTTTGAAATCATATTCGTTCCAAACAGGTTTTTCCTTGCCCTCATCCTTAAAAACGGCTTTGACTTTGCCTTTAAAATTCTCTCCGTCTATGACCAAGATAGTGTTCATTTAAAACGTATATTATCAATAAATAACACAAAACCCCAGCGGACCTTGCGGCTAGCTGGGGCGTGTATGCACTAACTATACCCATAGGACCGAATTGGTCAAATGGTGGTGGGGGACATGTTCTGGTCCCACATAAATAGTGACGAGAGGTGTGGGGTATAATTACGATGTAGATTGGAGGACAGGAATGTAAATATGACCATTATGGTTGCGTATCGCAGTTCCCACGTTGTCCACCAGTCCGCGCCAACAGTTTTTTAACCACTAAATCCTTTAACCATAAGGATTTTTTGGTTCCAACCCGAATACCTTTAAAATGGAAGTGAATTTAATCCTTAGTACTGGTATACTTTCGCCGTGGAAAAGAAAAATACAGCATACATATTTATTGACGCATCAAATCTTTGGGAAGCCCAGAAGGTGAAGGGAAGGTTTTTTGATTTTGAAAAACTCAGAAATTTTCTCAAAACAAAATTTAACGCACCTAATATTGAAGTCTTTTATTACACAGCATATCCTGCTGAGGGTACTCGAGACTATACTCTGGATGGGAAACATAAATTTTTTACCTACTTAAAGAAGGGTTTGTCCTTTGTCGTGCGTAAAAAAGAATTAAAAAGGATAAGTATTTTAACTAAGGATGGCGAAGCTATTCAAGAGAAGGGGAATATGGACGTCGAAATAACAATAGATGCTATGTATCATTTTAAAAAATATGATACAGCAATATTTTTCACTGGCGACTCTGATTTTTTGGCACTGTTAACTCATTTAAAAAAGGGTGGTAAAAAAGTTTTTGTATTTTCATCTAAAAATAATATTTCGGAAGAACTTCGCACTGGTTCTGATGGGTATACTGATGTTTTAATGATTCAAGAAGATATTTGGGGAAGAGATCTTAAACACAGACAAGAAAAAGGTAAAAATGGGTAAATAGAAACTGCCCTCCGCGAGGAGGGCAGTTCTTGGATGTGATACCCTTTCAGTTCATGGCTGAACCAAAAGACCCCTAGATTATACACATTCAATGATGAAGATCAAGTTAGTATACTCCCATTATTACGAACACTTGACAAAAATAATAGCTTATGCTAGCCTATACCCAGAGCAGTATCTTGCTAGGGGATGTCCTGAGGGTAGCTCCTCAATGACCAAACCTTGCAACTGAACCAGTTCCATGTGGGGACATATGGATATTTCCAAATTGGTTTAGCGCGTAAAGCTAGTTAACTACCTCAACAGTGAGGTGTGGACGTAAAAGTTAACAAAGGAAATTTGGCGGCACTCTAGGGTGTCGCTTTTCTTTTGTTTAAATTCAAAGTTGAACTGTAAATTTTGTAAAATATAGTGATAAGTGTGGTGGGGTAAATCACTTCAGCACAGGGATATAAATATATCCATCATGTTCTCGTATCGCAGTTCCAACTTCATTCACTAGGCCGCGCAAAGATACTTCTAAAAATAGCTGTGAAGATATAAAAAAAAGAGCACCGCGGTTGCGGTGGCTCGTAATTTGGCGGTACGTGACCGCCTTTTTCATTCAAAGATCGTTTGTTCACGATCAGGACCAACTGACAAAAGGCTTGCTGTGACGCCCGCCTCTTGTTCAACAAACGCGATCAGTTGAGCGAGCTCCTTCGGGAGATCTACTCGTCTCCTTATCGTGCTGATATTACTTTCCCAACCGCGAAACTCCCGGAAGATCGGTCTACAGTGGCTAAGCACATCAGCCATAGGAACCGCGGTTCTGATCACACTTCCGGACTTTAGGCTGACTCTGCCAACACGCTGATCGGGCCCATCATATTGGTATCCTACGCAGACCTTTATGACCGGGCACTGATCCAACACGTCAAGCTTCGTCAGAGCAACCTCTTTTCCATGTCTACCAGCAACCTGACTCGAATATCTAAGGAGTGGCAAGTCGAGCCACCCAACCCGGCGTGGACGGCCCGTAGTGGCGCCGTATTCACTACCGGCCCTTCTGATAGCAACACCAAGTTCGAAATCCCTTTCTTCGCTGGAACCATGGGGCATCTTCATTCTTACAGACGCAGAAGGGAATCTTTCGTTCTCGACAGCTCTGGTGATACCCTTGGTACCGCACCACTCTGCCGAACGAACCCCTCCCATCTCGCTTGGGAACGGTCCTTCACCAACGCGGGTCATATAGAACGCTTTGACGATGCCAAGCGTCCGATCTACCACATCAGCCGAAAGACCAACACCTTTCGCGAGACCTTGCAACGAACAATCCGATGATGTGACAAATGGGTAAGTCCCAGAATCCACGGAGAGCAAGTTGCCTTGGGCTGCTTCGAGCAAGATTCGTATCTTGCCGAGGAGTTCTCGAAGTATTGCGTCAGTGTCGACGATCATTTCAGCAATCTGTCTACCAAAAGCGAGATAATCTTCGATCATCACTTCGACCAGGAAGACACCTCTGTCTCGGTCGTAGTACTTGCCACTTCCAAGATGAGGATGTTGCATTAGCTCGCCGACTATTTCCTGGTCTTCATGGCCAATGGTTGGCATGTGCTGTGACAAGTTTGCCCTGAACTTACGAGCAAGAGCGTCTGGATTGAGCAGGTCGTTTACAGTGAGACCTATCCGTCGGTAGTGGTCTTCGTAGGCCGGCCCGATCCCTCGACCGGTGGTACCGATCTTTCCCGCTTTCCTTTCTCGTAGCCGATCGATGAGCAAGTGCTGTGGAAGCACTAGTTTAGCGTTATGAGCGACCCGTAAACCGCTGAAGTCGATCTTCTCCGAGGTCAGAATATCCAGTTCCTCTACCAAGACTCGTGGATCAAGTACCACGCCATTCCCGATGATATTCATCTTTCCAGGGTGTAAAATCCCCGAGGGGACGAGGTGGAACACAAACTCTCTTTCTCCGACACGGATCGTGTGGCCAGCGTTTGCCCCGCCAGTACCACGGGCAATAACATCTGCCCATCCAGCGAAATAGTCGACGAGCTTACCCTTGCCAGTGTCTCCCCATTGGGTGCAGGTTATGGCAAGAGTTCTCACGTTCTGGAGTGATGGATGGTCCATTTCTACTCCTCCCTTCTGTAGTTTGGAGCGTCATGTGTGATCAGCAGACCATGCGGGTGTGATTCACGAAGTCCTGCTGGAGAAATACGGTGAAAATCCGCTTTTTTATGGAGCTCCGCTATACTTGCAGCACCAACGTAGCCCATGCCACGTCGCAAACCCTCGAGCAGTTGGTGGATCTCCGCGCTGACGGGTCCTTTGTAAGGAACTGCTCCTTCTATGCCTTCAGGTACAAGGCGGTCCTTGCTCGTGCCGCGCTCTCCATAACGCTGGCGCGATGCTGCATTATCTTGCATTGCTCCAAGCGATCCCATCCCGCGGTATGTCTTGTGAGGCACACCACGGATAGTGACTATGTCGCCAGGAGATTCATCTGTTCCGGCAAGAAGTTTACCAAGCATAACCGAGTGAGCTCCTGCGCCTATGGCGATGGGAATATCACCCGAATGTTCGATGCCGCCATCAGCACAAACCGGGACACCTGATCTCTTGATGGCTGTGGCGCAGTTATATATGGCTGTTACTTGAGGGCAGCCAATACCCGCAATAATCCGCGTCGTGCAGATCGATCCCGGCCCTTGCCCAACACGTATACCATCTACACCCGCATCGACAAGTCGCTTGGCCGAATCACCTTCAGAAACATTTCCGGCAACGATATCTACTCCCTTACCCCTAGTCATTTTCCTTAGCTTCGCTAGGGTAGTATAGACGTCCTTAGAGTCACCGTGAGCGGTGTCGACGACGATAACATCAACCCCCGCGTGGATCAAGAGTTTGGCTCGCTCGAGCTCTTCATGTCCCGTACCGATTGCTGCTGCCACGCAGAGATGGCCATTTGGGTCTGTGTTGTAGCCGCTTTGACTGTCAGTGCACACGCGTTTAACATCAGAAAAAACGTACATCCCCGCAGGCATCCCATCGGGGGTGACGAGTGGTAGGACTTTCTTTTTCTCACTTCTCATTCTCTTATAGGCTTCTGCAAGACTCGTCCCGCTTGGTGCGGTCACAAGCTTCCTGGTCATGACTTCTCTAGCCTTCATGTCGAGATCCTCGCACATATCAAAGTCGTTTCTCGTGAGTAGCCCGATTAGTCGGCCTTTACGGCTTATGACCAGGAAACTCTGGAAGGTAAAACCTTCTCGCCTTCGCATAGCCTCGATCTGCTTGATAGTCCGATCTCCGAAGACTGTCACCGGTCTCGCTATAAGTGCGTTGAGATGTGTCTTCACTCTGGCTACTTCGGCGGCTTGTCTCGTGGGGGTGAGATTGCGGTGGATCACACCGATACCTCCACGCATTGCCATGGCAATGGCCAAGCGGCTCTCGGTGACGGTATCCATCGACGCACTCACAATGGGGGATTTAAGTCTCACATTCCTAGAAAATCTCGACGAGATGTCTACTGATGCTGGCGGTACCACTGAAAATCCAGATTTGAGTCTGACGTCATCGAACGAAAGTGCCAGGCCCGTTTGGGCCATCGCATTGAAGAACTCGCGCTTTCCCACGGTACACCTCCTTCTCTAAATCTTTGTTGTTTTGGTCCTGTCAATGAACACTGCCCCCTAGCTTATCTGAAACATTGCTTTATGCAAGAACATGCCTATTTATCAACACCAAAATCCTTTGAACCTTGAGAAGATTACCTTCAGTGACTGGTGAGACTACTTAGCCCCCACATCAACACCAGTCCGATTACAAACCACATAACATGCTTTAAATAGTGTGCCTTAGTATGCGAAGTCCTTACCGAGTGGGGGATAAGATCATGAAGCACTACAACAAGAAATGATCCAGCCGAAATACCAAGAAGTACTACTTCAAAAGTTTTGAATGTTTCTAATAAAAAGTATCCACCGATCGAACCGACAAGGATTGTTGTGGAAACCAAGAAATTTAAAATCAAAGCCTTTTTTATAGAGAACCCCGCCTGTCTCAACACAAAAAATTCCGACACCTCTTGAACTATCTCGTGTATAAAAATACTCAACGCGGTGATGGTGCCGAGTGCGGAGCTGACAGAGAAGGTTGCGGCAAGGAGAATACCGTCGCCGATATTGTGAATACCGTCACCAAACATTATCCGCCGCGCATCCAGACGAGAGTGATGATGCTCATTCTCCTCTTTTTTGTCATGATGATGGTGAAAAAGTGGAAAAAATTTAAAAATGAGCCAGATTCCCACGATACCTACTGCTATCCATAGTATTCCGGTCCATACCGAGCCAGCGTGTTCAGCTGTCTCGCGCGTCAGTCCGAAGCTTACTACTAGAAAAACTCCGGCCGAAAAGCTTACCAGATACCTCAAATTTTTTTCTATAAACCGCCCCATAGACCTCCAAACAAAAACAACCCCAATGAGAGAGGCAAGCATTACGAGGAGAGAATATAGGAGGATTTGGAGCATAATCTAGCCGTATTTCATCATACAGAATTTTTCGCCGCTAGCATAGAAACTAGATTTTTAAGTTACCTTTACCTTGTCTCGTGCAAATATTTGTTTTCCATTAGGTTATCCACATTGACTGGTGAACGAACGTTCACCTATACTACATTTACCTAGATCAGCAGGTATTTATAAGTAAAAATTAGCAATATGTACGAATTATTTTGTAACACTATGTCAAAACAACAACTTCGATCTGTGCTTGAGCGCAAGATTGCTACCGTCAATAGATCCATCGACCGCAAAATTTTACAAGGCAAGTCATACGCGGCCGAAGCGCTCGAGCATCGCCTACTTCTATCCCAGATGCGGCGTTTGAGGGGTGGAAGTATCTTTACCCGCTCACTTTCTTTTCTACATTTTTTATAACTATTTCCACGACACATCTTTATTATTCTTCTCTAATTTTCTATAACCCCAAGTGGAAACATATAAAAATAAAATTCTGGATTTTTACAAGAAACACAAACGCATGCCTGTCTACAGAGAGATCATGTCTTTGCTTGGCTTTAAGTCCAAGAATGCCGTCTACAAGCTCGTCTCCAGGCTTGTAGAGGAGGGGATCGTGGAAAAGGACAAATACGGGAAGCTCATTCCCAAGAATATCTTTGGTGAAGTTCCATTACTCGGTTTGGTCAAAGCTGGTTTCCCGGCCAACGCCGAAGAGCAGATCCTAGACACTATGAGCCTGGACGACTTTCTCGTAGAAAAAAAGGAGGCGACTTATCTTCTTGAAGTAGATGGTGATTCAATGATTGAAGCTCACATCACCGACGGCGATCTGGTAATAGCTGAGCGGACCAATAAAGCAAAAGACGGTGAGATAGTTATCGCCGAGGTAGATGGTGAGTGGACGATGAAGTATTATCGTGAGCGCGCGGGCAAAGTCTGGCTCGAGCCTGCTAACAAGGCTTACAAGCCTATCCACCCCACCGACTCCCTCACCATCGCCGCCGTAGTGAAGGGTGTGATCAGGAAGTTTTAATAAGCTCGATTCTGGTCTGGATGTTGCTACGAGAGAGTCCGCAGGAAGGTTTGTATATCAGTATCACACGGGGTCTTGAATAGATGGCGAGGCGAGACTAGCGAGCGCGACGGCGCGAGCTCGAGGAAAATTTTAGCAAAAATTTATCCGTGCTCGACGAGGTATCCTATTCAAGACCCCTTTGGGACAAATTTCCGCTCTCGAGGGGCAAAATCCAGAGCAGAATCACATGTTTATGGAAAACTTCCCAAAGGCGATTCTTCACCTCGACGGCGATGCTTTCTTCGTCGCTTGTGAGGTGGCGCGAGACCCGAGCCTTCGTGGCAAGCCGGTGGTCACTGGTGCCGAGCGAGGCATCGCCTCCGCCATGAGCTATGAAGCCAAGGCCTTGGGCATTACCCGCGCTATGCCAATATTTCAGATAAGGAAGGAATATCCGCAGGTGATAGTGCTACAGTCTCACTACAGGGACTATGAAATCTATGCCAGGCGAATGTACAGCATAGTTCGCCGCTATAGTGATATTGTCGAAGAGTACAGTATAGATGAGTGTTTTGCCGATATTTCAGGGCTAGATCAGAAACGTGATCAAAGTTTTGAAAATATTTTGAGCGAAATCCAGGCAACTTTGTTCACGGAACTCGGTATCTCATTTTCGCTCGGCCTTTCTGTCACCAAGGTTCTTGCCAAGGTCGCCTCCAAATGGAGCAAACCCCGAGGCCTCACCATCATTCCACAAGGTTCAATAGGGAAGTATCTCAAAGATCTTCCTGTCGGCAAGATCTGGGGCATTGGTGGCCAAACCTCTAGCTACCTCTTGGCCCGCGGTATCAAAACGGCTCAAGGTTTTTTGGATAGGGGTGAAGACTGGGTTAAGGAAAATTGTTCCAGGCCTTATCACGAAATATGGCTCGAGCTTACGGGAGTGTCGATTTATCAGGTAAATTCGAACTCAAGCCGTACTCCAAAATCTCTAAGCAGCACGGGCACGTTTTATCCAACCTCACAAAGCAAAGTTTTTATATTTTCTGAACTTTCAAGGCACATAGAGAACGTGGCAGGTCGAGCTCGCCGTCTTGATTTGGTACCCTCTGGTGTTTCTTTTTTTCTAAAAACAGCCGACTTCAGATATTTGAACAAGAAAGTTGCTCTATTTAAGAAAACTGCTATCCCATCTGTTCTCATCTCCTCTGCCCGTGGAGAATTTAATAAATTATTTAGAGAAAATGTTTTTTACAGAGCTACGGGCGCTACTATCTATGGCCTAACTCCACTCGAGGAAATCACGAAGGATCTTTTTGGAGGATTCGATGCCCCAGAAAGCGTTAGCGGGGTTTTCGAAGTAGTGGATGAGCTTACAGAAGAGTTTGGCCGGAATACCGTATTCATGGGATCAAGTTTGCCAGTAATGTCGGAAAGGAATAAAAGAGAAGGCAAAAACAGAAACGATTCAAAAAAACATCTCAACATTCCATTTCTCGGTAAGACAAAGTGATAAACCGTTTTGCAAAACTCGTATAAATCAAATATTATGTTTGTGCGCCCATCGGGCGTATTTAAGTGCCAATGTAGCTCAGTTGGTAGAGCACGCCCATGGTAAGGGCGAGGTCATCGGTTCAATCCCGATCATTGGCTCATTTGGAGGTTGGAATTCTCTAGCAAACCAAAACAGCGCCCGCAGGCGCTGTTTTGTAATTTCCCCAAGCTCAATCTTTTGGTTAGTTTTCAAACAAACCAACAAACCAAGCGAAGAAGTTATTTATTCCCTTAGCTACAGCTGCGAAGTATGAACCTCTGCGATCTTCGGCGCCAAGCACACTGCCATCATAGAGACCCTTTATTTCCGAATCAGAAAGAACTCTATTGTAGATGCGCAGATCATCGATCTTTCCCTTGAAGTATGCCTTGTCGTTTCCGGCGCTAACACCTATACCTGTAGCCAGAACCGAACTTGAGTCGTTTGGCATAGCCACTGAAGCTTCGGTAGATTCCTTGATCTTTACTCCGTTTTGGTAGAGTTTAGCTGTTCCAGTGTTCCCATTGAACGTGCCGGTAACAAGATACCAGGTGTTTGAGATTATCCTATTTGAAGAGTTGGAAGGGGCGGTAACAACAGTTGTGCCATTGCTTACTCGAAGTCTTGCGTCGCCTGAAGCTATTATAAGATCAATGGATGCATTGTCTGCACCTGCACCGATGGCACCTTTAGTAAACACAGATGCTCGATTCTTCGATGCGTCATCCGACAAAATCCAAGCAGAGATTGTGAATTGGTTCCCGATGCCCAAATCGTTCAGAGTTTTGTTTCCTAGGGTTATGGCATTGTTTGAACCGTTAAGTATTACTGCCTGGCCGATCTTACCGTCGGTGTAGGAAAGTGCCCCTTCTGATATTCCCAAGACCCCTTTTATAGAATCAGCTATACTGCCATCAAACTTGAAATGCATTGAGAGGCCGGCGCTAGGTGCAGTGACTGTAGGTGTAGTGCCTAGAGTAGGGGAGGTGATAGGTATAGCGGGTCCGACAGGCTCTGTACTGACTGTTCCTCCGGGAGGAGTTGGGTTAGTAACTCCTGTAGTAGGAGGGGTCGTAGGAGTTGTCGGTGGTGTTGTTGGTGTTCCAGGTCCTGATGGTGAAGATTTTAGGATGAAGAACTTGTCCGCGCTCCAACCATCTACACCCTCTTTGTAGTCAACTCTCCACCAGTTGAATTCACCTACGGTCTTCGGTCCTTCAGCAATCACACCCAAAGCTCCCTTATTCTGAATACCAATTCTTGCACCATTAGGCTCGGCTCTCACACGAATCTTTTCTGTTATCTCCACTGTCGATCCGAGAGAAATCTGGCCTGTAGGAGGAACTGTGGTGGTTGGTGGAACTGTTGGGTTAGGAGTTGTTGGGGGTGTTGGCTCTTGGGTAGGCGGCGGTTCAGTAGGTACGGGAAGGTTTTCACCCCCAGGATATTCATAGGCGCCAACGTCTGGGCGAGAGTCTCGAGATGATCCAGTAATGTCACGAGGAGGGGCATATGTCGCAAGGCCAGCGTTTATGGCAGGACTGCCAGATTTTAGACGGAGGTCTTGAGCCCTCCAATTTGCGAAGTATCTGTCGGCCGCCGCTTCTGTGGAGACCGAAATGTTCTTCATCCCTGGATATTTGTTTACAAGAGTCTGGGATATGCTACCAATGTTGTTGCTGACGATGTTGCTACTGTTGTTATCAAGACGGATTCCGGTTTTATTCATTTGACCAGGAACGATTACGGAGGAACCGTACTGTCTGCCGATAAGCGTATTGTTGATTACTTTAAAACCACTCGATCTCTCGCTACTGATTCCGTTACTTCCAACACCCAAGATGACGTTATTCTCGATCGTCCAGTTGGCATATGGGCCGTTGAAGAGTCCAACTCCCTGGAGGCGACCCTGGAAGGCTCTGTTGAATGGACCGGTGTTATTGGCAAGGAAATTGTTGCGGAAAATAACGTTGTTGCAGAAACATCCAGGGCCTCTGCCGCCACCTACGCCGAAGAACTGAATCAGGTCTCTATGGAAACTATTTCCGTTATTAATAGAGTTTGTGATTCGATTATTCTCTATGAGAATATTACTGCCACCACCGCGCAAACCATCGTGGGCGAAGGCATTGACCCAGTTCTCAGAGACGATAGCGCCATCGCTTATGCCGCCGATGCCGACGTCAATGCTTTCGATAAGATTTTTTCTAATTTCTATTCCAGGTGATCTCCATACTTGAATACCTGCCGGCCTATTTAGCCAATCCTGCAGAGTCAGGGTAGAGGCATCCTCCACACTTCGAATATCATTACCAATAATTTTTACATTTGAAGCCGGGCCGGTTGAAGTGTATCCTCTGACTGTTACCAGGTGTTTCTTTGGAGCAGGATTTCGAGGATTTCCCAAAACCTTCAAGCCTCGGAATTCCCAATTTTTGCCGCCAGTCAGGCTTATGTAGTCTACGACCGGAATATGTCCTGGCTCGGCAGCGATAGTGATGTAGTTGTCGTTGAAATATCGTCCTAGCCTTATGCCTCCATGGTTGCCATTTCGAAGGTAGATGGTGTCTCCAGATTTTACTGGCCCGTTAGGGTTTACCGTTGCACCGTTCTTGTCTTTGGATTGAATTTTTTTAGCGGCAATAACCTCTTGGATTGTACTCCAAGGTCTAGCCTCGCTTCCGTTGTTATTCATCGATCCTGTCCTAGGATCTACATAGAAGACCCTTCCGGTAGGTTGTCCGCCTCCCATATATGGCAGATTGGTTGGTAGGGAAGTGACAGGAGATGTAGGTCCTTGTGATGATGATGGTGGGTCATAAACAACCAAAGAAGTTTCGGGGCCCCATCCGTCAATTTCGTTTTGGAAATCAACTTTCCACCATCTCTCTCCATTGGCTGAAGTTGGTCCATCGGTCACGATACCGATAGAGGCTCTTCCTTGGTTGCCTACAATTGTTGCGTTTGTGGACGGAGCTGCTCTAACTCGGATCCCCTCCTGGGTTATTACCTGAGAACCAATCTCTATGACTTCAGGCGGCGGGGCAGGGTCGTATTCTTCTCCCGGATCAGGAATGATTGGGTCGGTTGGGTCTGGTTCAGTTATTGGGTTTGGTTCTGGCTCTGGAAGTGGAGCTGTGCCACGTGCCTGTAGCGGCCCAATGGCCATGGTTGGACCGGCAGGGACAGGAGTCCACTCTCGGTCAGCTAGAACTTGCCGCGCAGCTGCTAGAGGGCGGTTAGCGTTCACTAGAACAGAGCCTGGTTTAGGGTGGAAGTCGTTATCTGGAGCATCGAAGGTGGTGTACTTGGTAAAGATTTCAGCAAGCGATCCGCCGGTCGTGTAGTTGATACCGTAGACATTTCGGCCGCTGATGTAGTGGTTGTCTATGGCAAAGTTGCCACCGTTGTTTATATTCCAATACACTGGGTTGAACCCACTCAAAGCCCCAAACACACTATTTCTAATACTTAGGTTGGTCAGTATTTTTGGCCTGCCTTCCTCATGGCTAGGGAAGGATAGTGTAGAGCCATGAAACATATTCCATAAGAGTAGGTGGTCTCCAGCTATATTCCATTTACCAGCAACAAGACTTTTTGAATTCACCATGTAGTTGACAAACGCAACATCTTTGAAATTGCATCCCTCTCTTCCGGCTCCGCAGGTTGCGAAGAAGTCTTGTCCAGAGATATTTTTTGTAGCAGTAAGTCCATAGATAAGCCATCTCTTTGGTGGACTCTGTATCTGCACGACATCTCTATGAATGTCTCCTTCTGCCGCTCCGAGGTTTGGGTTGGCATCAATAAGATTTGAACCAGTTACGTTTATGAGCGCGTAAGGGGTTTTGAACATATCGCCGCCGATGTGGTCTACAGTCAGATTTCTTCCGAGGGTGTAGCCTCCAATCGCGCGACGCATCATCGAGTATTTATTGTTTGTACCGTATATGAGATTCCAGTCCGAATTTCTTAGAGGGAACTCGAAACTAGACAAGTCATTCCCGGTGAAGAGAACATTGTCTGCCCAGACGTTTGTTGCACCAGCAGACCCGACAATAGTGTTGTGTACGTGGACATCTTCGATCTTTACGAATTTTGTTTTGAGCCCTCCTGATGAGGTATCAGTTATTTTCACCTGATTTTTTGTGAGTCCTGGAGCTGGTTTGATCGTGAGCCATCTGTTGTTGGTAATAATTCTCGGGGTAGTTCCTTCTGTTCCCCAGAAATATTCGCCGGCTTTCAAGTAGACAATACCGCCGTCGCTTGAACCACTGTCAGTCGTTATATCAGCCGCAGCGGCGACTATAGACTTAAATGGGTTGTTTTCAGTGCCGTCGCCCGTAGAGTCATTACCTCTGACCGGGTCGACATATCTCGTGTGGGATGGGAGAGTGCCACGAGAGTTGGTGTTTATAAACATTGAGTGTACACCATGGGTTGTCTCTTCGGTAAGATCATTGCCTTGGAAGACTATCGGAGTGCCAGAGCTTGGGATGACTGTCGCACGTATTTCTACAGGACCGTCCACAGGGAAGTCATTTGCATCAATCTCAACCCAATATTCAACCACCCCTCCAGAATAGGGGTTTTTGGTCATCTGATTTACTGATACCCAATTGCCGCCATTGACGGCAAAATCGACTCTTTCAATGCCGTTTATATGAAAGGCTGGGATTCCGATTCCAAATTTTCCCGTGATAGTTTGGTATGGGACCACATCCCACCTCGCGATCGGGGTTGGGCCATTGCCCCTGGCTGCGGGAGTTGGAGTCAGACCAGACCACCCAGAGCCGGGACGAATAGTGGGTGCTGCCGGTTGCTGTGACGTGATCACCTGGCCGGTGATGTCCGGTCCGCCGGACGGCAGTGAAAAGCCAGAAAAACCGGCCAACACTGCCACAAAAAGAAACAAAGTAACGAGAAACAGTGGCACTAAACCACTTTTAAATTTATCATTCATGACTTATGCAATTTTTCATTAATCTGCTATGGGTTTATTGTAGCAGTGCTGCGACAATAAGATATAGCAACCTATTAACAGTAGGCTATGTGAGGTTTTGGATAGTTGAGCTCCCCGCATGTCTTATTGTCACAGGGCTTAAAATCGTTTAAATTGAACTTGCGCCACCCTAGCTCAGTTGGTAGAGCACCACTTTCGTAAAGTGGGGGTCCCGAGTCCGATCCTCGGGGGTGGCTAATTAAGTCAGGTCCCCAATAATACCTCGCTTCGCACGGATATTTTTCTGCTGAAAAATTCCTCGTGCTCGCGCCGTCGCGCTCGCAAGACTTCATCGAGGTATTATTGGGAATCTGACATCTCAAGAATCGGAAGTCACTTATGCGGCCTCCAAGAGTTCTCTCGTGGTGTTTGTCAGGATTTTGTTGAGTAGAAGGCGGCACACTTTGCTATACTTGTATGATGAAAAGCGAAAGTATCGAGGAAATAGGCCAAAAAATACAGGAACTCGAGCAACAGATGACCTCTGTTGACTTTTGGACTGACAAAAACCGTGCCCAAGCTGTCATAAAAGAGCTCGAAGAGTTGCGGACACGCAAGGATGGCGGCGGACCATACGACAAAAATGACGCCATTATGACCATCTTTTCTGGTGCCGGTGGCGATGATGCCGAGGATTTTTCGCATATTTTGCTCTCGATGTATCTAAAATATATTTCCAAAAGGGGCTGGTCGGTGAGCGTTATCCATAAAAACGAAAATGATCACGGCGGCTACCGCAACGTCACGATTGAAATTTCTGGGAAAAATGTCTATGGAACCTTAAAAAATGAGTCTGGTGTCCACCGTCTGGTCCGGGTGTCGCCGTTTAGTGCCAAAAAACTTCGCCATACGTCGTTTTCGATGGTTGAAGTCATACCGAAGTTTGAAAAAGTGACCGAGCTTGACATTCCCGAGACCGAACTTCGCTACGAATTCTCGCGCTCGAGCGGTCCTGGCGGGCAAAATGTAAATAAACGCGAGACGGCGGTCCGTGTGGTCCATATTCCAACCAATTTTGCCGCTCATTCTGAAAACGAGCGCTCCCAGGCGCAAAATAAAGAAAAAGCTCTGCAAATACTGCGCGGTAAGATCTTCCGTGCACTTGAAGATGAGCGAATCTCGAAGGAAAAGGGGATGTATATCAGCAAAACCACTAGCAATGAATGGGGAAGTCAGATCCGATCATATGTGATGCATCCGTATAAAATGGTAAAAGACCATCGGACGGAGGCAGAGACAGCGAAAATTGATGATGTATTGGAAGGGGATCTGGATCTTTTTATTGAGGCGGAGAAAAAACTCTAGGAACCATCGTGCTGAGGCTTTGGCGGGTACTTCCGTGTGTTATACTAATTTCAAAAGTAGCTGCTTTTTAGTTGTTATGATTCACTACGACAAAGTATCAAAAATATATCCTGATGAATCTATTGGTCTAAGCAACGTCTCGTTCTCCGTAGAGCCAGAGGAGTTTGTTTCTGTCGTCGGTCACTCTGGTGCTGGCAAGACTACGCTTATCAAAATGCTCCTTGCTGAAGAAAAGCCCACGAAGGGAAAAGTTTGCCTAAATTCTGTAAATATCCACACTCTTAGTCGCAAGGAAATGAACAATTTCCGCAGGAAGATAGGTGTTGTTTTCCAGGATTTTCGGCTAATACCAAAAAAGACTGTCTACGAGAACATTTCTTTTGCTATGGAGGTCGCCGGTCGCTCCGAGGATGAGATAAAATCAGACGTTCCACATGTTTTGGGGTTAGTTGATCTCGAGAAAAAAGTGTGGAGCTTTCCAGACGAACTCTCTGGTGGAGAAAAACAGCGCGTAGCTATAGCCCGAGCCATCGTCAATCAGCCGGATATAATAGTCGCCGATGAGCCGACCGGGAATCTGGACCCCCAGAACACCTACGATATTGTTCAGATTCTTAAGAAAATAAATGACCTTGGCACTATCGTTATTCTTGCAACACACAACAAAGGAGTGATAGATTCGCTTGGTAAGAGGGTGATTACCATGGAAAATGGTAAGATAATTCGTGATGATCCGAAAGGTCGTTACGTACTCTAAGTAAATATGCTTGCCACAAATCTAAAAAGAGTGATGCGTGCTGGATTCTTCAGTTTTGTGAGGAATGGTTCGGTATCACTTTCATCGGTTTTTGTCATGGTTGTTACTCTGGCTGTGATCGGTAGTGTAATTTTCGGAAGCATCATACTGAACGCCACTCTAAACGAGCTCAAAAACAAAGTTGATTTGAACGTATATTTTGTCGGAGAAGTGCCAGAGCAGGAGATCATGGAGGTGAAAAATGCTCTCGAGTCGCTACCCGAAGTGAGGGAAGTAAATTACACATCTCAAGAACAAGCCCTAATTGATTTCAGGAAAAAACACGAAAATGACCAGTTTACACTTCAAGCTCTAGACGAGCTTGATCAAAATCCGCTTGGAGCATCACTTAACGTAAAGACAAAGGAGCCATCGCAATATGAGGGTATTGCTAAGTTTCTTGAAAGCAAGAATTTTCTCTCAAGTGCTGGAACGCCGATTATAGACAAAGTCAACTATTTCCAAAACAAAGTTGCGATCGATAAGCTCACAAAAATTATCTCTTCGGCCGAGCGGCTCGGCTTCATCGCGAGTATTATTTTTGTAATTATTTCAATTCTCATTACCTTCAATACTATTCGCCTCGTAATATATATCTCCCGCGAAGAGATCTCGGTCATGCGTCTGGTCGGGGCGAGCGCTATCTATGTCAGGGGGCCATTTGTGATCGCTGGAATTCTCTATGGGGCGGCCGCCGGTATTCTCACTCTTATCATTTTCTATCCTCTGATTTACTGGCTCGGGCGCTATAGCGACAACTTTTTTATAGGTATCAATCTTTTCGAATACTACACTTCAAACTTTGGCCAGCTTTTCTTGGTGATCGTGGGTTCTGGGATAGTAATCGGTGCCATATCAAGCTATCTGGCCGTACGCAAATACCTTAAAACCTAATTAGAAGAAGATGCGCAAATACATATTCGTGACTGGTGGAGTAATGTCGGGAGTCGGAAAAGGGGTAGCATCGTCTTCGATCGCTCTCATTTTAAAAGCGCGGGGCCTACGGGTCACCGCGCTAAAAATTGACCCGTATATAAACGTGGATGCCGGGACGATGAACCCGACCGAGCATGGAGAGGTTTTTGTGCTTGATGATGGAGACGAGACAGATCAGGACATGGGCAACTACGAGCGTTTCCTCGACCAGTCGCTCTCGCGGGTCAACTACATGACTACTGGCCGCGTCTATCTCGAAGTCATCAGAAAAGAGCGCAATCTAGAGTACAAAGGCAAAAACGTGGAGGTGGTGCCTGACATCCCCCTCGAGGTCATTCGCCGCATTGAGACCGCCGCCAAGAAGGCCAAGGCCGACGTGACGATCATAGAGATCGGGGGCACTATCGGCGAATACCAAAATATTATCTTCGTGGAGGCGGCTCGTATGATGAAATCTAAATATCCAGAGGATGTGGGAGTGGTGATGGTGAGCTATCTGCCTATACCTTCAAAGATAGGGGAGATGAAGACGAAGCCAACTCAAACAGCTGCTCGTGATCTCAATAGTGTTGGTGTGCAGGCAGACGTTATCATCGCTAGAAGCGAGAGACCACTTGACCAGAAGCGCAAAGATAAGATTGCCACATTTTGTAATATTCGTGCTGATAAGGTCATCTCTGCCCCGGACGTGGAGAGTATTTATGACGTGCCGATAAATTTTGAAAAGGATCATCTAGGAGAGATTCTCTGTAAGACTCTAAATATCAATCACAAGAAGCGAGTGACAAATCTCAAGGACTGGAAAGCATTTGTCCGCAAGTCGAAAAACGCGCGGAAGGGGGTCAATATTGCTGTTGTTGGAAAATATTTTAATTCTGGAAGCTTCGTCCTCTCTGATGTATATATTTCGATACTAGAAGCTTTGAAGTTCTCGGCGTATCACCTGGGTGCACGGCCAAAGCTCACATATCTTTCTTCGAGGGATTTTGAAGAGGGGAAGAAACGACTTAGTGAGCTAGATAAATATGACGGTGTTCTGGTCCCTGGCGGCTTCGGCGAGAGTGGGGTATTGGGGAAAATAAAGGCTATACAATATGCACGCGAAAAGAAAATCCCATACTTTGGTCTATGCTACGGTATGCAGTTTGCGGTGATCGAGTACGCGAGAAATGTTTTGGGGTGGAAAGATGCACATACTACAGAGGTGGATCCGAAGAGCGAGCATCCGGTGATAGACATCATGCCGGAGCAGAAAGAGGTGGTGGCTGAGGGGAAGTACGGGGCCACTATGCGTCTTGGTGCTTGCAAAGCTGTTCTCAAGGAGGGGACAGTGGCGCGCAAGGCGTATGGGCAGCGGAGAGTTTCCGAGCGGCACAGACACAGATATGAGGTGAATCCGGATTTTATAGCGGATCTCGAAGCGGCTGGCCTAGTATTTTCGGGCATTTCTCCAGATCGACGTCTCATGGAGATCGTGGAGCTACCGCGCTCTGTTCACCCGTTTTTTCTCGGCACCCAGTTCCACCCAGAATTTCTCGCTCGACCCCTTTCACCCCACCCACTTTTCACAGAATTTTTGAAGGCGGCGATGGTGAGGGGAAAAGCAGGGGCCGGCGCTGTTAATATGAAAGATAAAAAAGGAAAGTAAGATTTTGTAAAATTTCGGCGCGCGGACAAAAAAAGAACAATGGTCGAATATAAATGAAAAAGCTCTCCTTAGAGACGGAACTCCAAGGCGGGCTTTTTCCTGGTGATAACGGTTTAATTTTAAACTCCTCCCTCTTAGAAGTCAACGAAAAACCCATACTCCGCTTGAAAAAACAGGCATTTTCAAGTACTCTCTACAACATTGCGGGATCGTCTAAAGGTAGGACGTCGCTCTCTGAAAGCGAAAATTTTGGTTCGATTCCAAGTCCCGCAGCATTCTAGGATTTTGGTTGTTAAAATATATGAATGAGATCAAGGCTTTGCATGAAAGAATAAGAAGATTTGAAGCACAAATCAACTCCAATAAGAGCCACAGAGTCCATAAAGAAAACAAATTTAACAAGCAATTCAGTGTTCTTCTAAAGGATTGGCATTATTTAGAAATAATTTGGAATAGGATTGAAAAAGCTGATCTAGATAAAGATATAACTCAACTAGGTCTGGATCTAAAATCTATGTATGTCTTCGGTAGAGTGTTTTCTGAATCTTTCTTGTATATAGCTTCACTATTTATTTCTTCAACACTTAAAATAAATTGGACAAAGATAGGTGTTTTTGTAGAAACAGTGTCAAAAAATCTGGAGAGTCAGCCCGATGATTTTAAGAGGTTTTGGGCTTCATGTGGAGGAAAGGTGATATATATGCATGAGGCCTTTAGGTATAGGAATAATGTGCTACACGAAAAGGATAGCAATACGGAATGGACTATGGTTCGGCGTGGAGGATCAAACTTAGATCACATGACCATATTAAATGTGCCTTGGGTCGAGGATGGGGGTAAGAAAAAAGAGATAAGGTCTCTGAATGCTCGGATGTTAGTAAAGGTGCTTCATGAGAGCATAGATGTACTCATTTCTTATCTGGAGAAAATTTGAGAAAATATAGTTGTAATAGGGGTTGGATTAAATAAAAGCTAAATCTTTTCGGTAAGCAAAATGCGTTCTGCCCTCTAAAATAATAGTTCTAACTTGGTCCAAGCACCCCAGCCAACTCGTGATGTGTTCTCTCGCTCAAATAGTGTTGGTATACAGCAGTGTGCTTCTGCTACATAATTAATATATGGAAAATAAACATAAAGAAGCCCTCCGCTGGATTGTTGGAATTTTGGATAAGCACAAAGTCCCATATCGGATTGGAGGTGGTTTTGCTGCAAAAATATACGGCTCGCCGCGTCCCCTAAACGATATCGACATCTCCATGCCGGGTAAATATTTACCCGCAATCTTGCCAGAAATTTCAAAATATATTACGTTCGGCCCTCAGCATTATTTGGATGGGAAATGGGACTGCGACATATTAAGTCTCGAGTACGAAGGACAGGAGTTCGACATCACTGATGTAGATACTTTACGCATGAGCAATAAAGAGGAAACCGAATAGCTAATGCCAAAGGATCATTACCGTAAATTTGAGCCCGTGCATATGGATGTTGAGGGGATCGACGTCGTGCTCCTGCATCCACGTGATCTGGTTGCATATAAAAAAGAGCTAGACGGAGACCATCAGCTAGTTGATATTGAAGCAGTCGAAAAGTATATAAAGGAGTACAAGCTCTGATCTATGAAAACTAAAGAAGGCCAGACAGAACAAGTGAAATAAATAACACTCATACACCCCTTTTTTTATTTGTTTTTGCTAGAATATACCCATGAAAGGTTATGTGACAAATATTGAAAAAATGTCGCTTGAAAACAATAATTTTCGGCGAGTTTTATACACTAGCAAGAGTAGCCAGCTTGTCCTGATGTCGCTCCTGCCCAATGAAGAGATCGGTGAGGAGGTGCATGATGTGGACCAGTTTTTCCGTGTAGAGAGAGGGTTGGGAAGAGCGATTTTGAGTGGGGTTAGCCACGATATAACAGATGGAAGCGTTGTTGTGGTGCCGGCGGGGACGAAGCACAACATCATCAATACCGGGGAAGCGCCCATGAAACTTTACACTCTCTATATGCCACCCCATCACCATGACGGGGTGATCCATAAGACAAAGGCTGCCGCAGAGGCTGATACAGAGCATTTCGACGGCAAAACCACTGAATAATTAAATAATGATTAAAAATAATCCGATAATTTAATAGTTAAATAATTATAAAAATGGAAACACCAATCGCACAGCTCATAAGTCTCAAAAATAAAACGGCGATCGTCACAGGTGGCGCTATGGGCATTGGCTTCGGTATCGCTTATCGTCTGGCCGAGGCGGGAGCCAATGTTGTTATTGCTGATATCAATGAAGAGGTCGGCAATAAAGCTGCCGCCCAACTAAATGACCGTGGTTATAAGGCTACATTTATAAAAACTAATGTTGCGGAGGAGGCTGATGTAAGTGCGGCGACTGGTCTTGCGGTGAAAACGTATGGTGGCTTGGATATTCTCGTCAACAATGCTGGTATTTATCCCATAGTACCCGTCATGAAGATGACCCCAGCTGATTTTGAGAAAGTATTGGCGGTCAACTTGAAAAGTGTGTTTTTGTTCACCAGGGCGGCAGGGGAGGTGATGATAAAGCAGAATCGGGGCGGAAAAATCATCAATATTACATCTATTGACGCACTTCATCCTTCATCAGTTGGCCTTGCCGTGTACGACGCTTCCAAACACGGTCTCTGGGGGTTTACAAAAAATACTGCTCTCGAGCTTGCTCCTCATCATATTCAAGTGAATGCTATCGCTCCTGGTGGAATCAGTACACCTGGTACCGGAGCTGGTGCACCAGCAACACCCGAAATAGAAGCTATTTTGAAAAAATTTATGGAAAAAATCCCCATGAAGCGCATGGGGGAATCGGATGATATCGGTCGGGCAGCCCTATTCCTTGCCTCTGATCTTTCTAGCTATATGACTGGTTCGCAGATCGTGGTCGACGGTGGAGTATTGTTATCGTAACGAAGTCTACATTTTAAAAGAAAAAAGCCCCCCACGCTGTGCGCGGAGGGCCTCGAAAAGATCAGGTATTCGAAACTTGTGAGAACTTGGCTGGAGTCAGCGGCGCCGGCGCAGCGCCACGAGACCGCCGAGGCCCAGAAGGCAGAGCGAGCCGGGCGTCGGAATCGGGCCGAAGCTCTCCGTCACGAGCCACCGCGAGGTGAACGTGACTTCCCAGTCCGGGAGCCAGTTCGGGTGCCCGGGCTCGTAGATGTGGTACCAGCTCGACGAATCGATCGGGATCGCACCCTCACCGTAGGCATTCGCGTAGGAATACCCATAGAGCCAGGTGTGTTCGGGATCGCGACTCAAGCCGGCGAACCCGTTCAGGTTCAGCTCCACCGGGTTATCGAACTCGAAGAAGGTGCCGTTCCACTTCACAGTCGTCAGAGCGAGCGAGCTGTAGGTCGTGAGCCCCGGGTACTCCAGGTGGCTGTAGTACGGGCTCACCGTCGAGACGTTGCCCCAGACGCCGCTCACGTACACGCTGGCGTTCAGGTAGGCCTCCTCGGCGATCGGGTCGATGTAGAGATCGGTGTTCGAGGAGAGGTTCATGACGATGGCGTTCGAGCCACCGCCGGAACCACTCGCCATCCCCGAGTTGAAGCTCGGGTCGACGGCGAACTGTGAGGAAGTCGAGAACTGGTTTGACTGGGCGTTCGCCGGGGCGGGGAGCGCGGACAGGGTGGAAAGACAGGCCAGAGCCAGGATGGGGCAGAGACTCTTCATGCACTCTTCCTTTCATTTGAGACTGAAATGACGACAAGCCACGAGCCTGCCGTCGCGTTTAAGAGTAGCATATTGGGATAAGGTTGTCAAGGGAGCCAAAAAAGGCTTGTCTGGGGGCTATTTGCTTCTTTCCCCTCCGCCCGTATAATCCCCCAGAGAAAGGATAATAAAATGACCTGTCTTTTTGATTGGTTTAAGGATCTTGCGGACTGCGCCATTTACGTAATAGTCGTGATTGCAATGATCGGAGGATTCGTGGGCGCTGGTGTGGCTCTGTCTATCGGGTTTCGTCTCTGGGTAGGCGGCCTCGCCCCAATCTCCCATTCACTGCTTATGGTTGTGATTGCGGCATTTTTTTGGGCGGTAGGTTACGGGTGCATTGAGATCGAAGATCGTCTGGCAGAATTGATCGACTAGGAAATCTTCTTTATATCCCGTAACTCCTGGGCGCCCGCAAGTCGAGCGCCTTTTTTGTGTCTAAATCAGTGTATTTGGCAAACAATTTAACTGATATCATAACCATATGAAAAAAATATTTTGGCTTGTTTTGGTTATCTTTCTGATCGTCGCGGTCCTTTATGTGGTTGTGCAGAGTCTAGGTCCGAGTCCTGGCACGATCCCCTCGCAACTTAACGAGAATGGCCTGCTCGAGCTCAATCTCGGCGAGACTGGCCGCGCGCTTGGGGTGAAAATAACCCCTAAGGAGGTCATTGAAGATAGTCGTTGTCCGTTAGATGTTTTCTGTATTCAGGCGGGCACCGTGCGAGTGCGAGCGATGCTCGAAAGTGGGCTCGGATCGGGTCCAGTGGAGCAAATATTTCAGCTTGGTATGCCGATCACCACTGAAGTGGAACAGATAACCCTGGTTGCAACTGAACCAACGACGCGAGCTGGTGTGAAGATCGAGCCGGCGGAGTATTTGTTTTTCTTTGAGGTGAAGGGAAGATAGTAAAGTGAAGTAAAAAAATTGACCCCGTTTTTTCATGGGTATGGAGGGGATCCTTTGATATAATCCTTCTATCACGTCATGAAAAATAATTACCTAGAGTCTCCCTTAAAAACTTTTGTCTTTGCCCTAGCTCCGTATAAAAAGAGGTTTTTTGCAATGCTTGTCCTGATAATCTTGGGGAATGTGATGGCATATTCTCTACCTCTTTTTCTGAAGGTTGTAGTCGATAAAGTTGTAGAAAATTCTGGACTAGTATCTTTTTCGGATCTATTCAGCCCTTTCCTCCTGCTCGTTTTGGCACTTTTACTTCAAGAGTTGTTTTTTAGAACCGGTCATATCATCGAAACCTATCTTGTCCCAGATGTTTTTAGACATTTGTCGACATCTTTGTATAAAGGTTTGATCAAAAGACCAACCTCTTACTTCGAGAATAAGTTTTCGGGTGATTTGGGGAGACGTATCGAACAAGCAAGTTCGTCTGCTGTCTATTTTATCGAGTCAACCTGTTGGGGCGCCGGGTGGGTTTTTATGTCACTGATTATGGCTGCTATTGTCCTGAGCTCTACTCACCGTTATATTTTTTTAACCTTTCTTGCGTGGTCGGCCTTTTTTATTTTGTCCTCGGTACCCATATTGGTCTGGCACCGGAAAACCTCTGAAAAAGTAGCGACAACTCACGCACATTTCAGTGGGAATATTGTTGACACTCTGAGTAATATCTCGTTAGTCCAGTCATTCGGGGGGATTTCTCATGAGGAGTCCAGAAACCAGGAGGTAACAGGAGAGGTTGTAAGGGCCGAAAGAAAGATGAGATGGGTCTCTGTTCTGGATAAGTTTCAAAACGGTATAAGTTTGGTGCTCTTAGGAACTTCTCTTGTCTTTGTAAGTATTGTTTTGTTTGTCGAAGGCAAATTTTCTGTAGGTGATTTTGTCTTAGTTTCTGCTGTTATTCCATCTCTTGTGGGTACTATCTGGTCATTTGGCGAAATTGTTATGGGAACTTCTCGGCAATACGGTACTCTATCTGATGCTATCGGTCATTTACGGGAACGACAGGAGTATCTCCTTGGTGGAAATGTATCGGATATTCCAGAACAAAAATATTCTGTGGAATTTAAAAATGTAAATTTCCAATATCCAAAAACTCATCTCCCTGTGTTTAGAGATTTTTCTTTGTCTGTGAGAGATGGGGAGAGGGTTGGAATTGTCGGTGCCTCTGGAGTGGGGAAGAGTACCCTTGTCAAATTATTGCTCAGGCAGCATGCCTATAGCGCAGGAAGTATTGCTATCGGGGGTATTCCAATTCAAGACTTTGATCTAAATGTCTTTCACGGGTTAATATCCTACGTTCCCCAAGACACCTCACTTTTTCACCGCAGTCTTTTTGAAAATATTAAATACGCAAAAATTGATGCAACGAATGAACAGGTTATGGAAGCTAGTAAAAAATCCAATGCTCACGAATTTATAAAAGATCTTCCTCAAGGGTATGATACTAAGGTGGGAGAAAGAGGAATAAAGCTCTCAGGTGGTCAGCGACAACGCATCGCTCTGGCCAGGGCCATACTTAAAAATGCCCCAATTTTGATTTTGGACGAAGCTACAAGTTCCCTTGATACTGAAAGTGAAAACTTCATACAGGAAGCCCTGACAAGTCTTTTTGCCGGTCGTACTGTGATCGCTATCGCACATCGCCTTTCCACTCTTAAGGCAATGGATCGAATTGTCGTTTTAGAAAATGGGGTTGTGGTGGAAAATGGAAATCCACAGGAACTTCTCAAGAGTTCTTCAGGAATATTCAAGAAAATGTGGGATCAGCAGAAAAATGGTTTTGTGTCGTGATTTTATATAATGAGCCCATGAAATTTCTCTTAACATCAAATGGATTATCCAATCAGTCGATTGCAAAAGCTCTTTTTGATCTGGTCGGCAAGCCTGCTTCTGAAACGACGATTGCTTTTATACCAACCGCGATGAATGTTGGTAAGGGTGACAAGAGTTGGTTTATTGATGACCTCTCTAATATAAAAAAACAGAAATGCAAAGTGGTTGATATTATAGATATTTCTGCACTTCCGGTGGAGGTTTGGCGGCCGAGGCTAGAGGCATCTGACGTCCTATTTTTCTCCGGCGGAAGCACTTTTCATTTAATGAATTGGTTGAAAAAATCCGGCCTCGAGCAGATCCTGAGAGAGCTTTTGAAGACAAGAGTGTATGCGGGTATCAGCGCGGGAAGTATCGTTACAAATCCAACACTCACCCTGAGCAGTAAAGATAAAAAGCTATATTACGAAAAAACTTTTGGTTACGCGGATGAGAAGGCTCTCGACCTAGTCGATTTTTATGTGAGACCCCATCTCAATTCGCCCCACTTTCCGAACATTAGAAAAGAATTTATCGAAGAAGTAGCGAAGGAAATCAATAAACCCATCTACGCTCTGGATGACCGGTCTGCGCTAAAGGTGCAGGATGGAAATGTGGAGGTTGTCAGCGAAGGGGAGTGGTTGGTGTTTAATAAATAAGAAAAGCCTTCTTTTTCTTTGTCCCAAAATTTCACCAATGCTATTATTAACTCAGAAAGGAGGTGCTCATGGGCAAGAAGAAGGGAACCTGACGAACCTGGGATGCCCAATAGGATGATCCCCAACGGATTTCTTCAGGTTAAACAATAGAAATCTGGGGAAGGGGACGAGTGTTCTTGGAAATGTCCTGCAGACAGCCTCCAGACCAGTAGGCCTAAGTTGCAGGAACGGAATTGCCGTTGTACCCCCAGGAACATGAATGCCAGCATCCATGGAGTTTCGCAAACTCTACGATTTGCCAATGCTCCATGTGAAAACAACGGGTGGGTGTTGCCCACGGGCACGTAGACTGTCCGAGAAGAACGGGCATTTGTCCCGAGTCGACTGATCGGGGGTGGTAACCAGGCCACCCTCTTTTTTCTTGCATGTTAAAATAGCCTCATGACCGAAAAACTTCCTTCAACACCAAAAGTCAAACCCAACCCTCTCCCTTTTGATACATATATTTCTGTTATAAAAAACAGTGTTGGGTCCAATATGTTTCGCAATCTCTTCATAGATCTCGAGGGAAAGAAAATAGATGCGACAGAAGACGGAAATCTATCATGTGCGTTTTTCGTCTCGGCGGTTCTTCATATGTTTGGATATATAAAAGGCATACACGCCACCGTGAACGGCACTCTAAAAGATATGAAAGAGTCTGGATGGGTAGTCATCGATAAACCAGTCGTGGGCAGTGTGATCCTTTGGGGAGAATCACTGGATTCTAGTGGTCATAGGCACGTAGGTTTTTATGTCGGTGAAGGGAAAACAATCAGCAACAATTCTAAATCGAAAGTACCAGTCGAACACGATCTTGATTTTGAAGGGAAAAGAAAAATAGAGGAGATTTTATGGAAGCAGGGGATTGGTGGTAGAGTATTTGTATAAAATCGGACCACTTGACTTTATTTTCAAGGATGTTATTATCCCAGATCGAGGTACGATTTGAGAGCCAATCTCATAGGAGAAAAACCATGGGTTTGTCGAGGGTAAAGATCAATCGGCACGAAAGGTGCCCAGGGTTTCGCAAATCGCTCAAGTTGCAGCGTCGCCGACTCAATCGCCGACTGGTGGACAGAGTGATCCGCAAGGGCGGTGAGCCCGATGTGGTACTCCGGAAGCCTACCTACTCGTACTACTAGACTTCTACTAACTTCAAATATCTACGATCAAGACTACGAGCCGCCCGGCCACCGGGCGGTTTTGTTTTTACAAGGATTGAGATTGCCGGTCTGTTATACTTTTGTGTATGGAAAAGCCGAAAAAAATGGGAATTGGTTTTGGAGTGATGGTCTTAAACGATAATAATGTTCTTCTCGGACGACGCCATCCAGATCCAGAAAAAGCCGACAGCGCCATGCATGGAGAGGGGACATGGACTATGCCTGGTGGTAAGCTCGACTTCGGTGAGGGCTTCGAAGACGGGGCAGTCAGAGAACTCTTCGAAGAAACTGGAATACGGATTGACCCCAAGGATCTGACTCTTGTTAGTCTCACAAATGATATAGTTCCCGATGCACACTTCGTCACGGTAGGTTTACTTTATACGAAAAAAGTTAGCGAACCGGAGGTGAAAGAGCCGGACGAAATTACCGAATGGAAATGGTTTTCTCTAGACTCTCTCCCAGAACCACTTTTCCCTCCGAGCAGAAAAGTGATAGAGCGCTACTTAAGTAAGGAGATATATAAAAAGCCATAGTATTAAGATCGGTAACACCTTATTTGCTCGGTCGAATAACTTTGTTGACAATTAATACCCGGCCGGTCTATCCTTGTAATAGATTCGTGATACAGATCTCTCTGGGTCGCGCGTAGTTGTCCTCACAGCTTCCGCGCGCGACCCTTTTTTCTTGAGGTTCCTCTCCGAGATCGTGTGGGGGCTCTGCTTCTCGCACGGTCGATTCGGGGCCCGCACAGGGGCGGCCGGCATCAACTCCTGTGCGGGCCCCTCTCGCTTTGGAACCCACATCTGACTCGAAGTTCTTTCATACTCTCCTCCGCCGCGCGCAGACCTGGGTTGCCTCCACAGCTGCGCGCGGCTTTTTTATGCAAAAGTCTTGTTTTTTTAAATTTAGTTTTTATGTGTTTTGCTATCTTATCCTCACGATATTGGGCAAAGGGATAGAGACAGTAAACACTGACCCTTTTTCTTCCTCGCTTCTTGTAAAAATTGATCCACCAAAATCTTTTTCCGCAATCTCTTTCGCTGTCGACAGACCAAGCCCTACTCCTTTACCAAAGCTTTTTGTTGTGAAAAATGGTTCGAAAATTTTCTTTTTGGTTACTTCATTCATTCCTCGACCATTATCAGAGACTCGAATAAAAACCATTTTATTCTTTGTTTCAATGGTTATTTTTACAACCTTATCTTCTTTCGACGTTTCCTCAAAAGAATCAATAGCATTTGATATCAGATTGGAAAAAAGTTGATTGAAACGTATGCGACTACCATACAAGCGTACTCCCTTTACTGATTCGTCTCCCTCAATTTTTAAAGAAACGCCAACTTTTTCACCTCGGTACTTGAATAAAAATATCAGATCGTTGAGTTTTTTGTGGGGAGAAAAATAGCAACGAATATCTTTTCCTCGCATGTGTCTTTTTATCGAGTCTGCAAAATATTGCATACTTTTTCGTGCTCGAGCGGATTCCTTTGTGTGTCTGCGAATTCTCTCGCTCTCATGTCTAAGGTTCTCTTCAAAATAACCCATTGATAAAGACATTACCGAGACGTGGTTCGCTAGATCATGGACGAACCCACCGGAAAGCTTGCCTATCTCGGCAAGTCGGCAAAGTTCTGACATTTTATTTTCATCAAAACTTCTTTTCCCTGGTTTCATAATTGTTCTTTAGGCTATCGGGGCGAGTTTGTATCCACGACCGGGCACATTCCATATCAGCCTTTCTTTCTTAGATTTCTCGATTTTTTTGCGCAGGTTAAAAATGTGAGTCTCAATTGTGTTTGAAAACGGGTCTGCGTCCAGGTCCCAAACATGTTCCATGATAAGGCCTCGAGACACAACCTGTTCTTTGTTTCTAAGAAGAAACTCTAATAGGGAAAACTCCTTTTTGGTAAGATAGATATTTTTATGTCCATTTTGCACTTCTTGTGTCCTAGAGTTGAGCTTGAGTTCTCCAAGAGATAAAATTTCTCCTTTCATTTCCTCTGGGCGGCGCAAAAGTGCTCGCACTCTAGCCACCAACTCCTCGAAAGAAAATGGTTTAGTCATGTAGTCATCAGCACCATATTTAAGAAGACTGACCTTGTCTCTTACTTCACTCTGGACGGACAGCATAAGAATCGGCATTTTCTTTCCTGCATCTCTTATTTCTCTGCAAACCTCATACCCATGCTTTTTGGGCATAACGTTGTCTAAAATCACTAAATCATAATCATTTGTCCTCGCGATGTAGGAACCCCTTTCGCCGTCTGGGGACGTATCTACCACGAAAGATTCCGCCTCAAGTCCAATTTTTACCAAATCCCTAATATCTTTATTGTCATCAATTATTAGTATTCTCATGTGGGGAAACAGGGTAGTTAAATTTGTTGTTAATACCTGACAACAATTTTAAAGCTCTGTTTTTCGCCTTCAAAATTGGTAGTTGGGGAAATGGTGGGGATAAATCCTTAATAATTCATATTTTTATGGTTTGGTGCTATATTTCGATATACCACAATAATTTATGAGTAAAAATGACACATCTTGGGGTGAGGTGTCTTCCTGGTATGATGATCTCTTATCTCACAATGAGGACTCGTTTCAAAGACAGGTTATTCTCCCAAATCTTCTACGAGTACTTGATATAAATAAGGGAGACAAAGTGCTTGATGTCGCCTGTGGCAATGGTTTTTTTGCTGACGAATTCACTCACGCCGGGGCAGAGGTCGTCGGTGTGGACGTATCCGAAGAGCTTATCGGTGCGGCAAAGAAACGGTATGGTTCAAATCCAGGACTTAAATTTATTGTTTCTCGAGTCGAAAAATTACCATCGTCTCTGGAGAATTTTGATAAAGCTGTTATCGTACTGGCTGTTCAAAATATAGAGGATGTTAGGACAACCATCAAAAATTGTAACAAGGCACTCAAACCAGGTGGGAAACTAGTGATAGTCATGAACCATCCCGCTTTTCGTATTCCGAAAGCTTCTTCTTGGGGGTGGGATGATGGGGGCACCAAGCAGCACAGAAACATAAGTGCCTACATGTCAGAATTGAAGGAGGAAATAAATATGACGCCAGGAAGAAAAGGCCCCGAGAAGTTTACGATATCTTTTCATCGTCCACTTCAGTTTTATTTTAAAATCTTTAGAAACTCTGGCTTCGTCGTATCTCGTCTTGAGGAATGGATTTCGCATAAGAAAAGCCAGCCCGGTCCTAGGCAGAAAGAAGAAGACAGAATGAGAAAAGAATTACCACTTTTTCTGTGCCTAGAACTTTTGAAAATCTAGAGAAAAAAAGACCCCCGCCTACACAGCGGGGGTCCTGGAGAAAGAAGAAGACGTGCACTAGGGCAATGGCGCCCATAACGTTGCCGGCACGGGCGCCAGTTGGTGAGGGAGACGAGTCTTTCAAGCAAAACGGGGCATTGCCTTTGGGCACTGCCCCGCGGAGGAGAGAGGAGAGAAGCCGGGAAGGTGCATCGCCCGAAGCGAAGGAACTTCTGTGGGAGGTGAGTCAACCTCCTCGATCTGCTCTTAAGTTTATACCCAGATGCAGGTACCACAATAAAGTTATCCACATACAAAACCGAAAGTAGTAGCTATCTCGTATCTTTTAGTTTTAGAGCGGCAAATGATCCACATAGTGCAAATACCGCAAGAACAAAAAAGGAATTTTGATAAGAAAGTAATGAAAAAGTTATTGTGGCGATCGCCGGTGAAGCGATATATGAAAAAGGTTTGGTTGCCCGATAAAGGCTTATCATTCCAGCATCTTTCCCTTTTACGTGTTTGAAAAAGAAACTCTCCGTACCTATTTCTGCAAAGCTTGCCCCAACTCGTGTTAGAAAAAGTATGCTTGCCCATAGGAAAAAACTTGCTCCAGCGATGAATGGGATAAAAAATGTGGAAAGGGCTATTATCGAAAAACCTATTATAATAATCTCTTTTTCTCCCCAAGATCGGTCTGAGAGATTTCCAAGAGGTATTTCAAAAAGTACAAATGGCAAAAGCATGATGGTAAAAATCGAACCAACCTCTTTCCACTCGAAGCCGACAGTCTGTACGAGATAGATGGCCATATAGATGACCATCCATGCGTAAAAAGATTCTAGTGTAAACCTACAAAGAACAATTGTGAGGGAATTTTTATCTTTGAGGCAATGAACGATTGCTTTTCTTATGCCATCATAAGATTGGCTACTTTCTTTAAAGCGAAGATTTCTCCAGACTATGAAAAATAACGGTATGAGAAAGAAGGATGACAGCATGTATACCGCATCGAAACCATGCGGACCGCCAGCGATTGCGCCAGCGAGGGTGGGGGATACCACAAGAACTGTGCTCGATATTGTGAGATAAGCCGAGCGAATTCTACCCGTAAAGCCTTCTTTCTTAGATGCATATTCTAGATATTCATCGAACAAGAAAAGAATCATGATTATCATTGCTTGATGCAGGGTAAACGAAGAGGCCGCAAAGAATGGGGAGTTCGCGAACACCATGCCAAGTGTTGCTATGCCTTCGAGAAGAATAAAGAGTAAAAGGACCCTGTGGACCCCAAAATTTCCAATAATCCTCGGTAGAGAGACAAGAAGTATAATATTTATAATTGCCCCGACGATGTAGATGACTCCAAGTGCTGCATTGTCAAAAAATTTTCCCAAAAACGAGGAGTTAATGTAGAGAATCAAGCATGAATGAAAGGCAAAAATTGCTGTCGAGGTGTAAATATTTCGGAGCATATATCGGTCTATTATAGCAAGTATTTCTGATCTAATTTTCCGTGGTGCTGAAGGTATTTGACGGGATAGTTATATTAGGTATATTCTAAATCTAGGATTTGTTCATTGTCTTTCCTGTCACCGCCCAAAAAGAAAGGGGGCCCTATGGTTGGCATCGTTCGCACGAGAAGGCTGTTTGTGTTACTGGCCACTGCCCTGGTCGCACTCGTCGTGTTGACCCCTCGGGCTGTAGCCCTGGATGATTCGTCGAGCACAGAGAAATCGCAATCCTCTGTCTACACCGTGCTCGACAGCTTCGGTCCGGAGATCTTCAGCGCGAAGCTCCTCGACACAGTCAGCGGCAGCAGTTCTCATGTTGCCGTCTTCTGGATGAACCGTTTCCCGATTGTGTTTGTGAACGGCTTGCCCGTCACAACAACCGGAATCTCCTACGCGAGCAACAGCATCACGATCGACGGTTTGGTGTCGGGCGGTTCGGGCAGAGCTGTCCACCTCGTCCTCGGTCTCGACGACAACCAGAACATCGTCATTCAGATCTCTGGTCTCGAGGGCTTTGGTGGTCTCCGGATCACCCTGGGCTCTCTCGGTGGTGGTGACAGCACTACCGTCGCTGTCTGCCGGTGCTGGGGTGGGGATCCGCTGATTGTTGTCAGGCGGGTTTGTACCAACCCCGAGTGTGATGATCCTGGTATCGGCTGCTCCTTGAACCCGGGTGCGGTTCTGGCGTACTGCCAGTGGCGTGCCACGGTCCAGGTCATGAGGGATCACCAGATTCTGGCTTTCTACCCCATCTACACTTGGAACAATCCCGCTGTCGTGCTACGCCGGTGACCGAGGGCAAGTAGTCACAAGACAAGTTCAGTTCGATCCTCCAGACCCTTCGCTATCGAGGGGTCTTTTTCTTTGTATTTTGTTGCGTTTATATGTAGTGAAAATTCCGCTTTGAAATGCAATTGAAGCAATGAAAATTCCCGTGCGCGAAGTTGACAAGAAGCCAATATCAGTATATTTTGAAGGTGGAAAGTTTTTTGTCACTAGTTCGCTCATCCCACCAAAAACCATTCACAGGAGGTGCTCCTTGTCCCATACGTTGAAATCGCAGGCAGAAGTCGACGCAGGTCGTGTTGATCTTTTTCGCAGAATCTTCGCCAGCCTTCTTTCAACCTCGGTGGCTCTGGTGCTCATGCTGCTTTTGCCAGCCTGTGCTACCGAGGGAATGACCCAGCCCACACTCACTGTTTCTACCGATGTCCCTGTCGCTATCAGTCCTGAAGCTATCGTGCCCGAACAGCCCTTGTTGCCCGAGCGACCCTCGAAGGAGGAGATCGCCCAGCGTGCCGAGGAGACTCTTCGTAACGCGCCCTATTTCACGGCTACGATCAAGGTAGAGTCGATTCGGACCGAGGATGGCGATTATCCAGTTGTGGGTGGCACAGAGCCAGTCGTTATCGATTTCAGGTCGGCCAAGAACGCTTTCAGGACGATTCTCTTCAAGAGAGGGGAGCGCATCTTCGCTGTCTCTCTCGTGGATGGGATAATCAGCGAGAGAATGGGGGACGGACCACTGTCTCAATCTGACAGCGACTACCCACATGGGACCGATACGCTGGAAAACCATTTCGAAGAAGAGTGCTTCATCGGTTCACATCAGTACAGTTGGGTTGGTGTCGAAGAGGGTCAGCCCCTCGACAAGGCCAGGTCGTTCAGAAACAAGATCGCGAACGGGGAACAGGAAGCTGACGCCATCGAGGGCGGTCATGACTGCTACGTGTTTCGCTCCAAGTTGGTAATCGAGGCCGATGGACTTCAGGAGATCATCTGGGAGGTCGTGTGGGTGGACAAAGTCAGTTTTCTCTGGAGGCGCTACGATACTATCCAGCCCGGAGTATACAGGAAACGCTCCATCACAAGCGAAGTCCACAGCGAAGTCCCCCCAGGTGATATCTGGGGCATCTAGGACGAGGCGAGCTAGAAAGTGCGAGCCAGAAAAAAGGGAAAGGACCCCTCAAAAACCTCCGGCCCCGCCGCTTGCCGCGCGTGGGGCTTTTCTTTTGGCGAGAACCTCGCATTCTTTGGTAAATTTTTCTCGCGGCTTTCTCCCGCGGCGCCGACTACATCAACTACATTCCGAGCACTACTGGGATAACAATCGGTTTTTTGGCGGTTTTCTGAAACAAGAAGCGACTGACCGCATCGGTTACGTTTGATTTTACGTATTCGAAGTTGATAGGGTTCATACCCATTGTTGCATTTTCAATAGTCTTTTTTATAAGAATTCGGCTTTGTTGCAATAAGTCTTGTGATTCCCTCAAGTAGACAAATCCTCTAGAAATTATGTCTGGGGATTTCCTTAGTTTGCCAGTTTTGGCATCGATGCTTGCGATAATTACGAACATTCCATCTTCGGCAAGCATCTTACGGTCGCGGATGACTACTTCCTGGATATCTCCGATGTTAAATCCTTCAACCATCATGTCGTCTGAAGGTGCCTTTTCTTTCAAAAGCTCTATTTTTTGTCCCTTATCTTTTATTTCTATGATACTGCCGTTGTCTGGGACAATAATGTTGTTGCTTGAAACACCTCGATTGAGAGCCAGTTCGGCGTGCATTTTAAGCATGTAGTGGTGCCCATGAACAGGCATAAAGAACTTGTACGGGATCTGCCTGTGGATCCATTCTAGTTCACCGCGTTTCCCGTGACCGCTTGCGTGTACATCAGAGTCGAGATAGGTGATGATGTGGGCATCGTGGCGGAAAAGATTATCTTTTAGTTTGGTGATGGCTTTTTCGTTTCCTGGGATGACCGAAGACGAAAGAATGATTGTGTCTGTTTTATTTAGTCTTATATATTTGTGGGTCTTGTTTGACATTCTCATGAGTGCAGCAAATTCTTCTCCCTGGGCGCCAGTCGCTATAATCATGATTTTGTGGGGAGGATAACTCTCTATTTCTTCGATCGGAATGATATGTTCAACATCTACAAGTCCCAGATGTCTGATAATCTCAACATTGGTCTTCATGCTTCTGCCCTCGACAACAACCTTTTTGCCATATTTTTTGGCCATCTTTAGAAACTCAATGATGCGCTCTACTTGGGAAGCAAAAGTTGCAATAAGGATTCTTCCTGGTACTCCACCGACGATTTTGTCTATAGTATTTATAACTGTCTCTTCAGAAAGGGAGAAGCCGGGTTTTTCGATACCGGTGGAATCCATAGTAAGTAGCAAAATATTTCTGTCTTTGAAAAACTTGTATTGCTCGATCTCTTTTTCTGTGGGAACACCGTCTACATTGTCTACTCGTACGTCACCGGTGTTTACGATGTCGCCGAAAGGGGTTTCGATGATCACGCCAGTTGAGTCTGGAATAGAATGGGTAAGACCAAAGAAGCGTATTTTTATATCTTTAGTAATAGGAAGAGCTCCGTCGTTTTGCTCGACGATTTTTATATTTAAGGGGGCCAAATGTTGGAATTCCTCCTGGCGCTTTTTTATAAGCAAAGCTCCGAATTCTCGAGTGTATATGGGCGGATTGCCGAGTCGATCAATGAGATAGGGGATACCGCCGATGTGGTCCAAATGACCGTGGGTTATGACGAGAGCTCGGATCTTTGATCGGTTCTCCTCAAGATATTTTGTGTTGGGAAGAATGTAATCTATTCCCGGGGTTTCTTCGTCGGTGAATTTTATACCGGCATCGACGACTATAATGTCATCTTTGTATTCGATGACCATCATGTTTTTGCCGATTTCTTCCACGCCTCCCAAAGGAATGATTCTTATGTTTTCACCGGGTGGTGGAATTTTGTAATCCTCCTTGCGTTGAAGCGGCTCGTCTCTTCTGCGTCCACCTGGAGGTCCTCCTCTATTATTGAATCTTGGTCGCATTGGGCGTCTCATATTAGAAATTCGACCTCGCCTCATGGGGCGCATTGTCGGTTCGGTAGTTCCCATTGTTTGTTTTGGGTCCATTTTGTTGTTTTATTGAGTAAATATTTTCCACACTTTATTTGTATCTATATACCATTCGTGTACATTCAAAAATCTTTCCCCAGAATTGCTAATTTCACCCAGCCTCACGTTTTTGACTGTTTTCGGAACTATATAAATAAATTCTGGAGCATAAATAAAAGCGACGGGGCTATCTTCCTTGACGATCTTTTCGAATTCGTCGAGTTTTTCTTCCCGTACTTTTTTGTCGAGAGCAACTCGTATTTCTTCGAGTAGCTTGTCTGTTTTAATATTTGTGTAGAGAGCAATGTTTAGGCCTGGATCAATCCTTTGCGATGAGTGCCAAAAAGGGTAGAAATCTTTATCACTCCCAATTACCTCACCGAAAAGCAAAGCATCATATTTTCTTGGTCTAATGATGTTTTGATTTAGATCGCTTATTTCAAATATTTTTACGTCAACATCGGCCCCAATTTTTTTCCAAGAATCTTTTATTATTTCTGCGGTTTGTTTGAGTTCCGGAGCATCACTTGTTTCTATGGAAAATTTAAGAATCGTGGTGCTAGTTTTGTTCTTCTTCTCCATCACGCCAGTGCTCTCGTTTATAGACCAGCCATTTTTGGTGAGAAGAGCGATAGCTCTGTCGGTGGGGGTAGTGGTAGCTTCATTTTCATCTGATTCAGCAACTCTCAAAAGAGGTCCATCGATTTTCTTTCCAAAACCATATAACACCTCATTTATGATAAGGTCCTTTTCTATAGCTAAAGCAAGAGCCTGTCTTACTTCTTTGTTTACAAAAACTGCCGCCTGATTTTGGTTGAAAAAGATACCGAAAGTTCGTGGCAACGTAGAAAGAACCAACTTACTACTGTTTTCTATATCACGAGCGTATTTGGGAGAAATTCCACCGAGGCTGTCTATCTCGCCTCGTTTGTAACCAACCAGAAGCTCCTTTTCGTTTTGGTAGAAGTTTGCAAAAAACCGATCTACAAAAGGTTCACCGAGGCTGTAATTTTCAAAAGAAACAAGTTGGTGGTAAATAGGAAGTCCAATTGAATTTCTTTTGATATTTTTTATCTTATAGGGCCCGCTCCCAACCGGGTTTATGTTGAATTGGCTAAAAGAAAATTCATCTGTCGGTACTTCTTTCCAGATATGTTTCGGCAAAATTCCCACAGTGGTGTTGTAGATAAAGGGGGAGAAGGGTTGTCTTATAGTAAACTTAATTTCTTTGGAGTTTATTTTCTCAACTACAACATCATTCCAAGTGCCACGCTTTGGGCTTTTTATACTTGGGTCTTGGATTTTCTGGATAGTGAATTCTACGTCGTCGGCTGTAAGTGGGGTGCCGTCGTGGAAAACTAGGTTGTCTTTGAGGACGAAGTGATATGTTCGGCCGTCTGGAGAAACCGAGTATTCTTTTGCGGCGTCTACTACCAAATCCCCTTCAGGTGTTGCGCGCAAGAGGCCGGCGTAGACTAGGGCCGTCATGTCTTTATCGGCGTCTGAAGCTTCGAGTGCCGGGTTTATGAATCTCGGAATTCCGATAATACCCTCGCTTATAGTTCCTCCCCGTTCTGGGACCTCGATTAGAAAAGAATCATTGAGTCTCCAAAGGAGAAGAAGGCCGCTTATAAGGCAGACTCCCGCTATAAAAAAGAAGAGGATTCTCTCGGTCTGCGATGAGTCCGAGTAAGCTCGTTCTCCGAAACCATGAATGGGATAACGCCAATTATTTTTAAGTGTCATTTAAAATTTATCTGCGGAAGCAATTAAGCAATTAGTAGTGGGTGAAGCCCAATTTTGTTTTAAGTTATCGTGCGACGAGAGTGATAAATGAGGAGACGGCAAACAGACAAGCAACAATAATTGTTAAATAAAATAATGTTTTTTCGAAACCTCGGCGTTCGTGATGCCCAGACGAAAAACCATCCCCACCGAATCCACTGCCGAGACCAGACTCTGATCTCTGAAGAAGTACGGCACCTATGAGGACAATCGAGAGAATAATCTGAATGTACGGTAAGACTCCACCGAAAAAAGACATCATTCCGAGCATTATACTACCGTTTTTTAATTGTGCAACATGATCTATTGCAAACCAAACTCATCTGTGTCATGGTTAGTTTTAGAGGTTTGCTGTTCAAACCCGCAACATACAACAGGAGAGGTGTATGCCAGATCAGGCGCTGGAACAAGTGGTAAAGAGTCTGAAGGCGGTTTTCATCTTCGGCGGAGATATCACACCCGCAAGCGATCCGAGTCATCTCGGAGGGTTGGGTTGGAGATCACTTAGGGGGGTAGAGACAGACAAAACTGGCGCAATGCCGAGTTATGAGAGGGTGCAGGCGGCCGCAGTTCTTCACCAGATCAATCCGAAGTTGATTCTTGTTCCTTCGGGTGGTCGGACAAACATAGGTGGAGCTAGCCATGGCCCCCCAATCTCAAGCGTTATGGCGGCTGAACTCCGTGAACTCGGGGTGCCCTCGGGAGTCATCATCGAAGAGTCGGTGGCGTTTGATACGAGAGAGCAAGTAGTTCTCTGTGCCACGATAGCGCGAGATTACGGTTGGGGTAGAAATGTCGCAGTTCTTTCGCTCTTTATCCATTTTGGCAGAATAACGGCCATGATGAGGCATGATGGGTTCACCCACGAATACACACGCTCGCTTTCTCCGGATGTCACCAGGTTTATTTCTGTCGAAAGGGCTCTAGCACACGCGGATGCTCCTCGATGGAATGCCTACTTCAAGGATCTGTATGGAAGGCCGGAAATGATACCGACTCTTGTCGGAGAGACTCTGGGAACCGGACAGCTTTGGGCTGGGCATTCACCGGCTTATCCGAATCCCTTTCGAGGTTTCAAGGACCCTCTTCATACTTGAGTAGCCGGATCAGCCCGAGATGCGAGAAAGATTTTAAGGACGGTGAGAGCTGTTTATGTACAAACATAGACAGCTCTTTTTGTAACACTAGGCCTTGCTCTAAGAGTTGACATCAAGAGAAAAATGGTCCTATACTACGTCCACTTATTATAAGTCAGATTTTAATTTCGCTATGAAAAAACACAAGAAATCAGCCAAAAAAGTCACCAAGAAAGAAACCAAAACGACGGAGACTCACGCGGAACCAAAAATCATGCCACTCGGCGACAGGGTTCTTGTAAGGCCAATCATGGCTTCTGAATTGGAAGCAAAAAGCACTTTTGGAATTATTATCCCGGATACTGCAGAGAAAGAGCGGTCTGAACAAGGGATTGTAATGGCAGTTGGGGAAGGTCGCTTCGAAGACGGCAAGCGCGTTCCTATCAAGCTAAAAGTTGGAGATAGAATTATTTTTTCAAAGTATGGCTTTGAGGAAGTAAAAAATGGAGACAGCGAACTTTATATTATAAAAGAAGAAAATATTTTGGCCGTTATTAGGAAATAACATACGACTTAATAAAAACCAAAAAACCTATGAGTAAACAGATCAAATTTAACGAAGAAGCAAGAAAGTCTCTGAAAAGAGGTATCGATATAATCGCAGATGCTGTCAAAATCACTCTTGGCCCTAGAGGGAGAAATGTCGTTTTGGATAAGGGTTATGGTGGGCCGATGATCACAAATGACGGTGTAACAATCGCCAAAGAGATCACTCTTAGAGATAAGTTTGAAAACATGGGTGCAGAGATCGTGAAAGAGGTTGCTACGAAAACCAATGATAATGCTGGAGACGGCACAACCACCTCGGTTCTTCTCACCCAAGCCATTATCCTGGAGGGCATGAAGCACACAACGATAGGCGTGAACGCTATGCTCTTGCGTTCTGGTATCGAAGAGGCGACAGTAGAGGCATTGAAAGCTCTGAAAGAAATCGCCAAACCGATAAAAAGTAAAGAGGAGATCCACCAAGTTGCTACCATTTCAGCCGAGTCAGAAGAAATCGGAAAGATTGTTGCAGATACTATAGACAAGGTTGGGAAAGATGGAGTAGTAACTGTCGAAGAGTCACAATCTGTCGGAGTTGATTCTGAAGTTGTAGAAGGGATGGAGATTGATAAGGGTTATGTTTCTCCATACATGATTACAAATCCAGAACGAATGGAGGCCGAATATTCTGATGCGTCTATCTTCATAACCGACAAGAAAATCTCGACCATTAAAGAAATTCTGCCGCTCCTCGAAAAAATTGCTCAAAGTGGTAAGAAAGACCTAGTAATTATTGCCGAAGATGTGGATGGTGAGGCTCTGGCTACATTTGTAGTAAACAAACTCCGTGGTGGCTTCAACGTTCTTGCTGTAAAAGCTCCTGGATATGGTGATAGGAAGAAGGAGATGCTCTCGGATATTGCGGTGACTGTCGGTGGAAAAGTTGCTTCCGAGGAACTTGGAATAAAATTGGAAAATGTTGATCTGCCGATGCTCGGACACGCAAGAAAGGTGATCGCAACAAAAGACAAAACTATTATCGTCGGCGGAAAAGGGAAAAAGACTGAAATAGATGCTCGGGTAGCACAGTTGAAGAAGCAGAAAGAGGCCACAGACTCAAAGTTTGAAATCGAAAAAATAGACGAGCGAATCGGTAAACTCTCTGGCGGTGTAGCAGTGATCCGTGTTGGTGCCGCCACAGAGACAGAGATGAAATATCTGAAACTAAAGATCGAGGACGCAGTAAATGCTACGAAGGCGGCGATCGAAGAGGGAATCGTAGCTGGTGGTGGAAGTGCTCTGGTGCGCACCGCAAAGAAAATTCGTGAAAAGTTGGACGCAGTGGCTGTCGGTGAGACTAAACTTGGCTACGAGATTATCCTCAAGGCTCTCGAGGCCCCTCTAAAGCAAATCGCGATAAATGCCGGGAAAGATGACGGGTCGGTGATCGTGAGCAAAATAATGGAATCCAAGGACGAGAATGCTGGTTATGACGCGAAGAGTGACAAGATTTACAAAAACATGATCGAGAGAGGAATTATCGATCCAGTAAAGGTTACTCGTACTGCTCTCGAAAATGCTAGCTCGGCTGCTTCGATACTTCTCACTACGGAGGTTGCGATTGCCGATGAACCAAAAGAAGAGAAACCGATGGGTGGCATGCCTGGCGGCATGGGAGGAATGGGGGGGATGGATTACTAAAATCCCCTCGTGCTCGCGCCGTCGAGCTCGCAAGGCTTTGTCGAGGTATTTATTCAAACTCCCCATCTTAAAAACATTCACACAAAAACCGCCTAAGGGTGGTATTTGTGTGATATAATTTTTTCATTACAAACAGCTAATTTTTATGAACAAATATAAAAAAGGTTTTACACAAATCATCTTCATCGCAGTGGGCGTTTTGATTTTGGTGGTAGCGGGGGGTGCGGCATATGTATACAAAGAAAAGAAACCAAAGTTTGCGACATATTCTATTGAAGAGTGTGGAATTTCTGTTCAGACGAAGAAGGATTTGCCACTAAGTGAAAAAACTCAATATCCTACAGATCATTCCTTGATGATTGGAGAAAGAGAGATAAGTTGGCCAGACCTTATTGTTAGTTGTTCCAGCGCCAATCGTTGGGAGCCGGACAATATTGATGTTCAAAAATATATAGGTATAAGCGGTGGCGATGCAAAGGAGGTGGAAAAAAATAATTATTTAGTTTTCGATAAAAAAGCTTTGTCGAAAATAGACAAACTCTATTCAGTAACACCTGCCCCACTTCAGTTGGATGGGTCGGAAAAGATTGGTTTTAAATATGGAGATTGGTACTATGCCTTTACTTTTAAAAACACAAATCAGGTCAAAAATCAAGACGACTTTATAATCTCTGTTTCTCCAGCTAAGGCCAAGGAAGTGGTGCCGGGTTCTACCTCACAAAATTCTGAAAGAACAAACAAGATTATCAAAAATCTCTAGATCAGATTCACTCCATCTTATCGACTATAAAAATGGAAAAAACTTTATTCCTATTCAACCCAGCGATATTTTTCGATGAACATCTCGTGTTCCTATAGGATGAGACAATGAGAATTTTATGCTATAATCCCCGCATCTTTATTCTTTAACCAACCATCATGTGGATCATCCTTATAATCATCGCAGTTATCGCTCTCTGGTTTATCCTCGCTTACAATCGTTTTATCCGGTTTATCAACCGTGCCAAGGAAGCCTGGGCTGATATTGATGTCCAGCTCAAACGCCGATATGATCTCATCCCAAACCTTGTCAACACAGTAAAGGGCTATGCAACCCACGAGAGTGTGGCTTTTGAAAAAGTCACTGCCGCCCGCAGTCGAGCTATGCAAGCCGGGACTCCTGACGAAAAAGGGAAGGCGGAGAATATGCTCACTGGCGCACTGAAGTCTGTCTTTGCCATTGCTGAAGCCTATCCAGATCTAAAAGCAAACCAGAACTTTCTTGAGCTTCAGCGCGAACTTTCTGACACAGAAAATAAAATCCAAGCTGCTCGTCGTTTCTACAACGGCAACGTGCGCGATCTAAACACAGCGATCGAGTCATTTCCAAACAATGTCGTCGCAAAAGCGTTCAAGTTTGGCAAAATGGAACTCTTCGAACTTGAAGCGGGAGAAGCAGCAAAGAACCCTGTTGAGGTAAAGTTTTAGATTTTTGAATGGTTTTTTCGGGGCGGAAGCTAATGTGTTTTTGTCCGCCACAGAGATCACTCGAGGAGAGTCCGCAGGAAGATTTGCATGGTCTGTCAAGTTGGCCAGATATCTAAAGTAGGTTCCCTATATATAGGTTACCTGGCCAACTTTACAGAAATCTTCCGAGGATTAGGAAATTTGTCCGCTGGG
>CAYRZH010000003.1:0-96776 GCA_964428845.1 uncultured Candidatus Saccharibacteria bacterium | reverse complement strand
TCCGCTGGGACAAATTTCCGCTCTCCGAGAGCGATACTCTGTGGCAGACAGGTTTGTCCGTGCTCGACAAGGCGGGCTATTCAAAACCTCTTTAATGAACATTTATCACCACCAAGACTCAAACATCCGCAAAACCTGGCTTCTCGTGACGCTCTTTTTTGTCGTGGTGATCGGCGTCGGCTTTGTGTTTAGCCAGGCCTATGGTGACCCGACGATTCTATATATTTTTGTCGCTGTGAGCATTCTCATGAACATCGGCGGTTATTGGTTTTCAGATAAAATCGTCCTCTCTATGTATCGTGCCGTACCAGTGACGCGTGACGATCACCCTGACCTGTGGAACACGGTAGAAAATCTCGCTATCACGGCGGGGCTTCCGATGCCCAAGCTCTACATCATTCCTGATGCACAGCCCAACGCTTTTGCTACGGGGCGCAACAAGGAGCACGCTGCGGTGGCTGTCACTACTGGCCTCCTCCAGATTTTAAATAAGACAGAACTCGAGGGAGTGATTGCCCACGAGCTCTCTCATATAGGCAACCGTGATATGCTTCTCGGAACACTCGTTGTGATTCTTGTGGGCTTTGTCACCCTTATCTCCGATTTCTTTCTACGAAGTCGACTTTTTGGTTTTCATGGCGGGGAGGACAGGGGAGGGAATGCCCGCGGCATCATCATGCTTGTCGGTGTTATTCTCGCTATCATCTCGCCCCTGATCGGCACGCTGATAAGGCTTGCAATCTCTCGCAAACGCGAATTTCTTGCTGATGCGTCGGGCGCTTTGCTCACTCGATATCCAGAAGGACTTGCTTCTGCTCTAGAGAAAATCTCCGCCCATGCAGGCCGACCCATGGTCCAGGCAAATCACGCTACTGCCCATCTTTTTATTTCCGACCCTTTTGGCAGCACGACTCGCGGCCTCACCAAGCTGTTTATGACTCATCCGCCGGTAGAAGAGAGGGTTAAGGCTTTGAGAGGAGTGTGATATCTTGATGTCGTGCAGGGTGTGTATGGAAGGTTCGCATAGTGGCCTAGTGCGCACGCTTGGAAAGCGTGTGTGGGGCAACCCACCGAGGGTTCGAATCCCTCACCTTCCGCCACAATGAAAACCAGATGCAGATGGGCAAGCAACATCCGAGATTCCGACAGTCGGAAAATCTACGAGGATTACCATGATCGTGAGTGGGGAAGGCCCGTTCATTCAGACCAAAAACTTTTTGAAGCGATCATCCTCGATGGTTTCCAGGCTGGTCTTTCGTGGCTCACTATCTTAAAGAAACGTGAAAACTTTAGAATTGCCTTCGATAATTTTGATCCGACGAGAATTGCCAGGTACACTCCAGGAAAGATAGGAAAACTTATGGCAGATACTGGCATCATACGTAACCGTTTAAAAATAGAGGCCGCGGTAACAAACGCGAAGGCTTTTTTGGTGGTTCAAAAAGAATTTGGTAGTTTCGACAGATATATATGGCAATTCACTGGAGGAAAGACGAGGCATAATAGCTGGAAACCGACAGGATCACATGGCACGAATTTTAAAAAACCAAAGGCTGATGGGAGATTACCAACAAAAACCAAAGAATCTGATGCCATGAGCCTCGACCTCAAGAATCGTGGCTTCAAATTTGTCGGTTCGACTATCTGTTACGCCTTTATGCAGGCCGTCGGTATGGTAAATGATCACACCACTGACTGTTTTTGCTATGATAAAATTAAGCGAAGTAAATCTTATGCCGCCAGAAATTCATCCCAAAAAAACAAGACTAGAGCACTTCAAACAATCTGAAAGTCGTTGTGGCCCAGCTTCGCTCAAAATTCTCACCTCCCATTTTGGGAAGCATTTTACCGAAGAAGAACTCGCTAAGCTCGCAGGCACCACTTTTGAGCGCGGCACTTCTCATACTGGGATGATTAAGGCTGCCAAAGAAATCGGAGGACACGTGTTTGCGAAAGAAGGAGGAACAATAAAGGAATTGGAATATTTCGTAGAAAAAGAAGGGCTGCCGGTCATTGTTGGCTGGTTTCATGAGGACACCGATCATTTTAGTGTTGTTGCCAGTGTCACAGATCAACACGTTGTCATTGTTGATCCAGCCGAAGATAAACCAGAGTCTTGGATCGACCGCGATCTTTTTCCAAAAATCTGGTTTGACTTTGTCGGTACCAATCGTCGCGTGGCTTCCTGGGGTTGGTATATGGTTGTGACGTTTGAAAAGAGGGAATTTGAGATCGAGGGAGGGAAATACTACTAGAATTTTCGCTACGTGGGAAATTTTGTAAAAATTTAGCGAGAAACCCCGCCCGGACATCATCCTACCACCTGAACTTGCAAAACCAGCAAAGCGTGGTCTTATGTTGACAAAAAAATAGCTTTGGTGTATAGTAACCGCGTAAGTTTCTCGCATAAGTTTTCGTTTGGCGCTCGGTAGGCGACTTTGTTCAAATACCTATAGGCTAAAGGGAAAGGATAAGGAGAGTCTAGTCGCTTACGTTATTAAAATAAAGACTAGGTAATAGACAATGGCAAAAAAGCTTTATGTCGGAGGAATTCCTTACAGCTCTACAGATCAGAGCATTAAGGATGCCTTCAGCAAGGCGGGGGAAGTTACTTCCGCTACGATTATCATGGACAAAATGACCGGCCGATCAAAAGGATTCGGGTTTGTCGAAATGGCAACAGACGAGGGCGCGCAAGCTGCTATCGATATGTTCAACGGAAAAGATTTCGAAGGTCGAAGTCTTACCGTAAATGAAGCACGACCAATGGAGCCTCGCGCTCCACGAAATGGTGGTGACGACAGACGAAGCTGGTAATAAATTACCGGTTTTAACAAAAAACAGCGGGGGTAACCTCGCTGTTTTTTGTTTACCCAAAATTTTTGATATTTTCAGTTTCTTTGGTAGTGTTTCCCTAGAAGGTGGTTGTGAGTGAGGTAAAAAATCGTGTGCGGAAATCAACCAACACCGAGAGAAACCGGTAGAAAGGAAGAGTTTGAATGACACCAGAAAGGGTGAAGGAATTGCTCTCCGAGAATGGAGCTATCATCGAGGGGCACTTTGTTGGTACTGGCGGTGTACACCTGTCTCATTATGTCGCCAAGGATCGGGTAACTCGGAAACCAAGTGTTGTTTCTGAACTTTGTGAGGGGATTGCAAATATTTTTGCTCCTGACCATGTCGACATTGTTGTCGCTCCTGCTGTCGGTGCAATTGCCTTGTCACAGTGGACAGCACACCATTTGACAAGACTTTCCCCGAGCCGTGGCGAAGTCCTCGCACTGTATTCCGAACCTGATGATAAACCTCTTTGTGAGAAAAAGACTGCCGTGACTGGGGGCATAAAGATTTCCATAACTGCTCCCAAAGGTTCGCTGACTTTCTTGATCGGGGAAGGCGAGGTAGCGATCCTGCGTCACCAGAGATTTGTTCTGAAGCGCGGCTTCTCAAAGGATGTTCAGGGCAAACGGGTTCTCGTAGTAGAAGACACTCTCTCTACAGGGTCATCAGCTCGGCGCACTGTTGATGCGGTTAGGTCTGCGGGTGGTCTGATCGTTGGTCTGGGAGTTTTTGTCAACGGAGGGGGAGTCTCACCAGAGACGTGTGGTGTCAGCCGTCTAGAGGCGCTAATGACCCTCGACCGTAGGATTTATCACGAGGCAGAGTGCGCGTGCCGTGGTATGTGTGCCGAGGGTGTCCCGATTAACACCGAGTTCGGACACGGGGCAAGTTTTCTGGCTCGTAGAGAAATGGAACGAAAAACTATTCCAGGTTGAACAACTTAATACGAAACAAGCTTCAAGCCCGCTGTCGCATGACCGCGGTCTTTTTTCTTCCAATTTTCTCGAAAATTCTCTATATTTAACTCAATGCCTTCTACACGAGTCACCTTACTTCTGCTAGTTCTGATTGTTATTGCCGCCTTTTTATTTTCTGTGCTGAAAAGTACTTCTCCATCTTTCATCAAATCTCCAGTGACCAGCACGAATAATGTCACTACTACTTCGCCCAATGTGACGTCTTCTATACCGAGTAAGACAGGGAAGATTTCCGCTCTAAGGATTGGGGAGACGGTTATCAATACGATTCTTGCCGACACTCCGGCCAAGCGCACTCAAGGTCTCTCTGGTATGGATTCAATAGCTTCACTGGAGGGGATGTTATTTATCTTCGATACGCCCGCTGCCTATGGTTTTTGGATGAAAGATATGAAATTCCCGATAGATATTATCTGGATTGATAAGAATCTAAAAATTTCAGATATTGTCACAGATATAGAGCCAGAATCTTATCCAAAAATCTTTAATCCAAGATCAGATTCCCTCTATGTTCTCGAGGTGAACGCCGGTTTCGTGGCTTCTCGCAGTATAAAGATCGGTGACCAAGTCACTTTCATCAAAAATTAAATTTTCTTTCATAGGATCTGCTTTGGGGACCATCTTATTTCCAGCCACCCACTTTACTTGCGCGTGTTATAGTGATAAAGGAAAATTGTTCGTTACACGTTTGCACCAAGTCCACGTACACTCGCACACCAAAACCAAGAAAGAGGTTTGACCATGCACAATAAGATGTCGGTGGGGAAGCAAGTTCTCACACACATCTTTGTGTGGGGACCTCTTCTTGCTCTGGGTTGGGGCATTTTCGATCTCTGGAATTCTGGCGTTGATCTGCTGTCGCTTGAGCTTTTCCTCATCTTCTTTTTTGTCTCTGGCCTAGGAGTGACTGTGGGATTCCACAGGCACTTCACGCACGGGTCGTTCAAGACGTTCCCGGTGATCAGGTACATTCTTGCGGCATTCGGTATGTTTGCCGCAGAAATGTCTCTCTTCGGGTGGGTCGCCCATCACAGGGCCCACCATCAGTTCTCGGATGTTCCAGGCGACCCGCACTCGCCACATATCCATGAAGAAGGATGGTGGGGAAGAGTCAAAGGCTTCTTCCATGCCCACATGGGATGGTTCTCAAAGAAGCTCCCCGGAAGAGAGGGCTATATCGGTGATCTACTCCGAGATAGAGGACTTCGAGTGGTAAATGCCCTTTTTCCTCTTTGGGTAGTTCTCGGCCTCATCCTGCCTGCGCTCATCGCTTTTGCCTTCACACTCGACTGGAACGCAGCACTTCTCGGCTTTGTCTGGGGAGGTGTCGTTCGGCTCTGGGCGGTCTACCACCTGACGTGGAGTATCAACTCCATCTGCCACATCTGGGGATATCGACGCTTTAATACGAGAGACCACAGTGTGAATAATCCGATCCTGGGCGTACTTGGTTTTGGAGAGGGTTGGCACAACAATCACCACAAGCTACCAACATCTGCGCGTCATGGTTTGCGCTGGTGGGAGGTTGATCTTTCCTGGTATGTCATTTGGCTAATGAAAAAATTCCACCTGGCGTGGGATCTTCATGTTCCAACGCGCGAAAAGATCGAAGCTGTGATGAAGAAGCCGACCGCTACCTAGTCGCCATGGTTTACCTCGTCGTTCTCTCTGCTGATTTCGGTGTCGTCGCAATGTTTTGTTTCGCAAACTGTTTTCTTGGGATCGACTTTTAAAGTTGGTCTCTTTTTTTCACCCCTTAACTCATTTGTTTACAAGCTCATTTACACTCATTACTTTACAGCGGATTTTTTTTGTTTTGTGAAGCGAAAAAAATTGGCAAAACTATTTTTTTTGAAAATTTTTTGATGTAGAATTGGTGGGATAAATGTTTGGCGAATCATGAACCTATCTATTACAAAACGCGACGGGACAAGGGAACCGTTTAATGCCGACAAAATAAATCGATCGATCGAACGTGCCTGTGTTGGACTCATGGACCCAGTCAGTATGGTTACCCAGATAGCCATCGAGACCAATCTTACTCTCTACGACGGCATTACCACGGAAGAAATGGACCAGGCGACGATCAGTGCCGCTGTCCAAAACATAAAAGAGGACATCGAATACGACAAAGTTGCCACCAGGCTCATGCTAAAGACGGTTTACCGCCGAGTAGTAGGAGAATATGACTCTGATCCGGAAACTTTACGCAGGAAACACGCCGAAGGGTTCATAAATTACATAACAAAAAGTGTTGAAGAGAATCTTCTCGATAAAAGGATGACCGAGAAATTCGACCTGAAGAAGCTTGCGGCCGCCCTAGATCTTCGCCGCGATGAACTTTTCCAATACGCTGGTCTTTCTGGTTTGCTCAACCGCTACTCTATTAAAGACAAAAACCAACAACCAAAAGAAACTCCTCAATATTTTTTTATGCGTGTTGCTATGGGACTTTCATACAACGAAAAAGATCCGACTGAATGGGCTAAAAAGTTTTATGACAAGATGTCTCGACTCGAGTACATCGCTGGCGGTTCGACGAACCTCGGTTCTGGTACCAACCATCCAGCTCTTTCAAATTGCTATCTTCTTGAGATCCATGACGACATGCCTCACATTGCCAAGTCTGTTTCTGATGTCCTTCTTCTCTCCAAAGGTTCAGGTGGTATCGGTGCCTCGATTACAAAACTACGCGCTTCTGGTTCACCCCTCGGTTCGAGCAACACCACTTCAAGTGGCCCGACGCCATTCGCAAAAATAATCGACACAGCGATCCGAGCAGTGCAGCGCGGAGGGAAAAAGGTTGGAGCTCTCTGCTTCTACATGGAGAACTGGCATATTGATTTTGCAGACTTTATTCATTGGAAACACAATGCTGGCGATGACTATCTCCGCATGAGGACAGCCAATACCGCCGCCTTTATTTCCGATGAGTTTATGAAGAGGGTTAAAGAAGGTGCTGACTGGTATATGTTTGACCCTAAAGAAACTCCGGATCTCAACGAACTTTATGGAAAAAAGTTTAGCGAGAGGTACAAGGAGTACGTAGAAATGGCAAATACTGGTAAGTTGCGTGTGTACAAGAAAGTTCCAGCTCGTGAGCAATTTAGGCAGATTCTGGTGGCTCTCCAGACCACCTCACATCCGTGGCTTACCTGGAAGGATCCGATCAATCTTAGAGCTCTGAACAACAACACCGGTACTATTCACATGTCCAATCTCTGCACAGAGATTTGTCTGCCGCAAGACAAAGAAAATGTAGCCGTATGCAATCTCGCATCACTCAATCTCGCCGCCCATATAAACAACAAAGAGATTAATTGGGCTAGACTCGAAGAAAGCGTTCGTTTTGCAGTTCGTCAGCTCGACAATCTGATCGACATCAATACTCTACCGATCCCAGAGGCAGCCAAATCCGACAAGGAAAATCGAGCCGTCGGGCTTGGTGTTATGGGTTTCTCTGACACCATCGAGCAACTTGGCATGCCTTACGATAGTCAGCATGCTTGGGATTTTGCAGACAGGATTTTTGAATTTATAAGCTACATCGCGATCGACGAAAGTGCCAACCTTGCAGCCGAACGCGGAAGCTACAAAAATTATCTAGGGTCAGAATGGTCCAAAGGGAAAGTGCCAATCGACACTATCAAAACCCTCGAAGAAGACCGCGGTGCACCACTCACTGTTTCTAAAGAAAGTAAACACCGAGGTCTCAATTGGGATCTCCTCCGTGCCAAAGTAAAGAAGGGCATGAGAAATGCTACACTCATGGCTGTTGCTCCCAACGCAAATATTGGTTTGGTTGCGGCGACAACCCCAGGGATCGACCCTCGTTTTGCCCAAGTCTTTTCTAGGAACAAAATTTCTGGTAAATATCTCGATCTAAACCACAATCTCGTGAAGGATTTGAAGAATATGGGTATCTGGGAGAAGAACAAAAATTCCATCATCGAAAACCAGGGAGATATCTCAAATATCGATGATATTCCCCAACATATAAAAAATATTTATAAAACCTCGTTTACCACAAATCCATACGCGTATATCGAAGTTGCGGCACGAGCTCAAAAATGGGTTGACCAAGCTCTCTCGAGAAACATGTATCTTGAGACACGCGATATTGACGATATGATGAAAATCTACAGCACTGCCTGGGAAAAGGGAGTAAAAACTACATACTATCTACACATGAAGCCTCGACACACGGCAGAGCAGAGTACTGTGGACGTCAACAAGGCCAAAAAGATAGGGAAAGTTGGGTTTGCCGCTATTGCTTCATTGGGGAAGAAAACCAATGAAGAAAAGGAGAAGAGAGCTTTCGGTATGCCTCTCCAAACGACTATTCCTACGGCTACCTCTTCGGCGCCGGCCGTCGAGACTCCAGTCTCTCGACCGGTGGTTTCTGGTCCAACTGCCATAAATCTAGAAGATATGCCCGTAGCTCTCTCTGTGCAAGAAGTTCAGGCCGTACAAAAAACAAGTTTGGTGCCAGTCGCGGTTACTCCGGCAGTTTTCTCCAAACCGACCACGGATATCGTCTCTCCACAAGAGAATGGTAGTGGTATAAGTGGTATAAAGGTGCATGGCCCGACGGATCCTCAAGAACAATTTATTTGCGATAGCTGTCAGTAAAAACAAAATATGCTTATAGGAAAAGCCTCGCCGGATGATATGAATTTGCACCCACTGAAGTACAAGTGGGCATACGATCTGTACAATCAGGCAGTTAGAAACACATGGTTTCCACACGAGATCGCTCTCAAGGAAGATCTTGATGATTTTGAAAAAATGACGGACGATGAGCGTCATGCTGTAAAGTTTCTCATGGCCTTTTTTAATCCAGCCGAACTTATCGTCAACCGCTCTATCTCTCTCGGCATTTATCCATACCTCAAGTCTCCCGAGTGTCACCTCTACTTGGCCAAGCAGATGTGGGAAGAGGCCAACCATTGTGTGGCCTTTGAATACGTCCTAGAAACATTTCCATTTGACCGCGAACATATTTTCGATCTTCATCTCAATGTTCCTTCGATGAAGGCCAAGGAGGACTATATAAACAAATACATGAGGAGAATGACTGAAACTACGCTCGACATCTCCACCATCGAAGGAAAGAAGGATTTTATTCGCAATCTTGTCGCCACAAATATCGTTATGGAAGGAGTCTGGTTCTACAGTGGCTTCATGGTGGCTCTTTCTTTTCGTCAGCGAAACAAGCTGCGAAACTTCGGCTCTATGATCAACTGGGTCCTGCGCGACGAAAGTCTTCATCTGCAGTTTGGTATCAATCTTATTCACAATATTCTGGAGGAAAACCAAGAACTCCTAACCGAAGATTACGCCAACGAAATTCGTGACATCGTGATAGAGGGTGTGAATCTCGAGACTGATTACAATAGAGATCTTTTTCCAAATGGAATTTTGGGTCTCAATGCTGATTATGTGAACCAGTATGTGCAGTATGTTGCCGACCGCAGACTAGAAGAGCTCGGTCTTCCAAAGCACTATAACGCCAAAAATCCTGCTAAGTGGATGAGCGCCGCCACAGATGTGTTTGAACTGGTGAACTTTTTTGAAGCTCAAAATACAAGCTACGAAGTAGACGGCCGCGCTCATGCTGCTACTCCTAAGGAGAAGAAGGAAAAGGTTTCTACAGAGGAATAATTTGCTCACTCTCTTCCTTGCGACCTCGGTGCTCGCTCTCTGGTATAATGAAGAGATAATATAAAATAATAATTCCCATGAAAACAATTAGGGTGGCGGTAAATGGTGCCGGTAGGATCGGTCGAGCTTTTATAAAAGTAGCTCGCGAGCGCAGCGAGATCGAGCTTGTGGCAGTAAACGACATCGGCAACGTAGAAAATATTGCCTACCTTTTAAAGTACGACACGGCGTACGGTGTCAGCCAGTTTCCAATCGAGGTGAAAAACGACAAATCAGCTATTCTCATCGATGGGAAAGAAGTTAAGTTTGTTTCGGAAAAAGATCCGACCAAACTTCCTTGGAAGGCTCTCAATATAGACGTGGTAGTAGAGTCCACCGGTCTATACACTTCATACGAATCCTCCAAAGTTCATCTCGATGCCGGGGCAAAGAAAGTAGTGGTGACAGCGCCGATGAAAGATGAGCCAGGGGCGGGCGTGGCGGGAGCGACCGTCCTTCTTGGCATCAACGAAGAGAAACTCAAGACGTGCAGCATCACCTCGAACGCTTCTTGCACTACAAATGCTGGCAGTCCACTCATTGCTATTCTCGACGAAGCTGTGGGGATCGAGAAGGCTGTTTTGAATACTGTGCATGGATATACCGCGAGTCAGGCTCTGGTAGACGCTCCCAACAAGAAAGATTTTAGAGAAGGACGCGCGGCCGCCCAAAACATCGTACCGTCTTCTACCGGGGCAGCGATCGCTGTCACCAAAGCCTTCAGTGGTCTCGCTGGTAAGTTTGATGGTATTTCCACTCGAGTACCAGTAGTGGTGGGATCGATCGTGGACGTCACTTTTATTGCAAAGAGAGACACCACTACCCAAGAAGTAAATTCAATTTTAAAGAAGGCTGCCAAGGAGAAACGTTGGCAGAAGATTTTCTCTGTCACCGAAGAGCCGCTTGTCTCATCTGATATTGTTGGTAGCCGCTTTGCCTCGATCGCCGACCTCGCTTTTACCCGCGTCGTTGATGGAAACCTTGTGAAAGTCATGGCTTGGTACGACAACGAGATGGGGTATACACATACGCTGGTGGAGCATGTTGTAAAAACTGGAGGGTTTATAAAATAGCTTGTCTACTCTTCTCCTAATACGGCAACTCAATCTTACGATACGAGGGTTTTGCACAGGATGCACAAGCAGTGAGAGTCGCCGTACTTTTTGCTGACGCAGTGATCCATTCTGCGAGACGAGAGGTGTCCGCCACTCGATCGTCCGAGCCGAGGACTATTATCGCTACTCGGCGTGTCTGGTCGCCGATTTTTAAAGAAAGAACAGAGAGCATGGTATCCTTGGCGAGGGTTGTGTGTCCCGCTTTGCCACCGATAAATGGTTCGGTGTCTACAGGGGCGTTCAGATTTCTCATGTTGTATATGGATCCATCAATAGCCACTATTTTTTTCTCTGGGGTATGTGTGATGTTGAAAATGAAGGACTTCTTGTCTGCAAGATAGGCGGCAAGACGGAAGAGATCGTCCGGGGTGGAAATGTTTCCGGACGAGGCACCACTGGCGTCAGCGTATACGGTGGAGTTCATTCCCAGGGCTTTGGCTGTGGTATTCATCCAGTCGATAAAACCACTTTTTCCATAATAATAAGCTAGAGAATCTGCGACAGAGTTGCTTGATTGCATAAGTAAAGGATAGAAAAGGTCGCCAACGACAAATATTTTTTTCAAAGATGATTCTGTGTCTGGAGGGTTTTCGAGACCGCCCCTAGAAACTTCGATTTTTTTATTGAAACTTATCGTCTCGTTTGCTACAAGCGCGGTCATGAGCTTTGTGATCGAGGCTATCGGTCGCACTACTTGCGCATCCTGCTCCGCATAGACGTCTCCCGTGTCTATATCCGCGATCAGGTACGAGCTTGTTGTGATCGCCGGTAGATCCTTTTTCCCAAGATTGAGAGTCGGTAGATCAGCTCTAGTCTTTGGGTCATAGACAAAGACTTTGGTACCGATTTCAGCAAAATTGAAAATTTCCTTGGCGTCCTCGGTACTTAGCTTGATACATCCACCAGAAAAAGTTGCCGATGTGAGAGTCCCGTCTGGGTAGTAAGTGCGGCCATGGATGAAGTAGTTTCCGTAAAATTGCATACTGTAAGGCATAAACACATGTCCTATGGTCGAGTAATGATCTCTCTCCTTTGTCTCTATCTCGTAAAATCCAGACGGGGTTTCCCATGGTGTGCCGGGTTTTCCTTTGGTGACGATGGGGTACTCGGCTACGACAGTACTTCCGTCATAGAGAGAAATCCGCATGTCTGCCAGATTTGCCACTATAAGCTTGCCTTCATTGGGAATGACGTCGGCTATAGCAAGAGAATTGATCTCTCTTTTGGTGATGACGCTAGAAGGACTTGCCGTGAGGGTGGGGGATGAATAAGTGTCGCTGTTTTTCGTAGTCACAGCAGAAGCCGGTCCTGTTGTGGGGTAGTAGTGAATAAGAAGAAGGGGGCCTTGATACGCTGCGATGCCGAGGAGAAGGCAGAGCGCACTCCATCTAAAAGCAAAGCCAAAACCTTTCCAGTCAAAGTCGTGATCCGGGTAATCCATTGCTCTCTATTCTAATACGGAAACTCTGTCTTGCGGTGGTGTGGATGGGGAGAATCAAGAACTGGATTTTAATAAAAATTTATAAATAAATGATGTTCACCCCCCGATAATTATATATTTAGGGGTAAATATCATGATAAGGAATCTAGTAAGTGGTAGGGTATTTGTATTTGTTGATGCTGCCAATATACTTTACTCTCAACAGAGCCTTGGCTGGAAAGTTGATTATGAAAAGTTAAAGAAATATTTCGAAAAAGAATGCGATCTTTTAAAAATTTACTTTCATACTGGTCGAGTTGGTGATAATGAAAAACAAAATTCTTTTCTCGAGAAACTTAAAAATCTGGGTTATATAGTCAAGGCAAAAGAGGTAAAACGAATCAGACTAAAGAATAATACTTTTGAATGGAAGGGGGACCTCGATGTTGAGCTTACCATCGATATTTTAGAGAACATTCCCAAATTTGACTCACTTATTCTTATGTCTGGCGACAGTGATTTTGCCGCCTTGCTCGATGTCGTCAAAAACCACGGAAAACGAGTAATAGTGATTTCTACAAAAGGTCATGTTTCTAAGGAACTTTTAGACAGAGCAAAATATGTAAACCTTAAGAAACTTAAAGGTGAAATTTCACGATTATAAGTAATCTGGTAGAGAAATGAAAATTCCCCCGTTAAGGGGAAGGTATGACATCGCCATTGTAGCAACTCATAAAAGGCTGTCAACTTGTTTCGCTCGGGTTTATGAGTTGGTATAATGAATATTGATAATATTATCAGTGAAAACATTCATCTAACATGAATAAACTCGTAACTTCCTCTCTCATTACCGCTTTCTCGCTCTCGATTTTATTTATTCCGAAAGATGTCAACGCTTGTTCGTGTATGCTTACGACCCCAATCGAAAGACTGGCTCAATCTGATGCAGTGTTTGTCGGTAAGGCGATATCTGTCAAAGTCACACCTAATCCGTATAATCAATCCGTTACATTGGGCTCTAGTGCGAATACAATTCTAGAGATCTCGAAGTTTTGGAAACCTAAAACACTCCTTAAGTATGTAGAACTTAAAACAAATGCCGATGCAATGTGTGGTTTTGGAATTCCACAGCTCGACAAAACTTATCTTGTTTATGCTAATAAACTCGAAAATGGATCATATATAACAGGAGCCTGTTCCGGCACAGCTTTTATTGAAGATTCGGGTACGGCGATAGAGCAACTAGGGAACTCCCAGATTCCTGTTGATACTGAAAATCCATTCAAACTAGAAATTCCACCTGTTAAAGTTCCTCAACCTTTATGGGGCCACTTTCTTTTTTATAGGGATCTCCAAATTGGTTCAGCCGGAAGTGATGTAAAAGTTCTTCAAGAGATTTTAAATTTAAACAAGTTCACTGTTTCCGTTTCTGGAACTGGATCACCAGGAAATGAATCAACATACTTTGGACCACTTACTAAAACAGCTCTGATTAAATTTCAGGAAACCCACAAGGTAAAACTTGGGATTACGACAGGTACTGGTTTCTTTGGACCGCTTACAAGAAATTTTCTAAATTCTTTACTTAAAGGGCCAGAGAGAGGTGTAGAATAATTTTTTTATGGAAACTCTCCTCATCGCCAATGATCATGCCGGCTTCGAGCTCAAGCGCGAACTCGTGCCATTTTTGCGCGACCTTGGCTATGCGGTGAGAGACTTTGGCTCATATGAATTTAATGCCGAAGACGACTATCCGGACTTTATCGCTCCACTTGCGCGCGAAGTTTCGGAGAGTGGTGGCACGAAGCGGGGAATAATCATCGGTGGAACGGGGCAGGGAGAAGCAATAGTGGCCAATCGCTTTCCTCACGTCCGGGCCGCTGTTTTTAATGGTCAATACAAGCCTGTCGACGGTCGGGTAATTCCCCATGAAATTGCCACTGCCCGTGAGCACAATGACGCCAATGTTCTTTCCCTCGGCGCCCGCTTTCTCTCTATAAAGGACGCCAAAGAAGCAGTCAAACAGTGGCTCACCACACCGTTTAGTGGTGATGTTCGGCACGTTCGCCGGCTTGAAAAGATCGATGGCCTTCACGTCAGTCAGCGTGGCGGCCAACACGGCGCCGATCAGCGCGGGCATGTGGGTCATTAAAAATCCTAAAAATAAAATGATCGAGATAATTCCCGCCATCATTCCGCAGAACTTTTCTGATTTGGAAGAAAAAATGTCAGCAGTTTCCGGCCTTGTAACGCAGGTCCAGGTCGATGTATGTGACGGTGTTTTTGTGGGAGAAAAATCCTGGCCGTACAAAAAAATTCCCGATCCGGATCTTACCGCTATCCTTAAAGAAGAAAAAGGATTCCCTTTTTGGGAAAGTCTCGATTTTGAAGTCGATCTTATGGTTTCGAACCCCGAAAACATTTGGAGGGATTGGCTTATAGCTGGTGCCAACCGCATAATTATTCATTTTGAGTCTGCGAGCAATCCGCTTTCACTGGTCAAAACTATGAGAGAGAACATTCCAAGCGGCGAGTCGTTTCTTCATGTCGACATCGGGGTGGCTTTGAACGTCGACACACCGAATGAAAAAATTTATGAAATCGTTCCGGAGGTAGACCTTATCCAATTTATGGGCATTGCCAAGATTGGTTTTCAGGGCGAACCCTTTGACAATCGTGTTTTAGAAAAAATATCGGATTTGCGCCGCAAATTTCCTGACGTTACAATTAGCGTTGACGGGGGGGTGAGTAAGAAGAACGCCCACGAGCTAATATCGGCAGGCGCCGAAAGGCTCGTTGCCGGCTCCGCAATATTTTCAAGTGAGAATGTTGCGGAGGCACTTGAGGAATTGCAAAATCTAGCGGGTGGCGCGGAGGTAAACGAAGAAAACTAAATGACCGAACTCACAGATAAAAAAATAAAGGAGCTTGAGCTTCAGGCGAACAAGATCAGACAGACGATCATTGAGACGCTACTTGAGGCTGGGTCTGGACACACCGCCGGGCCACTCGGTATGGCCGACATTTTTACTGCGCTCTATTTTCACCTTTTAAAACATGACCCTAAAAAACCAGACTGGCCAGAGCGCGACCGTCTGGTGCTTTCAAACGGCCACATTTGCCCAGTCCTTTATACCACGATGGCATATGCCGGATATTTTCCCCTGAAAGAACTCAAAACTTTAAGAAAATTTGGCTCGCGCTTGCAGGGTCATCCTCATCGCGAGTTCTTGCCGATGGTTGAGACTAGCTCCGGCCCGCTTGGCTGTGGTCTTTCACAGGCAGTGGGTATGGCTCTGGCAGATAGGATAGATAAGGGCATTTCAAGCGAGCGATATATTTACGCACTTTTGAGCGACGGTGAGCTCGACTCCGGTATGACTTGGGAGGCCGCTATGCTTGCGGGGAAAAATAAGCTGCGAAATGTCATCGCCATCATCGATCGCAACAACATCCAAATAGACGGCTTCACCGAGGACATCATGCCGCTCGAGCCGCTTCGAGCCAAATGGGAAGCGTGGAACTGGCACGTGCAGGAAATCAATGGGCACAATTTTGAAGAAATTGTAGACGCGGTGGGCCAGGCAAAAGCGATTTTTGAAAAACCGTCGGTGATTATTTCTCACAATATTCCAGGCAAGGGTGTGCCTGCGTTCGAGCGCAAGTTTGAATGGCATGGCAAGCCGCCAAACAAAGAAGAGGCAGCGATGGCACTCGCGGCACTGCGGGAGGTTGAGATGAGCATTAAAAATAAATAATATGCAAACATAGATGAATAAAGTAAGCTGGAAAATTTTACCTTATTGGGTCAAGGGCGGGTTAATCCTCTCGCTTGTTCACTTAATTTCGGTAATCTTTCTTGCTGTAAAGGTGCGACAAAGTGTCGGTTTTGATATTAGTTTTTTTTGGATCCTAATTTTTGGTTTTTTGGTTTTTCCTTCGCTAGTACTTCTTGACAGCGACTTTGTTTATTCTCATATTCCAGGCGGGGGGATGCCAGGGGTTTCACTCAATGATTATGTAATTGGTATTATTGCTGCAGAAGCTGTTTCTCTAATCATTGTTTTTTTAATAGGTGCAATCCTCGGCTCGATCTGGGGCTGGGCTAGGAAACGAAAATGAATAAATCTATTAAAAGAAATAACTGGAGTTTAAATAAGTACCGAGGTGAAGCCTTGCGAGCGCGACGGCGCGAGCACGAGGAAAATTTCAGCGAGAATTTTATCGTGCGAGACGAGGTATTTATTTAAACTCCATATCCATAATGAACCTGAACCCCAAACTTTTTTCCGCTGACATCGAGCAGGTGCCGATCCGAAAAGGATATGGCGAAGGGCTTTTAGCTGCTGGTGAAGCCGACTCGCGAGTGGTAGCTCTCTGTGCCGACCTTACAGAGTCTGCCCAAGCCCACCTTTTTGCCAAAAAATTTCCGGAAAGATTTGTGCAGATCGGAGTTGCCGAGCAAAATCTTGCTGGAGTTGGCTCCGGTATGGCGGCCATGGGCAAAATTCCTTTCATTACTTCTTACGCTATGTTTTCTCCAGGAAGAAACTGGGAACAAATCCGGACCACTATTTGCTACAACGATCGTCCTGTGAAGATCATCGGGTCGCATGCGGGTATTTCTGTAGGGCCCGACGGCGGCACACATCAAGCGATCGAGGACATTGCTATCATGCGAGTCATCCCGCGTATGGTGGTGATCTCACCCTGCGACGCCATCGAAGCGCGCAAAGCTACGATCGCGGCCGCAAAGACAGATACTCCGGTTTACATTCGTCTTGGACGAGAAAAGACTCCAGTTATCACAACCGAAGATACTCCTTTTGAAATAGGGAAGGCGGCAACATTTTTTGAACCGAAGAATACGCCGGTCGCCACAATCATCGCAACCGGCGCGCTTGTCTACCGAGCCATGCAGGCGGCGCACGATCTTGAAACCGCTGGCACAAATGTGAATGTTATAAATCTGGCAACCATAAAACCGCTCGACGAGAAAGCTATTGTAGATGCGGCCAAAGAAACTGGCGCAATAGTGACCCTAGAGGAACATCAGATCGCGGGTGGAATGGGTAGCGCCGTTGCAGAATGCCTAGCCTCAAATTTTCCAGTACCAATAGAATTTCTCGGCGTAAAAGACGAGTTTGGTCAATCAGGCAAGCCAGACGAGCTCATCGAGCATTACGGCATGGGAGTAGAAGCTATAAAGAGAGCTGTTTTGAAGGTGGTGGGGAGAAAATAGGCTATTAATTTGGGAGTGTGTTACCTAACAGATTAGCTTGACTTATTATTTGAATGGTGGTATAATATACGCAGATAGCACGTTAACAAACTTGCGAGTTTGCCTTAGCGTAGAGGGCCCAAAAGGGCTTTCTATGCTGGGGCAAACCAATGTGGTAAGCAAAACAGAGTAAAAGCAACGCAGTTCGAAAGAACGCTGTTGCAAACCAGAAAGGAGACTCAAATGGCTGGCAATAACAATGAGCTGGGGCTCGACGTTGGACTGCCGACCGAGTTCGACGTTCCACGTCACCTCGATCCGGCACAGCTCGAAGACGGCTGGTCGATCAAGCAGCACACTGACATGGGAGAGCTCAAGCTCACCCGTGTGGGAGACGATCTTTTTGCCAACGGTGAGAAGATCGAACTCTTCCTCTCTCCCGACCAGTTGGCGGGTAAGGCGGTCCCTGGTTCCAAGTTCCGTTTCCAGATCAGGGGTAAGGCTTTGCCTGCCACGGTCCTCTCTGTTCTGAAGCAGAACCCCAAACTCATTCCCGCAAGATGGAAGAGAGATCGTCTTGGGAAAAGGACCGATCTCTGCTTCTGGGGTACCATCTTCCAGGATGGCATTGGGGAGTTCGTTCTCCGTCTCTCCTGGGATGAGCATTGGGATCCTTTCTGCGATCAGGCTTATCTAGAAGGTCGCACGGAAGGACAGTGGACCGCCTCTGCCCCCACTCCGGTTCTCGCAAGTTGAATTTCAAGTTTTCAAAGCCCGCGACAATCGTCGCGGGCTTTTCCTTTGCCCTGCGAGATCATCTTGTAACTATGGCGTGATTGACTCAGTACTAAAAAGTTGTATTGTTCTCGCGGGAAGATGTTCTTTGGTAGCGGGCAAAAAGAATCGATAACTGGTAGAAAATGTGCGAAACAGGGCCATTTTCTAATAAAACACAGGAGACAGAGAATGAGCACTGTCCGTAAACTGAATAGTATCCATGGCTGGAGTACGAAGGATTGGGTGGTGGTCGTAAAGAGAAAGCAAATTCCAGAAGCTATTCTCAACCTATGGAGAGAAAGAACTGGAAAGGATTTTCTAAGAGTCGCGAGGGCGATACGGTTCATCGAGGGTGTGATGTGGGGCTATCTGTATCTTATACTGGCTCTGGCCCTATTAGTGGGGTTTTGTTTTCTTACCCTTCTGTTGAGCACTGTCTTCATAACCCCCAATACCTTATTGGCTCTGTGTCAGGCCGTCGTGTCTATGTGGATATCGATCGCCATAGAAATCGGCCTTGTTCTCTGTGTTTTTGGAATGGTCCTCTCTGCGGTTGGGAGGTTTCTAACCAACCTCATATCTCCGAAGTTCTACCTATTCCGAGTTTGTTTATCGGACTTTATCAGGGAAACAGGTGTCACTGATCTGAAAGATCTCTGTGGGCTAAACCTTGCCGAGCTAGAGGGTATTGCGAATGAGATTATGGCTCAGCAAGTCGTCAAAATCCTGCAGTTGAAAGGTGAGCTGGGCGAGGGCGAGACTCTGGATGAGGGGCAGGTGAAAAGAGAAGTCGAGACACTAAAGGGGAAATACTTTACCCTCAAGCAACTAGGATTGATCAAAGCTCCTCTTGATGAGTTCTACAGCGAGATGGGGGTAGGTCTAAGCGAATCGTTGAGTTGATAGCATGGAGGCCTCGCGCGGTGCGGGGCTTTTTCTTTTCAATTTTTTTCGAGAGAGTAGAAGTTATAAAGAAAGCTGTTTTGAAGGTGGTGGGGAGGAAGTAAGGCAGTATTGACTTAAATATACCATTGTATATACTTTGGTATATGAATACCAAAACAATATTAAATATAAAAACGGAGAAGGATTTAAAAAAGGCGGCCAAGGAAACAGCCGAAGAGCTTGGTGTACCATTGAGCACCGCGATCAATGCTTTCCTGAAGCAATTTGTTCGGGAGAAGAAACTAGTACTATCTGCTAACGAGCTAGTGCCAACTCCATACCTAGCAAAAATCATACGAGAGGCAAGAGAAGAATATACTCGAGGTGAATCAATAGGTCCTTTTACTGGTAAGAAACTTGTTAGATATCTAAAAAAATCATAAAACGACGAGGTATTGACTTATACCAAGAAAGGGTGTAAAATGAGCCGCAGACTGAACATTGAACTACTTGTAAGTGGTCATAGCGAAAAGTGGCTTAAAACTAGGCCATTCCTCGCTATGACCACATAGGCCATGGTTCCTCCTCGGATTAGAGGAAAACGAAACGGGCAAATTAGCCCAAGGAGATACAATCATGAGCACAAAATTCGCAATCGCAGACGTGCTACCCGGCAAGCTGAACGCACTGGTGAAGAACATCATGCGTCAGACCGGCTCGACCGACCCGAATGAAGCGATCAGACTCGTCAATTCGGGTGAATGGGTTGTTTCAAAGCCGACCCGTTCGTGGCGCGAAGAAGGCGGCGTCATCTACTTCTCGGTTACGAGCGACGGCACGACCGGTAAAGCCTGGATCACTCGACTCAAAAGCAGAGGCCTCCGTGTGGGTGACTACGCCAAGCAGGTGCTCCGAAGCCCTGACTTCAAGCCGACGAGCGGCGTGACGACCGAAGTCGCCGTTCTCAAGGGCATGCTCTTCGAGGACAACGACCGGACCACGAAGAAGATCCGCGCCGAGGCCGACAGACGCAAGCTCTCGAAGCCGAACGCCGAACTGGCCTGCCTCATCCGTGAGAAGTTCACGGACAAGGAGATCGAAGCGATGGGTCTGTGGTACATCGTTGCCATGCACGAACCCATCAACGACTCCTGTGGTGTTCCGGGCTTGCTCTCCGTGGACCGGTGCGACGGTGGTGACTGGCTCCGCGCGCGCGGCGGCGGGCCTGACCGCAGGTGGGATGGTGGTGGGGGGTTCGCGTTCGTTGTCCCGCAAGTTGGTTCTCAATCCTAAGACCCTCGGGACTTCAGTCCCTTTGGCCTTAGCCCTTAGCCCTGTTCCGATCCGTCGGAGCAGGGCTGAATTTTTTATATAAAACCAGTTATACCTATATCGGCAGTAGAACCCTTTGACTTTAGACCTTTGCTCGCGGCAAATTGTCGCAACGTATTCCAGACGTAAACATGGAGGCCTCGCGTGGTTGCGGGGCTTTTTTCTTTTGATAAATATTTAAATCCTCCTCGGCTTATAATCCCCCGGCGCTTGTTTTAAATACTCCTCAAGTTTCTCGCGTTTCAAGAGTCCTCTTTGTGCCCCTATATCTTGCACCACTGACATTGAGTTTATCGGTGCCCACATAAGTGCTTCCTCGATACTTTTGCCGAGCGCTAGGGCAGAAACAAAAGTAGACGCGAAAGCATCGCCTGCGCCAGTGCGCTCGTACGGTGGCTTCGGATCTGGATACGGCGGCATAAACCAAGTAGTTGTCCCGTCAAAGACATACGCCCCTTTTGGACCGTCGGTGATCACAGCAATTTTTGGCCCGAGCGCGTGTATTTTTTTAGGAAGCTCTGGAATATCGATCTCATTTCCCGTTGTCTCTTCCGAAATTTCCAAAACCCTTTTTGCTTCGTCTGTGTTGCAAATAAAAACGTGAGATAGCTTATATAAATCAGAAAGTTTTTCTCGCCCAAGCCTCATCTGAAATGTCCCAGGCTGAAACGCCAGCTTTGTTTCCGGATGTTTCTTAAGGTATTCAATTATCTCCAGATGATAGGGGAGAGAATTTTCGGCAAGTGAGCTCAAGTAAAGCCAACCTGGTGCTCGCGCTGGCGCTACAAACTTGTATTCATACTGCTGGTGTTTTATTAAAATCGTTCGCTCATCTTCAAACCATAAAACATAGTGATAATTTGTTTCTTTTTTCCGGTGGATGGTGACAAGTTTTGTCGAAACTCCATTTTTTTTGAGTTCTGCCAAGCATTCACGACCGTTTTGATCCGCGCCGAGATTTGTCATAAATGCGGATTTGAGACCTAGGCGGGCGGCGCTTACGGCCGCATTGGCACTGTTGCCCACAGCACGGATGATCTCAACAAATTCATAAGGAACTTTATCAGCAAATCGCAGGCAGAGTTCGCACTTTTCGCGATCTAGATTGCAGTGGACCGAGGCGTCCTTGAGCCGGATAAATGCGTCGGTGGTGATATCTCCGAGAGCCAAAAAATCAAATTTTGCCATGAGACAATTGTAGCACAACCAGTTGTCGGCAATCGCCAGGATTTTTATGTTAAAATATCCCCATGAAAACACTTCGCGAATACATACGAGATGCGGCAGCAAAAAAGGTGGCGATCGGCCACTTCAACATCTCGAACCTTGAAGCGTTGTGGGGAATTTTCAATGCCGCTCGCGCGCTAAACGTGCCAGTGATCATCGGTACTTCAGAAGGAGAGAGGGATTTTATAGGAGTAAAACAAACTGCGGCTTTGGTAAAAAGTCTTCGAGAAGAGTTCGACTATCCGATTTTTCTCAATGCCGACCACACTTATTCTGTAGAAAAGGTAAAAGAGGCGATCGACGCTGGCTACGACTCTGTGATTTTCGACGGAGCCAAGCTGCCACTTGAAGAAAATATAAAACTGACCAAAGAATGTGTGGAATATGCAAAGAAAGCGGTGAGCAAAACAGGTCAGGAAGTTCTCGTCGAAGGAGAGCTTGGCTACATCGGCCAATCTTCAAAAGTTCTAGACGAGATCCCAGAGGGTGTCGAGCTCTCGCCAGAGTCACTTACAAATCCACAGGACGCGGCAAGATTTGTTGCCGAGACGGGCGTGGACCTTCTTGCCCCGGCGGTCGGTAACATACACGGCATGCTCCGCGGTGGCGTGGACCCGAAGCTAAATATCGAGCGAGTAGAGGAGATTAAAAAAGCCGCCGGCGTTCCTTTAGTGCTACACGGTGGCTCGGGTAACTCTGCTGATGATTTTAGCGCTGCTATCGCCGCCGGCGTTTCTGTTGTCCATATAAATACCGAAATCCGCGTCGCCTATAGAGACGCTCTCCGAAAGTTTCTTCAAGAAAATCCTGATGAAGTAGCTCCATACAAGCTTCTTAAACCGGCCATGCTTGCTGTCGAGAAAGTCGTTGAGGCAAAACTCAAACTATTTAACAATATTTAATACTTTGCTGATGCCGCTCAAGGAAGATATTCAAAAATTTTTCAAGGGAGAAGTTTTTGACGACAAAAAAACTCTCGATGCATACAGCCGCGACGCCAGTCTTTTTGAAGTCTCCCCGAAGCTCGTGCTTTTCCCTAAAGATGCGGAGGATATAAAACAACTTGTTTCTTATGTGGGCGAGCACAAGGCGAGTGACCCGACGCTCTCTATCACCGCTCGTGCCGCTGGCTCGTGTATGTCTGGCGGATCCTTGAACGAGTCGATCATTGTGGACTTTACAAAACATATTACAGGCATCAAGTCTATTTCTTTGGCTGAAGATGGGCGGGGGACAGGAGCTGAGGCCGAAGTCCTCCCTGGCACTTTTTATCGAGATTTTGAGGTTGAGACACTCAAAAAGGGTGTGATTTTGCCCTGCTACACTGCTTCGAAAAACATGTGTGCCGTCGGCGGTATGGTGGGAAATAATGCGGCGGGAGAAAAGACACTTCAGTATGGAAAAATGGAGAGCTATATAAAGAAACTTAAGGTGGTTTTCACCGACGGAAACGAATACACTCTAAAGCCTCTAACCCGAAGTGAACTTGACGTAAAGATGGGTCAGGGTGATTTTGAGGGAAATATATACAAACAAATCTTCGATCTGATCGAGGCGAACCGCGAACTCATCACCCGTGCCAGACCGAATGTGTCTAAAAACTCGGCGGGCTACTACCTATGGAATGTCTGGGATGGTACCACTTTTGACCTCACAAAACTCATCGTCGGCTCGCAGGGGACTCTAGGTATCGTTACGGACATAAAGCTAAAACTAGTTCCGGTCAAAAAGAAATCAAAGCTTTTTGTGATTTTTATGAAGGATCTAAAGCGTCTCGGCGATATTGTAAATGAGATACTCGAATTTAAACCCGAAAGTCTTGAGTCTTATGACGATAGCACTATGAAGCTCGCGGTAAAGTTTCTCCCGGGCATGTTGAGATCTATGAAGACCAAGCATTTTTTCAAAATGATTTTTAGTTTTATCCCAGAAGTTTTCATGATGCTCTCTGGCGGTATCCCAAAGCTTATTCTGCTGGTTGAATTTTCGAGTGATGATGAAAAAGAAATAGACAAAAAAATGAGTGCTCTCAAGAAGAAAATTGCTCATTTTGGTTTGGTGAGTCGGGTGACCCGTTCGACAAACGAGTCCGAAAAATATTGGGCTATCAGGCGAGAGAGTTTCAGTCTCTTGCGTAAGCATATACATGGAGCACGGACCGCGCCTTTTGTGGATGATGTAGTAGTGCGCCCGGAACATATGCCGGAGTTTCTGCCGAAGATGAGAAAAATTCTAGATGATTACAAGCTTGTCTATACTATTGCTGGTCACGCTGGAAATGGCAACTTTCATATTATTCCTCTCATGAATATGGCAGACCCAAAGAATCGCTCCGCTATCAGAGAAGTTTCGGACAAGATCTATGATTTGGTTGCCGAGTATCATGGTTCTATCACTGGCGAGCACAACGATGGAATCATTCGTACACCGTATATAAAGAAGATGTATGGTCCCGAGGTTTATACATTATTTGAAAAAACGAAGAAGATTTTTGATCCACAGAACATATTCAATCCTGGCAAAAAAGTCGGTGGCTCGATCGAGTACATGGAGTCACATCTTGCGAAATCTTGATCAAATCTTGATTTTTTGAAAGCTACAGATATAATGTGCGGATGGTTTCCCTTAATGTTGAAAAACGAGAGGTCAAGGACAATCTAGAGAAATTAAGGATAAAAGGCTTCATTCCAGCTGTTTTTTATGGCAGGAAAGAAAAATCCACCCCTATTACAGTCAGACTAGCTGATTTTGTTAAAGTCTGGGAAACTGCTGGCGAATCATCTGTCGTTACCCTTAAAACGAAAGATGGAGACGAGCTCGAAGCTCTGGTCCATGAAGTAGATCTAGATCCCGTTACCGAGACTCCTCGTCATGCCGACTTTTATGTCTTCGAAAAAGGCCAGAAGATTAAAATCAAAGTTCCTGTCGAATTCGTTGGTGTGTCACCGGCGGTGAAAGATCTAGGTGGGGTACTAATAAAAGTGCGTCACGATATCGAAGTAGAGGCATTGCCGAAGGATCTTCCTCACGAACTAAAAGTAGATATTTCTTCTCTAGTCAATTTTGAAAGTCAGATTCTTGGTAAAGATATAGTATTGCCGGCTGGTGTGGTTCTTGGCCAAGGGCATAACGACGTCGTAGCTCTAGTAACAGAAGCCAAAGAAGAGGTGATCGAGGAAGTAGCTGCTCCTGTGGATCTTTCTGCAATAGAAGTTGAGAAGAAGGGTAAGAAAGAAGAAGAAGGAGCTCCAGCCGCTGGTGAACCGGCCCCTGCTCCAAAGTCAGAAAAAGCCGAGAAAAAATAAAGATTTGTAAGCTTCAAAAGACGCTCTCGTCTGTGTGTTATAGTTAAATTGTCATGAAAAACGAAATCCAGCGGTTTTCATATTTCTTTTTTATTGCCATTTTTATTTTCTTTTTATCTGGTCAGTCTTTTTCATATTTACCAACTGCTCTAGCCCAGAGTATCAATGAATCAATCGCCGAACGTGAAGCCCGCCTCCGAGCCGAACTCGAAGTTACAGAAAAACAGATCGAACAATGGAGGACGATCCTCACAAATAAACAGAAAGAAACTGCTTCGATAGAACGTGATGCGGCCATTTTAAACGCGAAAATCGAGGAGGCTAAACTAGTAATCCGGGCAAGAAACATCGCGATTGAAAGGTTGGGCAAAGATATCGGAGTAAAGACGAAAACTATCGAAACCCTTAATGCCAAACTCGAACGTAGCAAGGAGTCCTTGGCCCAACTCATCAGGAAAAGCAACGAAATAGATTCGTTTTCTCTGGCGGAGGTCATGCTTTCCAACCAAAACATTTCCGAGTTTTTTGAAGATGTTGATTCTTTCTCTTCGATCAAGCGTTCTTTAAACGAGCTTTTTGAGGAAATTCGCACTACCAAAGAGACCACCGAAACAGAAAAAATCGGGCTAGAGAAGAAGAAAAACCAGGAGACAGATATAAAGCAGGTGGTAGAAGCTGAAAAAAGAAAAGTTGAAAAAAATGAAGCCGAAAAGAAAGAGCTCTTAAGAATCAGCAAAACCCAGGAAAAAACTTATGAACAGGTCTTGAAAGATCGACAAAAGAAAGCTGCCGAAATCCGTTCCGCTCTCTTTGCTCTCCGAGACACAGCTGCTATTCCTTTTGGGACGGCTCTAAATTATGCTATCGCTGTCTCTCAAAAAACCGGGGTCAGACCGGCCTTTCTCCTCGCTATCCTTACTCAAGAATCAAATCTAGGGGAAAACATAGGAACATGTAATCGCCCTGGCGATCCTCCTTCGAAACTCTGGAAAGCAATAATGCCGGGTCCAGAAGCTATCGCGAGCAAGAAGTCGAAGAGAAACGACCAAGCCGCGTATTTGCGTATCACGAGTGAGTTGGGGCTTGATCCGGATTCGATGCCACTATCTTGTCCGTGGCAAGGAGGATGGGGAGGGGCAATGGGGCCATCCCAATTTATACCGACAACCTGGGAATCAAAGAAAAGCAGTATCGCTAGCGCTCTTGGCAAAAGATTGGTCAGCCCTTGGGAACCACAGGATGCTTTTATGGCATCAGGTCTATATTTGAAAGACCTCGGGGCGGGTGCCAATACATACACTGCTGAACGTACCGCTGCCCTCAAGTATTATGCCGGTGGTGCCTGGAGCAGCTCCAAGAATGCTTTTTACGGCAATGAGGTGATGGCTAAAGCAAAAAATATACAGGAAAATATGATTGATCCACTTCAGAATCTCTAGATTACAAAACCTCCCAGCCGCCACTTTTTCTTGCAAAATTGAGTCACCATTGGTATAGTACCGCCATGAAAAAGGATATACATCCTAAATATTTCCCCGAAGCCTCTGTGGTTTGCGCCTGTGGTAACAAATTTACCACCGGTTCGACCAAAGAGAGTTTAAAGGTGGAAATCTGCAGCAACTGCCATCCACTCTACACTGGGGCAGAAAAAGTATTGGATACGGCCGGACGAGTTGAAAGGTTCAAAAACAGACGTGCCAAATCTAGTGAAGTCAAAAGTAAGGCTGTAAAAAAGTCTTAGATAGACCTAATGGATTTAGAAAAATTCAGACAAAACGAGAAAACCGCATACCTTGCGGATCTCTATAAAAAGCTTGAAAAAGAGGAGGCTGAAATCCTATCCCTCTCTTCTCTTGATAAGACTTTGTCTGATCTCGCTACCGAAGAGTTGTCCAACTTGAAACTTCAGAGGGAAACTATTCTGAAACAGATGGAGGAAATTCTCGCTCTCGAGGAAGGAACAGAAGAATTTCCCAATGAAATTATAATCGAAGTGAGAGCTGGAGCCGGCGGTGACGAGGCCGCACTTTTTGCCGAAGAGCTTGCTCTTATGTACCAGAAATATGCTGCCAAGCGTGGGTGGGGAACGAGACTTCTTAGTGAATCCCGATCCGAGCTTGGAGGTTACAAAGAAGTAGTATTTGAGGTAAAAGGAAAAGATGTATACAAAGACCTCCGTTTTGAGTCCGGAGTACATAGAGTCCAGCGTGTACCAGCTACAGAGAAGATGGGTCGAGTACATACCTCTACCGCTTCTGTGGCAGTTTTACCTATTCGAAAAAAAGTAAAGTTTGAGATAAATCCAGCCGATCTGGAAGTGGAGTTTTCTCGAGCTGGAGGTAAGGGCGGGCAGAACGTCAATAAAGTCGAATCGGCCGTTCGTCTCATTCATAAGCCGACTGGCATCGATGTCCGTTCAACTTCAGAGAGAAGCCAAGGGAGCAACCGTCAGAAAGCCATGCAGATTCTACAAGCCAAGTTGGATGTGATCCACGAGGAAAATGAAGCGAGGAAAAACTCGGCAGAGAGAAGAGATCTCGTGGGTACGGCCGATCGTTCGGAGAAAATTCGCACGTACAATATCCTCCAAGACCGCATAACCGACCACCGAGCAAAGGAATCTTGGCATAACATTACCAGAATCTTTTTAGGTGATCTTGACCCGATAATAGAAACTTTTCGAGACATAAAACCTGGTAAATAAGGCTTATTTGCAATCCAGGTCCCAATTTGCTAGACTCTCGAAGTAATTTAATATGGAACTAACAAAGAAGAACGACACCAAGAAAGCTATTGAGCACCTCTTTGATGTAGGCGCTCATTTTGGCTATACCAAGTCTAGACGTCATCCTTCAGCAAGACCGTATATTTTTGGTGTTAAGAATAAGATTGAGATATTCGATCTAGAAAAGACAAATGAACTATTGAAAGTTGCAGAGGGTTTTATAAAAGAACTAGGGGAGAGGAATAGCCAGATTCTTTTCGTCGGTGGGAAGAACGAGGCAAGGGAAGCTATAAAAAAAGGTGCCGAATCAATCGGCATGCCCTACGTCGCCGGCCGATGGATCGGTGGTACTCTTACCAATTTTCCCGAAATCAGGAAAAGGACAATGAAGCTCGAGCAGCTTCTCTCCGATCGAGAAAAAGGAGAACTTTCTAAATATACTAAAAAGGAACGTTTGCTTATCGACAGAGAGATCGAAAGACTTAAGCAATTTTTTGAAGGTCTGGTCCCCATGAAGGAACTGCCAAAAGCCATTTTTGTTATTGACTCGAAGAACGAAGAGATTGCTGTGAAGGAAGCCCAAGATAAAAATATTCCAGTCGTCGGACTATGTGGGTCGGACTGCAATTTAAATGAGGTCAATTTCCCAATCCCGGCAAATGACTCATCCAAAAGAAGTGTCGCTCTTTTTGTAAATAAAATTGTAGAAGCTTATAATGAAGGTAAGAGAATTGGAAGCAAGAAATAGAGATTAGTAAAAGCATGGAAATTACAACAGAAAGTGTAAAAAATCTACGGGACAAAACTGGCATTTCGATAATGCAATGTCGTAAGGCTCTTATCGAAGCCGGGGGCGATATGGACAAAGCTATCATTATTCTTGAGAAAAATAGCAAATCTATTGCCTCTAAGAAATCCGACAGAAAGCTCGGGGCGGGCGTAATCCAGTCATATATTCACGGTGCCGGTACTGTGGGTTCTATGGTCGAACTCCTCTGCGAGACAGATTTTGTAGCTAAAAACGAAGAATTCAAGAATCTTGCCCGAGAGCTCGCCATGCATGCGGCGGCCATCAACCCCCAGTTTTTGAGGAAAGAAGATATTACCGAAGAAGAGAAGAAAAGAGCTATGGAAGTCTTCGTAAAAGATGTGGAAGGTAAACCAGAAAATATTAAACAGAAAATCTTGGATGGTAAGCTAGATGCATTTTTCGGAGAGAAGATTTTTACCTCCCAACCATTTTTCAAAAATGGAGAAATTACTGTTTCCCAGGTTATTGAGTCTGCTATACAAAAGTTTGGAGAAAAAATTGAAATCGGAAGATTTGTTCGTTTTGAAATTTCACGCTCATAGTCTAGACGCGAACTTATATGACGACACTGAATATCTTTTTAGCTTCCCTTTTTTTGACGATCGTATTTGTTTTGATCAAGGTTTGGGAACAGAAGAAGCAGCGAAAAATGTTTCTAAGCAAATTCCTTGCTCGCGGAGATACCCATCTCTTTAAGGTAAAAGTAGCCGCAGAAGATTCTTTTCATGACAATAAACACAGAACGATATTCTTCTTTCTGGTCCATTTACCAGAGCGCATAGAATTATTTTTTGCTAGACTCAAAAAGAGGGCTCATGATAAGTACCGCCAAATGTCAGTCAAGATGAGGGGTAAACAAACGCTAGATCATGGGGGAGATGTGTCGCCATTTATGCGCAACCTCGGTTCAAAGGATGACAAAAGATAGCGCCTCCCTACAGTTTGGGGAGGAATTGTGATAAGTTATTGTTTGTGTGCCGTGTGTGCCACCTTAGCTCAGTTGGTAGAGCAATAGTTTTGTAAACTATAGGTCCCCGGTTCAAGCCCGGGAGGTGGCTCCAGAGCAGATTCTTTTGTTGTAAATCTTCTACTTGCGGGGTATTATCCTCATACTTTATGCCGCGAGAGCTTGGATACAAGAAGCCGCCACATATAGGCCGAGCCAGCGAACTCACTGGGAAAGACAGGGTTTTTTATCGTTTACTGGAGATTGTGCCTGGCTTTCTTGCCTGGGGCACGATTATCGGCTGTCTGGCTATTTCATATTTTAGTCCTTTTTATGCTGCCATTTTTATCATCATTTTTGATTTCTATTGGCTTCTCAAGACTCTCTACTTTTCAATCTACCTACGCCAAAACTGGCGCCGCATGAGGCACAATCAGTCTGTCGATTGGTCAAAAATGCTCTCAAACCTAAAATACGAACACATCTACCATTTAGTCCTTCTGCCATTTTTTAATGAAGATAGTAAAGTAATATCCAAATGCATCGAGTCTCTCATTGCATCAAACTACGACAAGAAGAGGATTTTGGTGGTTCTCGCCGCCGAAGCACGGGTGGGGGAGCCTGCTCGTCGTGTGGCAGAGGAAATGAGTCGTCAGTTCAACGAAAGTTTTGGGGCGTTTCTTATAACTTCTCACCCGTCTGGGATTCCCGGAGAAATGAACGGTAAGGGTTCAAATATCACTCATGCAATCGAAGAGGCCCGTAAGAAAATTCTTAACGTCAAAACAATACCTTATGAGAATGTTGTCGTCTCTGCTTTCGACGTAGACACGGTTGTCTACAAAGATTATTTCTCCTGTGTGACGTGGAACTTTCTTACTTCCGATAGACCATTCCGCACATCTTTTCAACCTGTTCCGCTTTACAACAACAACATTTGGGATGCCCCAGCACTTTCGCGGGTCGTCGCTACATCGGGTACTTTCTGGCAGATGATCCAGCAAGAAAGACCAGAAAAGCTTGCAACCTTTTCATCACATTCAGTCAGTTTTCAGACTCTCTACGAGATCGGATATTGGCAGAAAAATATGGTTTCGGAAGATTCCAGAATATTCTGGAACGCCTTTATCGCCTACAATGGTGACTATGCCGTGACTCCGCTTTCGTATCCGGTTTCAATGGATGCCAATCTGGCCCCAACCTTTTGGCAAACTATGAAAAATATATACAAGCAGCAGCGTCGCTGGGGTTGGGGAGTAGAGAACGTTCCATATATAATTTTTTGCGCTGTAAAAAATAAAAAAATAAAGCTGTGGAAGAAGATCAAGGTGATCTTCGTGCAAATCGAGGGTTTTTGGTCTCTTTCCACAAATCCCATAATTATTTTTTTACTTGGGTGGGCCCCACTCTGGCTTGGTGGTGCGGCTTTCAACGCCACGATACTCTCGTACAATCTACCAGTGATGACAAGAGATCTGATGCTTCTTGCCATGAGCGGTCTCATTTTTTCGGCCATAATATCAATGAGTTTTCTTCCAAAAATTCCTAAACACAAAAAAATCTATACGAGACCGCTTATGATTATCCAGTGGATCTTGGTGCCGATCACCATCACCCTTTTTGGTTCTATACCCGGACTTGAGGCACAAACCAGACTGATGTTTGGAAGGTATATGGGGTTCTGGATTACTCCAAAACATAGAGTCAACGCAAAATAGTTTGTTGTTATACTATACAGATTAAACATGCCCAAAACAGCATCCCAAAGAAAGAGAATCATATATTTTATTGTTTTTGTTTTATTCTTTGTTTTTTGCATACCAATACTCATTTTTTATTCGATGGGTTATTCCATTGATCTTACCAACGGCTTTTATGGTCGTGGTGGTATATATGTCTCTGTAGCAAAGCCAGACATAGATGTTTACATTGGCAATGAACTCAAACGTACTACCAGTCTTTTCCAAAGAGAGGTTTTGGTAAAAAATCTCAAACCAAAAGAATATTTGGTGCTTACAGGTAATGATGCATTTTGGCCTTGGGCCAAAATTGTGCCTGTTCTACAAGGCGAAGTATCAGCTCTTTATCCGCTTCTTATTCCACGATCGCTTCCTGTTAAAGAAATCTTTCGAACAAATGAAATCTACAAGGATTTGCAAAACCTGTTTTTTACAAAACCCAAGAGTCTCGCTGGTACTCTGGCTGGAGCTTCGACCGAAACAGATGATGGTTTGGTCGAAAAACAAGGTCTGGTGACGATTGCCAACAAAAACATAAAAGTTTGGAAAGATGACAACTTGATCTTTGCTTCGTGGCTTGGCCCTGAAGACCGAACCCCACCATATTTTTGCCCAACAAAACCTTGTTCGAAAACTCTGAAAGTGTTCACAGCCTACTCTCCAATCGGCCAGATTGATTTCTACCCTCGGCGGGATGATGTTATTATGTTAACACTCGATCGCAGTATCTATGCCATGGAGATCGACAACCGAACTTATCACAATTTCTACCCACTCTTTAAGGGCGAAGACCCTGACTTTAGGGTCGACAAAGAGGTGGTTTATATAAAAGACAGTAACCGTTTCTATTCAATAGATTTAGAATAAATTTTAGAAATATGGGGGAGAAAAACTGGGCTGATGATAAAGAGAAATTGGGACACAAACATCCGCTCTCGCAGATTATTTCGGAGTGCAATCAAATATTTTACAATCTTGGATTTGGGTACGCAGAAGGTCCAGAGATCGAAACCGAGCATTACAACTTTGACGCCTTAAACATACCGGCTTACCACCCAGCGCGTGATATGTGGGACACCTTTTGGCTTAAACCGGAGAATACCCGTCGTCTACTGCGTACTCATACCTCTCCCGTTCAGATCCGATACATGGAGTCTCATACTCCACCCATTCGCATTATTTCTCCTGGAAAGGTTTTCCGGCATGAAGCTACAGATGCCACACACGAAGCTCAATTTTTTCAAATCGAAGGACTAGCCATAGACGCCAACATTTCTCTTGCCAACTTGAAGTGGGTTTTGGAGAAATTCTTCAGTGAGTTTTTTGGTAAAAAGGCCAATGTCCGGATGCGTCCGAGTTACTTTCCATTTGTTGAACCCGGAGTTGAGGTAGATATGTCGTGTTTCAAATGCCGTGGAAAAGAGACTACCTGCCCTGTCTGCAAAGGAACAGGCTGGATCGAAATTATGGGTGCGGGGATGGTTCACCCAAAAGTTCTTGAGGGAGTCAACATTGATCCAGAAAAATATCAAGGATTTGCATTTGGTTGTGGTATAGATCGGCTGGCAATGCTCAAGTACTCTATTGGTGACGTTCGCGAACTCTACAATGGTGATTTGCGTCTAGTGTCGCAGTTTTAAATTTTATGAAAATTTCCTACAACTGGCTAAACGATAGATTTTTTAGTAAAAGCCTGCCTGCTCCCAAGAAAATATCAGAACTACTGACTATGCACGCTTTCGAGGTCGAATCTATCGAGTCGATCTCGGACGACAGTGTGCTTGATGTAAAAGTTTTACCAAACCGGAGTCATGATTGTCTTTCCGAAAAAGGCATTGCTCGTGAAATTTCAGCTCTACTGTCAAGAAAACTTTCTTATGAACCCGAACGTTCGAAGACAGATCCAGCTATAAAAACAGCTGACTTTATTTCTCTTGAGATCGAGAGCGGCGCGAAGTGTTATCGTGCCGCCAAAAGGGTTGTGGTCGGTGTAAAAGTGGGGGAGTCACCAGACTGGCTCAAGAAATATCTAAATGCCGTCGGTCAAAAGTCGATAAACAACATCGTCGACTCTGCCAACTTTGTGATGCTTGAAACTGGCCAGCCGGTACATACATTTGATCTTGATAAAATCTCCGGCGAGCAGAAGAAAAAATTAAAGATAAGAAATGCTAAGGATGGGGAAACTCTAGGATGTCTCGACGGCAAAACATATACTCTTTCGAGCGAAGCACTCGTCATAAGCGACGAGATCAAAGCTCTCGATATTGCAGGTATTAAAGGAGGGATATCCTCGGCGATTGATGAGAATACAAAGAATGTTCTTATCTCTGCTTGCAATTTCGATCCCATCTCAATACGCAAAACATCCAAAACCCTCGGTCTCCGAACCGACGCCTCTATCCGTTTCGAAAACGGCATAACAGCCGAGATTGTTCCTGAAGCCGTAGAACTTCTCTCAAGTTTTATCGAAAAAACTGCTGGTGGTAAAATCTCGATTGATATTTTGGATATATATCCTAAAAAAGAAGAAAGGCATAGTATAAGTATCTCACTTGAAGATATAGAAAATTGTCTAGGTATAAAAACAAATCTAAGAAAGGTTTCAGATATTTTTACCAAGGCCGGATTCCGATGGGATTACGTTTCTAGTGTTATTAAGGAAGATAAGAAATTTGTAGTTGAGATTCCATCGGAAAGGTTGGATTTGAGAATTAAGGAAGATCTTGTCGAGGAATTCGGACGTTTTTTTGGTTATGAAAATATCGGAAGTGCCTCTCTCGGCGAAGGTCAGAGGGCGGCAGTAAATAAGATTTTCTACTACCAGGAAAAGATAAGAAAAATTCTAGTCGGCCAGGGTTTTTGTGAAGTATACACATATGCCTTCCAGAAGAATGGGGAAGTGGAAGTGGCTAACCCTATTGCTTCGGATAAAGGATTTCTGCGCAACTCACTTGCTCCAGCTATCGAGAAGGTCTTAAGCCACAACATCAGTCTGGTTGATCTTCTAGGTATTTCCCAAGTAAAAGTTTTTGAGATAGGAAATATTTTTAGCCAGGCGGGGGAGCACCTGTCGCTCGGCATTGGTGTCAGGGGTAGACAGCCCAATAAAAGGGCGGACCTGCTAACATCTCCGGACGAAATCTTGAAGAAAGTCTTTAGGGAGCTTTCTGAAGAAACCTTGCCAACAGATATAATCGGGTTTTCGGGCAATGGAGTCGCCGAGGTTGACCTAACGAAACTGATTGCTCATCTTCCGGACCCCGTTGGCCCTGACCCAGAAGAATCTTTCAGAAATATTGCCCAATACAAAAAACCGTCCCCATACCCATTTGTAGTTCGAGACATTGCTGTTTTTGTACCGATCAAAGTTTCAGGAGATAAGGTGTTAAAAAAGATTCTAAAGACAAAAAGTCCTCTTCTTGTAAACCATTTTCTCTTTGATACTTTTACAAAAAAATCCCCAGATGGGGTAGAAAAGATATCCTATGCCTTTCGACTAGTGTTCCAATCGGAGGAACGAACACTCACAGACGTCGAAGTAAATGAAATTATGGATAGGATTACAAAAAGTTTCAATTCGGAATCAGGTTGGCAAACTAGATAGTTTTTTTACAAAAACAAAAGGCTCGCAAACAAGCGCGAGCCTTTCCCGACCGAAACAAAAGGTCAGTAGATGTCCCCCCCTGGGCCGGCTAGCGCTGCCGCTTGCCGTTGGTCACCCGGGAATTCCCGGAAGACCGCTTCGCCTTCGTCCGCGGCCGGATCACCCTGACGGGCGGGTTCTCGGAGAACCCGTCCTCACGGAGATCCTCGAACGTCTTGTGATCGTTCGGGCCGTAGACCATGCCACCCTCGATGCGAAGCCTCATGGGACATCTCCCCTAAAAGGAGCCAAAGATGCTGGTGCTGCCCCCATTGGGCCTCTTCTCCAGCATCTCTAGACATCATTATACACCTAAATATTTTTTTGTCAAGCAAGAAAGTTACCCACAACCCCCCATATTTTAGGCCATTTTAGGCTTGTTTTTAAGGTGAGGCTTTGATACAATTGATGAATAAATAACCATATATTATAAGGCTTTTTTGATAGTACCATCCGCCTGTAATAGGCGGATTCGCGCTACAGATAGCTTATCCACATGGCAGACAAAGAAGAAAAAGAGAAAAAACCAACCAAGTACACGGCCGAGCAAATCTCGGTTCTCGAGGGACTTGAGCCTGTCCGAAAAAGGCCCGGAATGTATATCGGTACTACAGGCCCTGACGGCTTCCACCACCTTGTTACGGAGATCTTTGATAATTCTAGGGACGAGGCTATGGGTGGTTTTGCTGATGACATAGAAATTGCACTTCTCCCTGGCAATCGTGTGAGAGTGGTGGACAACGGTCGAGGTATTCCAGTTGATATTCACAAACAAACAAAAGTCTCCGCACTCGAGACTATCATGACCACACTTCATGCAGGAGGAAAGTTTGGTGGGGAAGGTTACAAAGTCTCCGGTGGTCTTCATGGTGTCGGCGCTTCAGTGGTCAATGCTCTTTCTATATACACAAAGGTTGAAGTTCACCGAGATGGCGGTATCTACATGCAGGAGTATAAACAAGGTAAAAGAAAAGCTGCCGTCAAAAAAATCGGATCCTCGAAATTTCATGGAACGATAGTAACTTTCGAACCAGATCCAGAAATTTTTGGGAATCAGGTCTTTGATTTCAACCGCATAGTTACTCACATGCGACAGCAGGCATATCTTGTTAAGGGTTTGAGAATCAGTGTCTTGGATGCCAGAGAATACAAGGAGCCAATAAAAGAAGAAGACCTATTTTTTATCCGTGGTTCTGGACTTGAGGTTCCGTCCCAGTCCTTTTGTTTCGAAGGAGGCTTACTCTCTCTAGTAAAATTCTACAATCGAACTCTCAAACCAATCCATAAGAATATTTTCTATGTTGAAAAGAAGATAAATGAGTATGAGTCAGTTGAGATTTCTCTTCAATACATTGATGACATTTCTGCTCGCTTCCTTGCTTTCGCCAACAATATTTACAACTCCGAAGGGGGTACTCATGTCACTGGCTTCAAAACTGCTTTGACCCGAACTCTCAACAACTATCTTAAAAAAAGTAGTGCTAGCACAAAAGAAGAGGACACTTTTACCGGGGAAGATGTCTTGGAGGGTCTTACGGCTGTGGTTTCTGTAAAGCTTCGTGAAGTACAGTTTGAAGGTCAGACAAAAGCAAAACTCGGAACGGTTGAGGCCAGGGGCATGGTAGAAACCGTTTTTAGTGAAGCATTTACGTATTTTCTAGAAGAAAACCCAGAAGATGCCCGCGGAATTGTGGGGAAGATTGTTCTGGCAATGAAGGCTCGTAAGGCGGCCAAGGCGGCCAAAGACAGTGTACTTCGCAAGGGGGCACTTGAAGGTATGACTTTGCCTGGGAAGCTTGCGGATTGTCAGGCCGGCACTCCCGCCGAAGAAGCCGAGCTTTTTATTGTCGAAGGAGATTCAGCTGGTGGCACAGCCAAGTCTGGTCGTGACCGCAGAACTCAAGCTATCCTGCCACTTCGTGGAAAAATTTTAAATATTGAGAGGGCTAGGTTGGACAAAATGCTTGCTTCTGAACAAATAAAGAATCTAGTACTCGCTTTCGGTACAGCGATTGGTGATACGTTTGATATATCGAAACTCCGTTATCACAAGATAATAATTGCTACGGATGCTGATGTAGACGGCGCGCATATTCGTACTCTTCTTTTAACACTTCTTTACAGATTTTTTAAACCACTCATTGATGGGGGATTTGTCTATATTGCCCAGCCCCCGCTCTACAAGATAAAACGTGGTAAAGAAATAATTTACGCCTACACCGATGAAGAGAAGGCGGCTAAGCTTGGAAAGGATGTCCAGATCTCCGATCTAGCGGAGGAAGTTCCTGAAGGGGATAATTTGGAAGATGAGGAGAGGGGTAGTGAAGAAGAGGAGGTGGAGAACAAAAAAGCAAAAACCCCACGCAAAGAAAGAATATCGATTCAGCGATACAAAGGTCTTGGAGAAATGAATTCCGAAGAGCTTTGGGAAACTACTATGGATCCCAAGAATAGGATACTTAAAAAGGTTAGTATTGCCGATGCCCAAGAGGCTGACAAGATTTTCGATATTCTCATGGGAACAGATGTTCCCGCTAGAAAATCATTCATACAATCAAACGCTAAAAAGGCCAACATCGATTTCAACGCTTGACATTTGTCGCGGACAATGTATTTTTTATATCGGGGGGGATCTGCCGCGGGTGTACGTGAGTGCTTGGTGGGCCGTTAGACCAAGTGCCGCGAGCCCGTCGGCTAGATCGGCCTGTCCACGATGGCGTGGGCAGGCCTTTTTGATCTAAATTTTTGATAATGTGCTGCATGCTCGGGTCGTTTCTAGCATTTGACAAAAAAATGTGTTCAGTTTAATATGCCGATGGACCGTTGGGGGGTAGGCGGTGGTGGCTGTAGCCAGGGGGGATTACAGAGCCCCCGCCCCCGGGGCCCGTTTGCGCTTCGCGCGAGCGGGCCCCATTTTTTTATGAGATTGATCTGGGTCGAAAGATGTAATACGATATTTTTTGCACACGTGGGCGATCGTCGCCTATCGTGGGAACCCGCTTCCGTCCTCCTTCGCGGAGGGTCCGGGGCGGGTTTTTCTTGATTGGTAGGGTCTTGACTTAAGGAGCACTAAAAAATACAATTCTGATTTGGCGAAGAAGAATCCGTGGGTGTTCTGCGGATTCGGAACCCGCTCTGTCGGCAGGGCGGGTTCTTTTTTTATTATTTTTTGCTGATAATCTCCTCGAGAAGTTTTCCTACAACATTTTCTATTTCCAAACCCTCGGTTTTCTCACCCTCACGCTTTTCAAGATTGAATCTTTTTGATTGAGCCTCTTTTTCTCCGACGACGATGAAGTATGGCACTTTTTCTACTTTCGCGTTGCGGACTTTCTTACCAAGTCCTTCGTTGTCGAGATCAAGCTCTGCGCGAATATCATGTTTTTTAAATTCATTTAAAATTTCCTTTCCAAGGGTAAATTGGTTTTCACTGACTGGTAGAATCTTTATCTGAACAGGGGAAAGCCAAACTGGAAACGCGCCAGCATAGTGCTCGATCAAAGTTCCCATAAATCTCTCTATCGAACCCATGATGGCGGCATGGATCATCACCACCTGTTCACGCTCACCCTTTTCATTTACACAGACCAAGTCAAAGCTTTTTGGGGTATTGAAGTCGAGCTGGATCGTGGCGATCTGCAGAGTTCTACCTATTGAATCCTTGGTCATAAAGTCTATCTTTGGTCCGTAAAGAGCTGCTTCACCCGCACCGTCTACCCACTCCACACCGCGCTTCTCTATAAGACTCTGGAGCTGCTCTTCGGAGCTCTTCCAAATCTCTGGAGTGCCGATGTATTTCTCAAAATGTTTGTCATCGTGTTTTGAAAAGCGTACCGAAAGTTCGAAGCCAAAGGCTCCGTAGAACTTGTCAATAATATCCCAAACGGCAAAAACTTCTTCTTCGATCTGATTTTTCCTGCAAAATACGTGGGCGTCATCTTGGGTGATAGAGAGGACACGCGAGAGACCCGAAAGTTCTCCAGACTGTTCGTCGCGGTAAACCATGGTGGTCTCGCAATATCTCTGCGGCATGTCGCGGTAACTCTTGGGTGAGCTTGCAAATATTTGGGTGTGGTGCGGGCAATTCATCGGCTTCATGGCAAAGAGGTGGTTCTCGCGGGTGGTGATCTTGAAGAGTTCGTTGGCAAACTTTGTCCAGTGTCCAGAGATTTCATAGAGTCCCTTCTTTGTGATGTGGGGGATTGCCACCTTCATGTACCCCTTTTCTTTGCGCAACTGCCAAACGTAGTCGTTCAGAAGCTCGCGGATAATGGTGCCTTTCGGAGTCCAGAGAGGGAGGCCTGGCCCTACCAGCTCCGAGAAAACGAAGAGGCCTAGCTCTTTGCCGAGCTTTTTGTGATCACGTTTTTTTGCTTCTTCTCTTTGGGCGATAAAATCATCGAGTTCTTTTTTGCTACCAAAGGCCAAGCCATAAATACGCGTTAGCATTTTATTTTTCTCATCACCGCGCCAATAGGCACCAGCGACACGCTCTAGTTTAAAACTCTCTGGATTGATATCTTTTGCCGGATTTTCTACATGTCCGCCGCGACATAGGTCAGTGAAGTCTCCCGAAGTGTAGAGAGTAATTTTCTCGCCACTTTTTATAATGTCGTCTATGAGCTCGAGCTTGTACGGGTTTTTTTTGAAAAGTTTTCGCGACTCTTTTTCAGTAACTTCCTTGCGGGTGAAGGCAGTCCAAGAGGGAAGAATTTTGCGCATCTGCGTCTCTATTTTCGGGAGATCTTTATCGGAGAGGGGGGTCGGTAGGTCAAAATCATAGTAAAAACCAGTATCAATCGCCGGACCGACTGTCGGCTTTGCCTCTGGCCAGAGCTCCAAGACGGCGGCGGCGAGGAGGTGGGCGAGGGAGTGACGCATCACCCCTAGATCACTGTGTTTATCCATGAGGCAAATTATAGCTTTTTTTGAGTCTGTTTGGCAAAAGGAAAATTAAAAATTATAAAGAGTGTTTTTTATCAAAATCACAACACCTTTGCTTTCTCCACAATGATACTCACGGCGCCATTTCTGTGAGAAATTTTTCCTTTGATAGCTACACACTGTTCTGGCACCAAAATATTTTTGTACTCGGTCAAGGTACGAGGGAAAGCTACGGCTTCGATATTACCACCAAGATCGGTGATTTTTAAAAAAACCATCACATCACCGTTTTTTGTGTTTATTTCCTTGACCTCCTCGATGAGACCTCCGATCACAACAGTCATCCCTTCTTTGGCGGTTTCTTTTGTCTTTGAAATATTGGAATCACGGCTTACGAGTTTCTCTTTGAACCGATCAAGAGGGTGACCAGAAATATATAGACCCAGAAGTTCTCTCTCCCAGGCGAGTTTCTCTTCTTGGGTGGCTGCTCTGACCGGAGAAAGTTTGAGTTGTGGCACGCTTGACGTGTCACTGAAAAGACCAAAAAGCGAGTCCTGACCTTCCGGTGATTTATTCTTTTCTTTATTATACTCAAGGATCTGATCAATGTTTCCAAGCATTTCTCCTCTTTCTCCAAGCTCATCCATCGCTCCGGATTTTATCAAAGCTTCGAGGGATTTTTTGTTTAAGTTTTTATCCTTTATCCGATCCAGGAAGTCGGCGAGTGATTTGAACCTTCCGTTCTTTTTTCTCTCGGAAATAATAGTGTCCGCGATACCTTCCCCGAGGTTTTTGATGGTATGGAGACCGAAACGAATTTTTTCAGCGGTGGAGTCGGTTGTTTTGTCGGCAACGCCCCTGGTAACCTCACTATCTCTTACTACCGTAAACCCACCGAAACTTTCATTTATGCTTGGGGCAAGGACGGCAATGCCCATACGCTTGCACTCGGCGATGATTTCAGCGATCTTCTCGACGTCACCGGAGTCGGCGGTAAGCACCGCTGACATATAAATGGTGGGGAAATTGGCTTTCATGTATGCCGTCTGGTACGCGACCTTCCCATAGCTTGCGGCATGAGCTTTGTTGAAGCCGTAAGCGGCAAAAGGTTCAATGAGCTTCCAGAGTTTTTCAGATTTTTCCTTTGACATTCCTTTTTTTATGAGACCATTAAGAAGTTTTTCTTTTTGGGCCTGCATCTCCTCTGGAATTTTCTTTCCCATGGCTTTACGAAGTTTGTCGGCTTCAAGCCAAGAATAGCCAGCGAGCTCGATTGCGATAAGCATCACGTCGTCTTGGTAAGTAATGACCCCGTATGACTGCGACAGAATGTCTTTCATCCGTGGATCAAGAAATGTGACTAGGGCTGGATTATGTTTTCGTTCAATGTACTGTGGAATCGATTCTATCGGGCCGGGACGATAGAGTGCGACCATGGCGTTGATATCAAAAATCGTTGAGGGTTTCAAATCTTTAAGAAAACGGGTCATCCCAGACCCGTTCAATTGGAAAAGTCCTATGGTCTCACCACGTGCAAGCATCTCAAATGTTCTTTTATCATCAACGGGAATATTTTCGATGTCGATCGATATTCCTTCAAGTTTTCCTACTAAAGAAACGGCATCAGCAAGGATTGCAAGATTCTTTATCCCGAGGAAATCAAACTTCAATAACCCAGCATTATTCTCGTCGATTGAGTGCATGTCGTATTGGGTTATGATATTCCCGGTTTCTTTTGTATCGAACTGTAGCGGTACCACCTCTGTGAGTGGAATGGGGGATATGACTACACCTGCAGCGTGGACAGAAATATGGCGGGCACAACCCTCGATTTTTTTGGCCATATCTATGATCTCCTGAACATCTTTGTCTGCCTTGTAAAGCTCTTTCAGCTCCGGTACTTCGTCAAAAGCTCGATTGATGGTCATCGGAAAACCTTGAGCGCCTATCGGGATTAGCTTGGCGATCTTGTCTCCTAGGGGATATGGGTATCCTAGCGCTCGTGTCACGTCTCTTACCGCGCCGCGGGCCATCATCGTACCGAATGTACCGATCTGGGCCACTTTGTCTGCGCCATATTTTCTTTTGGCATAGTCGATGACTTCGTCGCGTCGGTTGTCAGCAAAGTCCATGTCGATATCTGGCGCGGACGGTCTCTCGGCATTTAGAAATCGTTCGAACGGAAGCTTGTATGTCAGAGGATTCACATTTGTGATACGCGCGAGGTACGTGACTAGGGAGCCCGCAACCGAGCCACGAATCGTGGTCAGAATATTGTGCTCATGTGCGTAGTTTAGGAGATCTTCAACGACGAGGAAGTATGGTGCGTAGCCTTTATCCTTGATCACCTTAAGCTCGTACTCGATGCGTTCTAGGACCTCGGGTGCCTCTTTGATACCACGAATTTTCATTCCCTCGAAGACCAAACGACGAAGTTCTTCATCGTGACTCAAACCGCTTTCCACGATGAAGTTTGGGAAAAGCCACTTGCCGAGGGGCAACTCCAGATTGCACATTTCAGAAATTTTTAGACTATTTTCCAAAGCCTCGGGCAGTGCTTTGAAAAACTTTTCCGCCTCACCTTGAGATATAAAAGAAAAATCTTCTTTGCTTTCGCCGATGCCACCGGTATTTCTTTCGCTAAAATCAATATTTTGTATCGAAACCAGCGTATCTCTCGCTCGGCGATCTTTCCTATCGAGATAGTAGACATCGTGGGCCGCGACGATAGGAGTTTTGGTTTCTTTGGCGATGTCAACCAGACTCCGCATCTTCTCTTCATGACCTTCGATTTCTGGGTGATGGGTTATTTCTATATAGAATCGATCCGCTCCAAAAATCTTTTTGTACCAAGCTATGAGGTCTTTAGCTTTTTCCTGATCGTCATTGGAAACTGCTACCGCGATATCACCACTAAATGAAGGCGAAATGGCAAGTAAACCGTCCGAATATTTCTCGATAAGTTCTTTGTCGATTCTTGGTTTGTAGTAGAAGCCCTCGAGGTGGGCCAGAGTTACGAGTTTTATAAGGCTCTTGTACCCGTTTTCGTTTTGGGCGAGAAGAACGAGTCTGTTGCGAACACTGTCGACACGAGCTTCTTTGTTGTGGCGGGTGCGGATTGCCACATACGCATCTATACCGATAATCGCTTTTATACCTGCTTTTTTGCATTCCTTATAAAATTCTATCGTGCCGTAGAGATTGCTATTGTCGGTAAGAGCTAGTGCTGGCATCTCAAACTTCTTGGCTGTTGCCACTAGATCTGGAATTTTTGGTAATGCATTGAGGAGACTGTAGTGGCTATGGACGTGCAGATGGACGAATTTCGACATGTTAGAATTATATCAAAGCAGGCATGCATTATTTTCGTACGGCACAAAAATTACCCTCTATCAAATACATAGTGGGAATCGATGAAGTAGGACGCGGTCCTTTGGCGGGGCCTATTGCTGTTGGGGCGGTGCTTGTGAAGAATGATTTTCCTAAAAGTTTTTTCCGCGACGTGCGTGACTCAAAAGATCTCACCCCTCTAGGTCGGGCAATCTGGTTTGAGAAAATAAAGGCGGCGCGGCGGGAGGCCATTCTTGAGTATCGGGTTTCATTCGTGAGTTCGAGACTTGTCGACAATCTAGGGATCAGTAGAGTGACGCGGCTTGCTATCAAAAGATCTCTTTCTAAGCTTGGAATAAATCCTGAAGAGTCCTTCATACTTCTCGATGGTGGTCTCAAGGCACCGAGAGAGTTTTTGTATCAAAAGACTATCATCGGCGGGGATGAAAAAGAGCCGATCATTGGTCTTGCGTCTATTGCTGCCAAAGTGATGCGTGATCGCCGGATGGAACGTCTGTCGCTTGCGTACCCGGGTTTTGATTTCCATGTGCATAAGGGGTATGGCACTAAGCGCCACATTTCGCTTATTAGAAAACTCGGGCCGTGTGAGATACATAGGAGGAGTTTTATTGGAAATATTTTAAATTGAGTCAATATGTATAGGTCAAGTCATCGATATTGACAAGCCTGGCTAGTAAATGTACAATCTGGAGAGTTCTTTGAGTGGCGGTTAGCTTTCTTCGCATGTTGCGAGGGAGGTAAGCTGCACAGAAAAGGAGGTAGCCAATGGCTGCCAAGACAATCTGCGTCGAGCAGAGATTCGAGTTGCTTGCCAAGTTGGGGGCAAACACCAACTGGGAAGTGCTTAGCCCAAGTGGCGTCCAGGCACTGATCGACAGTCCGCACAATGCGGGGGTTCGGTTCACGGAGTTTCTCCGCAATGGTGGCAGGGCAAGAGCCGAGCCTATTAGGGCCTGGTCGACATGGAAAACCATCAAGCTCGGCACCGGCATCAAGGATGGCGCGGGTTTCCGAAGGGCCATCAAGTCCGCGAAAATGAAAATCGACGACCTGGCGGCGGGCGACATCCTCGACAAGCCCGAGTTTATCGTGAGCAAGGAGCCGATAGAACTCGACCTCGTGCTTGTTACAGTAGCTGAACTCGGCTTCAAGCACAGTACGGCCTTCTATAACATCTGTGCCGAGGCCGACAAGCTCGGACTTGGTCTCTGTCCAGCAGAAGCCGGTCCGCAACTGCGCTTGCAGTACATCGACCAACCCAACGACGAGTGTGTCGCTATCGCGATGCATCCCATTTGGGACTCGTACAGCGACCTCGACGTGTTCTCTGTCGGATGCGACGTCTGTGGTGGGCGGTGGCTCCGTACTTGCGACGGCCGCCCTCTCAGCGTCTGGGGTCCTGGCCACCGCTTGGTGTTTGTCCGTCGTAAGTAGTTCTTGAGTATTGGTCATCTTCCGTTTTAGACTCTTCGAGCCCCGCGTCTCCGGGGCTTTTTCATAGGTGTAGGTAAGTCAATCTTTGCGATCTTTAATAGGTTCCGGAGCGAGATGGCGTCTGGTGTCTGGCTTGGAGATTGCACGAGGAGACTGCGCAGGAAGATTTGCGTATCTATCAGGGTTTTGAATAGATGCCGAGGCGAGACTAGCGAGCGCGACGGCGCGAGCTCGAGGAAAATTTCAGCAGAAATTTATCCGTGCTCGACGAGGTATGCTATTCAAAACCCACCTCTATTGATTTCCCGCCACTGCCATGTATAATACCCACCCATGGTAGTCCGAATGCGCAGCACCCGCTCTCACACCGGCAATCGCCGGTCTCATCACGCTCTAAAAGCGCGATCTCTTTCTCTTTGCAAAGACTGTGGATCTTCAAAGCTCAAACATGCCGTTTGTATGAATTGTGGCAAATATAAAGGTAAAATAGTCATAAATCTCGAGGGACAGCTCAAAAAGAAGGCCAAAAAACAGGCGCAGAAGGAAAAGAAATAGAAAAAAATATCTGTTTGGGTTATAGTAAAGGTGAACAGTTCTTGCAAATAGAGAATATGGCAAACAGACACCTATCGAGATCAATAGTCGTGCAGTCACTCTTTGAAGTAGACTTTGGAAAAAAGAGTGAGAAGGAGGCCATGGAAATTTTCCGTAGAAATGCAGAAGAATTTGCTCCTGGTATAGGAGATTTTTCGTTTATGGAGTCACTTATGAAAAATGTGCTCAAGAAAGAAAAAGATCTCGATAACATAATCGTAAAGGCAGCACCAGACTGGCCACTTGAGAAAATATCTGTCGTCGATAGAAACATTTTAAGAATTGGCCTCTACGAGCTCATCTTTGGCAATCGAGACGAGGTACCACCAAAAGTCGCCATCAACGAAGCTATCGAACTAGCCAAAACATTTGGCGGTGACACTAGCAGCAAATTTGTAAACGGGGTTTTGGGGGCGGTGTACAAAGAAATGGGGGAGCCGGGCAAAAACGAAACCTCAAAAAAAAAGCCAAATAAAGATATCCCCGCAGACAAGATCCCGGTAGAAAAACTCTGTGGTGCCGTAGTTTACTCCCACCACAAGGGAGATATCTATCTTGCACTTGTCCACGATGTCTTCGGCCACTGGACCCTTACCAAAGGGAAAATTGGCCCAGAAGAAGAGTATGCTGATGGTATTGTAAGAAAAGCCAAAGAAGAGATAGGCGTAGATGTAGTCCCCAAGGAGAAACTGGGCGAAAACGAATACATTGCCTATCATCCCGAAAATGGCAAAAAGAAAAAACAGGTTGTATATTTTCTTGCCGAAGCGAAGTTTAAAGATCTGAAGCTCGAAGAGGGAAACGGCGGTCTCGATGACGCCAAATGGTTCAAATTGGCTGATATCCTTGATCTGAACTTCTACAACGATATCCTTCCTATTGTTACAAAAGCTATCAATATCTTGCTTAAGAAATAATTTCTAGAAAGCCCACCATGTCTATTCCAGATTTTTCAATTTTTGAAAAAAAGATCGCTGTCACATTTAAAAACAAGGACCTTCTAAAACAGGCCTTTGTTCACCGTTCATATATAAATGAAAACAAGGACTTTAACCTAGAACACAATGAGCGCTTGGAGTTTCTCGGGGACGCAGTGCTTGAGCTTATCGTCACAGATTATTTGTATAAGAAGTATAAAGACAAAACCGAAGGTGATTTGACTGCCTACAGATCTGCTCTGGTCAACGCCACTACTTGTTCCGAAGTAGCTACCAAGCTTGGGGTAAATGATTTCCTACTTCTTTCTCGCGGTGAGATGAAAGATACTGGACGGGCCCGTCAATACATCCTCGCCAATACCCTCGAATCCATCATCGGCGCCATTTTTCTAGACCAAGGGTACGAGAAAGCCAAAATTTTTGTCCTAGACAATGTCTCACCCCTGATCGACGAAATCGTCGAAAAGGGTTCATGGATTGATGCCAAGAGCCTTTTTCAAGAGCGTGCCCAAGATATGGAAGGTGTTACTCCAGCATACAAAACCAGCAAGGAAACCGGTCCAGACCATGACAAACAATTTACCGTCGGTGTCTACCTAGGCAGAGAGCTTGTCGCAACCGGCTTTGGCAAGTCCAAACAAGACGCCGAGCAAGAAGCCGCTCGTAACGCTCTGAAGGTTAAGAGTTGGAAATAGAAATGTTATCCTTATTTCTATGTATCTAAAAAGTCTCGAACTTTCCGGCTTCAAGTCTTTTGCTAAAAAATGTGAACTCTCTTTCGGTACAGCGATTTCAGCCATAGTTGGTCCAAACGGATCGGGAAAATCAAATATTGCCGAAGCGTTTAGATTTGTTCTGGGAGAGCAGTCTATCAAGTCTCTCCGTGGCAAAAAAGGTGAAGACCTTATCTTTAACGGCGGGGGAGACGTCGGTCGGGCCAACCGTGCTTCTGTAAAAATTGTATTTGATAATAGTAAGCGCTTTCTCGATCTTGACTTCGACGAAGTCTCCTTGGAACGAGTTGTCTATCGCGATGGAATAAACGAGTATCTCATAAACGGCAGTGCAGTGAGACTCCGTGACGTACTAGAACTGATGGCCGGTGCTCATATAAGCTCCTCTGGGCACCATATTATCTCCCAAGGTGAGGCAGATCGGATCCTAAATGCCAACACAAAGGAGCGCAAATCAATGATCGAGGGTGCGCTTGGTCTCAAGGTCTACCAATACAAAAGAGAGGAGAGTGAGCGCAAACTTGCTAAAACCGAAGAAAATATCAAATCTGTCGAGTCACTTCGTCGTGAAATATTGCCTCATCTCAAATTCCTCAAGAAGCAAGTGGAAAAAGTAGAGAAAGCCCTTGAGATGAAGAATAGGTTGCTGTCGCTTTACAAAGAATATTTGAAACGCGAAAGTATCTATCTTTCTACAAAAAAACAGGAGATAGAAAATGAAAGGCGGCCTATAGACAAAGAACTTAAAGATCTAGAGGCCGGACTTTCTCATGCCAAAGAGATTCTTAGAAAATCCGCGAATCATGACTCCAAAAGCTCAAAAATCGTGGAATTGGAGGAAAAAATACGGAAAATAAGAATCGAGAAGGACAAGCTCATGCGCGATCTGGGCCGTATCGAGGGAGAGATATCGTCTGGCGAGCGGTTGCTTAAAAGACAAAAAGAGCTTTCCCACACGCTTCCAGACAAAGCAGTGGCGATAGCTGATGTAGAGGAGCTCATAGAAAAGGTAGAGTTCGAGGTAGAAAAGATCGCAAAAAATGACAACCCAACTTTCCTACAAAAGATTTTAGATGAGATAAAAGATTTGTTGCATTCTTTTGTTCATAAACATAAGTCAAAATCATCCGATGGTTCACTTGGTGAAATAGAAAGTGATTTAGAAAAGTTGCGACACGAAAAATCATCTATTGAAAAAGAGATAAAAAATATTGACAGAGAAGATAAGGAATCCTATGAGCAGTACAAAATTCTTGAGAGAGACATAGAAAAAGAAAAAGATACCAACAGAGATGCAGAAAAGAAAGTCTTTGAGATAATGTCTCTCCAAAATGAAGCCATCTCAAGATTAAATATCTCTAAAAGTTTGGCTGATAAAATTCGCCTTGAGGAAGAGAATTTCAAGAGGGAGCTTGGTGAGGCTGGTGTCCTTATCGGACGGGAAGTTTTGGATTTTGAAAGATTCGAAGTCCTTTCAGAAGATAGCGTCAAGCTCGATACAAAAGAGATTGCCCGCGAAAATCGTAGTTTCCAGGAAAATCGTCGTCGTGAAATAGAAAAGATTAAAATCAGGATAGAGGACAGCGGAGCCCTTTCGAGTGACGAAACTCTAAAGGAGTACAAGGATGTCTCGGATCGAGACGCCTTTCTTGCAAGCGAACTTTCGGATTTGGAAAAATCTGCCCTGTCTCTCCGTAAACTTATTGGTGATCTGGAACAAAAGATCAACACCGAATTTAAGACAGGCATTGATAAAATAAACAGACAATTCGAAGAATTTTTCTCCCTTATGTTTGGTGGTGGGAGTGCCTCACTCGAAATCGTAAAGGAAAAACGCCGCCCTAGATCAGACACCGACATCTCGAGTCTCCTCGAGGAAGGCCCAGACATCGATGTTGTTCCAGAGGGCGAGAATTCAGAAACAATCGAGGGGGAAGAAGAGGGGGTTGATATTTCTGTAAGTTTGCCGCGCAAGAAAATCAAAGGATTAATGATGCTTTCGGGCGGTGAGAGAGCGCTTACCTCAATCGCTCTTATCTTTGCGATTTCCCAGGTAAACCCACCACCATTTATCATTTTGGACGAAACAGACGCGGCTCTCGATGAGGCCAACTCAAAGAAGTATGGAGATATGATCGAAAATCTTGCTAAGCTCTCTCAGCTCATTCTTATTACTCACAATAGGGAAACGATGTCGCGCGCCGGCATCCTCTACGGAGTCACCATGATAGGAGGCGTCTCAAAGATCCTTTCAATAAAATTTGAGGAGGCGGTGACAGTGGCGAAGTAGGTGAATTCCAGTGGAAATATTGCCCCTCGAGGGCGTTCGCAGCCTCCAGCGAGGCTGCTCACTAGTGCTCGGCCAGTTTTTTGTCAAATTTGTCAGATACTTACCTGAGTGACTGACCAAATTTGACAAAACCATGCAAACCGGCCTGTGCACCCTCTCGTGGCGATATTTCCACTGGAATTCATTACACAAAGACGTAATCCAGCGTTCTTTTGTCCCTGTCCGCCGCTACTACCTTAAACCTCACCTTGTCACCAAGAGAAAATTTTCTTTTTGTTCGCTCGCCAACTATCGAGTAATTTTTCTTGTCTAGAGTGTAGAAATCGCCACCGAGGTCTCGGAGTTTTACCATACCCTCACATTTTGTATTTTCTTCCTCGACATAGATACCCCATTCCGCAACTCCGCAAATTGCGCCGGAAAAAATTTCACCAATGTGCTTCTCCATATATTCAACCTGTTTGTATTTTATAGAAGCTCTTTCAGCCTCGGCCGCTACTATCTCGCGCTCTGAGGCGTCGATCGCGAGCTTCTCGTATTTGGCAAATTCATCTTGCGGAACCGGGTGACCCTCGAGATTATTTTCCAACATCCGATGGACGATCAGGTCCGGGTAGCGGCGAATAGGGGAGGTAAAGTGCGTGTAGTATTTAAATGCCAGGCCAAAGTGCCCGATATTTTTTGTAGAGTAAACAGCTTTTGACATAGAGCGAATAGCAGCCGTCTTTATGAGCGATTCGTGTGGCGTGCCTTCGACCTTCTTTAGAAGATTATTTATTTCCGCAGAAGAAATTTTCCCTTCATGACTCTTGAGGTCGTAGCCAAGAGCCTTAAGAAAAATCGAAAGATCGAGAATCTTTTCTGGATCTGGATTGTCGTGAATTCTATAAATCCCCGTAGCCTTTTTCTGCTTGGAATCTTTGGAAAGGAACTCAGCTACTTCACGATTGGCGAGAAGCATAAATTCTTCTACTAGCTTGTGGGTATCTAGGCGCTCTTTTCTGTATACCTCGATCGGTACCCCTTTATCATCGAGACGAAACTTTACTTCTTCTGTCTCAAAGTCAATCGCGCCCTGCTTAAACTTTTCAGCCTGAAATTTTTTTGCTATCTCATTTAAAATATTTAACTCCTTGAAATACTGACCACTTTTTGAGTTGAGAACACCCTGCGCATCCTCATATGTGAAGCGCTTGTCGGAATTTATTACTGTCTTTCCGAACCACCTACTTTTTACCTCGGCATTTTCAGTAATAGTAAAAACTGCTGCAAATGCCATTTTATCTTCGTTTGGGTTGAGGCTACAGAGGTCGTTTGAGAGGATTTCCGGAAGCATGGGTATGGTGCGATCTACCAAATACACCGAAAGCCCGCGCTTCCTCGCTTCTATATCGAGAGCACTTCCTTCTTTTACATAATGTGATACGTCAGCAATATGAACCCCGATCTCGTAAGTTTTAACCCCCTTCTCGACACCAAGTTCTTTGAATGAAATGGCGTCATCGAAGTCCTTGGCGTCGAAAGGATCTATGGTGCAGGTAAAGGTTTGCCTAAAATCCTTCCGTAATTTTATCTCATCTTCGAATCGTGCTTTTTCCCGAGCCGCCACCTCCTCGGCATCACGCTCAACTTCAGCAGGGAATCCAATCTCAAATCCACTTTCGAGCACGATGGATTCCATCTCTGTATTGTGCTCACCTCTTTTTCCTATGATCCGAATAACCTCGCCAACTGGACTTTTTTTAGGATCAGTCCAATCCTCCATTTTTACAAGGACCTTATTGCCAACCTCTGCTCCCATAGATTTACTTTTTGGGACAAGAATGTCTCGGTATAGGCGCCGATCATCTGGAACAAGGAAAAACTCGTCATTTTTACCCGGCGCGCCAGCGTCGAGTGTGCCAACAAACTGTGTCTTGGCCCGCTTGGTTATTTCCACCACCTTGCCCCTCTGTCGCTCGCCTTTTACTGGGGGCAAAAGCGCTACCTCTACCTCGTCATCATGTAGGGCAGTGTTGAGAAACTGACTCTCTATTTCTATGTCTTCTTCGAAGCCGTCTATGTCTACGAAACCTATCCCTCTGGAGCTTACCGTGATTGTTCCGTGGTATTTCTTGTCTTTTTTATCCATTTATTAGGGAACTATAGCAGAAAAACGAAGGTGCGGAAATTGGTTTGAGATTGAGGTTGGTTCGCGTGCCGACCTTGACGTTTAGCTATTGGAGACGTAGAATCCTACTGAATCGTTCTTTTAAATAGCTATGGCCACGACGTAGTGGTCCTCTAGCTGATCAGATTCACGGCGAGCTTGCGCAAGCAAGAGAGCCCAAAAGAAGGAAGGAGACCCAAATGGGGAGCCTTGTCAGTGAAATACCTATTTCGGAAGCCATGGCCACATTGGAGATCTTGGATGTCAGGGGTGTCACTCGAGCGGATCTGCAGAGATTTCGAGGCGCATCTGTGGTAGAGCAGGTGAGAATTGCCGACGCGATTCGTGGTCCGTTCCCGCTCTCCAACCCCCCCAAGCGTTGGCACGAGGAAGGCGGCGTCATCTACTTCTGGGTTACGAGCGACGGCACGACCGGTAAAGCCTGGATCACTCGACTCAAAAGCAGAGGCCTCCGTGTGGGTGACTACGCCAAGCAGGTGCTCCGAAGCCCTGACTTCAAGCCGACGAGCGGCGTGACGACCGAAGTCGCCGTTCTCAAGGGCATGCTCTTCGAGGACAACGACCGGACCACGAAGAAGATCCGCGCCGAGGCCGACAGACGCAAGCTCTCGAAGCCGAACGCCGAACTGGCCTGCCTCATCCGTGAGAAGTTCACGGACAAGGAGATCGAAGCGATGGGTCTGTGGTACATCGTTGCCATGCACGAACCCATCAACGACTCCGTCGGCGATCCGCGCTTGCTCTGCGCGGACCGTGTCGGCGGTGGTCGCTGGCTCAACGCGTGCAGCGGCAGGCCTGGCGGCGGGAGGCTTCGTGACCGCGGGTTCGCGTTCGCTGTGTCGCAAGTCGGTTCTCATACACCAGTTGCCGTCCCTCAAGCCACCTAGAGGTCAAGTCTAGTTCATGTAAACAATCCAGCCCCCCAGGTTTTTCTGGGGGGTTTTTCGTTTCTGCAATTGTCCAAGATGTTTTTTTGGAGCCCATCTTGTCGAGGTTTGCCCAATGGATTTTGAATACTTGAATACTCTGCCTTACCGGCCTGCCTGTCCGCCACAGAGATCACTCGAGGGGAGTCCGCAAGAAGATTTATACATAGGGGGTCTTGAATAGATGCCGAGGCGAGACTAGCGAGCGCGACGGCGCGAGCTCGAGGAAAATTTTAGCAAAAATTTATCCGTGCTCGACGAGGCATCTATTCAAGACCCCGTGAGAGCAGACCCCCTGCTCTCCTAATTGACCCCCCAGCAATCATCTGTTAAGATACGCCAATGCTAAGTATCAGACTGCAAAGAGTGGGCCGCAAAAACGAACCGACATTTCGGGTTGTTTTGACTGATTCGAAAAATGGCCCTAAGAGTGGTAAATCCCTGGAAGTTTTAGGTTCGTTTGATTCTCGCAGAGCGGAGGAGGCAGTTGTGAACCAAGAGCGAATAAAACATTGGATATCGAAAGGTGCGAAACCTTCAGAAACTATGCATAACCTCCTGGTTGGCAGAAAGATTATTGACGGTAAGAAAATAAATGTCCTCCCTAAAAAGAGACCTATCAAGAAAGAACAAGGTGAGGCTCCGGCTGCCGCTGCTTCTGCCGCTACTTCCACCACTACTCCACCGCCGGCTACCGCAGAGACTTCAACCAAAACAGAAGCAGAGCCAGTCACAACTGTTGATGCCGCCGTTGACGCCTCCAAGCCAGCTTAGTATTCTTTAAGACAGGCAGTAAGCTCCAAGAGAGCACTATAGTCGAAACATATACTGCACGAAAAGTAATTAAGTAATAAGAATTCACGAATTAGCATGGAACAAGATACACAGTTTTTGGAGTTTGTAGTAAAGTCTCTGGTCGACAATCCAAGTGATGTAAAGATCAAAAGGACAGTCGATGAGATGGGGGTCCTTATGACACTCGATGTTAATCCTGCAGACATGGGTAAGATTATCGGTCGCGAAGGCAACACAGCGAAAGCTATCAGAACCCTTCTGCGGGTTGTCGGCATGAAAAATAACGCCCGAGTCAATTTGAAAATAAATGAACCAGAAGGAGGAGCGAGGATGGAAAAGGCCTCAAAAACAGTAGACGAAGCGATGGCAGACCTAAAACTCTAGATAATTTCTATATAGAAGAGGAAAACTGCCGCTCTCGCGGCAGTTTTCGCAACAGACCATGACTTTTCACATCATTACATTATTCCCGGATGCGTTTAGCTCTTACTTGGCCGAGTCGCTCATTGCTCGTGCCCAGGTCAGCAAAAAAATTAAAATAAAATTCTACGATCCAAAGAATTTTGAAAATAATAAAAAAAAGAGAATCGACGACAAACCCTATGGTGGGGGACCGGGTATGGTACTAAGGCCAGAACCCGTGATAAAAGCTATCGAGAAAGCTCTGGGTCAATGCAAAAAGGGAAAAGCGAAAATAATTTTTCTTTCGCCGGGCGGAAAACAATTCACAAACAAATACGCTGACCTGGTGGTAAAAAAATACACAGATATTGTCATCATTTCTGGTCGTTACGAAGGGATTGATGCCAGGGTAAAGAAAATATTTAAAGCGGAAGAGATTTCGATTGGGCCATTTGTTCTCACTGGAGGAGAATTACCAGCGATGATCATCATAGATGCCGTGGCTCGGAGGTTGCCGGGAGTTTTGGGTAACATCTCATCACTTGAAGAATCACGGGTGGCCAGTGGAGATGTCTACACAAGACCAGAGACATTTGTCTACAAAAAAAGAACGTACAGAGTGCCTAAAGTTCTTCTTTCTGGAAATCACAAAAAAATTGAGATCTGGAGAAATAAAAGATCTAGCAGTGGAAAAGCGGCTTGACAGGTAAAACAGCCTCGTCTATACTTTGGCTCTACTTCAAAACGATTGAGTTATGGCTGGAAAATGAAGGATTACAAGGCTTATTGGTCCTTTAAGTGAAATTGCCTCTAAAAAATAGATAAACAAAAAAGTTTCAAGCAAACCCTTTATCCACAAGGGCAGCTTTTTCTTTTGAGGCGTTTTTTATATGCGAAAGTGACAAAAATTATCAAAGGCGTAGCACGATACTAGAATCATGTCATCCACAAAAATTCAAAAGAAATATTTTGGTAAATACAAAAAGGCCCTAGCTCCGATACCCAACCTCGTGGCTTCACAGATCGATTCTTACAAATGGCTTATAGACAAAGGGCTCAAGGATGTTTTCGATGAATTTACATCAATAAAAGATTATTTTGGTAAGAAATTTCAACTTGATTTTCTTAATTTTGAATTGGCAGAACCAAAATACGATGAGTATTTTGCAAAAAATAATAAAATTTCCTATGAAGCACCTCTCAAAGTCACAGTAAGACTCAAAAATCTCACTTTGGGTACAACCAAAGAGCAAGAGATTTTCATGGCTGATTTCCCACTGATGACAAATCATGGCACTTTCATTATCAGCGGAGTCGAGCGTGTCATTGTTCCCCAACTGGCTCGTTCTTTCGGTGTTTTCTTCACTTCTCAAGAGGTCAAAGGGAAGAATCTCTTCGGTGCCAAGATCATTCCTGCCCGTGGCGCATGGATAGAGATAGAGACAGACGCTGACAATGTCATTTATGTTCGCATCGATAGAAAAAGGAAGTTCCCAGTGACCTCGCTACTCCGTGTTCTTGGTGCCGCTGATGACAAAAGTATCCTAGCTCTCTCTAAAGAAAACCCAGCACTTAAGCCATTCCTCGAAAAATCTCTATCTAAAGATCATGCCAAGACTACAGATGCTGCTTTTATTGAAATCCACAAGAGACTGCGAGATGGAGACTTGGCAACAGCCGAAAATGCCAAAGAATTTATAAACGCCATTTTCAGCGAAGAGCGCTACGATCTCTCTCGAGTTGGCCGATTTAGATTCAATAAGCGCTTCGACAAGAAACTAACCGAAACGGAGTTAAATAAAAAGACAATCTCACTCGATGATGTCATAACTATCATTTCAAATATTGCGACCTTAAATACTACTCCTGGTGCCATGGAAGATGATATCGACCACCTTGGTAGTAGACGTGTTCGATACGTTGGAGAAATGTTTCAGCAAAAGATCCGAGTGGGTATGGCACAAATCAAGAGAAACATTCAAAACAGAATGTCTACGATCGATAGCGACGTGACTCTGCCGGTGCAGTTTATTTCGCCCAAGCCACTCCAAGCTCGTATAAAAGAATTTTTTACTACCAATCAGCTATCCCAGTTTATGCAGCAGGAGAACGCTCTTTCTGAAATCGAACACCTTCGAACACTTTCCGCTCTCGGTCCTGGCGGTCTCAATAGAGCTCGTGCAGGCTTTGAAGTTCGTGACGTCCATCCATCCCACTACGGCAGGCTCTGTCCGATCCACACTCCCGAAGGTCCCAATATCGGTCTTATCCTTCGCCTTGGGCTCTACGCTAGACTCAATGAGTTCGGAATGATTGAGACGCCGTACGCTCGTGTCAAAGACGGCAAAGTGACAAACGAAATCGTCTATATGAATGCCCTCGAAGAGGAATCATACAAGATTGCTCATGCCGCAACTCGTACCAATCCAGAGGGTGATATTCTCGAGGAAGCTGTTGAAATTCGAATAAATGGGCGACCCGGCCTTGTCGCCAAAGACAAAGTAGACCTCATAGATGTTGATACTAGCCAAGCTTTTTCTGTCGCTACATCAATGATTCCGTTTCTAAATCACGATGATGCCAGCCGTGCACTTATGGGATCAAACATGCAAAAGCAGGCTACTCCTTGTATTGTGCCGGAGGCACCCCTTGTCTCTACTGGTATCGAAGGTAGAGCTATCAAAGACACTGGTCGTCTCATGCTCGCGGAAGAAGAGGGGGTAGTTACGCATGCCGATGCGGAAAAGGTGATTGTAAAATCTAGCAAGGGAAAAGATAAAGAATATAAGCTTATTAATTTTTCTCGCACAAACGGTTTTACTTGTTTTCATCAGAGACCGAGTGTAAATGTAGGGGACAAAATTAAGAAGGGAGATGCTCTTGCCGATACATCCTCTAGCGATCGTGGTGAAATGGCGCTTGGTCAAAATGTTCTAGTAGCTTTCATGTCGTGGTCAGGTTCAAACTATGAAGACGCCATCATTCTCTCTGAACGTTTAGTAAAAAATAGTAAATTTACAAGTATTCATATCGAGGAGTTTATTGTAAACGTCCGTGATACGAAGCTCGGACCCGAAGTCACAACATGTGATATCCCAAATGTCGGTGAAATGAAACTCAAGAATTTGGCCGAAGATGGAGTTGTGCGAATCGGTGCAGAAGTTCGTCCCGGCGATATTCTTGTCGGAAAGATCACTCCAAAGGGCGAAACACAGCTTACTCCAGAAGAGCGCCTTCTCCGATCACTTTTTGGAGAGAAGGCTCGCGATGTCAAAGACACATCAAAAAGGATGGAAGGTGGAAAACGAGGTCGAATCATAAACGTCCAGGTATTTTCTCGAGAAAAAGGGGACAAGCTTGAAAGCGGGATCATAAAGCGTATTCATATAGAAGTCGCCCAACTTCGAAATGTTTCTGTCGGTGACAAGCTTGCTGGCCGCCATGGTAACAAGGGTGTTATTTCAAAAATCCTACCGGAGGAAGATATGCCGTACATGAAGGACGGAACGCCGATCGATGTTATCCTTACCCCACTTGGAGTTCCGTCTCGTATGAATCTAGGTCAGATCCTTGAGCTACATCTTGGTCTTGCTGCCCATACGCTTGGTTATCAGGCGGTGGTTCCTCCGTTTGCGGGTGCGACGGACAGTGAGATAAAAGCAGAACTCAAAGCTGCTGGTTTCGACGAAGATGGTAAAGCAGAGTTGTTTGATGGCCGGACAGGTGAGCCGTTTAGTCAGAAGATTGCCATCGGCTATATGTACATAATGAAACTTCACCACATGGTTGAAGACAAGATCCATATGCGTTCCATCGGACCATACTCCCTTATTACCCAACAACCACTTGGTGGAAAGGCTCAAGGCGGTGGACAAAGATTTGGAGAAATGGAAGTCTGGGCGCTTCTCGGTCATGGTGTGGCTTACACACTTCGCGAAATGCTTACCATAAAGTCAGATGATATCGTCGGACGATCGAGTGCTTTCGATGCAATTATAAAAGATGAACCGATTCGTGAGCTCAATATTCCGGCGTCGTTCAATGTGCTTTTAAACAACTTGCGTGGGCTCGGTCTTGATATCGAGCTCAAAAAGACAAGTAGGTCGAACAATGAGGACGATGGAGAAAATAACTAAAGATAAAAACAAAAAATCATGAACCCAACAAAAGCAAAACAAGGATCAATGAATGACTTCGACACCATCGTACTCAAACTCGCTTCCCCAGAAAGGATAAAGGAATGGTCTTTCGGCGAAGTAACAAAACCAGAAACTATAAACTACAGAACCCAGAGAAGCGAGAGGAATGGCCTCTTTGACGAGAAGATCTTCGGTCCAGACAAGGACTACGAATGTTATTGCGGAAAATACCGAGGTATCAGATATAAAGGAATTGTCTGTGAAAAATGTGGTGTAGAAATTACCCGCTCCATAGTTCGCAGGGAGCGTATGGGTCATATCGAACTTGCCACCCCAGTTTCGCATATTTGGTTTTTAAGAAGTATGCCATCTCGTTTCAGTCTCATAATGGGTATTCCTGCTGGTGATATCGAAAAGGTTATATACTTTGCTGGCTACATTGTTACCAATGTTTCAGAAGAAGCCCGGGCTCGTATTCTCAAAGATCTGGACAGCGAATTTAAAGCCAAGATCAAGGCAGTTTCCGATGACAAGACCAAAGAAGCTATCAAGGAAATGCTTTCAAACGCCAAAAAGGAGATAGAGAGCGTAGAAATGGGCAAGGTTTTTGACGAAGTTGAATACCACAGCTTTTCTCTCAAATACGGGACCCTCTTTGAGGCGGGGATCGGTGCCGAAGCTATATACAATATTTTTAAAAAAGTTGATCTCAAAAAACTTGAAGAAAGTTTGAAACAATCTCTCGAAAAAGCTAGCGCTATCGAACTCGATAAAATTCAAAAACGTCTATCGCTTGTGCGTTCAATGATCAGAAACAATATCCGCCCAGAGTGGATGTTCATCAGTCGTGTACCTGTCATCCCACCAGCACTTCGTCCTATGGTTCCGCTCGATGGAGGTAGATATGCCACCTCGGACGTCAACGATCTATATCGTCGTGTCATAAACAGAAACAATAGACTAAAGAAACTCAAAGAAATAAATGCTCCGGAAGTGATCTTGCGAAACGAAAAAAGAATCCTTCAGGAAGCAGTGGATTCCCTTATAGATAACACCATCAGACATGGAAACTCTCCTGGTTCTGCTCTCAACCAATCTCAACGTCGACCACTCAAGTCGCTTTCTGACAATTTGAAGGGCAAACGAGGTCTCTTTAGGGCCAATCTCTTGGGTAAGCGTGTTGACTACTCGGGACGATCCGTAATCGTCGTTGGTCCAGAACTTAAGCTCAACCAGTGTGGTTTGCCAAAACATATGGCCCTGGAACTCTTCAAACCTTTTGTAATCTCAGGCCTTCTAAAAAAAGAATTAGCTTATAACATCCGTGGAGCAAGTAGGCTCATCGAAGATGGGATTCCAGAAGTTTGGGCGATTCTCGAAGAAATCATCAAGAATAGATTTGTCCTTCTAAATCGTGCTCCAACTTTGCATCGACTAGGTATCCAGGCCTTCAAACCGATTCTTGTTGAAGGAGATGCTGTCCGGGTCCATCCTCTAGTTTGTACTGCATTTAACGCTGACTTCGACGGTGACCAGATGGCGGTTCATGTTCCGTTGTCTATAGAGGCACAAGAAGAAGCTCGTGAGATAATGGCCTCTGACAAAAACATCCTGAAGCCGGGAAGTGGTAATCTCGTCGCGTCTATCGATAAGCTCGATATCATCTTGGGTTGTTTCTGGATGACCAAGTCTATCGATGGTGAAAAGGGAGAAGGCAAATATTTCGAAGAACCAAATAGCGCTATTACAGCGCATAATTTTGGTGAATTGGATTTCCGCGCAAAAATAAAGGTTCTCGCCGACGATACAACAAAATACAAGGAATTTAATGGAGGGATTTTCGAAACCACTGTGGGTAGAATTCTCTTCAATAGCGTCTTGCCGCTGGACTACCCATTTATAAATGCGGAAGTCGATAGAAAGAAAATGGGGCAACTCATCGACAGTCTCATCGAAAAATATGGGATAGAAAACATCCCGGCGGTCATGGATAAAATAAAAGATTTCGGATTCCGATACGCTACGTATTCTGGAACAACGTGGGGTATAGATGATGTTAAAATTCCAACAGAAAAGAATGCGGTCATTGCAAAGGCAAAACAAAAAGCCGAAGGGATCCTCACACAGTACAAAGACGGTCTTATCTCTGAAGAGGAGCGCATCAGAAAGAATATCGAAATCTGGCACGGCGCCAAGGGAGAAGTCGAGAAACTAATGCCAACGACCTTGGGCAAAAAAGACTCTGTCTATGACATGGTCTACTCCGGAGCCCGAGGTTCATTTAGCCAGATCACCCAGATGGTCGGCATGAAAGGTCTTATCCAGAACACAGCCGGTGAAACGATCGAGTTTCCGATTCTGTCTTGTAGTAAAGAAGGATTGAGCCCTCTAGAGTATTTCATTACCACTCACGGTTCGCGTAAAGGTCTCACTGATACCGCTCTCAATACTGCCAAGGCTGGGTACCTCACTAGGCGTCTCTTCGATGTGGCTCAAGACGTTGTGGTTGGAGAAGAAGATTGTGGAAGCAAGGAAGGAATCGTATTGAGAAAGGAAAGTGCTTCTGGTATTGAAGTTCCTCTGTCTCAAAACATTAAAGGTAGATTTCTTGCCGAAGACAGCATTGACAGTAAGGGTGAAGTGATAGCAAAAAAGGGAGAGTGTATTACAAAGGAAATGGCCCGCGCTATCGAGCAGGCAGGAATAAGCGAAGTTCTGGTCCGTTCACCACTCTCTTGCAAGAGTCTGCGTGGAATCTGTGTAAAATGCTACGGTTACGACTTAGGAAAAAATAAAGTCATTGAGCTCGGAGAAGCAGTCGGCACAGTTGCTGCTCAAGCTATCGGTGAGCCAGGAACCCAGCTAACCATGAGAACCTTCCATGCCGGTGGTACTGCCTCTGTCGGTGGTGATATTACTCGTGGTCTACCTCGTGTCGAAGAAGTTTTTGAAAAAAGAAAGCCAAAAAACCCCGCTGTCATTAGCCATGTGGATGGTGTTGTAACAGAAATCAAAAACTCTGCCGGTGAGAAACTCATCAGTATCTTGCCGGATGTATCAGATAAATCAAAAGCAAAGACGAAAGCTAGTTCAGATTATTCTGTGAACTACAACAGAATGATTTCTGTTAAGGTTGGGGAGCAGGTCAAAAAAGGAGATTTGATTACCGATGGATCTGCAGATTTGGATGAACTTTTCCGCTATGCTGGCCGCGAGAAAACCGAGCAATATGTCATTCACGAAATCAGTAAACTCTACGAACTGCAAGGCTCGCCTGTTTCAAGGAAGCATATCGAAGTTATCGTTAGACAAATGTTCAGTAGGCGCAGGATAAAAGACGAGGGTGGCACAGAATTCTCTGTCGGAGATCTGGTCGAACTCACGGAGTTTCTTGAGGCAAATAAAATTGCTAAGGAGAGAAACCTCGATGAGTCCAAGGGGGAAGCCGTGATCATGGGCATCACAGAGATTTCCCTTTCGAGGCGAAGCTTCCTATCTGCTGCTTCTTTCCAGCACACGACGAGAGTTCTTATCAGCGGAGCTTTGAAATGTCACGAGGACCATCTAATTGGTCTCAAAGAAAACGTCATTATTGGAAATTTGATTCCGGCCGGTACCGGTTTTAAGGGAAGTTCGAAGGCAAAGATGATTGAAGATTTGAGAAAGCGAAATTTAAGTTAACTCTTCTTACTTGGGTTTATGTCTTCCCATGTAGAAAAAATCAAGGAGCGTCTTGGTATCTCGGAAGTAGTTTCGTCGTACCTAAAGATAGAGAAGGCGGGGGCAAACTTCAAGGCCAAGTGTCCATTCCACAACGAAAAGACAGCCTCTTTTTTCATCTCACCAGACCGCGGCACATATTATTGTTTTGGATGTGGAGCGAAAGGTGACATCTTCAGCTTTGTTCAAGAGTTTGAGGGCGTAGAATTTAAAGAAGCGCTCTCGATGTTGGCCTTGCGAGCCGGTGTCGAACTTATCCCGGAGAAAAAAGAGGTTAGAGATGAAAACAAAAATTTACTAAATCTTTTGGAGGATTCGGTAGAGTTTTTTGTTGACAGGCTAGCACAAAAAGATGAGGTGGTGTCGTATCTGAAGAAGAGGGGTCTGACGGAGGGTACGATTGAGACTTGGCAGATCGGCTACGCCCCAAATGAATGGCGATCCCTCTACAGTTTCCTTCTCGAGAAGGGCGTTACCGCAGAGCAGATGTTCTCCGTTGGTCTTATAAAAAAGAACGAGAAGGGGAGTGGTGAACCGTACTACGATACATTCCGCGACAGAATCATGTTTCCACTTTTTGATCAGAAAGGGACGGTCGTCGGTTTTTCTGGTCGAATCTTTACTCCTGATGAAAAATCACCTAAGTATTTGAACAGCCCAGAAACGAAATTCTTCAATAAGTCAGAGTTCCTATATGGTCTGGATAGGGCCAAAATGGCCATTAGAAAGCAGGATTACTCCATCGTAGTAGAAGGTCAGTTTGACCTGATAATGTCGCACCAGGCGGGTTTTCTCAATACTGTAGCTTCCTCGGGCACTGCCTTTAGTGATCGGCACATAAAGAAACTTCAAAGTCTTTCAAACAGGATTATGTTTGCTTTCGATGGAGATAGCGCGGGGTTTGTGGCGGTAGAAAGAAGCGCCACCCTAGCACTTTCTCTAGGAATGGAGGTAAAAATTGTGAGTCTGCCCGAAGGCGATGACCCGGCCTCTCTTATTCTAAAGAACCCAAAGATGTGGCGAGATCTGGTCTCTACCTCGAAACACATTGTGGATTTCTACACTGATTCCCTAATTGCTTCTGGCATAAGTGGGCGGAATATTTCAAAACAGATAAAAGAAAAAGTATTACCTTTTGTTCTATTGGTTTCGAGCGCTATTGAGAGATCTCATTTTGTAAAAAGCATTTCAGAAAAAACAAACATAAAAGAAGAGGCGATTTGGGATGATCTAAAAGCTCTGTCAAAGCAGATTCGTCCGGAGATAAGAAATCCAAAATTTAGTAACCAAAATGGAGAATTAAAGAGACACACCGTTGCCCGTTCGATACTCGGTCTAGTTTTCTGGCAAGAGACCGTAAGAAATACTTCTGTAAAGGTTCCTGATATACTGAAGCGTCTCGAAGAACTTATTGGCAAAGAAAGGCTAGAAAAACTCCGATCAGAGCTCTATCCCGATAAGGATAAACTAATCTTTGAGATCGAGCAGTACTTTGAGGGGAGTGATAGTTTAGAGGATCACATCGAAGAATTATTCGAAAGACTTACGGAAGAAAAACTCAAAGACGAACTTGCCGAAACCATAACAGCGATGAGGGTGGCAGAAAAAGGTAATGACGCAAATCTAGCAAGACAACTTCTGGAACACTGTCAGGAGATCAGCACCAAGCTTTCCGCAATAAAGCACAAAGTATAAAAACAAAATTAAAATGAAGAAAAACAAAAAAAAGGCCAAAGGGAAAAAGAATGTTAAGGTAAAAAAGGCAAAGAAAATCTCGAAGAAAACTCGAGTAGTAAAAAAAATCACTTCTGGCAAGGAACAAATTCCTGAAAAGGGTAAACTTACCAAAAAGGCTCAAAAACTCGAAGCAAGTATGGTTATCTTGCTCGGTAAGGGTAAAAAACGAGGATTTATTACGTATGACGAAATCCTTAAAGAATTTCCAACCATCGAAGAAGATATCGTCTTTTTGGATGATTTGTATGCCAGAGTTCACGAGGCAGGTATAGACATTCTTGAAGGGGGAGGTCTGCTTGATGCTGGCACAGAAGAAACTCTAGTAAAAAAACTTGCCTACGGCTCTGATAGTTCGTCTTATGACTCCATACAGATGTACCTTAAGGAAATTGGCCAATACCCCCTCATTTCTGGTACCCAAGAAAAAGAGCTTGCAAAAAGGATTGAAGCAGGTGATATAGAAGCGAAGAATCTCCTAGCCAGAGCCAATCTCCGACTCGTGGTTTCCATTGCCAAGAAATATGTCGGTCGAAGCCCTGACCTTACACTCCTTGACCTGATTCAAGAGGGGAATCTGGGTCTTTTTAAAGCTGTTGATAAATTTGATTGGACTAAGGGGTACAAGTTTTCTACATACGCCACATGGTGGATTCGTCAGGCTATAACCAGAGCTCTCGCAGATCAGAGTCGTACTATCCGCGTGCCGGTCCATATGGTTGAAACTATTGCCAAATACAAGCAGGTGGTGCGCCGTCTTTCTCAAGACCTTGGTCGTGATCCACTACCAGAAGAAGTCGCTGTAGAAATGAACATGGACGTTGATAAGGTCTATCAAATCGAGAAAATAGACCAAAATACAGTCTCACTCGAAAGCCCTGTTGGAGACGATGGAGATGATGGCAAGTCTACCCTCGGTGATTTTATTGCCGATGAAAAGATTCTTTCGCCAGACCAAGAGTCTTCCCGAAGGATTATTTCTGACCAAGTCAGAGAAATTTTGGGAGATCTACCGCCCAAAGAGAGAAAGATACTCGAAATGAGGCACGGTCTTGTGGATGGTATCACCCACACCCTCGAAGAAGTCGGCAAAGAGTTTGGTGTCACCCGCGAACGTATCCGCCAGATCGAGGCCAAGGCCCATGAAAAAATCAGGCAGCACGAAAACATCAATCGTTTGAGGAATTATTAATGTCTGCCCCAAATGGGAAGAACTCCAGATCGAGAAAAATTAGAAACACACTTCGAAAAGCTCTATCGAGCCCTTAACCCCGAGCAGAGAGAAGCCGTGGACGAAATAGAAGGTCCAGTCATGGTCATCGCTGGCCCAGGTACGGGGAAGACCTCCATTCTTACTCTGCGGATCGCAAATATCTTACGAAAAACAGATGCATCGGTCTCAAGTATTCTTGCGCTCACTTTTACCGAATCGGGGGTTCACTCCATAAGAAAAAAGCTCGTGGAGATCGTTGGCCCAACAGGCTATAGAGCCAACATTCACACATTCCATAGCTTCTGTAATGAGATAATAAAACGCTATCCTCAAGAATTTCCTCGAATCATTGGCGCTCAAAACATGAGTGACCTTGATCAGATAAAAATTCTCGAAGAAATAATTTCCAAGACCAAACTCAAAAATCTTAAACCTTATGGTAATCCTTTTTTCTATTTAAAATCAATAATTTCTCAAATAAAGGAACTGAAGCGAGACGATATCGACCCAAAAAATTTTAAAAAAATACTGGCAGACGAGAGGAAGCGTTTCGAGTCAAACGAAGACCTGTATCATCAAAGTGGAGCCTATAAGGGTGAGATGAAAGCAAAGTGGAAGCCAACAGAAAGAAGAATCCAAAATAGCGAGGAACTTTTTTTAGTTTACGAAAAATATCAGGAGTCGCTTGATAAAAAGAGACTCTATGACTATGAGGATATGATTATAGAAGTTCTGAAAGAATTGAGAGCAAATAAGAACCTTCTCCTTGAACTCCAAGAAAATTACCAATACATCCTGGCCGACGAGCACCAGGACGCAAATAACGCCCAAAATAAGCTTCTAGAACTGCTTTCTGGCTTCCACAAGAACCCCAATCTATTCATCGTCGGGGACGAGAAGCAGGCTATTTTCCGTTTCCAAGGCGCTTCACTCGAAAACTTTCTTTATTTTAAAAAGAGATTCAAGGAGGCAAAACTTATTACTCTAAAGAAAAATTACCGATCACCACAAGCCATTCTCGATGCTTCCCATAGTCTGATTTCAAAAAATATTCTGGCCCTAGACGATATGCGACCACGGCTGGTCTCATCACGATCCACCGCAGGGCCATCGATTTTCCTTGCAGAACTTCCAAGTCAAAGGCTTGAGTACGAGTGGGTTGTCTCCAAAATCAAGATGAAGATCGCTGGTGGGGTAGATGCGCCTTCCATTGCAGTTTTATACAGAGACAATAAAGATGCTCTGCCTCTTAGACAAGTATTCGAGTCAGCTGGGGTACCTTACGTAATACATTCCGAGACAGATCTTTTTGCTGACGAAGACATAAGAGCCTTTATCGCCGTGCTTTATGCTATAAATGATTTTGGAAATGACGAACTTATTGTTCCAGTGCTTTTCTTCGATTTTTTAGGCCTGGATCATCTGGATGTTTTCAAACTGGTCAGGGCTTCGAGAAAAAACAAAATATCCATCTACGATTCTTTAAGAAAGCCATCTGACCTTAAGGCGGCTGGTATAAAAGATGTAAATAAATTCAGTGATCTTTATTCGAAGTTGCACAAGCTAAGCCTCGCGGCGAAGAAGAAAAATCTTTCGGAGACGCTTGAAGCTGTTATGCACAATATGGGTTTCATCTCTTACTTGATGCTTGGAGAAAGCGGAACCGAGAAACTTTCACTTCTAAATACCTTGCTAAGTCAGGCGGTAGGTCTTCTTGAGCGTCATAAATATTACACTCTCAAGGACTACATTATTTTTTTGAATACTCTATCGAGGCACGATGTCTCAATCCGCACTCAAGGTTTTTCTGTTGCACCGGGAAAAGTAAATCTTATGACGGCGCATAAATCCAAGGGTTTGGAGTTTGATTATGTTTTTTGTGTTGGTATGAACGATGGGCATTGGGGGAATAGGAGGATGCCCAGTTATTTCCTGCCTCTAAGCAGTCTAAGTGAAGTAGATGACGGTGGAGTGGAAGACGAGAGACGCCTGCTCTATGTTGCCTTAACCCGAGCCCGTAAGGAGGTGACTCTTTCATATTCAAAAAAGGATAATTCTCAAAAGGAACTTTTACCTAGTCAATTCTTGGAAGAAATTGATCCAAGTAAGATTAAAAAAATAGATATCAAAGTTCCTATTGGAAAAGCGGGGCGGGTAACCTCTGATCGTCGCCCTAAGGTTACTCCATCGATCAGGGACAAGAATTATTTGAGAAAGGTTTTTCTTGAAGAAGGCATATCGGTAAGCGCTCTCAATAATTATATAGATTGCCCTTGGAAATTTTTCTTTTTGAATCTTATCAGGGTACCGAAGGCCGAAGAAAGATATCAGCTTTACGGCACGGCCATTCATGAAACTCTCAAGGTTTTCTTTGATGAATATCGGAACGGCAGGCTAATGTCCAAGAAAAATTTCCTCTCACTTTTTGAAAATTTTCTTAACAAAAAAGCTCTTTCTGAAGACGATTTCAAGTTATTTCTCGAGAAAGGAACAAAATCTCTATCGGGATATTTCGAGGCATATAAAAATACTTGGCCGAAGCCAATTGTAAATGAGCTAAACGTAGTAGGAACCTTCTTGCCGTTTACGAGTCAGGCGGGAAGTAAAGAGAGTCTGCTCCTAAAAGGAAAAATCGATAAGATCGAACCGGACTTGGGGGACTCTGTCACAGTTGTGGACTACAAGACTGGAAATCCAAAAAGCAGAAGGGAGATAGAGGGTGGTACCAAGAGCTCTGATGGTAATTACAAAAGACAGCTCGTTTTCTACAAAATTCTTTTGGACGAATTTGACAGTGGCCAACTTAAGGTAGGGAAGGGAGTTGTGGACTTTGTTGAGCCCGACAAATCTGGTAAATATAGAAAGGAATTGTTTGAAATTACGGTAGAGGATGCAGATGCCTTGAGAAAGGAAATTTCTTCTATCGCTGCAGAAATTTTTGACCTAAAGTTTTGGAATAAAAAATGTGATGACTCCTCTTGTGAATTTTGTCGTCTAAGGGAGACTATTGTAGGGCAGTAATAAACTGCTCTATGATTTCGTAAGGCATTGCTCCACCCACGGAAATTTTCTTTTCATCATTTGATATTACGATCAAATCTGGTGGCAATCGGTATTTCTGAATGAGGCCAGTGACAAATTCTTTTATCTTTTTGCCATCAAACTTGTCTTTTAGCAATATGACACTGAACGGGGTACCACTTCCTCCAGCGGCAACTGCTTCCTGATATTGTTCTTCGATTTTGCCTGCTTCAGATCCTGCGGAGAGACAGCTTGTAAAGGCTTTGGTATCAAGACCAACATCTTTGGCTATTTTCGGTAGCTCGGCTGGGTCAAGAGTGTCATTCGAGGTTGTGACTTCAAGTAAGCGATCTATGTAGCTCCAGAACTTTTCGTTGCCGCCGAGTTTGGCCGCACACTCTGTTGCTTGTGCCTCACCACGAGCTTTCTTGTGTAGTGTATCAATCGGAAAGTGGCGGTAAGCCCACGCCACCCGGCCATCTTTACCGTATTTATCCATAACTTTGTGCATTGTTGCGTGGAATTGCTTACAGAATGGACATTCTGTATCTGAATATTCGACGAAAATAATCGGAGCATTGGGATTGCCGAGAATATGATCATTCGATCCTACTAGAGGCACCTTGATATCACCAGTCAAAATACCAGCTGGCGCTGGACCGTTGGTATTTGTCGTCGGGGCTGGGCCTACTTTAGATCCGGAAAAATAAACCGCAACGGCGATAAGGGCACCAGCTATAACGATGGCAATTGGAACGGCGAGTGAGCCTTTGTTTGTTTTCATAGGGCTCAATTGTAGCATAGATATTCCCCGACGGGTCTTAAAAAGGCAAGGTAAATGTGATGCTATTGCCGCGATCTTTGCTCCAGCTATCTGTATTTAGTGGTACATCGATAATACTTCCCCCCTCGGCAAACCTCACTTTTTTGTTGGCTAGAGCAAATTCATATATTTCTTTGGTGATCTTTACGTCGTCTAGACAATAATTTTTTACTTTTTCGTACTCTCCCTTCCTCCACCAGTTTGTAGCCTGCAGTCCATGACCAATTTTTTTCAAGCCAAGTGTCCCCTCGGCGATCTGGTCAAGTTTCATCCTCCGACCAAAGGAGTTTTTGATTTCTTTGAGTATATCCAGGTGATCAATCTTTGAAAGATCGCCAGAATAATATTTGTTGAGAAGTGGAAGGTCGAAATGTTCGGAGTTGAAACCGATAAGAAGGTCTGTTTTTTCTAAAATCGGCCAAAGTTTTTTGAACTCTTCCTCTACAAAGCAGGTGTATTTATCTTTATCATATTCATAAATTCCAACTACAGATATATCTAAAAGAGCTGGGTCGTTCTTGCCAACATCAGAGAAAATATTGCTTGTTTCAATATCAAAAACAACTTTTTTCATAAACTGGATTTGGGGTGGACACCACTTACTCAACCATCTTTCCCGTTTTAAATTCTTCAGCTATTTTAGGAATCCCGCTATCATCAATCTTAAATTGCTTTTCTTTGCGTGAAGAGAGGTTTTTTATTGTTATTGATTGGGATTTTTCTTCGTTATTTCCAACTACAGCCAGATAGGGAACATGATCTTTGACAGCCTTTTTTATCTTATCTCCGACAGTTTTATCTGTATAATCGCATACTACGTTTAGACCCAACTCTCGTAGCTTCTTGGCTAAGTCACTTCCGAAGCCATATGTCTCGTCCATAATGCAAAGATAGAGATCTGTCTTTGTTTTGTAAGAAGGAAGAAGGGCGTGGGTTTCTAGGAAATCCTGGATTGTGACATCTCCTGTGCCGAAACCAACCGCCGGAAGTTTTTCATTGCCAAAAACTGACAGCAGGTCGTCATAGCGGCCACCGCCAAAAAGTGAGCGTTTGTTCTTCTCGTTTGAGTCAAAACCCTCAAAAACCGTGCCAGTGTAATAGTCAAAGCCTCGCATAAGGGTTGGCTCAAAGGTCACGTTGCTTATTCCCATATTTGAAAGAGAATCAATCAACTCCATTACTCTTTTTGTCTCTACATTCTTTTCCCCGAGCGCCTCCACAAGCTTTTTTCCAGAACTTATCGAGTCGATAAACTTTTCTGCTTTCTCGTCTAGGAGTACCGAGACTGAATCTCTAAATGCTTCGCCGCTAATCTTTTCCTTTTTGTCTATTATTTTTGAGAGCTTCTGTCTTTTTTCAGGAGAAATTTCGTATAGTTCAAAGAGTTCGTTGATTATTCGGCGGTCGTTGATCTTGATCGTAAAATCCTCGTCCTTTGCCCCATAATTTTTAAATAGTTGATAGGCCAGAGCAATGATTTCTACGTCGGCTTGCTCATTGTCGATCCCAAATATATCGGCATTTAATTGCCAATGTTCTCGTAGACGGCCTCGCTGTGGTTGCTCGTAGCGAAAGAGGTTTGGGATCGAATACCAGCGCAGGGGCATTGGGAACTCACGCATCTTCGCTGCGACCATTCGGGCCACAGTCGGAGTCATTTCTGGCCGAAGAGTCACTTCGCGCCCCCCGCGATCCTTAAAAGTATAAGTTTGCTCGTTTACTATTTCTTCGCCAGTTTTTGCCCGGTATAGCTCGGCAGGTTCGAGAATTGAAGCCTCGTATTCGACGAAACCGAAGCTCTCGGCGGTTTTCCGCATCACGTCAAATATATAATTTTGGACAAACATCTCTTCGGGATAGAAATCCCGGACACCTTTATAACTTTCGGTAGAGAGTCGGGCAGCCGCTTTTTCCTTCATATTGGCTAAATTCTATCTGAAATATGGGGGAGAGACAAGAGTTATTTTGGAAAGGAGCAAACGATCATCTACTATTTTCTTTCCTTTTTCTTAAACGAACATTTTTCGGAGTAATCTCGATGAAGTCATCAGCGGCCATGATTTCCATGGCTCTTTCTATACTTAGTTTGAATGCAGGAGTGATGTAGATGGATTCGTCTGATCCGGAGGCTCGCATGTTTGTCAGTTGCTTGCCTTTTGTTGGGTTTACAAACATAGTTTCCCCCTTAGATGTATTACCGATTACCATTCCTTCATATACTTCTGTATTGGGGTCGATGTAAAGTGTTCCGCGATCTTGGAGATTCCACAGTGCAAAGGCAAGCGATTTTCCGGAAGTCATCGAGATCATGGAACCAAAAGCCTGCTTTTTTATTTCCCCAACGTGGTTTTTGAAGCCTATAAATCTTGAAGAGATAATCCCTTCGCCTTTCGTGTCTATGACAAATTGTCCACGGTATCCGAGAAGCCCGCGCGTAGGCACTTCAAATATAATGCGTTGTCCGTTATGCTCCGGCTTCATCTCGATCATTATTCCTTTGCGCTCGGAGAGCTTCTTTATCACTGTGCTCGAGTATTCTTCCGGTATATCTATAACCACTTCTTCAAATGGTTCCAAAAGCACCCCGTTCTCCTCTCTCGTAATGACGAGTGGTTGGGAGACCTGAAGTTCATATCCCTCACGCCTCATGTTTTCAAGCAAGATCGCGATATGAAGTTCCCCTCGCCCAAAAACAGTAAAATAATCATCTCGCGAGAAATCCACCTTTAGTCCGACGTTTATCTCGAGTTCTTTAGTGAGCCTCTCACGGATTTGCCTGCCAGTAACAAACTTTCCCTCACGGCCAGCAAAAGGTGAGTCGTTTACAAGGAAATTTAGAGAAATGGTTGGTTCGTCGATCTTTATAGCGGGCAGGGCATCCTGGTTTTCATTTTCACAGACTGTGTCACCTATATATATTTCTGGTAGTCCTGCGATCATGACGATATCTCCGGCAACAGCCTCGTCAGTTTCCTTTTTTACCAGACCTTCAAATGTAAATACTTTAATAATTTTTCCTTTAGACGGATTTCCGCTGATCTTTTTTATCCAGACACTTTGTCCGGTTTTTATCTTGCCTTCATATATTCTTGCCACAGCCAGGCGTCCAAGAAAGTTGTCATAACCGAGATTGAAGACCTGCATCCGTAGTGGAATTTCTGTATTCGAAATTGCCGCTGGAACTTTTTCCAAAATTGTATCGAGTAGGGGAGTCAGATCCTTGGATTCTTGATCGAGAGCTAGTCTTGCCACTCCTTCACGGCCTATGGCGTAAACGATCGGGAAGTTTAGTTGCTCCTCGCTTGCCCCGAGCTCGATAAAGAGTTCGAGGATTAGATCAAGAACTTCTTTGGGGCGAGCAGCCGGCTTGTCGATCTTGTTTATTACTACAATCGGCTTCTGTCCCAATTCCAACGATTTTTTGAGAACGAAACGAGTTTGTGGCATTGGTCCTTCTTGGGCGTCGACCACTAGAAGAACGGTGTCGATCGATCGTAGTACCCGCTCAACTTCAGAACCGAAATCCGAGTGGCCTGGCGTATCTACAATATTTATCTTTGTGTCCTTGTAAATGACAGAAGTATTTTTGGCATAGATAGTAATACCACGCTCTTGTTCGAGAGCATTTGAATCCATACTGACACCCTCCTCGCCCGCACCAGTCTGCTTCATCAAGGAATCTGTGAGTGTGGTTTTGCCGTGGTCAACGTGGGCTATGATGGCTATATTTCTGATCTGCATAGGTGACAATTAAAGCATTAAATAGACTTTGCGTCAAAAATTGTTAACAAACAAGGGCAAACCCTGCTTTATCGTCAGTCGCAATTTTGTTAGGATTAACTTATCCAAAAATGTTTGACTCAACCAAATTTGGCAATGTAAGTCTGAATTTTCCGCTCGAAAAAATTCTCTGGATCGCTTTTTTTGTTGTTCTCGTAATTTTTGCTACAGTAAGTGTCATTCTTATGTATCATTGGCGCAAATATGGGATGAGAAATAAGCATTTTATTTTTGCAGAAATTCTGTATTTTGTAACGGCGGCTGTCATAATATTTGTTGGGGTTGTTTCTCTACTTCTTGTATAACCATGCTATTCTCCAAGCTAAATCTTGATCCGGGCGAGACCATAATCCTTGAGGTTAGACGCCACTGGTTTATCTTTATATGGAATGTGCTTTTTATCATAATCCTTGCTGTCTTGCCGGCAATAATTTTTGTTTTGCTTGCCGAATTTTTGCCAGCCACACTTGCCCCGACCTTAGAAGAATATTTCTTTCCAGTACTCTTTATATATTCTATCTGGCTCCTTTTGCTGTGGATGATTCTCTTTGTTCAGTGGACCAACTATTATCTCGACGTTTGGTATATCACAGAAAAACGAATCATAGATGTTGACCAAAAAGGGATTTTTCATCGTGAGGTTTCGAACCTCCGTTTTGACAAGATTCAAGACATTACTATTGAGGTGCATGGTGTCATCGCGACTTTCTTAAGATTTGGGCACTTGAAAGTACAGACAGCGTCCGAAGATAGTAGCAGTTTTTTTATGAAGAATGCTTCCCGTCCGGAAGAGGTTCGTCGGGTCATTTTCCTTCACCACAATAAAGAGGCCGAAGTGAAGAATATTCCGAAAATCCTGAATTATAATGAAAAAGAAAACGGGGTCTTTTAGTTTCAAAAATCTTGCCTATGACCCAAACAAGCCACGCAACACCGTGGACTACATGAAGTGGCTGTCGGAAGAAGAAACCAAGAGGTACATGGAGGAGAGAAGGCTAAATTACGGAGTGCTTATCATGAATCTTCTCTACGACAACAATGCGGGCAATATCGTTCGCTCCGCAAACGCTTTCGGAGCTTCCGAAATCATTCTTTATGGACATAAGAAATTTGACCGTCGAGCAAGCGTGGGCGCCGAGTTCTATTCACACTTCCGTCACTTAAAATACGTTGAAGACTTAGACGAGCTTTTTGGAGAATATGACATTGTTGTTGCGATCGAGAACACGTCAAATGCAGAATCCCTAGGTACTTTTAAATGGGATAGGAATAAAAAAACTCTTATAATTTTTGGTCAGGAAAGTATTGGAATACCTAAGGAAGTTTTGGATAAATGCGATCATGTTGTTGGCATCACCCAACGCGGTTCTGTCCGATCACTCAATGTTGCGGTAGCGGCAGGGATTGTAATGAATGATTATTCTATGAAGGTTTTGGGGTAGTTTTAATAATGATATTTTAATTTAAATTTAAAGAAAATTTAGACAGATCATCTACAATTTCCCGCGTGGAGCAAGGAGCGAATGATAAAAAACCATTGTCGGGTTTTAGGGCTCCAAGCTCCCCGGTCGAGCTTGTCGAAGAGATCATTAGGATCGGTCTTGTCCGTCGTGCTTCGGACATCCACATAGAGCCTCGTGAGCACAAGACCATGGTACGAATGAGAGTCGATGGTCTGATAAAGCCAGTTTTAGAATTGCCTAAAAGCGTTCATGAGCCTACCGTCTCTCGATTAAAGATTTTGGCAGGGTTGCGCACCGACATCCGCCAAAGTTCTCAAGATGGACGTTTCAGACTAAAACGAACCTCAAAGTCCGAGACCGCTGTTGAGAAAAGTGATTTTGATATACGGATTTCTCTCGTTCCTACTTACTATGGAGAAAAGGTTGTCTTAAGAATTCTCTCTCGCTCACCCAAAAAGTATTCGTTTGACTCTTTGGGTTTTATTGGAAGGAATGAAGAACAAATCCTCAAATCCTTATCGACTTCTAGCGGCATGATACTCGCTGTTGGACCGACTGGTTCAGGCAAGACCACTACTCTCTACAGCATGCTCGAAGTTCTTACTGAAAAGGACGTTTCAATCGTCACGCTCGAGGATCCGATAGAATACGTGATCGAAAACACGACTCAAATACCAATACAGACAAAAAGCGGCTTTACCTTTTCGGAAGCTCTGCGCTCCGTGGTAAGGCAAGACCCCGATATTATCATGGTAGGTGAAATACGAGACTCTCTGACCGCAAAGCTTGCCATCCAAAGTGCCTTAACGGGGCATTTGCTTCTTTCGACGCTTCACACAAATAGTGCCGCCGCGGCTGCCCCGCGCCTTATCGATATGGGCATCGAACCCTACTTGGTAGCATCCACAGTTCGTTTGGTTATCGCCCAGAGGTTGGTAAGAAAATTGTGTAGTTCCTGCAAGATAGCCAGACAGATTTTACCAAAAGAAAAAGAGGTCATCATCGAGGCTTTATCAAGAAATAATAGTGGAGGATCAGCAAAGAAGGCAGGCACGATAGATATTGAAAAACTCTATGAAAGCAAAGGTTGCGATTTTTGTGGGGGCGGTTTCAATGGGAGAGTCTCGATATGTGAGCTACTTGTTATCACTGATGAGATCAGGGAACTTATCGAATCCAAGGCCTCATCAGCTACTATCGCCGAATGTATGTTTAAGAATGGAATTCCAGACATGTTGGGGGACGGAATAGAAAAGGTTAAGCAAGGGCACACGACTCTCGCCGAAGTTCTTAGAGTTATTTCGGACTGACAATGAAGACCAAGGAGAAAATACAATTTCTTAAACGCCTCTCTTTTCTGGTGAAGGCCAATATTCCGCTAGAATCATGCGTTACTACACTCAAATCTCAAACTCGTGGTCGACGCAATAAGAAGTTCTTCGATATTTTGGTGGCTGAAATTTCCACTGGGACACCGTTGTCTGTAGCTCTAGTCACTGCTCACAAAAGTTTCAGAGGCTTGCCGAAGAGCATAATCCGAATAGGGGAGGAGAGTGGTACTCTTTCTGAATCTCTAGATCATTTGATAACCATACTCGAAAAGGGAGTGGCAATGCGCTCAAAAATAATTCAGGCGGCGCTCTACCCAATTTTGGTAGCCTTAAGTACCCTGGCTTTGTGTGGTTTTCTGGTTCTATACATCTTTCCGAAAATAACCCCTATATTCGAAGGTCTCAAGGTTCCGCTACCAGTAGCTACGCGGTTTCTCATGGCTGTGAGTGACTTCATTAGGGGGAATTTTATCTGGCTAGGTTTTGCCGTGGTGCTGTTTGCCCTCATCACATTCTTCACCCTGAAATTCTTTAAAGCCGCTCGTCTAGAATTTTCCTCCGCCCTCATGAAGTGCCCCTTTCTTGGCAAGCTTGTCCAAATGTATTTTCTCGGGCGAGTAGCTAACCTCCTTGCAACCCTCCTTGAGTCAAACATGAAAGTCGACGAGGCGATTGTTCTTGTTTCTGACTCTATAAGCTATCCGATTTATAGCCAATTTTTCTCTGCCGCGGCCAGGGATGTCTCGCATGGCAATCTTCTTTCCGAATTATGTTTGAAAAATAAACGGCTATTTCCACAATTATTCTCAAATATGATTGCGGTAGGGGAGGTGTCTGGAAGTTTTTCAGAATCCCTTAAACATTTAGCCCAAATATATGAATCCGAATTCGAAATGTCGACAAGGATGCTTACCCAAATGATCGAGCCGGCTCTGATGATCTTTATGAGCGTTCTGGTTGGTTTTGTCGCCATTTCGATTATTACGCCTCTATACAGCATTACCAATAACCTAAATCATTGACCCCTTGAATGGATTCAGCCTTATCGAAATAGTAATTGTTATTGCTCTTGTGGGAGTCATTGCGACCACCGGTATCGTTTTCGGGTTGGATTCTCACAGTCGGTTTCTTTGCCGTACTGAACGTGACACTCTAATCGCGTTGCTCGCAGAGGCTCGATCTAGGTCTATAAATAACTACAGAACAGTGTCGCATGGTGTACACATCGAAGAAGAAAAATACGTTTTATTTTTCGGAGAGTTGTATCTGTCTACTGTTCCAACGAACGAAACAACCCTCCGCTCGTCATCTATTGAAGTTTTTTCTCCATCGGAAATAGTCTTCGAACAACTTACCGGCAACCTCCTGGGTCCGTCATCAATCGAAATTATCATCGGGACCCCAGGATCAGCATGCCATGAAATTATTTATCTAAATCATGAGGCCGGCATTTCTTGGTAAGACGAAGGGTCAACGGCAAGCGGGGCTAAGCATGATAGAGGCGCTCCTGGCCCTAACGATCTCGACGATTTTTCTAGTCGAAATCTTTAGTCTGGTTTCCTCGATTCGTGAGATTGCTATCGATATAGGTCTTACTGGCGAAGCCACGAAGATCGCTATGGATAACCTAAGACACCTAGATAGCATGTTGAAAAATAATTTTATGGCCACAAGCTCTCCGTCTATTGAAGCTCCTTTGCCTTTTATGGCGGGAACTCAAATTTCCGATATTACTCCCTGCAGGAGAAGTGCCATGAGTTCAGTAAGCTGGAGCAAAATGTTCAGTAAGTCTACAGCGAAAGTCCTTGTTTCTAGACTTATCGGAAGTATGGAGATGTTGCAGAAATTGGGGAATGACTGTGGTGGAAACGATTTTCTTAGCAAGATAACGACCTCGAGCCCATTTGCAATCTCATCTACAGAGTTTCAGTTCGATGTTAGCCTCACCGGCGTAGATGTTTACCGAAGTTATTCTTTTATCCCCGCGATATCTGAAAACCCAGAGGCTCCAGATCTATTTGTTATTGATACCAACGAGAACCCTCAAATAGTTTCATTTTTAGATATCGGTCACGGTCTAAATAACCTTGATGCAGCTAACAGTTTCATTTTTGCTGCCCAGAACAGCTCGACAAGTCAGCTCGCCGTGATAGACATCCACGATCCGCGGCAGCCATTTCTTGTTACTTCAAGCACATTACCTGCGGTAACGGGTAGTCGCCCACAAGGTTGGAGCATTTATTATTTTGATCAGAAAGTTTATATCGGCACTCGTCGGACTGCTGGCCACGAGTTTCATGTTTACGACGTCTCAAACCCAGCCCATCCGGTCTGGCTTGGAAGTAGGGAAGTCAATCACAATATAAATTCTATAACTGTGCGATCTACTACAGCCTACCTTGCCACTTCAGGAAATATTCGAGATCTCATTGTCCTAGATGTCTCCGATCCGAGGAATATAACCCAAAAAGCAGTTTTGGATCTGCCTGGAAGTGAAGACGGGAAGTCGCTCTTTGTGGTTGGCAATACGCTCTATCTGGGGCGCTTTAAAACTTCAAACAATTCTCCAAATCACGATTTCTACGCCCTAGATATCTCCGATGTTCCGTTGGGTGGAAATATTTCCTTGCTCGGATTTTACAACGTTCGAGCTGATGTAAATGCTTTAAGAGTTTTTGGTCCCTATGCTTTTCTGGCGACGTCAGATCCACTGCGAGAGTTTGTTGTTCTGGATGTATCGTCTTCAACATCTATTTTTTCTCCAAAAAGCCTAGATTTTTCTTCAAAAGCCACTGGTCTAGATTATGAAAATGCGAGCCTTGTCATTTCTACTTTCAATCTTCCACTTATTTATCAAACCCAATTATCCCCATGAATACGAAAGGATTTACTCTGATAGAAACGCTCACATATCTGGCCCTGCTTTCAGCGGTTTTTGTTATTACATTACCCGCTTTCTATCTCTTCACTGCTGCTATTGAAAAAGAAAAAATTTCAATAATTGAGTCTGAAGAATCTAATTTTATTTCAGCGAAAATAAGTAGGATAATTTCTGACACGACTTCGATTTTTGAGCCCTTACCGGGAGAGTCTGGCCCCACCTTAAGGGCAAAAACTTACAATGACCCGAGTTCCGAAATCACGATCGGGCTTGATCGCGATAGAGTTTTTATTAAAAGAGGGAATTCCCCCAAGATATATTTGAATTCTTTGCTTGTGCCTGTTTCAAGTGTCAGTTTTGCCTACATCGAGGAGAGCGAAAATACCCCGGCTTCAATCGGCTTTAGTTTTATCATTAACTTGCGGAAACTTGCTACCACCACTCTCCCAATAGCACATTATGAATAAGAAAGGTTTCGTCGCTTTATTGGCTGTTATCTTTATATCCGCCGCTTTGTCGGTTACTGTGATCGGAGTGTCACTTAAGGCTCGCTTGGTCCAGTCTAGTGTCTCAATGTTCCAGTCAAAACAAGACAGTCGATTGTCTGCCGTGTCATGTGTAACAGTCGTAATTTTACTCCTTGCCGAATTTGGGGAGGTCGAAATAGAAGACATCCGGGTAGCCGGGGTGCCTGATTGCAAAGTTCACTCTATAAAGACAGAAGGTGTGTATAAAATAATCGAAGTTTGGTCCAACATCCAAAAAAACTACACATTTCTGCGCGCTACGATAAACACATTTTCAAAGAGAGTTATCCTGCTCGAAGAAGTTTCTGGTTTTGAATAAAACATCCAGCCCAGTTCTTTTGGTACCGACTATCCTCGTCGGTGCTTTACAAGACCCTGGTATGCCATGACAAGACCTATGATCACGACGACCCAACTGAACCACACCGGCAAGTCGTAAGTTCCGATAGCCGCATCCCAGCCTTGGATGATTCTTACGAGATGTACCAATGCTATTAAAAGGAAAAGAGCACCAGCGACAGAAAAGAAATTTTTCTTATTCATGCACTAAAAATATTGTCTAATAAATAAACTTCGGCCTGGACATATTATACACTCCTAATCAAAAATGTTAACCAGATACTTGTCAATTTCTCTCTGGTCTAGGTCGTAGAAATTTTTGCCTTCATCATGAAGTTTTGTTGCCAAAACGACACCGACAAACCTCCAATGCCATGGTTCGAACTGATAAAAGGTATTGTTCTTGGGATAGGAGAGAACGAAGCCGTATCTATGAGCATTATCTAAAAGCCAGTTGTATGCAGAGTCTTTTTCAAAGCCGGTAAGAGACGAGCCAATTTTTGTAGTAGAAAAATCGACGGTTGTCCCTAGTTGGTGTTCAGAATACCCCTGATCGGCCGAAAATGTATTTGCACCAGCTCCATACGAGACCTTATAACTCTGCTTTAGAGAAAATTGTGTGCCAAAAGCTCGATATGCAGAAGCAATTTTCAAGTCCAGACCTTGGGAATTAGCCGCGTCCATTAGCCTGACTAGAAACAACAAGACGTTTGAATGAATCTGCTGTGATTTATCTTTGCTAAGTAAGTACCCTTCATTAATAGTTGCAAGATTTGAAGGAATATAGTTTTCGTTTAGAAAATACACCTTAGAATATTTCTGCAAAAGCTCTTCATCTGTCTGGCTAAGCTTTACGAGCTTACCAACACTTGAGGTTATTTCACCAATTTGATTTTGGAAATCTGCATTTTTGCTCTGTTCTCTTCCCAGATCGTTGTTCAGAGAAGCAATTGTCTTCTCGGCATCTGAAAGGTTGTTTTTAGTGTTCTTCAGATTTTCTTCGAGCTCTATTATCTTGGCTTTATTTATCTCATTCTCTTTATGTAACTTTGCATAGGCGTATATACCAAGCCCAAACAAAACAACGACAACAGCTACTCCCACGTAAAGACCGTACGGTTTTCGGTCGTGGTTTCCAGAGATCTTGTCTTTTTTGTTGATGATTTTCACGACGTGATTGTAGCACGGAGAGTGCTTTTCGAAAAGAAAACCCGCACATGCAGTGCGGGGCTTGAAAAAATCGTTTGGAAACTTTGAGGGTGTCGATGAGTTTTCTGTTCAGAATCCTCCGTCGCCTCCTCCTCCACCATCTCCACCATAGTCTCCACCACCACAATCACTTCCGCCGCCGTAGTCACCGCCATGGCCTATGTCCGGACTGGCAGGAAAGTCATGCCCTGGGTGTGTGTCCGGACTGACAGGAAAGTCGCGTGCCGGAAAATTGTGCGCCCCTAGTCCTAAGAGGAGTGTGGGGGTGACGATATCGGGTTCGACTCCGGGAGCTGACGAGCTCCGGTCTAGTGAACCAGACGAATCAGGTGGAGGTTGGCGTGGTCTCCTCGCATGATTCTCGCGCCCGACCACACCCGACCACTGCCTCGTCCGAGCTGTTCTACGAGTTCTCGAGATCTCTACCCAGGCGATGACGAGCATGAGAATGCTCAAGGCGGAAGCGACCAGAACACCAATCCATCCGATGATTCCCATGATTTACCTGCCTTTCTTTTATGGGGTGGGGGAGTCGTCTTCTTCCTCTGGCTCGATATCAAAAATCTCGATGCCCGTCTCGCCGCGGAAATCATCGACTTCCGCCGCAAGTCCGAGAATGCCCCCCGACTGTTCGTAGGGGTCATCGCCTGTGGCTGGCTGGTCCACATCGAAGATGGAGATGCCGGTGTCTTCGTCCGGCTCCTTAGAATTCTCATGTGTCAGGCCGTTGATGATGTCGGTGTTGTCTTCGGGTTCCTCTGATCGCCGCCTCAATTGGGCTGCACTACGAGCATTCGAGGCGTTTACCAAAATGCCGACGAGGATGCAGGAGACGAAACCGACAACGACTCCAGCCAAAAAGACCACAGCCAATTCACTGGTTCCCATGATTTACCTACCTTTCTTTTATGGGGTGGGGGAGGATGGTTCTATGGGGATGTTTGTATTTCGGAGAACAAATCTGCATAATAGACTACACTAAAGAAAGAGAATTGTCAACAGGCGTTTTCAAGGCCCATTATCTGCCATTAGGCCAGATTTTGGACTACGTAGGAAAACAGGAGCATGTTATTCAGCAAAAGTTACTGGAATAACAAAGGAGTCGTCATTCTCTGTTAGACCCGAGGGATTATCTTTTTCAAAAACTACCGTACCAGTTTTCGTTGTCGGTTTTGTGAAGGTAATAGTGGTACTGAACGGTACAAAGTCTGTTGTCATCCATTCCTCTTCGGCCTGGGCGATACCGGTTCCCAAAATCTTTCCATTTGCATCCCTGATCCTTATCGGGAATGAAGCTTCGAAGTACCAATATCCACGGGCTTTGCCGGTGAGTGTCAGAGGACTTTTGACAACATCATTCTTTCTTAACGAATTTACCTGGATCAAGTCATTTTTATCCTGTTGGGTTGGGGTGGCGTTTTGTAATGGCGCTGGATTACTTTTATTGGAATATATATAAAAATAAACAATAATGGCAACTACGATGAGCCCGACCAGGATCCATAAATTTCTTTTATTCATACTGAATTATAGCTCACAAAAGCGATATAAAAAAAGCCCACACATCGCTGTGTAGGACTGGAATTGGACTACTGGATCTAATTCGGATGCCGTTGCGGCGGCGCAGGAAATCTCGAGAGAGCGGTCGCGGCGTCAATGATATCCGAACCGTCCTTGCATGGGCCATTGTGTCTGCAGTCAGACGGCGACCACACTCCTGTTGGAACATGAAGAAGTGGAATTACCATCAGTTTCCCCACAAAACTGAATTCATCATCATGGTATGACTGGTCCACGATCGTCGCAATAAACGGAAGTAACTTCCCACCTGTGCTCTCGATGGCTTTCACGGTTGATTCAAGTCTTCCGATGGTATCGGGAGCCACGTGTGTTGTCGCCAAAAGAACAATTTCCCCCTTCGCAACCCTCGTTTGCACGAAAGACCATTTCTCGGTCGAAAGCCTTCCTCTATTCGGCGGTCTCTCTTCTGTGTATGCCCGCCGACAAGTGACCCCATCTAGATCGGTGGTGATTACTTCTGCCAGAGCGGCGGCGAAACCCGACATCTCTGCGCCTGGGCAAACCACTCGATTGACAGTCTTGAGTTCCTGAGCGTAGCCAGCGTCGCCTGCTACCTCACAGACATCACGACAGGCATACCACACTTCACTCGGGTCCTCCAAAAGTCCTTCGGCCCTGAAAAGAGCGTCATAGTGAAGACCCCGGATTCCTGCTGACACATGGGGCGATACACGACCCCCCTCATGTATCCAAAGAGCACCCATACTTTTCAGGTCCCTGAACCACTCTTCTTTGTCTCGATATGGGGGCAAGATTAAAACTCCCTTCCAAACTCGCTCCACGCTTTTAGCCGCGTCCAATGGCTTGGCCGAACAATTCGGCCATGAAGAAAGAGATTACATTAAAAAAAGGTTTTGATCAAATGAGTAAAACGAGAGATATAAAATTAAATGCATGCTCAGATAAAACCGGAAACCTTGCGATAAAAAGACCGGCAACCCGGTGATAAAAAAGGGCGCCGACGTGGGTGTCGGCGCCTCGAACGCACATGGGGGTAACCTTGATGGAAAACTGGATTCTTACCCCCCGGACGCTCCGGATGGGAGACTGGAAGAGAGAGAGGGTAGGCTGTCGGTGATCGCTTTGTGCTCCGGTGTACCAACCTTGGCCACCCCGAAGGTTGCGTTTCTCTCATCTGTCCAGAACTCTCTGCGATTGACGGTGACGGTGACCATCGCCAGGTCCTTGGTCTGGGCAGCCCTATAACCCTCGAGTTCCAACTTGCCACGCTCCAGGACTCGAACTTCCCATACTCCATTCTCGAGGTAAGCGAAACTCTTGCCGGCTTCTTCCCGAATGGTGATGATGTCACCGACAACGATGTCCACCAGCCGGCTTTCGGTATTGTCGTCAGTGGTGGCCCAGAGACGGAGGACACCGCTCTCGTCCGCGAGGGGCGGAGTGGAGCTTGTCATCCACATGGGAAGGAGGATGGCGGCGATGATCGCGATGACGACGACCACGATGAGGCATTCGAGCAGCGTGAACGCACGACGCGGATTCGATCGGGGCATTTTCCTCTCCTTCGAGTAAGGTGTGTGAAAAGGGCTATTACCGACGCATATATTAGCAGGCGTATCAGACTATGTCAATACTTGATACGGAACACAGCCTCATCCTTATTTTCAAACAATTTTTCATAGAAAGCCGTTTCATCTAGGTATTTAAAAAAGTTGGGAGTACGACGCTTTTGAAGAACGATATACTTCGCATGAAAATCATTTTGCAGGGCTTCTTCTGTGGTCGAGGCCATTTCTTTCGAACATGCCGGCTCCCCGCAAGTATGCGTAGTAGCGCGATCGATAGCGTAGTAGTGAGTCTTCCAGTAGAGGTGAGGGTCGAGAGAATATTCAAATATTGGGTCCATGCCGTTTATGTAGTAGTTCTCTTTGTTCCAAAAGAAAAGTTGGGCGAAATTGTCCCAATGGGGGTTGAAAACAATCGTACGCTGTTCGCCATGTTCCTTAAGCCAGAGGGCCGAAGATTTGAGTGTTTCGGGGTCAATAGACTTGTTCATAAAATATGTAAACCTTGGAATCAATAAAAATGTTTGAACCGCAATGAGAATAACAACGATACCGACAAAAATCTTTTTGTATTTAATAGAAACGTTTTTCAAGGCCAATACAATGAAAACCATGGCAAATGCCAAAGCTAGTTCCAGAGAACGAACAGCGACGAAAAATGCCAGCGTCGTGAAAAAGATTGCGAGTGATAGACTGGCAAATATGCTGGCTAGCGTAAAAGCATATGGCGTAGGCTTGTTCGGAGTTTCCCGGTGTGAGCGACCCGAGAAAAAATGATCCCTGGATAAAAAGAATGCACAGACTAATGCTAAAACAAATAGAAGCAGAAATGGCCATAGTTCTCGGATATATACAGAAAAGTTCAACTTAAACATCTCGCCACCGAACTGTATTGGCAAACTACTTTGCTTCTCTAGGAAAAATTCGATGACTTGCACGTAAGCGATCTTGAGTGCGCCAAGTGGATTGGGACGGGCGAGCGTACCGGCGACAAGCCCTATCAACAAGACAAGGCCGTGGGCCCAAGGGAATAAATACGAGGATCTTTTCCAAAAAGATTCTTTGCGAATATTGTCCTCAAGTTTTTTTTCAGGATTTTTCTTCGCGAATCTGTATTTGTAAATTAACTTCATTATCAAGAAAAATCCAACAATACTAAGATAAATAAGGATTGGAACCCAACTTAGAGCCAGGTGGATCCAAGAAAAAAGAAATCCTATAACGAAAAATAAGACAAGTGGGCCTGGTATGACAAGGAGACTCAAAAGAAGGACGGACAATGCCAAAGAAATAGGGTGTGGACGCAACATAAACAGGCGGAAAAGTAGAGTGGGAGAGCATGTGACAAATATAAAAAACCAAATATAGAAATTGGGACGGTCTAGTCTATAAATAGCGATAGCCAGAAGAAGGAAGACGAGAATAGTTGAAAAAATACTTCCAAGTTTAATACCAAAAACCGGGTCAGAAGTGGCGCTGAAAGGCATGAGCAAAACATGAAATCCGTACCAGATGTCTCCTTGGTAAAGATTTATGATCGAGAATTGTGTCCACGGAAAAGATTTTTGCCACAGACCTGTTTCTCTGTAGACTGACGCATGGCCATAATGATAGAAACTATCGGCATCAGGGACTTTTGGGAAATGCAGATTTAGATAAATAGAAGCGCCGATAACTATTAATAAAAAAAATATCCCCAAAACCCATCGACTTGAGCAGAATTTCCTTAAATTACCCATGAAATTATCAATAATTATACCAGTAGATAGTGAAGTGAAATACGCCACCTCTACCGCAGAAAGCAATCCTCAAGTATGGACTTTGGTAAAAGGCAAATATCGTGTAAAATTATCTGAATTGCTCTCGTATGTTATTTAAATCTAGGAAGAAAAATTTTTTTAACGGATTTGTCGGAATTGCCGCTGGGATTTTTGTGATTGTAATCTTTGTTGTTATTCCAGTTATCACTCATGCCGATCCAGAAGGTGATCTCCGCGCGCTTCTTCTTGCCCGTATTGCATTTCTTCGAGCCCAACTCGCCATCCTACAAGCCCAACTTACTTCTCTACAGGGAATAAACCAAACTGGTGTGTTGCCCGGATCTTTTAGATTTTCAAGCAATCTTACTGTAGGTAGCCGTGGCCTCGAGGTGATTGCGCTTCAAACCTGGCTGATTTCCAAAGGTTTTCTAGTGTTACCTCCAGGTACCGATAAAGGTTTTTTTGGCACTCTCACAAAAAATGCAGTTGCTGCCTGGCAAGCCAGTGTAAATCTTTCTCCTGCCGTCGGTTTTTTCGGTCCTTTGTCTAGAGAAAAACTAAACTCAATTTTATCGGCTCCAAGCGCAACAGCTCCGCAAACGCCAACGAATCTTAGCGTAAGCTGTAGCCCAAGCGTCAGCCAAATAGCCAAGGGTAGCCTTGTCACATGGAATTCCAATATCTCTGGCCCGGGCACCACACACACTTACAATTGGCAAGGAACGGACAGTCTTTCTGGAACAGGACCATCAGTACCCAAAATTTACAATACCACTGGGGTAAAAAGTGCCAGCCTCTCCGTAGATGGTAAACCAGCTACCTCATGTACTGGGACGGTGAATGTCACAGAGGGTCAACAACCTCCTATTATTGGTACTGGCCCAACTCCTGGTCAATGGCCCGCACAAGGCCTTTCGTCTAGTCCGATCTATGCATTTGGCTATCAAGACCAGAACTACACTTACCTGACTCGCATGAGATGGCTTGTAGATACAGGTAGTATGTCAAACATTCCGGAGGCGATCAGCTTGGTGAATTCTATGCCGGAGGGGCGAAGAGCATTTACCTCACTCAACGCTCACGAAATTTTAAATACACACAACCAGGACAACTGTGTTGGTCCAGAAAGCGCTCCCGGCGGTGGTTCAACTGGTGGCACAACTTCCGGAGGTACGGGTGGGGTGGGTGATGGAGGTGACGACAGCGTTTCGGAGCCATTAGCTCCAAATCCTGGATCTGGTACAGGTACGGGCGGTACAGGTACGGGAGGAGGTTCGACTCCCACACCTTACCACTGTCCTTGGTGGGATCATGGTGTAGATGTTGTGCGACAGAAATTTAGTAATTTTGCCCAAGCTTTTAGGGCTGCTGGAGGAAAGATTGACTATCTTATTCTCGATTCTGAACAGTATCTTTCAAACTGGGCCATAACCTCTGAAGCTCAAGCCCAGGCAATCCAAAATGATCCACGCTTCCCAGCATTGCGTAGTCAAATGCAAGGAACTTTCAATTTTGGTCCATCTGGTATAAATGTCCCGAACAATATTTTCAGATGGGGGCAAAACGCGACTCCACAACCAGACGCCAAGGACAACTATCTCAAATGGAATGCGTTTATGAGAGGCAGGGAGGCGTCATATGTAGAATCAGCGGTTTTCAATCCGATTCGGTCACAGTTTCCGAGTGTTAAAGGTTCTGATTATGAATACCACTACTACAATCAGACGTACCAAGTCCCAGATTTCAACGGTCATCGTGTGCATGCCTACGGCAGTGGTGCTATCATCGGAACTCACCAGAACACCTCTCTATATGGTCGGCTAAACCAGATAAGTTCGAATCCCGCAAATTCACCACAGCCCGGGTACCATTACGTAGCCGATGCCTTCAATGCATTTAAGTACGACACGAACTCTATGCGTGCCATGAGACTCTCTTCCTCGGCACCAATATCGGCATGGTTCTCGGAAAGGTCGTGGGCAGGAGACTCGGGGTCGCCGGCGTACTACAGGAACTCGGACTATTACGCCGAGAATATCCTTCATGCCGGTCTCATTACGAAGGATCCAGACTTTTTTATCCTATGGAACAGGGGAGCAGTGGGTAATGTTTCTGATGACCAACTTTTTGAAAGAATTCTTGCCGAGTTCAATCAGACTGCCGGCTGGAGTGGTCGCCAGCCTATCGTCAACGGTCTCGTCTCATGGGACTCAAATATTATTTACACTGGTTCGCAAGTAGGCAATTTTAAAATCTGGCGATTTACACCACGTCTAAATGCCGGTCAAAATATTACACAGGTGACTACAAACAGTGGCAGCGGTGACTTCACAGCTCCAGTTGTTTTCACTACGAACGGTAAGACTGTCACGTTCCCGCAAGCATTTGTATACAAGCCAACAAATCCTGTTTCTGTTTCTGGCGCGTGGGTGATCCAGAAAGCGAGTGCTCCCGGCCCAACACTTGCCTTGGAAAGAAGAAGTTCATTCTTAGCGGCAGTCTTTGAGGCCATAGGGGAATTTTTTGGAAATCTTTGGGCGGCGATTTTTGGAAGATAGGGGAGTAGAGAAGTGGAATGAAAAAACACCACCCCCGAAAGGATGGCGTTTGAGGCGCCGCAACTAGCGGTGCCTCGGGGAGGAATGTCACGGGCCGACGTTGCCGGACTCTGCCTTGCCGAAGTAGATGTTTTCGGCGGGAACGAGGCTGGGCTGATTGGCTATGGTGCCGTCTGGGTTGATGTCGAAGGTGATGAACGAGCCCACACTGATCGCCAGGATACTGGCGTCGTCGGTGATGATCATCTGACCATCGTCCATGCCGAGTAGTGAGATTCCCGTCTCGGCATCGGTCCAGAGGACTCGGTAAACGACGTCGTAATAGAACGGACTCGTGCCATCCTTGCGTGTGTCGAGGGGAAGCTCCTGTCGGAACGTGCGGCGCGGGGTCGGCAGATCGTCAGCGCTGGTCTCGATAGCCGAACTCTCGGTGTTCGGCACATTGCTAGGGGTGTTCACGGGTCTGGTGTTTCTGACTGCTACGATGACCCACACCACAACCCCGGTATACATCAGAGCGACGAGCAAAGTGAGCCCCCGCCGACTAATGAAACTCTTCATACTTCTCCTCCTTCTGAAAAGGGCATGTTTAGCCACACCGACATTCGGTGGGCGCTTCGTTCTGATAAAAGCCTAGCATACATCTCACTACTCGTCAAGGTGCGGGGGTGGAGAGCGCGCAAAAATTTATCCGAAGAGTCTAGTAGAATTAATGAGAAAAGAAAAAACCCGCACCGGGGGGTGGGGTTGTGGGAAACTACGTCGCTTGGGCTAACTCTTGAGGAGAACAGTTATCCCGCTTAGTCGGAGAACTGCCAAGGTTAGGGCGTTAGTCGCGATCACTTGTGCCTTGATCGCCGGCGGCACTGATGGGTCGAGCATGAGGGCGTCCGCGTTCTGGATGTAGGATTGGCATAGCCCGACAACGTGGATTCTTTGTGGGCGCGGTTCAGTCTCCTCTGGGGCTCCATCTGTTGGTTTCGGAGCGGGCTGGTCGGGACTGGGCGATCCGTCAGGAGCTGTCCTCAATGCCGCCGGGGGTTCCCCTCCCATCCTTACAACTCTCACTCCTCCCGCCTGCGGTTCCTCACTGCGCAGACGGAGGATCACCTGGCGCACAAGGTCCGGGGAGAACAACGGTGTCGTGTGGACCGAGGCCCAAGCATCTCTTAGCGCCTGCGTTGCCACGCTATCTTGCTGACGAAGGATTCCGAGGATAAGATGCTCGATACCCAAAATCTGGTGACCCAAAATTCGGGCCTCTTCAATGGCAAACGCGATAACTGCCATTGCTCTCGGAGTCCTTGGCAACTTGCCCATAGACACCATTTCTGGCCCTGCTTTCAAGAGTCGCACCATGCGTCCGCGGATAGCGAGAGGCTCGATCCCGCTGTTCTTCAGTAGCTTTATACCGACTTCTTTTTCTGCAATATCTGGGAATATCCGCCAGTACCAAGCGACACCCAGCAGGATATGTTCCGGTGCGATGTATTCATGGTTCAGTACCATGGCCTCGTCGCGAGCTCCGTCCATTACTGCCCTAGCCCCATCTGTCCAGTTTTCGTACATGATCATCTCCTTTTTTATCCCAAAACCAACAAGGTTTCGGGGACATTTCTCCATGATTTTTATCAGTTGAGTGGAGATCTGTCAAACTCACGTGGTAAAATACGCCCATGCCGAAATCATTTGCAGAAAAAATCATGGAAATCGTACAAAAAATCCCGCGCGGCCAAACTCTCACATACAAGCAAGTTGCCAAGCTCGCCGGCAGACCGAATGCCGCCCGCGCTGTCGGAAATATTTTAAATAAAAATTACGATCCGAAAATTCCGTGTCATCGTGTCGTGCGCTCGGACGGTAGACCTGGCGGATACAATCGCGGCACAGCAAAAAAGATTCAGATCCTTCAGCGAGAAGACGCGCTTCTACACTAATACCCCGGAAAGTAGTCGGTGATGATATTACTCTTCCTCACCCCCATCTCGTGGAGCATCTTTTCATAAGATGAAACCATAGCCGGTGGTCCCGAAAGATAAAAGAATCTCTCCTCAAAATCAGGCACCTCTTCTCTCACAATATTGGCCGTGATATAGCCTATTTTTCCATTCCAGTTGTAGGGAATTTCCTTGGCTCCTGCAAGGACATATACCACCTTGAGTCCTATAGATTTCTCCGCGTGCGCAAAGAGGTCTTTGTATGCAAATGCATTTGGATCTGCGGCCGCGTAGAAGAGTACGATGTCACGGCGCTCCTTTTTGTCCAAAAGGTATCTGACAATGCTTCTGTATGGAGTGACTCCGATACCACCTGCGATAAACACGAGTTTTTTGTTTTTGTCTGGAGGAAGAGTGAAAGATCCCGCGAGTCCCGAAGCAGTCATGGCGACATGGTTGTTGGGAGAGAGAGCCATCAGTGCTTTTTTGAAACTACTTCCTTTTTCTTTGTCGATGCGTACTCCGATGCGCAACTCGCGTTCGGTAGGGGAAGCGGCGATGGTGAAGAAGCGTCGGTTGCCTCGCAAGTCCGGACGGCGGTGAGGAAGCGTCCATTCGAGGTATTGGCCGGGTGCAAAGGCGAGGGGGCGATTGGGCTCGAAGACAAACTCATATACCCCGGCCGCAAGAATCGTTTTTTCTTTGAGCTTCAAGAAAAGTTTGGTTTTCGGACTGGCAAAATATGCAAAAATGTTGCCGACGATGAGGGCGAGCTCGGGTGATGAATATATAGGCCCGAAGCTAAACTGCGAGCCAAAGAGAATTCCAACAATGACGCCGTAAACGACTTGAGATCGGCTGCCCGGAGGCGTGGTCTGTGGCTCCGTGAGCATGATGGTACCCAGGAAAAACAGTGGCCATGATACAAAAACCTGGGCGAGAGTCCCCCAGACATCGGTCCCATTTTTAAAGCTAAAAATTAAAATCATTACCAGACTTGCTACGACAAAAGAGAAAAACATTTTAAATCGCTGAAGCTTCCTTACAATGAGAAGACCCAATATAAGTACAAAAGGAGTTAAAATCAGGCTCCCGACCCACCACGAGACATCGCCAATCCCTAGAAGTCCAATCACCAATGCCCCAAAAGCGGCAGGGTTGAAAATATGTTTGTAATTTATTGCAAAAACATATTTTGAAGCAATGGCAATGGCTCCGATCAGTACGGCAACAAACAATTTGGGCGTGCTACTGTATGGCGTTATTATCAAAAAAACAATAAACGCAGTAATAAGCCAGGATTCTGAATTTGCCGGAATGCCGTAGACCTTAGAGAGCACTCTACTCGATAGAAAACAAGTAATCACAAGCACAGTCGCGGAGACTAGAAGATTTGTGCCGCTAAAAGGGAGAATCCCCGCAAAACCAAAAACAATAGAGAGACAGGCGATGACGAAAAGCCCATAGACTGCCAGGCGATACATGGTTATCGAGTCTAAAAATTTGTCTATTTTCCCCAAGAGATTTATTTGGATTTTCATTTCTCCATATTACTACTTTGTAAAGATTTCTGCTTTGAAGAGGGGTGATCTTTTTATGGAATAGTCAGGGTACAAGATCAGGTATTCAAAATCACAGGTTTTTTTTATTTCTTCTGGTTCGACAAAAAAAAGGCACGTAGCAAGGGCGTCGGCCAGTAGTGTGGTTTTTGCAATTGTCCAAACAGATAAAATCTGACGCGGAGAAGTGCGTGTGTGGGGGTTTATGATGTGGTGAAAATTTGCCCAAACTCGACGGTTTCCTGCCGAACAACAAATACTCTCGTTTTTTACAAAAGCAATACCGATGACCTGTTCTGGATTTCCTGGGTGTTCCAAGCCGATCCGGACAACATTCTCTGATTTTTCGCTCGATCCCGATTCATTTCTGCATCTTATATCGCCCCCAGCATCTACGACATAAGAAGAAAATCCTTCTTTCTCCAAGATTTCCCCTACGATGTCTATGAGGTAGCCTTTTCCGATGGCACCAAAATCTAGCATTATGGGTTTCTTTATCTTCAGAGTAGGGAAGCGATACTCCATCGCTTCATCCCATGCCGGTGGGCTATGAAGTAGACCTGGTTTCAACGAATATTTCGCATCATATCCAGCTTCGACCATCATATTCCCTATAAGCGGTGTTACCGCGCCACCGGTGAGGGAATAGAGTTTCTTATAGAGGTCGAGCATCGGCTGTGCATCCGCAGGGAGTGTGTACACTCCCGCCTTCTGTGAAATCTCTGTTACTAGTGAGTCTTCGCGGAATCTTGAATAGTTTTTATCGAACTCTTCTATCCTGGCGTGAATCTTTTTAATAACCAGGTTTTTGTTGGCAGAAATATGAAAGCTAGAAGGGGAAGTTCTTTTGATCAGGTCTATCTGCCACTGTGTACCTATTGCCTCAAACTCAAAAGAGTTTTTTGCTCGAGGCGCAGGCATATACTTTAGGCCTTCGCCTCAATTTTAATTTTATTTAGGGCATCATTGAAACCCTTGGGGGTAAGTGAAGAAGAGGAAACTTTTGTTAGATTTACCTCATTAATATTTTTACCGATTACGTACTGTTTGTAATTTTCCGAGAAAACCCCCTGCAGTTGTTTAGACGTTGGCCGAGTCGCTTTTACTTCGAATCCTGAATCAACGATAATGTTGTCCTTGAGTGTGATGGTCAAACCAATTTCCTCTGCACCGCCCGGTGAAGTGTAGTTGCCGATCGCATCATAAACTCCATCTTTGTAATTGACGGCTGTTTCTCGTGGAGTTTGCTGCTCGTTTCTAATGGGAGGTGTATTGTTTGTGCCTGTTGTTGCTTCCTCGTTCTTCTTCAAAATGTTATTTAGAAAAAACGACGCTATACCGAGAACAACCAGAACCGCGATACTCACGAGAATGTTTTTCCTTGGTTTTGTCATGGGTTTGATTTCCTAAAATTAATATCTTTTGGAATATCTATTAAAACTAATGCAGACATAATACCAAACTTCATTTATGAAGGGGAATATATATTCTAACAAAAAAGACGCATACCACTTCTGTGGTACGCGTCACATGTCTCATCATTCAGACATTACGCTGCCGCGAGCCCCTGATCGCTCTCACCCGCCAGCTCTCCTAGTTCGTTACTTCCAGCCATTTCCATCATTGCTCCGGCCAGAGCAACACAGGTTGCGCACGTAGCGTGACCGAAGTCTCTTAAGGAAACCATCCCGTGAATTCCCGTGCATCTCGCGTTTTCGTCACAGAGTGGCCGTCTGTCCTCGGGGTCGATCACGTGAGTCAGTCCCCTCTGCGAGTGAGGGTTTTCGTCCAGTCTTCCATCCATGGCTGTCTCCTGGGTGATGGGGGTGGTGGGGTGTACGGTCCAGCACGCATGATACTACAAAACACCATCCACGTCAAAGGGCGTGTCTTTGTTTTGTTGTTAGCCTAGAATCTTGCGGAGAAGGGGAGATCTAGAGCAGATAGACAACCCCAAACACCATTTCTCAAGACCCCAAGCTCGGCCTGCGCGATAAGCGATGAGGACGAGTAACGCCGCAGAGTAAATGATGTGTTCGTCTACGATGTATGAGTGGGTATTGGGATAAGGGAAGTCTAAAATAGGGAGGTAGTAGAGAATCATGAGCACAATTCCGAGAATGGAAGAAAGTCGCACAGCGATCCCGAGAATAAGGGAAATGCCGAGAAGGGTGAGACCCCATTCGTTTATGAAGTTGATAATCGGGAGTATCCCTGGGCTTGCAAACCAATGAAAAAGATCTGGAAAAGTTTTTGCGGTGTTGAGATACCCCGCCGCAGACCATTCTGGATTTATTAATTTGGTAATACCTGCGTAGAAAAACAACCATCCTGCCGTTATACGCAAAAGGAAAAGGGAAACTTTTTGTGTTTGATTCATGTGTTTTTGTTAAATATAAAATTGGTTGATAATTGGACCTTTTTAACATTATATCCCCATGGCTGGGAAAATGATTTTTGTTGTAAACATGGGAGGGAAGGTTATTTTAAGTAATTTTTTAAAAGAAAAAACCGGGCCGCGTGAAGCGACCCGGATTGTGCCAACCTTGCCTAGAGCATGTCTATTCCTGCGTAGTCCACCGCGATCTTCTTGTCTGCCCAACGGGCGATGATGATAGCTGTGATGAAGCCGCTACAGATCGCGAGAAGCACGATGCCGCAGGCACACTGGCTTACCCCGATGCCCGCGCCTCTGTTTCGTGTGAGGTTTGCGAGAAGGTTGTGGGTGAGGGTAGGCCCTTGGTATCGCGCTACCCATGCGTTGCGAGCTCGGGCAACTGTGTTCCAAGAAGCGAGCGCGACGTTCCCAAAGTTCTGGACCCGGTATGCTCTTGCCATGCTGTGAGCCCAGATGCTCAAACCGCAGCCGAGCGTGGGCATGATGATCACCAGGCGGCCCAGGCTACAGACGGCCTCACAGTGATCTTTGTGCATGATTCCAAGACCGGCCCCGGCTTTGGCGACGAGCGTCGCATACACCCAGGTAAAGCCGCAGACGGACATCATGAGTCCGCAGTAGGTGACGAGCTGCATGCGCCATCCGACGAACTTGCATTCTGTGAGTATGGCTCCTGACTTGTATGCGTTCCAGAAACTGACTCCCAGATTGAGAAGAATCAAAAGGACAAGAAGCAGGGTACTCATGCCGTCACCTCCTTTCCTGTGTTGGTGGAATGAACTATTGTGTTCTAGCTATAGAACTTAGCATGATGTGGACTTTTTGTCAAGATGCCTAGAAATCAACCCAATAGGCCCGATATCAATGTTGCAAATACTAAAATCGTAATCACCGCAAAAGTCAAAACAGTTTTTATGAAAAGCATCACAGCTTCTTTTTTATTGTTATTGAAATACAGTTCTCCTGGCTTGTATAGAAAAAGAAAGCCCATGACTGCGGCGGAAAGAGTGAATAGGGAAATCATGGCAATCGGTACTACAACAGAATCTACCGAATCGATGTCTTTTGGCGCGTAAAACATGAGTGAGGCGACTATGGCAATATATGCGACTGCCGCCAAGGCATTTAAAATGGGGTTTTTGGTCATGTTTGCGATTATAACATTCGCGCGAAAAAATTTGTTACGGTATGTAAATTTTTATATCTCTTATGTTAACCAAAACAGAAGTAGTTAATATAATAACTTTACCGTGTAAAAAAAACCGCCGCGCTTGGAGACATCGCGGTCTCATGGGCGGGCGGGGGGAACTTACCTTCCTGATGCGATGATTCTCCGAGCGTTCTCGAAACGGATACTGTCGATCGCGGCGAGGATCTCACCGTGGGGGATAGAACCAGCGATCTCGATCATTTCCTCTTCAGCCAATGGTTCACCGATGAGGACTGTGGTATCCACAGCTTGGTCGACGAGTTCATGGGGGTCGATCACCATCATATCCGTATAACCTTTAGCTGCTTCGTTGATGTCGTCAAACCACTTTTGTGATCTAAGTTGGGGATCTTCAAGCATACCCTCAAGCGCCTCTTCAACAGCTTCAGTTCTTGTCAAAGAGGTATTTACGTGGAATCCCCAGTATCCGCCATCTTTGGTATGGTAACTACTTGCGGACGCGCTGTATGAAAGCTGTCTGTCTTCCCGAACTGCTCGGTATAGTGGGGAACCGGAGCCTCCATAACCAAAAACTCTCACGAGTAGTGCTTGTTTAGCGAGATCTCTCTTGGTAGGCATTGGGGGCAACTCAAAGAGAACTTTAACTACCGAGGATGAGAATTCGGTTTGGAATTCCGTTCTCTTTCCTTGTGCCCATCGGAGCAGCCCGTATGAAGCACCAGTTCTCCTTTCATTGAGTCCGTTTGAGGGGAGAACATCAAAACGTCCTCTCAACATTGCCAAGACTTCCTTCTCCGACAAGGCTGTCGAGATGAAGAAGGCCATGCGTGACCGATCATAACCCATCCTTCTTGCTATGCGAAGTGAATCTGGAGTCATGGATCTTAGGGACTCCATAGATCCAAGGACTGGGTTTGCAATAGGGTGACTACCCCAAAGAATCGAACCCAGCTTGTACCCAATGCTTCCGTTGGCACTTCCGAGGCTTTCTCGAATCTCTTGACCGATGATTTCTCTCTCTGCAACTATCACTTCATCGGTTAGAAGCGGTTGTGCTACTAGATCGACGACGATATCCATACCAACGCCAAGGTGGCGAGTCGGGACAGTGGCCCAGTAGTTGGTACAAAACCTACTTGTCCAGGCGCCAACTCTGCCACCAACCCTCGTGACGGGTCCTTTTGTCGCGAGATACCCACCGGGGAATTTTACTGTTCCCCGAAACGGCACATGCTCAAACCAGTGATAGATTCCTGGTTCGCCAACAAGCGTGTCGTCAGCGCTACCAGTAAAAACCGTCAGTCCGATGGCTGTGCCCCTTACCGTGTCAGGAAGATGCTGATAAAACACTGGGATATCACAAGGGCCTTCCAGCCGCTTGAATTTGAGCATTCCTCTCTCCTTTGGTGTGTTTGCTCAGAATGTAAAAAACTTGTCCAGTGCGATATTAATATATCAATTCGACATTGTCAAATGTATGAAAAGAAAAAACCCTGCCCCAGATATATATCTGGTTCAGGGTCTATGTTTCTAATTCTCGTGGTCAGCTCTTCTCGACCTCGCTCTGGTCGGGGAACAACTCGAAGTCATCGCCAAGTAGCTCACCCGCGATTGTCAAATAAACAAAAGACCCGCGACTGATGTCGCGGGTCGGTGCTTACTTTCGGGTGCCTAGGCGTTTCCTATATCACGCCACCACCGTCTGAACCTACTTGTCCACCAAGGCTCTTTATCGCTCTCTCGGCCTCTTGCCTTGTTCGATGGGCCGCTTCGAGTGATGCTAGCCTGGCTTTTTCTGCAATCAAGACGTCTCGCTCCGTCAAGAGCCTTGCGGCAGTAGATCCAGCAAGGACCGCTTCAGGGATGCTGCTTACCGGGGTTTGCTCACCCATACGATAAAATCTGGCTCGCATCGCCACTTCTCTTAGTTTGGCGACAGAAACGTCACCCATGGTCGTGAGCTTGTCTCTAAGTGATTCTAGTTCCCCAAGGCAATCCAGGACCTCGATCGACCACGGCCGCATCTGGTCACACTTCAGTTGCCTTGCGGGGCTACGGGATCCACCGTTTTCTTCCCAGGCGAGTTTGGCTACTGCGGTAAGGAAGTCTAGCACAATCTTGTCGCTGTGTTCTTGATGAGCTCGGTGACCCCGATAGTTGTGGATTTTTACGTAGGGCCCCGATGCCTTCTCAATCCTGAAAAAATCAAGAAGTCGAGTAGATAGCCGATCCGACGCAAAAACCTCCTCAAGCCCCCCGTAGATGCGTGAGTGCATGCGAATACGGTTCCATCGCAGGCTAAAAAATTCAGCGCACAGTATGTCGTAGGCTTTTTGAGCCACTAGTAGTTTGAGTTCGCCAGATGAACGAAATATTGCATTGCCGTTGGTGTCTGTTCCCATATCAAACTTTGGCCCATCTGATCCATGATAGTGCATGGAATTCCACCCATCAGCCACGTCTAGATAAAAGACAATTCGATCCGAAGGCAAATACGCTGGCTCCCCGTGTTTATGCGGATAAATCGAGACATCGAAACCGCAGTGTAGGAGTCCTACCATCTGCTGAATTGTCTCGGCGGCACCCCATAGCTTGAGCCACTCGTGCCAATTCCGAATCGGTCGAAACTCCGAGACCGGGAAGGGGTTTGAGATCGGGAGAGGAGCAGACCTTTCTACTACTGGAACTGTCAATGGACACCACCTTTCTTTGTTATGCCTCGTACTGTGACGAGACGGTTCTTAGATCCAGATCCAATTTACTCTTTTAGGCTGGCGAGTCAAGAAGAGATTTATAAAGGGAAAAATAAGAAAAACCACCCAACTTCCGTTGAGTGGCTGGCAACCCGTTACTCTGCGCCGGGCTCGGTCTTTTGTATTGTGCTGTAGCTCGCACCATCCGGCGACAAAAAGAAGACC
>CAYRZH010000002.1:96100-108071 GCA_964428845.1 uncultured Candidatus Saccharibacteria bacterium | reverse complement strand
CGTAACCCTACCGTCGAGGAGTTATCTAAAGCGTTTAATGCCCCTGTTTTTCTAGAGAACGATGCGGCTCTTGCAGCCTTGGGCGAAGCATGCGTGGGTGCTGGTTATGGGTTCAGTATCGTAGCTTATCTTACAGTGAGCACTGGCGTAGGCGGGGCACGCGTCGTGAATGGCAAACTTGATGAGAAAGTTCTTGGTTTTGAGCCTGGGCATCAGATCATAGATGCGGACAAGACAATTGCACCCAAAGCCAAGAGTGTGATGTTTGAAGACTATATTTCTGGAACATCAGTATTCGAAGCCACAGGCAAAAAACCAAAGGAAGTTAGCGACCCATCGTTCTGGGAGGATATGGCGCGGCTTCTCGCTTATGGGCTAAATAATACAATCGTGTACTGGTCGCCAGACGCTATTGTTCTTGGTGGCTCAATGATCACTGGAGATCCAGCAATTCCTCTCGACAAAACAGAGAAATTTTTACGTGAAATCCTGACGATCTATACGGAATTTCCAAAAATAAAAATGGCAGAGCTCGGTGACCTAGGTGGAATCCATGGTGCACTTGAATACGCCAAGCAACAGACAGCCAAATAAATTTAGATAAAAAAAGAGCCCGGCGGGTATTTACCCACCGGGCCTGCAATTGCACGCGAGACGTGACTGCCAACAGGGCCTCACTCTAGGGGAACGAAGAGAACCCTGCGGCCCGCATCTCCGAGCGTGCAACGCGGAAGGCTTAAGTGTCGAACTTGAGCATACCTGTATGCAGGATACACGGTACCAATGAAAAAGTCAAATGCCTGCTGAAAATCAAAAAATCGCATCTTTTATAGAAATTTTTAGATGTGTGGCTTCGCTTGACATAGCTTTCAATAAGGTGTAGAGTATCGGAAGATTTGATCTCACATGGACCATCTTTTTTTGAAAGGGGTGAAGGGCATGAGATCAAGCGTATGTACGCGCTGTGGGAGAATGGTTGTTCTCCCGGGACTTTTTCGTCGGCGTTTTCGTTTCCCCGCCCACGAATGCACCAGTGACGGCATGGAATGCCAGTACACAGGTGTAAATCCGATCGCGAAAATCGTTGGGTCGAAGGTGGAGCGCCTTCTTACCCAGATACCGCATCTTCCGATGCCGTCCCGGCGGACTGTCCGCGAGATGGCCGCCGAGGTGCTTCGAAGCAGGCCGGTTCTCGAGCTCGGGATTCCCAAACCGAAAAACAAGGAGGGAGGAGGCACCGATAAGGGCAACGGAACGGAAGGATAGAATCAGCAGGTGCAGGGGGCGGATGTGTCTGGGTCTACCAGGCGCACCGCCCCTTTTTCTTTCGGGGGGAAATAGTGGGGCCTCGCACGCTAATGCGGGGGGTTCACATAACATTTTAAATGTATAATATACCCTCATGTCTCTAACCATCGGCATCGTCGGCCTCCCGAACGTTGGCAAATCAACGCTTTTCAACGCGCTTACAAAAAAGTCCGTCCCTGCTGAAAATTATCCATTCTGTACCATCGATCCCTCGGTGGGAGTGGTGGCTGTGCCTGACGAGCGTCTGGAGAAACTCTCGGCTTTTAGCAAGTCAGCAAAGACGATTCCGGCGGCGATCGAGTTTGTCGATATTGCTGGGATAGTGAAGGGTGCCTCGACCGGAGAAGGCCTCGGAAACAAATTCCTATCAAACATTCGAGAGGTTGATGCCATTGCCGAAGTTGTGCGCATTTTTGATGACGGAAACATTATCCATGTCGATGGTAAGGTCGATCCACTGAAGGATATCGAGGTCATCAATCTTGAGCTTATTCTTGCCGACTCGGAAACCGTCTCGAAACGAAAAGCAAATGTCTCGCGAGAAATGAAACGTGGCACCAAGGAGGCCATTCTTGAAATGTCAGCCCTGGAAAAGCTTGATAAGACACTTGCTTCTGGGCAATTGGCCCAAAAGGCAGAGATCGCGGAGCTCGAGATGCCTTTTGTGAAGAATCTTCACCTGCTCACCATGAAGCCAATCCTTTATGTGTTAAATAAAAAGTCAGGCGGGCAAAATCTTGATGAAATAAATGATGAAAGATATCAGAAACTGATGAAGTTTTTGGAAGATTCTCACGAAAAATGGGTGGTGGTGGACGCGGGTATTGAGCAAGAGCTTAAAGATCTCGGAATGGGAGAGAAGGAAACTTTTCGAAAGGAGCTTGGAGGTGAGGACGATGGAGTAAATAGTTTGATAAAAAAAGGGTATGAGCTTCTAAATCTGATCACATACTTTACGACAGGTGAGGACGAGACGCGGGCGTGGACTATCGTGCGTGGGTGGAATGCGCCCATGGCTGGAACGGCGATCCACACTGATTTTAAAGATAAATTTATCCGCGCAGAGGTCATAGAGTGGGATAAGCTTCTCTCCGCCGGCTCTCTTGGCGCCGCTCGCGAAAAGGGATTGCTTCGCACAGAAGGAAAGGAGTATGTGGTGAAGGATGGGGATGTGGTGGAGTTTAGAATCTAAGTGTATTGACAGATTACCTCTTATAGTATATAATCACACCTGTAACCTGAACAAAGGAGCGTACCTGATGAAGATCATCGTTACCAAGGAAAGAGGCGAGTCTGGAGCCGAGACCGGAAAGTTCAAGGCTTTTCCCGAAGACAGACCAGAAATTCGGGAATTTGGAGACTCCATGAGGGATGCAGTTGCCGCCCTCATCATGGCTCACCAGCCGGTTCTCGGAATCATCGTCGAGTTCGAGTAACTTACCCCACCATCTCAACACGGAAAATCCATGCGCGAGAGGTGGGTTTTTCGTTTGTCGAAAATGAAAGGAGTAATCAAGATATCTCCTGTAGAGTGCTTTTACTCCCTTATTCTCACAGAAAAATCAGGATCATCGGCGTACTTCAAAGCCTTTTCATTAATAAGATATTTTGCACGCATCTCATCAAACGGGAGATCTGTATCGATCAAACCCAAGTCGTAGACAAGCCGATCTGAATATCCAGGGAGTAATATTTTAAAACTGAAAGGTACTCTTTTGGGCGATATTTTATTTACATGCTTTGCAATGTTGGTCGTACAGGTATCGGTAATGGTGTTGTAAAATTCTGGATGATCCCTTAGGTAATTCGCTCTTTGAACCATATCCAGGAAAAGAGCGCGCATTTTTTCTTTTGTTGTTTTTATCGGATACAGATACACCCGATCTTTTCGATAATTCGATCTTAGTTTGATCACATCCTTCTCGTCAGCAATAACATACATAAGTTCATATTGCTTGAATAAGCCTTTTAGGGCCGAAAAACCCTCGCCCTTTTCTTTGCGTATCTCAATGGAAATCGAGACATATTTGTCACCTTCAAATCCAAAAGTCACAAAGGTGTGGGCAGATGCATCTCCTCCCGAAAATGGTTCAAAAACGTAATCCACGGACCTAATTTTTTCTAGGTCGAAAGTTCTATCGTAATAGGCTGGAGTGTAACTTGTAGTTGAAGCGTAAGTAAAATTTCGTATGTTATGAATTGTTACCAAATTCTCATTAATTTCTGCGCTGGGAAGGACGGCCTGGTCGAGAGACCAATCACGATCATTGGATGGTCTGACAGAAAACCACATGACCAGTAAAACACCGATCAATACAACTAGTGCGAGTGCAAATTTCCGTTTCTTGCTCATTTTCTTATTTATTAACATTGGGCCAGTGTCATCTTTCGTTACTGTAGAGAATTATATTGTACAGTAGCGCTCAAGCATAATTATCATCCGAGAGAGCCCTTTTGTGTAAAACAAAACCGCCCTAGTCCATGAAACTGGGCGGCCTGGGAACGGTGCCACATTCGGGGCAGAAGTCGGGGGTAGCGCTGATGTCGTAGCCACACTTGGTGCATATGCCGCGCTGCCACCTACGGAGTCCAATGAGGTCTCGCCAAGGGACGCTAAGCAGAAACCCCGTGCCCGTGGCGAAACCGACGATCAGAAGGATAATGGCGAGAATCGGCGAGGATTCTAGGTAGAAAAACGCAGCACCAACAAAGAGAACCACAGAAACCAACGCCAGCATGATCCGGCACTTCTCTAGAGCTCTGTCCCGCCACGTATAGTCGTCACTGTTCATGCCCTCCTCCTTTCTGGGCTTAGGTATATCAGAAAATTATGCACCAGGCAAAAAAATAGCCCCACCGTTGTCGATGGGGCGTTAGGTGCTCATGGGGCACCTCCTTTCATTTCAATAGTCTGGACATATTATAGCAAGCCGAAAAAATCTGTCAAGCCTGCTGTAGTCATATATAATATCTCTATGAATCCAATAACCAAACAATTTGTTGCCGTAAGGGCGGTTATAAAACAAGGGAACAAGGTCCTTTTGATTAGAGAATCTATGCAATATACCGGTGGTGCAAACAAGGGCAAATATGATTTTGTCGGTGGAAAAGTGAAAGTCGGCGAGTCTTTTGAAGATGCGCTAAGGCGCGAGGTCACCGAAGAGGTGGGTTTGGATATAAAGATCGGCAGGCCGTTTTATGTCGGTGAGTGGCGGCCGGTAGTAAAAGGAGAACAAATCCAGATTATCGGCATCTTCTTTTTGTGCGAACCTTTGTCCGTTGAGGTAAAACTTACCCCAGACCACGACGAATTTTTGTGGGTCACTCCGTCTGAAACCATGGACCTATCTTTAATAAAAGAAACCAAGGAAGCAATCACAGCACTGATTGCGCAGAAGCTTATCTGAATGTAATATCAGACCGGAAATAGAACCTTAACAGAAAGGAGGGTCTAGATGAGACCCGTTGGCGCGAGTAAGGTGAATGTGATGGTTGTTGGTGGTGGCGGACGCGAGCACGCTCTTCTTTGGAAGCTCAAACAATCTCCCCGCATCGGAAGACTGTTCGCAGCTGCAAAGGAAAATGCTGGCGCTTACCAGCTAGCCGAGAGGGTTGGTATCGACCCAATGAAGATCAATGACCTCGCAGACTTTGCGTCTGCGCATGAGATCGGTCTGACAATCGTGGGTCCCGATGCCGTACTTGGAGAAGGGATTGTTGATGTTTTTCGCGAGCGGCGCCTACCGATATTTGGTCCAACGAAGGCAGCAGCTCGGCTCGAGACATCCAAGGCATGGGCAAAAGAGCAAATGGGATACGCCGGCATTCCTACGGCAGAGTATAAGGTTTTCAACGACTCGCAGGTGGCGAAAAGCTGGCTCACAGGCCATTTCACAAACAAGAATCGCCCTGTCGTAATCAAGGCAGACGGTCTGGCAGAAGGTAAGGGTGCATATATCTGTCGAACACTTGAAGAAGCTCTGCGCGTGATCGACCAGGTTATGGTCCAAAGAGTTCACGGTGATTCGGGTGGACAAGTGGTGATCGAGGAATTCCTTGAGGGGGACGAAGTCTCTGTCCAGGTTTACTATGATGGAACCAGCTATCTCTTGTGCCCACTGTGTCAGGACCACAAGTCTGTCCACGAAGGTGGGGTGGGTCCAAATACAGGAGGAATGGGAACCGTTGCACCGGTAATGTCTTCACTACGTCCCATTATCCTTCGTGATATCGTGGGACCGATTCTGAAACAGATGATAAAGGCGGAGAGAGCATTTATGGGCTGTCTCTACCCCGGTTTGATGGTCGCCCTAGATGGTCAAGTGGAAGTCCTAGAATTCAACGTTCGCTTCGGTGATCCCGAGACACAGGTTCTAATGAGACTTCTGTATGATGACCTTCTCGAGATCCTACTAGCCTGCGCCAATGGAAATCTCTATCGACTCGACCCGAAGTGGAGGCCTGGCTTCGCCGTCTGCGTTGTCCTGGCCTCCGAAGGATACCCAGGTAGGCCAAAGATTGGTCTGCCAATCACGGGTATCGAGGAAGCGGAAAAGGTGCCAGGAGTTGTGGTTTTCCACGCTGGTACAAGAATGGATGGAAATACTCTCGTAACCAACGGTGGGCGAGTGCTCAATATCACAGCCACCGCGCCAACTCTTCGTGAAGCCATTGATCGTGCATATGCCGGTGTTTCTCGCATCAACTTCGATGGGATGCAATACCGAAAGGATATCGGCATAAGAGCACTAGCTCTTCAGATCGTCTGATTTTTAACGGATATCGAGCTCGCGTCTTCGGATCGCGGGCTTTTTTCTTAAATAAATATTTGTTTGCTTTTAGATAAAATTCAGTTAGTATCAATCTCGGAATTAATATAGAACCTTAACAGAAAGGAGAGTTGAAAATGACGACTGCTGCTGCCCCAGTTAATCTGATGATGCCGGGGAATTCGAGATATCAACCGGAGGTTCTTCGCCCAATCTTTGGACACGACCATCTTTTTGGCCCATTTGCCCTGGTAGAAATTGCGGCACTTGAAGTGCTGGGAGATATTGGTGTCATTCGCGCGCCCGACATTGCTCTGCTCACCTCCGAGGTGAGACAACAGCTCATCAAGATTCCTACAACAGCCGTTGAGGAACTCGAGAGGACGGTGACCAAGCATGATGCGAGGGCGTGGGTGCAGATTGCCAGAGACATACTCCCACCGCCTCTCCGTCCCTGGCTTCACGCCCTGCTCACGACCTACGATCCGATGGACACGGGTCGATCAATCATGTTCATACGAGCTCACGAGATCGTAGTGAGACCGATGACGAATAACCTGATCGGCTGTCTCGCGGAGATGGTGAAGAAATATGCCGATGTAGTCCAAATTGGCAGAACACATGGGCAACACGCCTTGCCGATTACTGTTGGTTTCTGGCTCGCTACAATCCTGAATCGCGTTCTCTACAATGCCTCCCAGGCCGACACATACGCAAAGAGTCTTCTTGGAAAGTGTTCTGGCGCTGTCGGCGCATTCAATGCCCAGGTTGGGCTTGGAATCGACGAGCGCTGCGGGGGGCTTACCTTTGAGACAAGAGTGCTCCATAAGCTTGGACTTAAGGTTGCGCCGATTAGTACCCAGATACTGCCGCCGGAACCACTTGCTGACTATCTGTTTGCCTTGAGTAAGATGTCTGCTACATTGGCACAGTTTGTCAATGACTGTCGGCATCTCATGCGCAGTGAGATCGCAGAGATAGGCGAGCCATTTGGTAAGGGTCAGGTTGGTTCTTCAACGATGGCACACAAGAGAAACCCTATTGTGCTTGAGAACACCGTGGGTATGTGGACCAGAACTATCGCCGAGTTTTTGAAGGTTCTCCTGACTTTGATCAGCGAACACCAGCGCGACCTGACCGGGAGTGCTGTGGTTCGAGATTTCCCCACTATCGTAATCAACCTCGTACAACAGCTTCAATCGCTGCTACGAGAGTCGCCAGATGGTGTGCCGTTCATTTCCCGGATTACCGTTGATGAAGAGGCGTGTAGGCGCAATCTATTACTCAGTGGAGACTCCATTCTCGCCGAGCCAATCTACATCGCCCTCCAGATCGCTGGTTACCCAGGTGATGCCCACAAGCTTGTGAGTGATAAGGCTATGCCGCACAAGCAAGCCAATCGATGCACACTCCTTCATGCCACTCACATGGTGCTGCTGGAAGAGTTGCCTGACGACGGCGACCACATCTGGGCCAGAATTCCACCACAAGTTTTGAGTTTGCTTGCAAAGCCGGAGTCCTACACTGGCAATGCTAGCGGAAAAGCTCTACAAATCGCTCGCGCTGCGGAAGATTATCTGCTTCGCCAGAATCCCTAAATGTAACTCTCATCCGAAGTTCCAGGACGCACCACGAGGTGCGTCTTTTGTTTTAAACGCAAGAAAAACCCGCACTCGTGGTGCGGGTCTGGGAAAACGTTTAGTCTCGAAATGATCTCAGGAGAATTTGTAGAGGTTTAGTTGTGGGGGTTTGGGATCAAACCTCCGAACCCGGAATTCACCGTCGAGAGCAAGACGGCAGGCAGCAGCGAACCCCTCGGATCCGAAATAGGCCTCGCCGTTCGGGTCGAGCTCCACTGGTTGACCAGGGAGTCCCTTGATGGAACCGGTGGCGTCCCGGTTGTCTTCCGGAGTTTCACCCTTGAAGGCTACTCCGATGACTGGGATGTGTTCCAGTCCCATTGCACACAACAGGCCCTTGACGATGCCTGGCAGTTGGGCTGCCTTTCCTGCTCCTGCAATCACGACATCCTCGTTGTTGCCACTGTGCTTGAAGGTTTTATCAAGAAACGCTTCAAGTTCCGTGGGGTTTCGATGGCAGCTTAGAACATTCACGCTCCCCACGGCGCCATTGTTACGGAGAAACCCCACTCCTTCCAGGATTTGGTTTTCGTCACTCTGACTACCAATGATCACAGTGATCCGCCTCGCCGGGGGTTCGACGTTCACACGCATGTGATCGAGAAGATAGTGCTCGAGCCTTAGGCCTGTCAGACGCCAGAAGATGTAGCGATAGAGTCGTGTCGTCATATCCCTCACTGACTTAGGCACCTCCTGCGCCTGAACATATGCCACATGCTCGGGGTTTCTCGGGTCTCGACTATCGATGCCCAAAAGTTTTCCCCACTCACGGACATATTGCTTGTCAAAGGCCGGGGGCAGCCCGCCCTTCGCCATTGCCTTTTCCCATGCGCTTTTCGCCCAGAAGCGGCTGGAGTCGGGAGTGATCCTCTCGTCCACAAGAACCAGGTTGCCGTGGGCATCCACGGTAAACTCAAGCTTGGTATCCGCGACAATGATGCCACGCTGCGCCGCAAACTCCGCAGCAGCCATAGCACATTGCAAAGCCAGACGCTCACGCTTGTGTCCAAACCTCGTCGCGACACCATCTGCGTCGATATGTTCATCGTGACCCTCAGGAGCCTTGGTTGTCGGTGTGTAGATTGGGTAGGGAAGTCTGCTTCCGTCCTTTAGCCCTTGTGGCAGTTTATGTCCACAGACAGAGCCGGTTGCTTGATAAGCCTTGTGGCCGCTTCCTGTCAGATGGATTCGAACGATGTCTTCGACATTTGGTGGGGGAAACCGCCGGACCACCGTAGCGCGGCTCTGAACGTCGGGGTCGTCCCGGAGGTTTGCAGGCAAGTAATAGTCCACCTTGGCACCGGCCGCCACAAAGTCTGTTGGACAGATATTTTGCAAAATACCAGTCGTCCAAAAGTGACTCATGGCGTTCAGTATTGCGCCCTTGTCACCGATTAGTGCATCAATAACAAAGTCAAAAATGCTGACTCTGTCGGATGCAACAACAAGCATCAGATCCGGGTGTCCTTCTAGGTCATACGTGTCTCTGACCTTGCCTCGGCCACGAAGCTGCAAACCCTCCAAAGGAGGATCAGCCTCGACCACGGCACGGGGGATCTGTGGCATAGTGCCCCTTCCTTTCTGGCCCAATGGGGCCTCGTATTCTAAAGAACAGACGTCACAAGACGTCTTCTGCGCTAAAAACTACCATTCTTAGAGAAAATGGCAATCATTGAACTTGAGTAGTATAATACCCCTTATGAAAGCCACACCAAAAGATTTCTTTTTGCATTTAGGAGTTATCGTCACTTTATACGTCGGCGCAGGCAGTCTCATCAATCTTTCCTTCAAGGTTATTGACGGTCTCTTCCCGAAGGAGACCCTTTTGGGCATCTACTACAACTACTCACCAATAAGCTGGCCTGTAGCCACACTCATCATTGTTTTCCCGATCTTTATTGTCCTCTCGTGGCTTTTGGGCAGAGACTATAGCAGAATGCCAGAAAAACGGACTCTTGGTATCAGAAAATGGCTCATCTACATCACTCTTTTTGTTTCGGGGATAGTTATTGCAAGCGATCTAGTCTATCTCATCTTCAGATTTCTTAGTGGCGAGATCATCACTACGGGCTTTATTCTAAAATCGATCGCGGTGCTTGTTGTCGCCGGATTCATTTTTAGCTACTACATTGCGACCTTGAAAGAAAAAGTCACATCAAGAGCAGATAAAATATATGCGGTTGTATCCGGACTCGTGGTCCTTGCCCTTATTATCGCCGGCTTTGCCATCTTCGGATCTCCAGTGACACAAAGAAAACTTCGCACTGACTCCGAGCGCATCAATGCTCTAAACAATATTCAGTGGCAAATTGTGAACTATTGGCAGCAAAAGCAGGTTCTTCCAGAAAATCTTGATGATCTCTCTGACCCAATATCAGGCTTTGTGGCACCGCTCGACCCGGCAACAGGCAAATCATACGAATACAAAAAGCTTGAGGCATTGAAATTTAAACTCTGTGCCACATTTGACCTTGAGAGCTCGAAGATAAATCAGGGCCGCGAACAATATTATCCGTCATTCGTCGATCAGTCGTTTCCGTCAATGGGGAAGGGTAATGAGACGTGGACACATCCAGCCGGGCGGCATTGTTTCGAAAGGGTGATTGATCCAGATATTTATCCGCCGAGAAAAACTCTATAAGAAAAAACCCCGCGCGGGCGGGGAAGGCGAGCAACTCTCATCTTGGCCAACCGATGTGGCACCGATTTAAGTAGCCATCGTCATCGACTTGCTCGGTGATAACACAGAATGGGACGCCCCTCCCTCTTCCATGAAGACTTGCCTTGATCAGAATGGTGTGTTTGGCAGGGTTACGTGCAGTATCTAGCTCCACACTCATTCTTGTGCTTCTCGGAAAAACCTCCGCGAGTCGCTCATTCGCAAATAACTCTAGGATAGCGGCCGGTCCGTTATATACGCGACCAGCTCTTCTGTCCTGAATGACATGCATGAGAATTGATGGAAACGAAAATGCTCTTGCAAGAGCTGTTGACCCAGACCACTCTATGTCGGTGTCCAAAAGTTGTTGCAGCTCCTCCGTGAAATGTACCACGACCTTCCCGATCATAATTCTTCCTTTCGGAATGGCTTACTGCGGCCAGTTGTGAGCGACACATTGTCGCTACTCCTCCAATAACGTACAGGTCGTCGACCCTCGGGTCAAGTTATCTGATTCAGACATTGCCACGAGAGAGTCCACAGGAAGATTTGCATGGTCTGTCAAGTTGGCCAGATATCTAAAGTAGGTTTTCTTACATGTGCTTGTCTGGTCAACTTTACAGAAATCTTCCGAGGATTAGGAAAATCTCCCGCTGGGGAGATTTTCCGCTCTCGAGGGGCGATGTCTGGATCGGATAGATACTTATGTGGGAGCGGGGAGACAGATACTCAAGAGCTGGGAATTCTTGTACAATGTTCACAATGACTCCCTACGACCATAGCGAAATCGAGCCAAAATGGCAAAAAGAGTGGCAGAAGAAACGCGTCTACGAAACACAAAAAGAAAAAGTTGGTGACAAAAAGTGCTACGTTCTAGACATGTTCCCATACCCTTCTGGAGAAGGGCTTCATGTCGGTCATCCAAAAGGCTACATTGCCACCGATATTTACTCGCGTTTTAAGAGAATGAACGGCTACAACGTGCTCCACCCGATGGGTTGGGACGCTTTTGGTCTGCCGGCGGAAAATTATGCGATTAAAAATAAAGTTCACCCGCGAGTCGCTGTCGAAAAAAATATAAAACACTACAAGGAGCAACTTTCAATTATCGGTTTTGATTATGATTGGGAAAGGGAAATAAATACAACCGACCCGGCATATTACAGATGGACCCAGTGGATTTTTCTCAAGCTCTATGAAAAAGGCCTGGCCTACCAATCCTTCGAACCCATAAATTGGTGCCCATCCTGCCAGACAGGTCTTGCAAATGAGGATCTCGAAGATGGTAAATGCGAACGCTGTGGCTCTGTTGTAGAAAAGCGCCCGATGCGACAGTGGGTGTTGAAAATCACTGATTATGCGGAGCGTCTGCTCTCTGATCTCTCGGCAATCGATGTATCAAATATTCCCATTCTTACAGATCAAAAAAATCCACCAGTAGCAGGAAAGAAAAAAGTGGAGCGCTTCATGGTGCACGCCTTGGTTCTTGATCCTAAAACCGGTAAAATTTTGTGCGTTAAATGGAAAAAATTTCCTTGGACGGGTTTCCCAATCGGTGGTGTCGAACCAGGCGAGGATATTGTCGAAGCGGCGCG
>CAYRZH010000002.1:0-96090 GCA_964428845.1 uncultured Candidatus Saccharibacteria bacterium | reverse complement strand
ACGTGAGGTTCGAGAAGAAACTGGATATACCGGTCTTAAATTCGTAAGAACTCTTGGTGGAGCAGTTAGATCAGAATATTTTGCTGCTCATAAAGACGAGAACAGAATTGCATACGCCAGAGCTGTCCTGTTTCAGCTTGAAAATGATAAACGTGACGAGGTAAGTATCGAGGAAAAAGAGAAGCATGATGCAGTATGGCTCGACCCCAAGACTCTAAATCACGACAATTTTACCTGCGCGGAGCTAGATATTTGGCTTGCGCGGATGAGTGTCGAGGTGGAATACGGAAAGGACAATTCAGGAACTATACTTTTTAAACAGGTAACCGAATCCTCTGCGTTCAAAGAAGGCCTTCCTGTGGCCGAACGCAATGCTATCGCTGTTATTGTTAAGCATTGGTCAGAGGACAAGTACATTGGGCTTAAATGGAAAAAGGTTGATTGGCGAACCCTTATTACCGGCGGGCCGGATGGGGAAGAAACTCCAGAGGAGGGAGCTCTAAAAGAGATTATTGAGGAAACGGGGTATCTTCATCCTAAATTTATAAGAAAACTTGGTAACGTTGATGCGAAGTTCTTTCACGTTCCTAAAAACACCAATCGTTTCGCACATTTTGATGTAATGTATTTTGAGCTCAAAGATGGCAAACGTCGCGACCTTACAGAGGAAGAGCGCGCAAACCACGAAGTAGTATGGTTAAACCGAGAGGAAATGTCTGCGTTTATAACCCCCGCCTCACAGAAGTACATGTGGGATACTTTATTTCTTGGTAAACCAAATGAATTTCAAAATGATACAAAAGCACTTCTAGATTGGCCGGAGTCGGTAAAGGAATCCCAAAGAAACTGGATAGGGAAGAGTGAGGGAATGCTTTTTAGCTCTCCAGTAAAGGATAAAAAAATTGTAATGCAGTCATTCTCTGCTCATTTCGAAGCATTTGCCGCAGACACTTTTGTCGCTATCGCTCCAGATCATCCGCTTTTGCCCGAACTTTTGGAGGGTGTTTCAAACAAGAAAGAGATTTTGGATTTTGCAGACAAACTTATCAAAAACCGCGCCACAAGAGGATTTGCTGAAGAAAAGGAGTCGGAAGGAATATTTACGGGTCGCTATATTGTGGATCCCGTGGGCAATGGCGATCTTCCAATTTGGATCGCAAGTTACGTTTTAGCCGACTACGGAACGGGGATTATAAAATGCTCATGCCATGATGAGCGAGATTTCAAATTTGCTAAAAAGTACGGAATTAAACTTAAACCCGTTCTTTTTCCAGAAGACGAAGCTCTTGCGGAGAAAGTTAAAAACCTTGAGGTCTGCTTTACTGATACAAAAAATGGAATCCTTCGTGAACCAGAGGAGTTTGACGGAAAGAAAGCAGGGCAAGAGAGGCAGAACATTATCACCTACCTTGAGAAAAACAAACTTGCTGTTAAAAAAACCACGTATCGTCTGAAGGATTGGGTCTTCTCCCGTCAGCGCTACTGGGGTGAGCCGATTCCTGTCATCCACTGTGACAAGTGCGGTGTTGTACTCGTGCCAGAAAAGGATTTACCCGTAAAGCTTCCTGATGTGGAGCACTATGAGCCTGCTGGTACGGGCGAATCGCCACTTGCAACCATAGAAAAATGGGTAAATGTAAAATGCCCAAAGTGCGGTGGCAAGGGCAAAAGAGAGACAAACACCATGCCACAGTGGGCCGGCTCAAGCTGGTACTATCTCCGGTACATGGATCCACAAAATAAACGCGTCCCTGTCGATCCAAAGAAAGAAAAATATTGGGCGCCAGTAGATATGTATGTCGGCGGCGCAGAGCATGCCACTCGCCATCTCATTTATGCCCGATTTTGGCATAAGTTTCTGTTTGATATTGGCGTATCGAGTACGGTGGAGCCATTTTCTCGACTCCACAACGTCGGCCTCATTCTTGCTGAAGACGGTAGAAAAATGAGCAAACGCTACGGCAATGTCATAAACCCAGATGAGATCGTGAAGACATATGGTGCTGATACTCTTCGCATCTATGAAATGTTCATGGGCCCATTCAATCAGGCGATTTCCTGGGATACGAAGAGCATCATCGGGGCGCGGCGCTTCATAGAGAGGGTTTGGAGGCTGGCTGAAAGGGTAGACGACAGAGAAGAATCTTCGCAAGAAAAAAGATCTTCTTATGCCTCTGGAAGGGAGAATAGCGAAACAGAAGAGCGGACACTGGCAGCAAAAAACATCGAGAAAACTCTCCACAAAACCATTAAAAAGGTCACCGAGGACATTGAGAGCTTCAACTTCAATACAGCCATCTCCTCCATGATGATGTTTTCGAACGAATTGGAAAAAATAGACAGAATCCCGCGCGAAATTTTCATGACTTTTCTATCACTCTTTGCGCCATTTGCACCTCATGTTTCCGAGGAGCTTTGGCGGGCTCTAGGAGCGAAAAAATCCATCCATAATTCAGCCTGGCCGAGCTTCGATACTGCGAAAATAAAGGACGATCTTTTTACTATCATTGTCCAAGTCAATGGCAAAGTTCGTGGTGAGATAAAAGTCGGAGCAGGAGAGAGCGAAGTGGCTGTCAAAGAGAAGGTTACCAATTTACCTATCGTAAAAAAATGGCTAGAATCAAGGCCTATCAGGAAAATTATTTATGTAAGTGGTAGGCTAATAAATATTGTTGGCTGAGAACCCTAGGATGCAATGTCAAGGTCTAGTTGACTTTAGCCCCTAGGAGTGATAAAACAAGGGAGAACAGGTTAAGGAAGATTAAATTAATAGATTAACTGAAAGAAATTTTATGAGCGAAAAAACTCCCACAATAAGTTTCAACCCAAAGCAAGTTACAAAACGGCTTCTTTCTCTACTATCTCCAAGAGCAAGGGACGTGGTAACCGGTCGCTTTGGACTTGGCACCGAAACAAAGAAAATGACTCTCGAATCTATCGGTGAAAAATATGGCATCACAAGAGAGCGTGTCAGACAGATAGAAAATAACTCAATTCAAAATATTCGAAAGTCAAAAGAATATGCCAAGGAAAAAAAGGTTTTTGATGAGCTCAAGGAATACATCAAGTCTCTCGGTGGCTTGCTTTCAGAGCACGATCTTCTAAACCATCTCTCAAAGGATAAATCCACACAGAATCACGCCCACTTTCTCCTAGTTATCGGCGAGGATTTTAAAAAGGAAAAGGAAGACGAGGAGTTTAAACACAGATGGCACATCGATTCTAAGCTTGCCTCACGAATTCATGAAGTTTTGAGAAGGATCTATAGTGATTTGTCGCCAGATGACATAGTGCCCGAGGCAGAGATCATTGCTTCTTTTCTCGAGTACGTAAAAGATGTTTCTGAAGAGTATAAAAACGAAGAAGTAATCAGGCGTTGGTTAGCGATGTCAAAGAGTCTGGGCAAAAACCCACTAGGGGAATGGGGAAAATCAGAATCTTCTAATATAAATGCCAAAGGCATGCGCGACTACGCTTTCTTGGTTATTCGAAAACACGGTTCACCGATTCACTTCAGAGAAGTGGCAAAACTTATCACCGAAGTTTTCAACAAAAAGGCTCACGTTGCTACGACTCACAACGAGCTTATAAAAGATAAGCGTTTTGTGCTTGTCGGACGAGGTCTTTATGCTCTTTCAGAGTGGGGATACATGAGTGGTGTAGTAAAAGATGTCATCCGCAAAATTCTTGAGAAAGAAGGACCCCTCACAAAGGACAAAATTATTGAAAAAGTTCTCAAGGAGAGATATGTGAAACCAAATACTATTCTTGTAAACCTCCAGAATCCAAAATACTTTAAAAAAGACAAACAAGGAAAATACTCTGTGGTAGAATAGAGTTCATGTTTAGCGGTCTATTTGTAGATCTCAAATACGGTCTTCTTCTCCGGGTGCTAGATTTTATGTTTACCTTCTCACCTCTGTGGGCGCCTATTTTACTGTTTATTGTTTTCATAAATATTTGGATTCGGTACAGAAGGATGGAGTTTCTGGTAAAACAAGGCTCCATTCTTTTAGAACTCAAACTGCCCAAGGAGGTCAACAAATCGCCGCTGGCCATGGAGCTAGTCTTCACCTCTCTCTGGCAGCTTGGAAAAGCTGATTATGTCAAAACATTCTGGAAGGGAAGTTTCCGACCGTGGTTTTCATTTGAGCTTGTTTCTATTGAAGGACAGGTGAAATTTTTTATATGGACACAGCCGAAGTTTAGGCAGCTTATCGAATCCCAAATCTATGCCCAATATCCAGGAGTCGAAATATACGAGGCAGATGATTACACAAAAAATGTATTCCATGATCCGGTAAACAAGCCGTTTTGGGGAACCACCTTCAAGCTCACCAAAGCTGATGTATACCCAATCATGACCTACGTGGATTATGGTCTCGACAAAGATCCGAAAGAAGAATACAAAATCGATCCCATGACTTCGATTCTGGAGTTTCTCGGATCTCTGAAGAAGGGTGAGCAGATTTGGATCCAAATTCTTATCCAGGGACATAGAAAAGAAACACTCAAAGACGACGCCAGACTTTCTGGTAGAGCTGGCTGGGAAATTGCTGGGAAAGAGGAGATAAAAAAGAAAATTGAGGAGATCAGGTCTGCAAACGAGTTTGGCATCCCACGTATACCAACGAAGGGGGAGACAGAGACTATAGCGGCTCTCGAAAGAAGTTTGAACAAAATGCCGTTTGAATGTTCGATTCGTGGTTTCTATATTGCTGACAAAGATTCTTTTGACGCTATCGGCATTACTGGGTTAATAGGAAGTTTCAGACAATACAGCTCACAGAATTTGAATGGTTTTAAGCTGGGCAAATTTACCGATTTCGATTATCCGTGGCAGGATTTTCGACGAAGACGCAGGTCAAGACTTGAACGCCGACTGCTGAACGCCTACAAGTTGCGCTCGTATTTCCAACTTCCATACCGCCACATCATGGCTAAGCCCTTTATCCTAAATACCGAGGAGTTAGCAACGATATTTCACCTTCCTGGTCAGGTTGCCGCAACGCCGACTCTTACAAAAGCAGTTTCCAAAAAAAGCGAGGCTCCTTCCAATTTGCCAATATAACAGTCTTGAATTTCTCTCCGAACAAAAAAATACTCTTTTTTGTCGGGTCATTAGTAATTATTTCCCTTGGCCTCGTTTGGAATCTATCTATCCGGGCCGGACGAGAGTTCCCTCGCGAAGCTTACTTTATGATCAGAGAAGGTGAGTCCCTCGGGGAAATCTCTGAAGCACTGGAACAGAAAGGGATCATAAGGTCACCGTTAGCTTTCAGAGGCATCGTAGAGCTACTTTTCCTTAGTGGGAATGACGCGGTCGCAGGCTATTATTTTTTTGAAAAACCCATGAGTGTTGTGAGGATCGCTTGGAGAATAATTCATGGCGACTTCAACCTGCATCCAATAAAGATTACTATTCCGGAAGGATTCAATAAGTTTGAAATAGCGAAAATTTTGAAGAAGAACATCCCGCTATTTGACGACAAAACTTTCTTGGAAATTGCGGAGGAAGGTTATATCTTTCCGGATACCTATTATTTTACCGCCGGAACTAGTCCGGCAGATGTACTGAAAGTCGCTCGAGATAATTTTGATAGAAAAATAGAAAAATTTAGATATGAGATTGCCGGTTCCGGAAAAAGTCTTGATGAAATCATCAATATGGCATCGATACTTGAGACCGAAGCTCGCTTGTTTGAGACTAGGAAGATTATCTCGGGTATTTTATGGAAACGACTTTCGATCGGAATGCCGCTCCAGGTTGACGTCTCATTCCGCTATGTAAACGGGAAAAGCACTTTCGAGCTCACCCTCGAAGACCTCTCTATCGACTCGCCATATAACACATATAAGTATGCTGGTCTGCCGCCGACACCGATCGGTAATCCCGGACTCGAAGCTATCGAAGCGGCACTTTTCCCAGAAAAGACAAAGTATCTTTATTTCTTATCTGATAAATCTGGGAAAATGCATTATGCTGTGACGTTCGACGAACACAAAAAGAACAAGGAAAAGTACCTTAATCTGTGAGATAATATTCGATAATGAAAAAGAATTTTCCTGAAGTCATAAAAGCAGATGGCACTCGCGAACAGTTTAATCCCGAGAAGCTAAAAGCCTCGCTGGCACGGTCAGAGGCTTCGAGTGATTCGGTAGAAAAAGTTCTGAAGCACACCACAGATGAGCTTACAGAAGGGATGACCACGGCACAGATATATAAACATGCGTTTTTTCTCCTTCACAAACTCGAAAAACCTGCGGCAAAACGATATTCCCTACGTCGAGCGGTAATGGAACTGGGTCCAACTGGTTTTCCTTTTGAAAAGTATGTGGCGGAGATCTTCAAAAGCCAGGGTTATTCAACTCTAACGGACGAAATAGTATCCGGTGGATGTGTGGAACATGAAGTTGACGTAGTAGCTTGGAATGAAGAGAAACTCATAATGGCAGAGGCCAAATTTCACAACGAACTCGGCACAAAATCCGACCTAAAAGTTGTTCTTTACGTAAAAGCACGATTCGACGATCTGCGAGAAAGAACATTTTTGTATGGCAAGAGACGGCTGGTAGACGAGGCTTGGCTCATAACCAACACCAAATTTACAACAATGGCTATAGAATACGGTAGGTGCAAAGGTCTTACGATGGTTGGATGGAACTATCCGGAAAAGGGCAACCTACAAGACATGATCGAGGATGGCGATCTCCACCCGATTACCTGTCTCACATCGTTATCAAAAGCCGAAATGACTAGTCTTGTCTCGGTCGGAGTAGTGCTTTGCAGACAGATAAAGGAGAACCCGAGCACACTTCAGAAGATCGGTCTTTCTTCTCTGCAATCAAAGGATGTTCTCGAGGAAATAAACCAACTTTAAGCGCCACCATGTCCGAATACTACAACTCCAGGAGAACCAAGGGTCTTTTTGATCCCAAATCAACTGAACCATTCAAGCTTAGCCGCTCCAAAATCGACCTCTTTTTGGAATGTCCAAGGTGTTTTTACTTTGACCGAAGATTAGGAGTTTCTCGTCCAGCTGGATTTCCTTTCAATCTAAACAGCGCGGTTGATTCTCTACTCAAAAAAGAATTTGACATTCATCGTGCAGGCAAGACCGCCCATCCACTTATGGATACGTACGGCATCGACGCGATACCATTTCAACATAAAGATATAAATAGTTGGCGAGAAAATTTTGTAGGAATTCAGTTTTTTCACAAACCGACAAACTTCACCGTTACTGGTGCAATAGATGACGTTTGGATAAACAAAAAAGAAGAACTTTTAGTTGTCGACTACAAGGCCACGAGCAAGGAGAGTGAAATAAATCTAGACGCTAAGTGGCAGGATGGCTATAAGCGCCAGATGGAAACCTACCAGTGGTTGCTTCGGCAGAAAGGGTTTAAAGTCTCTTCCACTGGATACTTTGTGTATGCCAACGGTAAGCGAGACAGAGAGTCTTTCGATGGGAAACTAGAATTTGATGTGACAATCATCCCCTATAAAGGTTCAGACACCTGGATTCCGAAAACATTGGAAGAAATAAAATCGTGCCTTATGGGTGATCAAATTCCTGATCCAACAAAACTATGCGATTACTGTAGTTATATAAAATCATTAGAAGAAGTCGTGACCGAGAAAACACCGAAGGTAGTGAGAAGAGCTAAAAAGAAGGATACTGGTGATTCCAATATGAGTCTTCTGTAATATGAAAAATAGTGAAAAAGATATAGAAGAACGTCGAAATCTGATGAGGGAGATTAGAGATGAAATAGTTAATCTCAAAAGCTCGCCCCTATATGCCGAACGAATAAAGAACAAGGTTTTCCCTGTGATAGGGGAGGGTGACCATTTTGCGTCTATTATGCTTGTAGGCGAGGCTCCAGGTCGAAATGAAGCAGCAACTGGTCGACCGTTCTGTGGCGCGGCAGGAAAAATTTTAGATGAACTGCTCAACTCTGTAGGAATAGATCGCAAAAGCGTTTACGTCACAAATATCGTTAAAGACAGGCCCCCATTTAACAGAGATCCACTGCCCGAGGAAATAGAGTCTTACGGCCCATTTCTTGATAGGCAAATCGAAATTATAAAGCCCAAGGCTATCGTTACTCTGGGAAGATTTTCCATGGCCTACATAATGAACAAGCTTGGTTTAGAGCTCGAACTCGAACCGATCTCAAAAATACACGGCAAAGTATTCGAAACATCTCCACCCCATCGTGCTTTGAAAGTTATTCCCTTGTACCACCCCGCAGTCGCTATATATAACAATAAAACAAAGGAAACCCTCCTTGACGACTTCAAGGTTCTAAGGAATCTAGTATAATGCGCCTATGACTTCAGGAAAAAAATGGACTGCGGAGGAAGTCCGCCAGAAATTTCTCTCCTTTTTTGAAAAGCGTGGTCATGTAGTCATCCCCTCGGCATCTCTTGTGCCAGACGAAGGTTCGATGACTCCTCTAAACAAGGTGCTCTTTAACACAGCAGGGATGCAGCCGCTCGTGCCATACCTGATGGGAGAAAAACATCCGAGGGGTCGGAGGATCGTTAATGTTCAGAAATGTGTCCGTACGACCGATATAGAGGATGTCGGTGACAATACTCATGCCACTTTCTTTGAAATGTTGGGGAACTGGTCCTTTGGCGATTATTTCAAAAAGGAGGCCATAGAATGGAGCTATGAATTCCTGACTTCAGAGGAGGAAGGGTTGGGGCTCGATCCAAAACGTCTCTACATTACAGTCTATGCCGGTGATTTTGATATTCCGGCTGACAGTGAGTCCGCGAACGTCTGGCAGAGCGTAGGAATCCCGAAAAATCGAATATATCCTCGGGGAGCTGATAACAACTGGTGGCCAGCAGTCAAAGGTAAAGACACCTGGACAGGGCCAACGGGGCCTTGCTCCGAAATGTTTTACGATATTACGGAAGCCGGTCTCGGTGATTTATCTCCAGAGGAATTTGAGAGGGCCGATAATGAGAAAAAGGTTGTTGAAATCTGGAACGATGTTTTCATGGAATATGAAAAGCGGGAAGGCAAGATTCTCGGCAAGCTCGAGCAGAAGAATGTCGATACTGGAGCCGGCCTCGAACGTCTCTTGATGGTGCTCCAGGAAGTCAGCAATATTTTTGAGACAGATGTATTTTCAGATTTTGTGACTGCCGCCGGTAAGACGGCAACAGTGCCCGTTGCTCAAAGAATAATTGCTGACCATTTGCGCACGGCTATATTTCTCCTGGCAGATGGAGTGACCCCATCAAATACCGACCGAGGATACATACTTCGTCGACTTATCCGTCGCGCTGTTTACAGCACACAAGATAAAAGAGTTTCGAGGGAACAAATCAGAGAATTTGTAGCCATTGTCTCTAAGGTCTATGGTGGAGTCTACACAAATATTCTAGACCGAAATGAGATGATTATCGCCGAAATATCCAAAGAAGCTGAACTTTTTGAAAAAACGGTAAAACAAGGCCTCAAAGAATTTGAAAAACTTTCCTCCGGGTCTATCAGCGGTTCGCAGGCCGCCGTTCTCTCTACAACATATGGTCTACCCATAGATATCATTATCGAGGAGGCAAAAAAGAAGAATATATCTGTTGATCTAGACGAATACAACCTAGAGATCGAAAAGCACCGAAATCTATCCCGTGCCAGCGCTGAAAAAAAGTTCAAGGGAGGTCTCTCTGACACGTCTGAAACATCCACAAAGTACCACACAGCTACGCACCTACTTGGTGCAAGTCTCCGGCATGTACTCGGCGAAAGTGTTTCCCAGAAAGGAAGCAACATTACGCCCGAAAGACTTAGATTCGATTTTTCATTTGAGAGGAAGATGACTGAAGAGGAGAAGAAAAATGTGGAAAACTTAGTAAATCAAAAAATTAAGGAAGCTTTGCCAGTTTCATTTGAGGAGATGGCACTTGAAAAAGCTCGCGCCTCTGGCGCCCAGGGTGTCTTTGGAGAGAAATATGGGGATACAGTAAAAGTGTACTCCGTAGGCAAGGGTAACAACTTATATAGTCAGGAGATTTGTGGAGGGCCCCATGTAAAAAACACAAATGAACTTGGCAGGTTCAGGATTGTGAAGGAAGAAGCGGTTTCGGCGGGCGTGCGAAGAATAAAGGCGGTGCTAGAATAGAAGCATGCCATCAGGAAAGCCTCTTGTAATATTTGATATAGGTAACGGTAGCGTCGGTGCCGCTTCCATAACATTCCCTATGGGCGAAATCCCGCAAGTGGATTATGTCAAACGTTTACTTTTACCGATAAAAGAAAGGGTCCAGACAAAGACATTGGTAGCAAATACCTTGTCTAGTCTCAGGGAAATTTCTGCTAGTCTCCTTAAAGAAAAAAGGCATTCTCACGATGCCGCCATATTTTTTGCATCGCCGTGGCATATTCTCCATACCAAGGTGATTTCAATAGACAAAAAAGAAACTTTTACTGTCACCAGATCTCTTATAGAAGAAATTGTTGAGAGAGAGGTAAAGGAAATCCAAAAGCAGAACAAGGATCAGGTTCTCATAGATAAAGGGGTCATTCACATAAAGATAAATGGCTACAGTACCAATTCTCCCTATGGCAAAACTGCAAACAGACTGGAAGTTTCTTTATATACTTGTTTTGTTTTAAATGAATTTCTAAATCAGGTCGCAATCACAATTGAAAAAAATTTTTCAGTAAGACATTTGTCATACCACTCATTCCCAATAACAGCTTTCAGCGTAATTCAGCGAATCTTCCAGGATGACCATAGCTTTATTTTCATAGACATCACAAGCGAGATTACCGATATCGTCGTTGTGGTAGGGGGTTCTATCATAGATACCGGATCTTTCCCCGTTGGAAAAAATATCCTGATAAGGAAAGTGGCAGATTATTTCAAAATTACTCCAGATCTAGCCCTCTCGTTTGTAAAGTTGTTTGGGGAAGGGAAGGCGGCCAGCGATTTGGCGACTACCATAGGAAATCTGTCGGGAGCAGTACGTGAGGAATGGCAGGCATATTTTTACGAAATAGTTAAGGAGATTTGCGGAGCTCTTCCTATACCCAGAAAGGTCTTTGTTACAGCCGATGATGATGTCAGCGAGATCTTTCTTTCCTATATAAAAGAACCGATCAGTATCAAGACATTTTTGGGAAGTAACGCTCTCAAGGATCTCTGTCATTTTGCAGTTCACGTCCCCAGCGATTCATTTCTTGCCATAGAAAGTGTGTACTTAAGTTAATAAACTCTTTATTTACAACTCTTTTTTATTCATGTAGAATGCTTTTAAAGTATGGCGAAGAAAATTGTACAAGATGTCCTTCCTCCGGATCGTAGATCTATCCGCAATATACCGCTACCAGAAAACAAAACAAAAAGAAAAACTGCGGCTCCCAAGGTTTTCAAAGAGTCTCCTCCAAAGAAACGTGAATCAAAAAGAAATTATACGCGAATTGGTATTTGGGGAATTGCGGTACTCTGTGTCTTGGGTCTACTCTATGCACTTTCATTTTTCTTTGTTGGTGCAACAATTACCGCCACCCCTAAGGAGGAAGATGTAACCGTCGACTTAACAGTTGACGCCGAACCAACCGCAGAGGAGGGGATACCTTCATACACAATCATAACTATTTCAAAAGACGGCGAGAAGGAAATTCAGGCTTTGGGTGAGGAAAAAATAGAGAAGAAAGCTACAGGGAAAATCGTTATTTACAACAATTTCAGTTCAGCTCCTCAAACATTGGTAAAAGAAACTCGTTTTGAGACGCCAGATGGTCTCATCTTTCGTATAACGAGCGCGGTCACAGTTCCGGGTCGAGTAACAAAAAATTCTGTCATCACGCCTGGAAGTGTGAAAGCAACTGTTGTCGCCGATAAACCCGGTGAAAAGTATAACGTGGGCTTGGCAGATTTTACGATTCCAGGGTTCAAAGGGGATCCTAGGTATAAGGGTTTTAGCGCAAAAACTGATCCAGCCGAGAAGATTGGTGGTGGTTTTGTGGGGGTTGTAAGAAAGGTTTCTGAAAAAGAAGAGATGGCGGCACGAGCACTTATCGAGTCATCACTACGCAGTGACCTGATCCTTCTTGCTAGAGCCCAAATCCCTTCTACCCACGTTCTATACTATGACGCAGTCGAGTATTCCTTTGAGAAACTTGCCCAGGGATCCCCCGCGGGTACAAGCACGGCAATGATCAGAGAAAAAGGTACTCTTTATGGGGTTCTCTTAAATAGAGACGAGCTTACAGAATTTCTTGCGGGTAAGATTCTTGAGGATAAAAGTGGAGCAAAACAAGTTCGTGCAAAAAATCTAGAGGAACTTGGTGCGACATTTAAAAACAAGACGAGTTTTGATTACAAAGGAATGGATAAAGCAACCTTTGAACTCAAGGGGGAGCTCGCCCTCGAGTGGGATATCAATAGCAAAAATGCAGAGGGAAACACCTTACAAGAAAGGCTCGCTGGTAGAAAACGCAGCGAAATCAAGGATATTTTGTCAGAATTTACATCGATAGAAAAAGCCGAGATTGTCGTGCGTCCATTCTGGAGTCTGTCTTTTCCAAAAAACCCAGATAATATAAGGGTAAAAGTTCTAAGCCCGTAGTATTGACTCAAAAATGTCAATCTGTTAGTATACCCACCATTGCCTAAAAGTAATGCAAGAAAATAAGAGAACCTTAGAAACGATGACGGGAGTAGTCACAGAAGCCCTGCCCAACGCGATGTTTAAGGTTAGGTCAGAAAAGGACGATAGTGAAATGCTCACGTATCTTGCCGGCAAGATGAGACTGCACCGGATTCGTGTGTTAGTCGGCGATAAGGTCCTCGTAGAGATAGAACCTTACGGTGGAAAGGGGCGAATTGTAAAGAGGTTATAGTTCATAATGAAGGTCAAATCATCGGTTAAAAAAATTTGTGCGAAATGTCAAACCGTTCGCAGGAGGGGGTATGTTTATGTTATTTGTAAAAGCAACCCGAGACACAAACAAAGGCAAGGATAAATTTTTAATATAATGAGAATTTCAGGAATCAATATCCCAGATGAAAAACGTCTTGAAGTGGGCCTCGCCATCCTCTACGGTGTTGGACGTCCTCTAGCCCGTACCATCCTGCTTAAGGCGAAAGTGGACTACGGAAAAAAGCCAAAAGATCTATCTCCGGAAGAAGAAAACGAGATAAGAAAAATTGTGGAGAGCTATAGGATCGAAGGTGATCTAAAGAGAGAAGTAGCCCAGAACATCAAACGGCTTAAAGACATAAAATCCTACCGGGGTAGCAGGCATCTCCGAGGTTTGCCAAGCCGAGGACAAAGAACAAAAACAAATTCTCGAACCAGGAGAGGGAACGTCAGAAAAACCATGGGTAGTGGTAAGCGTGCCGTCGAGAAGAAATAAAAAGAACAAAATAATAATCAAGAACGAACAATGGGTAAGAAACGAATAGTAAAAAAAGGAGAAACTGGAACCGAAGAAAAATCCGGCAATGCTGGTGAGGCCAAAGCTTCATCAAAAAAGCATCTGGAAGTAGGGATTCTTTGTGTAGAATCAACATACAACAATACAAAGCTTATTCTTACTGATACTTCTGGCAACACTCTAGCTTGGTCATCAAGCGGTTCCCTTGGGTTTAACGGTGCCAAAAAAGGTACCCCTTTCGCTGCGGCCAAGGTCGGAGAAACTCTTTCGCAAAAAGCCCAAACTATTGGAATAAAAGAGGTCTCGGCTATTGTAAAAGGCGTTGGTTCAGGTCGTGAGGCAGCCATAAGAGGTTTTATCTCCAAAGGAATCGGTCTCACTTCTATCAGGGACATGACCCCCGTGCCACATAACGGTCCAAAATCCCCAAAACCACGTCGAGTATAAATAAATTTAATAAAATGATCATAGGACCAAGATACAAAATAGCAAGAAGAGTTGGAGCCCCTATTTTTGAGAAAACTCAAACTCAAAAATACGCTCTTTCTCAATCTCGCAAAACCAAAAAAGAGGGGCGGGGTCCCCGACAGAAATCCGATTATGGTGTTCAGCTGCTTGAAAAACAAAAAGCACGCTTTACATATCTTTTGCCAGAGCGCCAATTTGAAAACTATGTGCGCAAAGCTACTGCTACCAGAGGAAGTAGCACCTCCGTTTTGTTCTCACTCTTAGAGAGGCGACTAGACAACACTATCTATAGAATGAACTTTGCCCCGACCAGAGCAGCAGCCCGCCAGATGGTATCCCATGGCCACATAACGTTGAACGGAAAGAGGGTGACCATTCCTTCTATACATGTCAAAGAGGGTGATGTTGTATCCATAAGAGAGGGGAGTCTAAAGAGGCCTCTTTTCAGTAATCTCCAAGCTAAAATTAAGGATTTCAAGATGCCAACATGGATTAGGTTTGATGCCGAAAAAAGACAGGGTACCGTAACTGGTGGACCGAACTACGAGACCGAGAAAGCCGCATTGCAGTTCGACTTAAATGCCGTTATTGAGTTTTATAGTCGTTAAAATTTATTATAAGTATTTTTAAATATCATGATCCACCACTCAATAATCTTGCCATCTAAACCAAAAATTATCTCAGAAGAGGGTTTTTTGGGCGTCTATGAGGTTGACGGTCTATATCCTGGATACGGGCATACTCTGGGTAATTCACTACGCAGAATCATACTTTCTTCATTGCCTGGCGCCGCGATAACTTCTCTCAAAATTGCTGGGGTTGGACATGAATTCTCGACCATTCCTGGCGTTAAGGAGGATGTAATAACTATTCTTTTAAACCTAAAAAAGATTAGGTTAAAAATGCACACTGACGAACCACAAACTCTGACTCTCAAGGCAAAAGGAGTTGCCGAAATCAAAGCCGGCGACATTAAAGTACCTGGGCAGGTAGAAATCGTAAACCCAGATCTAGTCATTGCTCATATGACGGATAAGAACGCCGAACTTTCTATAGATTTTTCTATTGAAAAAGGTTTGGGGTTTGTACCAAAGGAATCCCTTCAAAAAAATCGCGTCGACATAGGTAGTATCACGGTTGATGCTGTTTTTACACCGATAAGAAAGGTAAATTATGAAGTCGAAAATATGCGCGTCGGAGACCGAACTGACTTCAATAGACTAAGAATGTCCATAGAAACAGATGGAACAATCACTCCCAAGGAAGCGTTTGAAAAAGCCATTGAGATCACGATAAACCAACTTAAAGCCATTGTTGGTTTCAAAGAAGAGGAAGTTGTCGTTTCCACAGAAAAAATGGCAGCGTCCACAACCCCCAGAAAAGAACTCGATACAGAATTTCTAAAGACCCGCGTTGAGACCCTTGGTTTATCCCAGCGCACTCAAAATGCCCTAACAGCAGCCAATATCAGAACTGTAGGGGGACTTGCTCGAAAAAAAGAAAAGGATATCCTTGAGATCGAAGGTTTGGGGGCCAAAGGCATTACAGAGATAAAGAAAGCCCTCGGAAACTTCGGAGTTACCCTCAAATAATAATATGGTTCACGGCAATAAATTAAGAAAATTTGGAAGAAAAAGAAACCAGAGAAACGCCCTTTTGGCATCTTTGGCATCTTCCTTGGTACTTCGTGGAAAAATTAAAACGACTTCTCCTAAAGCAAAATCGCTTCGACCTTATGTCGAAAAACTAATCACCATTGGTAAAAATCAGAATCTTTCTTCACAGAGGTTGGTGGCCGCAAAGATTGGAAAATCGGGCGCCCACAAACTCGTGAAGGATATATCCGTCAAATACAAGGACAGAAAAGGTGGATATTTGCGGATTACCAAATTACCCCGAAGGATTAGCGACGCCACGGAAATGTCCGTGATCGAATTTGTATAAAACCATGGAATATTCTATCGATGCCAAAGGAAAGAAATTGGGGCGAGTTGCAAGTCAAGCAGCAATTTTTCTAATGGGGAAAAATTCTCCAAAATTTAAGAAAAATGTAGTGCCTTTGATCAAGGTGAGTATTACAAACGCTTCGCTTTTGGATATAGATCCAAAGCGGGCCATAAAAATAGACTTCTATCACCATTCTGGATATCCGGGTGGAATAAAGAAAATGACACTCGCCGAATTTATCGAGAAAAGAGGCTACCGTGAACTTTTACGAAAAACGATTTATGGCATGCTACCGACCAACACACTTCGCTCAAAAATGATAAAAAACCTTAACATCAGCGAATAATCTAAAAGCAAAATGGAAAAAACTGAAAATAAAAAATATTTTGAGGCGGTTGGAAGACGAAAAACTTCTGTAGCCAGAGTAAGAATTACAGAGGCTCCAAAAACTTCCTTTGAGATAAACGGTCGCGACCTTTTGTCATATTTTCCAACAGAAAAACTTCGTTTAACGTCAAAAGATGCGCTTTCGGAACCAAAAAATGAGACCAAATTCAAGATATCTGCAGTCATAAAAGGAGGTGGTCAAAATTCTCAAGCGGAAGCGCTACGTCACGGAATAGCTCGGGCCTTGGTCATATATGACGCAAATTTGCGAAAAGGTCTAAAACAAGCTGGTTTTCTGAAACGTGATCCTAGAGCTAAAGAACGAAGGAAGTTTGGTCTCAAAAAAGCCAGAAAGGCACCTCAATGGTCAAAGCGATAGAACTTTTAATGGAAAATGGAGGATAAAGATAAGAAAAAAGAAACTAATGAGGATTTTGAGTTTGTAGAAGAGACACAGGAAGAATCCAAGGATTCAAAGGAGGTCGTAGAGAGGTTTAGAGACCGGCTCAAGAGATGTGAAGCTGATAAACAGGAATATTTACAAGGATGGCAGAAAGCTAAAGCAGATCTCATAAATGCCAGAAAAAGGGACGAAGAAAAAAACCAGGAACTTATAAAATTTGCCAAACTCGATCTCATCCTCGAACTCATCCCGACTTTAGACAGTTTCGACCTCGCTTTTATGAGTAAAGAAATGCCCTCTGGGGCTTCTGGTGATTGGTTGAAGGGGGTTAAAAGTATCCATTCACAATTACTATCCATCCTGTCATCAAATGGTCTTAGGGAACTAGATCCGATCGGGCAGGTGTTTGACCCAGCGAAAGAAGAGGCTGTTAGGGTTACGGATGTGGATAATGCAGAAAAGGACAATAAAATTCTCGAAGTTTTACAGAAAGGTTACTCTCTTCATGAAAAAGTGATAAGATCGGCTAAAGTTGTAGTGGGACATTACCCTGGAAATAAGTAGTAGTATTTGAAAATTTCTTCCGGTGAGTGTAGAGTATGTCTGTTCATAAAATTATTCACCTCTAAAATCATCATTTTATATGGCAAAAATCATAGGAATTGATCTTGGAACGACGAACTCGGCTGTGGCAGTAATGGAGGTTGGCAGTCCAAAAATTCTCGAAAACGCAGAAGGGGCAAGAACCACCCCATCTATAGTTGCCATCTCCAAGACCGGCGAGAGATTGGTCGGATTACTTGCCAAACGTCAAGCCGTCACTAACCCAAAGAGTACTATCTTTGGGATAAAACGCTTCATAGGACACACTTTTGACGATCCTGCCGTGCAGAAAGACAGAGCCGCTGTACCATACGAAATACTAAAGGGCAAAGATGGGGGAGTCGTGGTAAAAATGAACGATAAGGAATACCGACCCGAAGAAGTTTCCGCAATGATCCTTCAGAAACTAAAAACAGATGCGGAGACAAAGCTTGGTGAAAAGGTGACCGAAGCTATTATCACTGTCCCCGCATACTTCAATGATGCCCAAAGAAAGGCTACAAAAGACGCTGGAAGAATTGCCGGTCTTGACGTAAAAAGAATCATAAATGAACCCACAGCCGCCGCTCTCGCTTATGGTTTCAATAAGAAAAAAGATGAAAAAATAGTCGTTTTTGATTTTGGTGGTGGAACATTCGACATTTCTGTTCTTGAAGTTGGTAACGATGTAGTCGAAGTTAAATCAACAGACGGGGATAGTCATCTCGGAGGTAAAGATATTGATCAAAAGATAATTAACTGGCTTGCCGAAGAATTCAAAAAAGAACACGGAATAGACCTACGCAAAGATACCTTTGCTCTTCAAAGGTTGGACGAAGCCGCAGAAAAAGCAAAGATAGAGTTGTCTACCGCCATGGAAACAGAGATAAACATCCCGTTTATCACTTCTGATGCTTCTGGACCAAAACATTTTCTTCTTAAAATGAGTAGGGCAAAGCTCGAGGAACTCTGCCAGGAATTTATCGATCGAGCTATGTCTATTACGAAAAGAGCAATGGAAGCTTCTCCATTTAAGGTAAATGAGATAAATGAGGTGATCCTTGTTGGGGGACAGACAAGAATGCCAAAGATGTCTGATGAAGTTAAAAAATTTTTCAACAAAGAACCAAACAAATCGATCAATCCCGACGAGGTAGTAGCGCTCGGAGCAGCAATCCAGGGGGGAATAATCACAGGAGATGTAAAGGACATCCTTCTTCTCGATGTCATTCCTCTCTCTCTTGGTATAGAGACAATGGGAGGTGTGAATACAAAACTTATAGACAAAAACACTACAATTCCAGCTTCGAAGTCCCAGGTATTTTCCACAGCGGCAGACAACCAAACATCTGTCGAGATTCACATTATCCAGGGCGAACGATCTATGGCTTCAGACAACAAGAGCTTGGGTAGATTTATCCTAGACGGAATTCCGCCAGCTCCTAGGGGTATGCCTCAAGTGGAGGTTACGTTTGACATAGACGCAAATGGTATTCTTAGTGTAAAAGCAAAGGATAAAGCCACCAGCAAGGAGCAGTCAATAAGAATAGAAGCAAGCTCTGGACTTTCGAAGGATGATATCGCCAGAATGCAGAAAGATGCGGAAATGCACAGTGCAGAGGACGCAAAGAAAAAGGAGTTAGTAGAAGTAAAAAATGCCGCCGAGCAACTTATTTACGCCGCCGAGAAAGCACTGAAGGATAACAGTGCCGCAATCCCTGAAGACATAAAAAAGTCAGTAAATGATAAAATTGATGCACTGAAGAAAGAAAAGGATGGTTCGGATAAGGAAGCGATCAGTAAAGCATCAAATGATCTTTCGGGGACACTTTCAAAAATTGGAGAACATATGAACAAGAATCAGTCTCAAAATAGCGGCCCCACAGACAGCACAGGCAATGGCGGAAGCAATGACAATACGAGAGACGCAGAGTTTAAGGAAGACAAACAAAATCCACAGAATTAGATTACATGTCAAAGGATTATTATAAAATTCTTGGCGTAGACAAGAAAAGCTCTAAGGAGGAAATCAAAAAAGCCTTCAGGACTCTAGCTCATAAATATCATCCCGATAAAAAGGGAGGTGATGAAGCCAAATTCAAAGAGGTAAACGAGGCTTACGGCATCCTATCTGATGATAAAAAACGCGCAGAATATGATTCCTACGGACGAGTTTTCGGCTCCGGAGGTCCTCAAGGGAATGGCCAGGCCGGTGGCTTTGGTGGATTTGATTTTTCGCAATTCAGCGGCGCAAATGGCTTTGACCAGAAATTCGATTTCGGAGATATATTTAGTGACTTTTTCGGCAACAAGGAAGCTAGAGTACGCAGAGGAAGAGACATCTCTATCGACATAGAGCTACCTTTCGAAGAGGCGATTTTTGGAATCGAACGTAAAATACTTCTCAACAAATCTTCGATGTGTGATATCTGTGCTGGAAGTGGCGGTGCTCCGGGTACAGGATTTACCGCATGCAAAACCTGTAACGGTAAGGGCAGGATCCATGAGATGCGAGGCACTTTTTTTGGTTCTTTTTCTACAGAAAAAATCTGCGAGACATGCTTCGGGAAAGGAAAAATGCCGAATGAAAAATGCCGAATTTGCCACGGTAGCGGTGTATCAAAAAAGGAGCATGAAATAAAAGTTAAAATTCCAGCAGGAATCGACAACGGGGAAATGATCCGATTGTCCGCGATGGGAGAAGCTGTCGCATCTGGAATACCTGGTGACTTGTATATAAAAATCCACGTTAGACGTCATCCTGTCTTCAGAAAAGAGGGGTATAACCTTCTTATGGATCTCAAAATTAAGCTTTCCGAAGCTCTTCTTGGTGGTGAGCGAAATATAAAAACTCTTGATGGAGATATTGTGCTCAAAATACCGGAACATATATCTTTTGGGGAAGTGCTTAGGGTCCGAAATAAGGGTGTACCGACCGATCGTGGTAGACGTGGAGACCTACTTATCAGAATCAATATAGAATTGCCTCAAAAACTTACAAAAGAAGCCAGAAAACTCATCGAGGAGTTGGGAAAGGAGGGTCTCTAAACTACAAAATGGTTTTTGAAAATTGTGTTAGAATACTAGCCAATGACTTCAAAAACCAAAATTCTCGTATCCGGCGTTAAGCCAACAGGCAGGCCACATATAGGCAACTATTTTGGCGCCATGAAGCAATTCGTGGAACTTCAGAATACCCACGATTGTTTTGTTTTTATTGCCGATTTGCACGCTCTTACTTCGCTCCAAAACAAGGAGGAGCTTTCTCAAAACATAATCAACGTTGCGATTGATTATTTGGCGATTGGGTTGGATCCAAAGAAAACAACAATCTTCAAGCAGTCTGATATAGCCGCCCACAGTGAGCTTGCTTGGGTCTTTAACTGCATCACAACCATGCCTTATCTCATGCGCTCCCATGCCTACAAGGACGCTTTGGCCAAAAATAAAGAAATAAATGTGGGCGTATTCGACTACCCAATGCTTATGGCTGCCGACATCTTGCTTTATAGCCCCAATGTAGTGCCGGTAGGTCAAGATCAAAAACAGCACGTCGAATACACCCGTGACACTGCACTGAAGTTCAACAGAATCTTTGGTGAAACTTTTGTGATACCTGAACCACTAATTTATCCTGACGTAGGAATAGTACCGGGCACAGACGGAGAAAAGATGAGTAAGAGCCACAACAATATTATCGGACTTTTCGCCACTGATGATGAGATAAGGAATGCAGTGATGAGTATCCCCACTGACTCAAGAGGTTTAAACGATCCCCTGGATCCGGAAACCTGCAAAGTTTTCGCTCTCCACAAGTTCTTTAATACAAAAGAAGAACTTGATTCAATAAGAGAACAGTATTTGAAAGGAGGTCTTGGATATAAGGGTTCAAAGGATCTACTTGTAAAAAAGCTTGTGGCATTCATTTCACCCTTAAGAGAGAAACGTGCAGAGTTTGCTGCAAAAAGTAGTGATGTCTTAAAAATTCTAAAAAAAGGCAGTGACGAGGCCCGAAAGATAGCCAATGAGAAGATGGATGAGGTTCGCGAACGTATCGGGCTTAAAATATATTAGTAAAAGTTGGCATGGTTTATCACGTTAAAACAGATCACTTTGAAGGACCTCTCGATTTGCTGCTTTCGGAAATTGAGAAGCGAAGATTACCGATCAATGAGATTTCGCTCGCGAAGGTAACAGATGATTTTATCTCTTACATACAAAAAGAAGATAAATTTCCCATGAAAGAGAGCGCCCACTTTATCCTCATTGCCTCCACTCTTTTGCTCATAAAATCAAAATCTTTACTGCCCACACTCGAGCTGTCCAACGAGGAGCAGAGTAGCATAGAGGACTTGGAGCGCAGGTTAAAGGAGTACAAGAGAATAAAGGAATTGAGTATCCATATCAGGGAGAGATTTGGGAAGGTAATGCTGTTTGCACCCCTCGCAAAGAGGGGAATAAGACCAGTTTTCTCTCCAGACGACTCCACCACTATTCCGGCACTACAAGCGGCCCTCAAATTCGTTATTGCAAGTATTCCAAAAGCCGAAAAGTTGCCACAGGCAATAGTAAAAAAAGTTATCAGCCTCGAGGAAATGATCGATAACCTAACGCTTAGAGTTACAAAAAACCTGAAGATGAGTTTCAGGGAATTCTCTGGTATGGACAAAAAAAAGAATAAAATAAATGTTATTGTGAGCTTCCTTGCCATGCTCGAACTCGTGCGTAGGGGAATAATTAACGTAACTCAAGAGAGTACATTTGATGATATAAACATAGAGACAGAACAGATAAGCGTTCCGAAATATATATAAACAGCATGTCTCTAGAATCCACCATTGAAGCCATACTTTTCTTTAAGGGAGAACCGATGACTATAAAAAGGTTATCGGAACTACTTTCGGTTTCGGAGGACGAAATTCATCGTTCACTAAAGTCATTGGAGGAATCACTCGATGGTAGGGGAATTGTGCTCATGCGTGAGGAAGACAGCGTCTCCCTTGCAACGGCGCCAGGGGTAAGCCGAGTGATCGAACAAATTACCAAAGATGAGCTAACAAGAGACATAGGAAAAGCTGGCCTTGAGGTGCTCTCCATAGTGCTTTATCGAGGGCCGATAAGCAGAAGGGAGGTTGACTATATTAGGGGTGTAAATTCAACTTTTATCATACGCAATCTTTTGATTCGAGGACTCATAGAAAAAACAGATTCCAAAGGTGGAGAGAGGGGATTTGTCTACAAGCCGACACTAGAACTTCTCTCGTATCTTGGGATAAAAAATAAAGAAGAACTACCCGAGTACACTGATTTTAGAAAGGAACTAGAGGACTTTAAGGCGAAAGATGAAAATAAAGAAAATGGACTTCAATAATGCAAACAACATCAGAATGAACGATAAATTTGTAATTTTCGCCTTAATCGGAGGACTAATAATACTTTTGGCGATTCTGTTTGCAAATAATAAAAATAACCACGTAAGAATTGACGAGATAAAAAGTGATGTTGGTATTGTAGACCCATTCAGTGAAATAAAACTAACAGCCAAGTCTGCCATTGTTTGGGATATGAAGAATCAAAAGATGCTTTTCTCCCTCGAAGAAGGTAGGGTTTTACCCCTTGCCTCACTCACAAAAGCCATGATGGCCCTTACTGCAACCGAGCTTGTTCCAGACTACACCACCATAACTATAGGCAAGGATTCTCTCGGAGAAGAAGGGGATATCGGTCTGCTTGCAGAAGAAAAATGGAGTCTCAAAAATCTTTTGGCCTTAAGCCTTATCTCCTCATCAAATGACGGAGCTAGGGCTATCGCCGCGGTCACCGGCTCAATAATAGACGATACAGAGCCGGGAAATGCACACGATGAAAAATCACAACGTATGCGATTCGTCCGTAAAATGAACGATTTGGCAAAATCAATCGGCCTTACAAAGACATATTTTGGAAATGAAAATGGACTTGATAAAGACGAAACCGAAAGTGGTGCTTATGGAACTGCGCGTGATGTAACCAGTCTTTTTGACTACATAATGAGAAATCATCCATCGCTTTTAGAGCCAACAAAGTATTCCGAACTAACCCTAAAATCTCTAAACAACATTGACCATGAAGTACGTAATACAAACATTGCACTAGACACTATACCCGGCCTTCTAGGATCAAAAACTGGCTTTACCGACCTGGCTGGCGGAAATCTTGTTGTTGTCATGGACCCAGGTCTTGAGGGACCGTACATCATATCCGTACTGGGTTCCACACTAGACGGTCGATTCTATGATGTGGGCCTACTCGCAAAAGCCACAAAAGAATACGTAACCAAGATAAAATAGTATACAATTAAACCTGCAAAAGCATGATAATCGATATCGTAAAAGTGTTTTTACCCTCTATCAGCGCATTCGCGTTGGGTATTGCCATTACTCCGGCCCTGACTTCATATCTGTACAAACACAAGATGTGGAAGAAGAAATCTGGCAAGGTCGATATGTATGGGAAAGATACACCTGTTTTTAACTCACTACATAAGGAAAGAGAGGTTGGAACACCCCGCATGGGCGGGATAATCATATGGCTTTCCGCATCAGTCACAATTCTCTTTTTTTATGCCTTGGGTCAACTCTTCGACACACCTTTGTTTCAAAAAATTGACTTTTTAAGTAGGAGCCAAACATGGATTCCTTTGTTTACGCTCGTCTTCGGGGGACTTGTGGGCCTTATAGATGATTATTTTGAAATCTCAGGAAACGGAGAAGGTCCGTCTCGTGGGATGTCACTTAAAAAACGTCTAATAATAGTGGCTCTAGTTGGCTTATTATGTGGGTCATGGTTCTATTTTAAACTCGATGTACGGACAATCGGTCTGCCATTATGGGAAAGCGGCCTTGAGATCGGACTTCTCTTTATTCCATTGTTTGCTGTCGTCATGGTAGCACTCTACTCCGGTGGCGTGATTGACGGTATAGACGGTTTAGCTGGTGGGGTTTTTGCAGCTATATTTGGCTCATACGCTGGAATAGCTTTTTACCAAAACCAAATAAATCTTGCCGCATTTTGTGCCCTTGTAGCTGGCTCGATATTGGCGTTTTTGTGGTTTAATATTCCTCCCGCAAGATTTTATATGTCTGAAACTGGAACGATGGGGCTAACAATTACGCTATCGGTCGTAGCTTTTATGACCGACTCGCTTGGTGGTGGATATGGTCTCATTGTCTTACCCGTAATCGCGTTCCCACTGATGATTACAACTGCTTCAAACATTATCCAAATTTCATCAAAAAAACTACGAAATGGAAAAAAGGTTTTTCTAAGCGCCCCCATTCATCATCATTTTGAAGCTCTTGGTTGGCCGCCTTACAAGGTAACCATGAGGTTCTGGATTATTTCTATCTTTTTTGCCATTCTCGGACTTATACTCGCCCTCATTGGATAAAGTTTTATGAAAAAAACCCCTCGCGTAGACAAACTTTTTTTACTGTCTGTCGCAATTCTTATCATCTTTGGGTTTTTTGTATTCAGCTCGGCATCACTCGGACTTTTGGCTAAAGAAGGTCCTCGTTTCTCCAATGTGGCGTTTTCTCAAATATTTTACGGTTTATTTTTAGGGACTATTTTTTGCATAATTGCCTCGAGAGTTCATTATCGTTTTTGGAGAAAGTATTCTCTCATTATATTTGCCGGAGCTGCTATATTGACGCTTTTAGTCTTCGTTCCTGGAATAGGTCTAGAGTTTGGTGGCGCAAAGCGTTGGATTGGGTTAGGGGGGTTTACATTTCAACCATCCGAGCTTCTCAAGATCGCTTATATCATATACGTAGCCACCTGGGTTTCTGGAGTTAAAAAGAATTCCTCACAACTAAAACACAAGGTAGCTCCATTTTTGATAATTACGGCGGTTGTCGGAGCAATTCTACTCTTACAACCTGACACCGATACTTTCTTTGTGATATGTGCAGCAGGCGTTGCCATGCTTATAGCCGGTGGAATTTCATGGAAGCATATTTTACTTGTCGCACTGATCGCACTCATCGGCTTCGCCGTGGTGATTCATGAACGACCTTACATAAAGGACAGACTAAGAACATTTATAAACCCGGCGCAGGATTCGTTTGGTTCGAGTTATCAGATCCAGCAATCTCTTATCGCCATAGGGTCTGGCGGAGTTTTGGGTAGAGGTTTTGGGCAAAGTATACAGAAGTTTAATTTTCTACCAGAACCGATCGGGGATTCAATCTTTGCGGTTATGGCAGAAGAGTTTGGATTTGTGGGTGGAATTGGTCTCATATGTATGTACATATTTTTCGCCTTCCGTGGCTTCAAAATAGTTACTCGAGCCCCAGATAGTTTTGGTGGACTTTTGGCTTTGGGAATTGTTATACTGATTTTGACTCAATCATTTGTCAATATGGGAGCAATGCTTGGAGTTCTTCCACTATCAGGTATACCTTTGCTTTTTGTGAGTCACGGCGGATCAGCCATGCTTATCACCTTGGCCGAGGTTGGAATTGTCTTGAATATTTCGCGCTACACTAGGCAAAAAACTTAACAAATATGAAAATTCTGTTTACAGGAGGAGGAACTGGGGGTCATTTCTACCCGATCGTATCAGTAGCTGAAGAAATCAATGCGCTCGCCAGAGAATATCGACTCATCGCTCCAGAGCTCTATTTTATGGCTCCGACTCCATATGATCCGGCGGTTCTTTTTGATAACGGTATAATCTATAAGAAAAATTCGGCTGGAAAATTGAGACTTTATTTTTCTATCTTAAATTTTTTTGATTTATTTAAAACCGGTTGGGGAATAATTACGTCAACCTGGGACGTCTTTTCAATTTTTCCTGATGTAGTCTTTGGAAAAGGGGGCTATGCTAGCTTCCCGGTTCTTTTTGCCGCCCGCCTACTGGGTATTCCTGTTGTCATCCACGAGTCAGACAGCGTGCCGGGAAGAGTGAATCGTTGGGCGGCAAGGTTTGCCAAGAGGATCGCCGTTTCCTACGAGGAGGCGGCCGAATTCTTTCCTGCAGAGAAAGTGGCATACACAGGAAACCCAATAAGAAAAGAGCTTCTGGAACCCCTAAAAAGCGGCGCTCATGAATTTCTAAAGTTATCTAATGATGTACCGACAATACTCGTCCTGGGAGGTTCACTTGGCGCCCAGATAATTAACGACACTATTGTTGATATCCTGCCAGATCTTCTAAAAGAATTTCAGGTTATTCACCAGACGGGCAAGGCAAACTATTCGGATGTAAAAAACAGAGTAGAAGCGGTACTTACTGGTGATCCGAACAAAGGTCGTTACAAACCTTTTGATTATCTAAATGTCCTTGCTCTTCGCATGGCCGCAGGCGTTGCGGATATAATAATCTCCCGAGCCGGCTCTGCCATTTTTGAAATTGCGGCCTGGGGTGTACCAGCCATAATTATCCCAATCACGGAAACAAATGGGGATCACCAAAGGAAGAACGCTTATGCTTATGCTCGAAGCGGGGCAGCTGTGGTCATTGAGGAATCGAATCTTACTTCACACATTCTCGCCTCTGAAATCAGACGCTTAGCCACAGACGGCAAAACAAGGGAGGCAATGAAACAAGGAGCTGCCGCTTTTGTAAAAAAAGACTCGGCTCGCATTATCGCCAAGGAAATCCTAGCAATCGCCCTTAAACACGAACTCTAGAACATGACACAAAAACACGAAAATCATAACAGTGTGGTTACGCGTTTCGCCCCAAGCCCAACGGGAACACTTCACGTCGGAGGTTTTCGAACTGCTCTCTTTAATTTCCTTTATGCGAGGCATGCAGGCGGTAAGGTAATTTTGAGAATCGAGGATACAGACAAAGAGCGATCAAAACCCGAATATGAAAAAAATATTTTGGATGGATTAGAGTGGCTTGGCCTAAAATTCGACGAGACATACAAACAATCAGAGCGAACGGAAATATACATAAAATATCTCCAAAAACTGATAGCCGGCGGGAAGGCTTACGTTTCTAAGGAAGAAGAGACCAACCTAAAAGAGGGGGAGAGGAGCGAGGTCATACGTTTCAAAAATCCCAATACCACCATAAACTTTTTCGACCTAATCCGCGGGGAGACAAAGTTTGACACAACCGAACTTGGAGATTTTGTGATAGCGAAGAGTCTGAACGAGCCACTATACCATTTTGCAGTTGTAGTAGATGACCATGAGATGGCTGTTACTCATGTCATCCGAGGCGAGGAGCATATTTCAAATACGCCCAGACAAATTCTTATAGGGGAAGCTATCGGCGCTCGTAGACCCATATACGCCCATTTACCTCTTATACTAGCTCCCGACAAATCGAAACTCTCAAAACGCAGAGGAGCTAGAGCACTTACGGATTATCGAGATCAGGGTTACATGCCCGAAACCTTATTAAATTATATGGCTCTTTTGGGATGGAATCCTGGCGGCGAGCAGGAAATATTCAGCTTGGATGAACTTGTTAAAATTTTTGACATATCCAAAGTGCAAAAAAGCGGAGCGATATACAATGAAGAGAAACTCCGATGGCTCAATAGGGAATATTTAAAAAAGAAATCCTTACATACTTTGGGACAGGAAATAGAGGCCCGAATTAAAAATTCTGAACTAGTAAAGAAAAATCATTGGAAAATATCGAAAATTTTAGTCGAAAAAATTACTCCGGTTATTCTTGATCGAATACATGTTTTAAGCGACATAGATTCGATGATTGAAGCTGGAGAATTGGACTATTTTTTCGAAGAACCAACATACAAAAAAGAAGACTTGATATGGAAAGAAGAGAAAACGGAGGCGACGACCGCGGCACATCTAAGAGAGGCTATCCGATTGCTCTCGGGCGCTCGCGAAGAGACTTTTTCTAAAAGTGAATCCATAAAGGAACTTCTTTGGAACTATGCATCAGAAAAGGGTAGGGGAAATGTACTCTGGCCAGTGAGATTTGCTCTAACCGGCAAAATGAAATCTCCAGACCCTTTTACCGTCATCTCAATTCTCGGAAAAAAGGATTCAATATCCAGATTAGAAAAAGCAGCGAGATTTTTCCTATGAATGCATTAAAAGTCTTCTTTTGGATATTTTTTTGTTTCGGACTTTCCGCGCACATCACTTCTGCCCAAACGGAAGCAGAAATAAAGAAAAATATTGAAACAAAAAATGCCCAAATCGAGATACTAAACAAGGAAATCAAACAGTTGGGGGAACAGATCGAGATTGTAAATAAAGAGAGTAAGAGCCTTGAGGCTACAGTCAAATCTCTAGATATCTCTCGTGACAAGCTAAACAAAGAATTACAAGTTACTCAAAACAAAATATCCAACGCTACCCTTACTCTAAGGGAGCTCGATTTTGAAATAGGGAAAAGCGAACAAAGTATAGAACAAAAAATGGGTGTTGTTGCAAACACTCTGAGAGATATACAACAGAAGGACGATACTTCGATGGTAGAGACCGTATTGGTTTATGACAGTATCAACGTCCTTTGGGATGATTTCCAAAATATAGAAAAAATCCAAACCGCCATAAGGGATTATGTTAAGGATTTACAGAATCAAAAAAGAGAACTAGAAAACCGACAAGCAGAAACCGAAAAACAAAAGAAAATATTGCTCGCCCTTGATGATGAACTCGGCGATAAGAAAAAAATCATTGAAATAAATAAGCAAGAAAAAAGTGTCTTACTATCCGAGACAAAAAGCAAAGAATCAAACTATCGAAAGATTCTTGATGAGAAGAAGCGCCTAAGTGAGGCTTTTGAAAGAGAACTTAGTGAATATGAAAACCAACTCCGACTTATCATAGACCCAAAGAGCTATCCGAGCTCCGGCAAAGGTATCCTCTTCTGGCCTCTCGACAATATTCTTGTCACTCAACAATTTGGCGATACAGAGTTTTCGAAAACAGCCGCTTACAGCGGAAAAGGGCATAACGGTGTTGACTTCAGAGCACCCCGCGGCACACCAGTTAAAGCGGCGGCTAGTGGGGTTGTTGAGGGAACAGGCAATACCAGCTTGGTCCCTCGATGTTACTCGTACGGCAAATGGATTTTGCTCAAGCACAACAACGGCCTCTCCACACTTTACGCCCACCTCGACCTTATAAAAGTAAATAATGGTGAAAGGGTGACTGTCGGCGACATTATTGGATACAGTGGGAACACCGGGTATTCTACTGGACCTCACCTGCATTTCGGTGTCTACGCTTCACAGGGAACCAGGATTGTTAGGTTTACCACAGGACAGAGCAAAAATTGTACTGGAGCACTGGTGCCGGTTGCTGACACTCGCGCTTACTTGAACCCTCTTTTATACCTCTAAATTTGCTATAATAGATGGCATGAGAAACCAAGGATTTATCAAAAAAATCTTACTTATAATCATAGCTCTGGTTCTTCTTAAATATCTATTTGATTTCAATATTTTAGAGTTTTTGAAATCCTTGAAAATTTCAGAGTGGGTAGATTACATAAAAGGACTAGCTATTTTTTTGTGGACACATTATCTTTCCGTGCCAGCTCATTTCATTTGGAATTTCCTAACGGGTCTGTTTAAAAAATAGGTAGATATGATATACTGCCGCCAATATTTAAAACATGAGAGGTCTAAAAATCCTATTATTTTTCCTTCTGCTTCCGATTTACGGTCCACTGTATTTATTTCTACACTTAACATTCAACTGGTGGGAGAGTTTGCTTGACTAAAAATATAGAATGAGCACGGAAAGTAGTGACAAAATAGAATTTCCGAAAGGTTTTCTGTGGGGTAGCGCCACGGCTTCCTACCAAGTCGAAGGAGGGATTCAAAACAACGATTGGGCAAGAGCCGCAAAAGAGGGGAGAGTGCCTGCTTGCGGGAGAGCGTGCGAACATTATGGTCACTATGAAGAGGATTTCGATAACATTCAAAAGCTAAACCAGAAAGCACACCGTTTATCTATAGAATGGTCACGGATCGAACCAAAAGAGAATGAGTTCGATGAGAACGAGATAAAGCATTATAGAGATGTAATACGAGCCCTGAAACGTAGGGGGGTAGTTCCTTTCGTGACACTTTGGCATTTCACTTTACCAGAGTGGATAGCAGCTAAGGGCGGCTTTGAAAATTTTGAAATATCAAAGTATTTTTCGAAATATTGCGAATACGTAGTAAAGAAACTAGGAGAAGAATGTGATGGAGTTTTTTTTATGACGATGAATGAGCCTCTGGTTTTCGCCGGAAACGGGTGGATCCAAGGAAAGTGGCCCCCGTTTAAAAAGAAATCCTTCCTAACTTATTTGAAGATTTTAAACAACTTAGCTAAAAGTCATCTATCTGCTTATAAGGCAATAAAAATAATAAAAAATGACTTCCCCGTAGGTATCGTTAAGAATAATATGTACTTTCATTCCACGTCTCAAAATCCTATCTACAAACTAGTTGTTATTTTCATGAGTTGGTTCTGGAATAGACATTTTCTCAACCGACTCTCTGGGAAGACTGACTTCATCGGCCTGAACTACTATATGCACAGATCCTTCGGCAGAAAAATAGAGTACGAAAAAACGGATATGGGTTGGGACATATATCCAGAAGGCATATATCACGTACTCAAAGAACTTAAACGATACAACAAACCGATTTATGTAACGGAAAATGGCATAGCAGATAGTAGTGACACAAAGCGTGAGCGCTTCATCATCGACCATTTATTTTTCATACACAAGGCGATGGGGGAGGGGGTAAATGTACACGGGTATTTTTATTGGTCTCTACTGGACAACTATGAGTGGGCAGAGGGTTTCAATAAACGTTTCGGTTTGCTTGAGATGGACTATACTACGCAGAGAAGAAAGGTTAGGGAATCCGCCTTTGTATACAAGAAAATCTGCGAGACCGGAACTCTTCCGATATAATAGAAGTTATGTATAACTGGCTACTGTTCGTAATCATCGGTCAATTTCTGAATGCCGTAGTGGTTTTTATAGATCGACAAATCGTCGCCACTCGCACTGTCTCAAAACCAATTGTCTACACTTTTTATGTAGGGTTACTTTCGGGTTTTGTCATCGTACTTTTGCCACTTGGAGGAGTTGAGATTCCCACCCCAGAAACCATTATTCTTTCATTGCTTGGAGCAGTAGCTTTCGTAGTCTCAATACTTTTTCTTTATGAATCATTTCTGTGGTCAGATCCTTCCGAATTGATGCCGGTAGTCGGGGGATCCGCTGCGCTAACGACATTTATCCTAAGCAGTGTCGCTCTTGGAGAGAAGCTACCAAATCATTTTATAGCCGGCTTTTTTATTTTAATCTTAGGAATGACTTTGTTTTCACATTTCAAATTCACCCACAAATCATTTTTTTACATTGTGAGCTCGGGTTTCTTTTTTGGTTTTTCCCTCATAACCATGAAGATGCTCTTTCGATATGAGGACTTTTTAAATGGTTTTTTCTGGTCACGAATGGCAAACGTATTTGTTGTTCTATTACTCCTTCTTTGGCCAGGAGTCTATAAACTGATAAGAGATGACTTCGGGCAATCCCCGAAGTACAAAAGGAAACTGGTGGTAGGTAACAAGATACTTGCCGGCATTGCTTTTATATTTATTCTTTTGGCTCTGAAATATGGTGACGTATCGATCGTCAATGCTTTGGCCGCTTTACAATATCTTTTCCTATTTCTATTTGCTGTGTTATGGAGCAGAAAATTTCCAGAATATTTTTCAGGAAGACAACACCAACATGAATTCCTGCATAAAACCGCAGCAACTCTACTTATTGTTATAGGCTTCTTTGTTTTGTTTATCTGAATCAATGAGAAAAAAAATTACAAAAATCAGGCTAACGGTAATTTTGATAATTGTCCTAATTTTCCTTGGATTTGTGTTTTTTTGGCAGGAAACGCCCGACAAAATCACTTATGGTGCATCTTTCAGTAAATATCACGCAGATGAACTCAAAATCAACTGGAAAGAGGCATTTTTAGCGATATTGGATGACCTGAAGGTGAAATATCTACGCCTTTCTGCCCATTGGCCCAATATTCAGCCAGAAGAAGCTCTTTTTAACTTTAAAGACTTAGATTTCCAGGTAAATGAGGCCGAAAAGCGAGGTTCCTCAATTATTCTTGCCATTGGGCGACGTCTGCCAGGTTGGCCAGAGTGTCACGAGCCCAAATGGGTTTCTGGGCTCAACGACGAAGAGAAAAGGGTCAAAGTGCTCGAATATATAACGGCGGTAGTGCAACGTTATAAAGATCGACCAAGCATTAAATATTGGCAAGTTGAAAACGAAGTTTTTTTGACCTCTTTTGCAGAAAATCATTGCGGGAGTTTTTCTAACGAGGAATTTTTGAAGAAAGAAATCAGTCTAGTAAAAGAAATCGACCCGGATACAAAAATCCTGCTCACCGACAGTGGCGAGCTTGGTCTCTGGTACAAGGCTTACAGAAATTCTGACGTTTTTGCGACAAGTCTATACCTATACATTTGGAATCATAAATTGGGACCACTTAGGTATCCAATTACACCAGCCTTCTTTCTCTTAAAAAAGAACCTCGTAAAATCGTTTTATGGGCAAAAAAATATTATATTGAGTGAATTGTCGGCTGAACCGTGGCTCCTTAAGCCTATTATCGATACAGAAATCGATGTCCAGCTCAAACGCATGAACATTGATAAGTTTAATAAATCAATTGAGTTTGCCAAAAGAGCCGGTTTTGACGAACAACTTCTGTGGGGCGCAGAATGGTGGTACTGGATGAAAGAAAATGGTCATCCAGAATTCTGGGAGAGAGCAAAGAAAATATTTAAATAGATTTATCAATCTGAAGAAGCTCAAAAAATCTTTTTTTCGAGTGGGGAAGTGGTATTTTTAAAATCCTTGTTTATTATATAGGTAGTGTCGCAAAAGATATATTGTGCGACGTTTGTATACTCTCTCTAAACCCCTTCCCTTACCATAAAAGATAGACGTTGAGATTTGAGTTATCTGATCTTCTTAGCGAATAAAAAATAATTTATTTATGAAAAAACCCGCCCAACTGGGAGGGTCCGATGGTAAATTGGTTTTCACTTTACTTGCTTAGGGTGATTTTGTGGCTTGGCCACTTCCCCTTCCCCATAACTGTCCTGCAGGGCACCGGCATTGACGATGTCGGCAGCCAGTCGATTTAGCCACCATATACAGTGAGCGTGTCGCTTGCCCAGTAGTTGAGATATTGCGGCTCGAGGAGTGCGGTCTTTCAGACGATCGATGACGAACCGATGCCTAAGAGATGTCGGACCAAGCTCTACGCCTGATTGGCTAATGCCGAGTTTGCGCCCGATTTTTTGGAGATTCCTCCTTATAGACCTGCCCTTTATCCTCACTTTGCTATTCTTACCACTGACCATAAGAGGAAGAGAGCGAAGAGAGCTATGACTACTGCCAACACTCGGTTGCCCTAAAAACTTGGGGTAAACGAGATTAAGGTAGCCGACCAATGCTTCTTGAATTTCGGGCCTGTCGAGTGAGATTGTGTGAGCTTGGCCGACTCTGACACTGACGATCTTCACCACCCTACGAGTAATTGCGTCCCGCTCCAACGTGAAATCACCCAGATTGATAGCAACAAGTTCACGACAGCTAATTCCTGTAAACAGGAAGAGTCTTATCGCCAAGGTATCTCGCGCCCTGCATACAATTCCAGTATTTACACCAAACCGCATCAGTTTGGTTACATGGGAAAGAGTCAGAAATCTGGAAATTGTTTCTCTGTGTCTCTTCGCGCGAAGTGCAGAGAGGAATCCGACAGGGCCCGTTTCTACCCCATCATCTCTATGTTCCGCAAACCACTTGAAGAAAGCCTTTAGGGCGCAGACCTTCCTTGCTACGGTATTTGTTTTGTAACCCAGATTGTTCCTGAAAATACCGAGGCATACATTCAGCTCATCGGCTGACATGGTTGCGAGCCTGGCATCCTCTCCAAATTCGTCCGAAAGAACACCTGCCAATGATTTCACATCACGGCAATAATTGATCACTGTATGAGGACTTCTTTTCTGGGTCTTACCCAAATAGCGGGCAAATTCAGAGATGAGGAGGTCGTTTGAACTTTCGGCATTTACCGGGAGAACGGCCTGGGATCTCGCCACAATCGTCATTTCTCACTCAACCTTTCTGGGCAAGAGCCCGGTGTGTATTTTTGATTACTTTTTATAAATTCAATGTTCGATTCCGCATTTGAATTTACTCCCCTTCCCCACCAGTGTCAATCTGTTTATTTTGCTTGATTGTATAAAAAAATACTTATAAAAATCACTCTCTTTACAAACTTAAAACCCCGCACATGCGGGGTTTTAAGTTTAATTAGTTGCTTCTAGTTTTTTAGAGAGTGTGATCGAAATTACTTCCGTTGCTTAAAGCTATTTCTCTAAACTTTGCCCAACATCCTGAAGAGGCCATCCATGGGCGTGCTCCTTCCTTTTCATAAAGGTAGCGAGCATACGCAAGGTTACCTTCTGTAGTATAGATGTCGTAGCCAAGATTCTTAGACTTATCTAAGTGGTATAGCTCATTAATCTGCATGACACCAACGTCGTAACGATTGGCTTTCCCACGGATGACACGACCACTTTTGTCAGTCTGTCTAAACTGGGATTCACATCTTGCAACCTCGGCAAGAATCGGGGTGTCAGAGAAATAATTTTTAACGTAGGCTTCGGTTGTGATTTCTTTAGACTCGTCCTGTTTCCTTGCTTCCAATTGAATCTGGTTTACAGATGTTTCAGTTGGAATCGGCATGGCAGGCATAGCATCACCGGCAAGGCCAGAAACAACATATAGACCAATAACGGCTAAATTAAACATAGTTTTGGATTAGATTTTAGATTGGAATCGATCAAATAATGATCAAGAAAACAAAAAACTCAGTCGCAACTGAGTCCACAATATAGTAGCATATTGAGAAACGTTTGTCAATGACAAACGCTCGTTTCTATGGTATAAAAATGGCTAATTATATGGCTTTTCCTGCAATTTCGAGGCTTTGGGATTCATAGGCTTTCTCACACAAACTGGAACAAAATCCCCTACCCGAGGCATCGAGACACCCTTTACAGCATATAAAGTGAATATGGCAGTTATCATTAGCACAATTTATGTAATTTTCTGATGATTTTAGACACTTTTCACACTTTCCTACTACGATATGCTTATCTGGATCATCAAAATCCATTGTTATACGGTTATCAAAAACATACAAAGTTCCCTTAAATGCATGGCTAGGATATTTCTCCATATAAGTAACGATTCCACCTTCTAACTGGTAGACATGTTTCCACCCAGCCGCTAGAAGGTTGGCACTGGCCTTTTCACATCGGATACCCCCGGTACAAACCGCAACTATAGTTTTCTCCTTGAGATCGGAGAGTTTTTGGGGCACATCTTTGATATCTCTAAAGTTTTTCATACCTGATGGAATGGATCCTGCAAAATGGCCGGATTTGAATTCGTAGTCGTTGCGCATATCAACGATCTGAAAATCCTTGCCGTCATCTATCCAAGCCTTAAGTGTTTCAGGTGGTAGATATTTCCCTGTAGCTTTGGTTGGGTCAATCTCTTTGGAAAGCTTCGATGCTACAATCTCTGGTCTCACTTTGACAATAAGTCTAGGTAAGGAGGTGCCCGAACTCGAACTTCTTTTTATATGAATATCTCGGAAGAGGTCATTGGCGAGGAGGCAATCGCAATATTCCTTAATATTTTCATTGGTTCCCTCAAGTGTGGCGTTGATCCCCTCCTCTGCAAGGATAATGCGCCCTTTAAGATTTAACTTGGTGCAGAGCAAAAGCTGTTCCTCTTTTACTTTGAGAGGATCAGGAAGATTTACGTATTTGTAAAAAAGAATAACCGAATAGCCGCTCACTTTGTTTTCTTGTTTTTTACTTATTTATTTCTATTTCATCCCCCGCCCTTAATCCAGAAACAATTTCAATCATACCATCACTACCTCTAGCACCGGTTTCTACCTCGGTTTTAACTATCTTACCACCATCAAGCTTACTGACATAAGTCTTGCCGCCTTCACTTAAAATAGCAAACTGGGGCACGATCAAAGTATCGTCCTTGCGAAATGTCTCAATATCTAGATTGGCAGTGAGACCACTTTTTAAATCACTATGACCTTCCTTAAAATCAACCACTACTTTGTATGTCACAACATTATCCACAATAGTCTCGGCGGGTTCGACGTGACGGACAAATCCAGAAAATTCCCTACCCTCGAAAGCATCCAGGGTTATTCTAACCGGATTTGAGGCTTTGATTTTTCCAATATTTACTTCAGAGACGTTTGATTCGATCTCTATCTTATTGCTCGAAATGAGAGAAATGGCGCTCTCGCCAGCCTTCGCTATCTCTCCGACACTCAAATCTACTTTCGTGATAGTACCTTCGAAAGGCGCTCTGATTATCATTTGAGTAAGTTCTGCTTCGATACTCTGAACGTTTGCCTCATTTGCAAGAACTCGAGCTTGTTGCGTAGACATATTGCCTGCGCTGGCACTGGCATCGAGCTTCGCCGAATTATATTTTTCTTCTGCAGCGATGAGGTTTGTTATGGCTGTATTGACGTTTGTCCTGGCGCTCGAGATATCATTCCTAAATCCGGCAAAAATTGAATTGTACTCGAAGCTCGGAACGGTAAGATTGTTTATAGCAACAGATAATTCGTCCAGAAACACCCTTATCGTTTCCAGATTGCGCTTTGCCCCTGTGATATATACTTCATAGTCACTGCCTCTCTTTAAGTTTGTCAACATAGAAAACCACTCCGGGAGCATTTTGCTTATTGCTGTTCGCTTTCCTACGACTGAAAGTTCCGCTTTGGGATCAATGTTTAGAAAGATGGTGGCACCGCCCTCAACAAACGACCTCTTGAACGAAAGTGACGGTGGAGTTCCCCCAAAGAACTGGTCAGAGTAATTTCTTACAGCGTCATCGGATTTTGTGTATGCGTCATTTATTTTTGCTATAAGATTGTTTTCGGCATCTGCAAGAGTCACTTCAGCGTTTGAGCCAGTAATATCCTGGAGAGAAAGTTCAGCACGTGCCTTTTTTAGGTTGGCAAGTAGTTCGCTGTTGTCTAGTGCAACCAAGATTTGCCCCGCCTTGACGGTGTCCCCTGCTTTGACGTTGACCGCAAGCACTCTACCTCCCCTATTGAAGCCAAGATTAGCGTCCTCTGCTGGCTTTATTTTACCGGAAGCTCGAACCGTTTCGACGATCGTCCCTTGTTTCACCACAACAAATTCCCTTCCATCTCCCCTACCGAGTGACACCGCAACGGGTATGATTATCGCGAGGGCCACAATGCTTGAGAGGATATAATGGGCCTTAATAAAGCCGAAACTTTTCGCTACTCCACTTTTCAGTTTTGTATTGATTTTATTTAACATTTTTATTTTTGTTTACAATATCCGAAACGATTATTCCGTCTGAAAGAGTAACAATTCGGTCGGTTAGATTGGCATACTCTTCCTCGTGCGTGACCATAATAATGGTTTGTCCTTCTTTATTCAACTCCAAGAGAGTTTTGAGCACCATGGCCGCGGTTTCACTGTCTAGATTTGCTGTAGGCTCATCGGCGAAAATAATTTTGGGATCATGCCCTATGGCACGGGCGATGCTAACTCTTTGTTGCTGACCTCCCGAAAGTTGACTTGGTAGATTGTCGAGCTTGTCGGCTAACCCCACTTTAGATAGTACTTTCTTTGCCTTTTCCCTAGCTTCTTTTCTGGTCATTCCCTGCATAAGTAGCGTAACCATCACATTCTCTATAGCGGTGAGTTCGGTGATAAGCGCATAATCTTGAAAAACATATCCGAGCTTTTCTAGTCGAAATTGGGTACGTGACGCACTTTTGAGAGCTCTGACATCGACCCCGTCGATCGAAATGTCTCCCGAATTTGGTATATCAAGAAGACCGAGTTGATACAAAAGGGTACTTTTTCCAGAACCAGACCTTCCGGTGACCGAAATAAACTCGCCTTTTTTCACAGAAAAGGACAAGTCCTTTAGGACGACAAGCTCGCCGTCTCCACTACCAAATGATTTTCTAAGTTTTTTTACTTCTATCATATTTTATCTGCCCAAGATGGCATCAAGAGTATTCTGCTTTACGACTATTTTCGCTGGGATATAACCAGCAATGAGTGTCGCGATAAAAAGAATCAGGGCACGGATAAGCACTCCAGGAACGGTTGCTACGAGTATCCCATCGCTAAATGGGAAATTTATCGGGTGAGCAGCGATAAATGGTTTGAGGAAAAGAAAGATGACTATAATACCGATAGCAGTGCCGGCTACGGCATAGAACAATGACTGAATTATATATGCAAACTCGATAGCGACAGAATGAATACCAACCCCCTTCAGGATGCCGATAGACTTTCTGCGGGTAATGGCATTTATGAAGATAACAATAAAAATCGTAATCGAAGCCACCACAAGGCCGATCGAACTTATGAGATTGCCAAGTAGGGCAAAAGTATCTTTTATATCTTTGAGAAACTTAGGTTGGGCATCTTCATATGTTTGAACTTTCGCAAACTTATCCACTCCACTCGCAATAAGAGCCTCCTTGGCGACCTCTACATCAGCTCCAGGCTTAAGCTTTATGGAAATTTCATCAACAGCATAATCATTGCGCCCAAGTAGGTTACGTAATTGGCTATCAACGAAAAATACTCTGCGCCCAACTTCATCAACTTTTCCTTTGATAATCCCTTTCACTGTTACTTCACGGATGTTGTCATTTACAATTATTCTCACCTTGTCCCCCACCTCAACATCGCTAAGAGTAGTGAAGCCAGGTGACTCAATCGGCAAGTATTTTTTCAGAAGTTGATAACCCAGGAGAACCTGATCATAATCGGTAGAAAGTAGATATGACCCCTCACCAACAAGTTCAGAGAGCTTCGTCACTGCATCTTCATCTTCAGGATTTATTCCCGTGATCAGAGTACCGACACTGTCGATAAGATCATTTTCTTTTATGCGTTCCTTGTATTTTGCCTCAATCACACCACCCTCCATATATCTTCCGGTGACCGCTTCAGTCCATGGCAAATTCTTGGCAATTTCAATGATCCTTGGGCTATTTTCGATATACGTCTTTTCCTTCAAAACCGAAATGATAATGTCACTTGTATAGTGCGCACGGACAGTCTCAACTGACCCTTCTATAAGGCCCACAAGAATCCCACTTACCACGACAAGATTTAGGAAGGTCAGGGTCATCACAAAAATAATCAGGATTGTCGTCCAGGCGCTACTTCGACGTATCTGTCTAAGCGCCAGGAAAAAGCCCAATTTTAGGGAGATTTTGAGGTTAGATATCCTTTCTCGGGTAGCTTGGTTCATTCGAGAGACAAAAACCTGTCTCCAGGAAGTTGCAGTCGTATGCTATATGTTTAGCCAAATCAAGTCAATTTTAAGTCTTTTAGGCTAATTCCAGGGGATTTTGTGGTGTTCGAATTGCTTAAAGAGTGCCCTATCATAGAAAAGTCTAGAAAAAGCTTCTGCTTCCCAGATGGCGCCATTGATGGCGACATGAGGTTTAGGTTCAGGACCTATACCAACATAAGTCATAATGGCGTCTGAATTAAGATCTGATTTCTTGTTTTTTGATGGAGGTTTGATGTTTCTTTTTGTCATATGGAAGTAGCAGATCGAGTGAAGATCAATTATGCGACGAGCAATCGGAAAATTGATATGTTCTCTTGCCGCCGTAGCCTCGAGGAAACCAGTATCAAAAAAGGGATTTTGCCCACCTATCAGATTATCCGCTCGGCCAAGAATCCAATCGAGAAACAGGGTGAGAATTTCCCCATCCCGCTTCTTGGATGGGTCTCTTATTTCTGCTTCAGTATATCCATTTACAGCGAGAGCCTCTGGTTCAATGTGAGCTCCATCCCAAATTCGACATTCTTCATAAAATTTTTCTTCCGGATTTTCAAAGTCGATCGCCCCAATACTCACTAGAGAATGGGTATGGGGGTTCGCCCCTGTTGTCTCAACGTCGAGAATGATCATTTTGGTTCTGTATTTAAACCCTTACAATTTTTCGCCCGGCTGTATCCGGCTTTTTCGGCTTCAGCAGTACTTGTAAAAAATATTTTATTCTCCGGTAAAATCGTCTTTGCCCCAGGACAATCTAGTAAATGATACTTGTCACCCTTCTTTGAGGCAACTACCGCAGCCAAACCTTCTGAAACTTCTGTTTTATCACTTTTCTTATCTTTTGTTGTGCTTTCGATGGTCCTTTCTGGGAGGAAGACAATAATTGGGTTCTTTTCCCTCACAGCAGTGGCAACCTCTATGATTCCAAATGAAAGAAGCGGGGCGAGAACAAAAATAACTAGCAAAAGTAGGATTTTATTGATTTTTTTCCTGTCGTAGGATATACTCATTTTGAACGCAATTATATTACCAAATAGACCAATATGGCAACCAAAAAAGCAGGCGGTTCAACAAAAAATGGTCGAGATTCGAATCCAAAGTATCTCGGCATAAAAGTAAACTCCGGAGAAAAGGCGTCAGCCGGTGCTATTTTGGTACGCCAAAGAGGTACTGATGTAATACCTGGAAGAAATGTGGCTATGGGCAAGGACCACACTCTATATGCTCTTAAGGAAGGTTTTGTGGCCTACGATTACAAAAGAAAGACTCATCTCGACGGAGTAAAGAAGAGTAAGAAGATAGTGAGCGTTTCCTAGTTGGTTTTCTCTTAGAGGGCTACGACGTGAACTACAAAGCTAGCAACTTTTCCAGAAACTGAAACTTGAATCTTGTGATCCCCTATTTCTTTTAGTGGTTTGTCGAGGGACATAAACTCTGGACTGATATCAAGACCTGTTTGTTTCTTAATTTCCTCTGAGATTTTCTCCTTGTGAATTCCCGAAAATAAATGACCTTTGTCGTTTGCTTTCTCTGCGATCGTAACTTCAATAGCCTCTACCGCTTTCAGATTTTTGGCCAAGAGATCCTCTTTTACTTTCTTTCCTTCCTCCTCGGCCGCCTTAAGTGTTTCACTCTGCTTTATTAGGGCCGCAGTAGCAACCACAGCAAAGCCGTTCGGGATAAGAAAGTTTAAGGCGTAACCATCTGACACATTTTTAACGCTATATTTTTTGCCAACGCCCGAAACATCTTTGTTTAAAATTATTTTCATAGAGGCTTATTTCTATCATTTTTGTAGAAGTAATTCAACTGCCTTGTTTATCTGGGCATCGATCCCTTTAGCAAAATCTTTTTCATTTAGTTTAACTTCGAAATCTGGAGTGAGTCCTCCTGCGGAGATAGAATGATTCTGTGGAGTAAGCCATCTAGCGATAGTAACCTTAAGAGAAGTATCCGGGGTTATTTTTACTAACTCCTGCACCGATCCTTTGCCAAACGACCTGGTTCCTACAAGCTTGGCAACTCCATTTTCTTGAAGAGCTCCCGCGAGGATTTCTGAAGCAGAAGCGGATCCGCCATCGATAAGAACTACCACCTTAAGGTTCTTGTTGAAAATATCGTAACCTTTACTTCTATGCACAACGAGCTCTGAACTCTCCTTGAAATCTTCCTTCACAACTACCGCCCCAGTCGGCAAAAACCAGCTCGCCATATCTATCGCTGCTTCAAGATAACCCCCAGGGTTACCGCGGAGATCGAGGATTAATTTGTTCGATCCAGATGAAACAAATTTGCGGATAGAGTTTCTAAACAGATTTGGTGATGTGGCCGAAAAGTTGAAAAGCCGGATTAGGAATATCCCATCTGGTCTCAAGGTCGATTCGATAGTTGGAATGTCTATTACTCCACGGGTAACCGCGATGACCAAAGGTTCCTTTTCGCCATTTCGGATAATCGTGAAGGTAACCTTGGTTCCACCTTTGCCACGAATCGTCTTTACTGCTTCGTCGACACTTAGTCCTTCTGTAGTAGTATCGTTAATCCTGATTATTTTATCTCCAGTTTTTATTCCGGCTCTATAAGCTGGCGTTCCTTTAAGCGGTGCGACTACGGTCAAGACTTCATCTCGAACACCTATTTCCATACCTACACCCTCAAAATTTCCGCTAATATCACTTTCGAAAATTTCAGATTCAACCGGTGGAAAAAATGTGGTGTATGGATCACCGAAAGACCGAACCATTCCTTCTATTGCCCCCCAAACTCTTTCTTCTACATTACTAATACCAAGAGAAGTGGTGGGGGTTGAAGTTGTAAGCACGGCAGGAACAAATTTATCATCAAGAATATTCCAAACTTTCCAGAAAGGAGAGAAATCGACTGTTTGCTTTACTGTTGGCGTTTTGTTCTCGAGAACTTCAATCTCGCTTACGACATTGGCACTATCCTTGCCAATAAAAAAACCTGTAAAAAAAGACGCCCCGACGATCAGGAGGGCAAAAATGACGGGGGTGTACCGCTTGGTTTTGATTTCCATGACTTAGTTACTTAATGCAATTATCGCAAAGCGAATTGTTGTAGTCAACTTCCGTGTTTGATATAATTTTGGAAACAATATGATCTCCACATATCGATACAAAGACGCAGTCTGGCTTGATCTAAATCATCCCACAGAAGAAGATATCAATCATGTGATTGATATTTACAAAATCGACCGACCTGTCGCAAGAGAGCTTCTGATACCGACCAACAAGCCGTATATAGAATTTCACGAGCATTTTACATATCTGGTTTTACGCTTCCCCGCCTTCAAACATTCCCACACGAGCGAACGAAGTGACCAGGAAATCGACTTTATCATCGGTAAAAATGTTGTTATTACGGCACGATTCGACAACATAGACGCCCTTCATACTTTTAGTAAAATTCTTGAAACGGAATCTGTTTTGGATAAAAAAGAGATCCCGAATCCAGCCGATTTCATTTTTCTTCGAATGCTTCGAGAACTCTACGACGCAGCATTCAATGAGCTCGCGTATATAGATAGTTGGACAAGTGAGATTGAAAACAATGTTTTCAAGGGCAAAGAAAAAGAAATGGTTAGATCTCTGTCTCTCGTCGGGCGTGTCCTTATCGATTTTAAACGAACTCTCTTTCAACACGAAGAGATCCTGGCCTCACTCCGCGAGCACGGTGGAAGAGCTCACGGTGAATATTTCTCATTTCATATGCGAAGTATTCTCGGAGACTATGACAAGCTCAAACACACGATCGAAAGTCAAAGGGAAATAATTTCCGAACTTCGAGAAACAAACAACTCTCTATTGAATACCGAGCAAAGTGAGGTTGCCAAAGTGGTCACCGTCCTCGCCTTTATCGCCGTACCAATATCTCTTGTCATTGGAATATTCCAGATCGATTCAGTTTCTCGACCAATCATTGGAATGGAAAATGATTTTTGGATTCTTACAGTATCAGTCCTGTTTATCGGCATTTTTCTTTTTGCATTTTTCAGACACCAAAAGTGGCTCTAATGAAACTTGGGAATACTCTCACAAACAAAAAAGAGGTTTTTAAACCCTTAGATAAGACGATTGTCACAATGTACAATTGTGGCCCGACAGTTTACAACTATGCCCATATCGGCAATATGCGCTCCTATGTATTTGCAGATGTGTTGAGACGCACCTTGGAGCTGAATGGTTACAAAGTCAAACAGGTTTTGAATATTACCGACGTTGGCGAACCGGCGGGTGATCCAGATACAGGCAGAGACAAGATAGAAGAAAGTGCCAAGAAGGAAGGAAAAACGGCGAAAGAAATAAGCCAATTTTACGAAAAGGCCTTTTTTGATGATTTAAAAAAACTCAACATAAATATCACAGACACGATCTTTCCACATGCCACCGAGCATATAAAGGAACAGATAGCCTTGATAGAGAGACTGGAACAAAAGGATTTTACATACAAAACTACAGATGGGGTTTACTTTGACACGTCCAAGTTCCGAGACTACGGCAAACTTGGAAATATAAATCTGGAAGGATTGGAGGAAGGAGCAAGGATAGGTGTAAATAAAGAAAAGAGGAACCCGACAGACTTCGCTCTCTGGAAATTTTCAAAGAAAGGAGAAGCGCGACAACAGGAATGGCCATCTCCTTGGGGGGTCGGCTTCCCTGGCTGGCATATAGAGTGTTCGGCGATGTCCATGAAATACCTAGGAGAAACATTTGATATTCATACTGGTGGTATCGATCATATTCCGATCCACCACAACAACGAAATTGCCCAATCAGAAGCAGCAACGGGAAAGCAGTTTGTCAGATACTGGCTTCACAATGCGTTTGTAAATGTTCCTAGCGGCAAAATGTCCAAGTCTGAAAATAATTTTATTAGATTGAAAGATCTCGAGGACAAAGGCATTCGCCCGCTCGCTTACAGATATTGGCTTCTGACGGCACATTATCACTCCCCCATCACATTTTCTTTCGAAGCTATCAGTGCTGCAGAGACCGCTCTGTTCAAGCTTGCAGGTCATGTAGGCCAAATGCCAGCCGGTGGATCCGTATCAGACTCATATTCAAGAAAGTTTAAAGAAATAATAAATAATGATCTTGACACCCCAGGAGCCGTCTCCCTTGCCTGGCAGTTGCTAAAAGATACTGAAACTACTGATGCAGACAAAAGAGCCACAATAGCAGACATGGACAAAGTACTCGGACTGGAGATTCTAAAATTAGGGGAAGAATCAAAGAAAACAGCTATAAATGTACCCAAAGAAGTAAAAGAACTCCTGGAGAAGCGTGAGATAGCAAGAAGCCAAAAGGATTGGGAAACAGCTGATGCTCTTCGTGACGAAATAACAAATAAGGGGTACAGCGTGGAAGACACTGCAGACGGGGAAACTGCGAAAGTTAAGAAGTTGTAATATTTATAAACATCTTAGAAACAGTTTAGGCAAACTTGTCACTACTTGATAAAGGGCAACCTCTGGTAATATGTTGGGATGACGCCGGAACTTAAAAGCCATCTGCGCATACCACCACAGAGCCTTGAGGCCGAAACCGCCCTCCTTGGCTCGATCATGCTTCGTCCGGAGGCGATGTATGAAGTCATCGATATTATCTCTCGAGATGCTTTCTATTCTGAAAAAAATCGAATTATATTTGATGCCATGTTCGAGCTTTTTCGGAAAAGCAACCCGATCGATCTTCTCTCTGTCTCATCTCGGCTCAAGGAGAAAAATCAGCTGGACCAAATAGGTGGCGCGACTTTTCTTTCTAGTCTTGTTGGCAGTGTCCCCTCTTCTTCCAACGCTAAGTATTATGCAGAGATAGTCCAGAAGAAATATATGATGCGCCGGCTCATTGAGGTGGCCGAGCATATTTCAAATCTAGGTTTCGACGAAGCGACAGATCTTGAGGAAATGCTTGATCGAGCAGAGAAGAAAATCTTTGATGTTACAAGTTACTCCGGAGTACACAAATTTGTAGAGCTTAAAGACGAACTTTCCGAAGCTTGGGAGCGCCTCGACAGATTACACAATACCAAGGAGGGTTTGCGCGGTGTGCCAACCGGTTTTCAGGAACTTGACAGCAAACTATCTGGATTCCAAAATTCTGATCTTATAATCCTTGCTGCACGACCTTCTATGGGCAAAACTTCTTTGGCTCTAGACATTGCCCGACAGACGGCGATAAATCACAACACTCCTGTTGGTATTTTTTCTCTGGAGATGAGCTCACAGCAACTTGTCGACAGAATGCTGGCTTCCCAGTCAAACGTTGACGCTTGGAAGCTTCGTACCGGTCGCCTCACCCAGGAGGATGAATTCGCCTCGATTAGGCAGTCTCTAGACCGCCTTTCCAAGGCCCCTATCTACATCGATGACCAGCCGGGCAACAGTATTCTCAAAATGCGCTCTATCGCCCGTCGGCTAAAGAGTGAAAAGGGGTTGAAGCTCTTGGTGGTTGACTATCTCCAACTCATGGTTCCCGTAGGTGCCCGTGTCAGTGATAACTTGGTGCAACAAGTCACTGAAATATCCAGGTCCCTTAAAAACCTCGCCCGTGAGCTCGACATACCAATACTTGCTCTATCACAGCTTTCTCGCGCAGTTGAACAACGCGGAGGCAGGCCTCGCCTTTCCGACCTGCGTGATTCCGGCTCCATAGAGCAGGATGCTGACGTTGTTATGTTCATTCACCGCGAGGATAAATATAAAGAGGAATCAGAAAAAACTAATATCGCCGAAATATTGATTGAGAAGCATAGAAATGGCGAAACCGGGAAAGTAGAACTATTTTTCAATGATAAGAAGGTGACATTTCAAAGTATCAACAAGAGCAATTTTGGTGGAGCCGAGAAAGAGTTTGCCCAGTTTTAACTGTTAGATAACCAAACAGATAATCCAAAATGAACGTTCTTAACAAACTTACTGAACTATTTTCAGAATTTCCTGGGATCGGCGGGCGCCAGGCAAGAAGGTTCGTATATTTCCTTTTAACAAAGAATTCAGGTTACATAGACGAGCTTACACTCCTTATTGCTGACATAAAGAAAGAAGTTTCTACCTGCAAGTCCTGCTTTCGATTTTTCCCAAGAGAATCGGTAGCGACAGATAAATGCAAAATATGCAGAGATAAAAATAGGGATAATTCGCTCTTGGCTATAGTGAGCTACGACGTGGATATGGAAAATATTGAAAAAACTGGTTCCTTTAAGGGAAACTACTTCGTACTCGGTGGTTCGGTACCAATACTTGAAGACGCCCCAGAAAAACGAATCCGCCTGAAAGAACTTTTAAAAACAGTGGAGGAACGAGCTAGAGGTGGTCTCACAGAAATCATCCTGGCCATGAACTTCAATTCCCTTGGAGAAAACACGGCGGATTTTGTAAAGAGGGCGCTCTCTCCCTTTTTAGACAAATATCCACTAAAAATTACTACATTGGGCAAGGGTCTTTCGCTAGGGACAGAATTAGAATATTCGGACAACGAGACAATAAAAAATGCCCTTAGAAACAGGCAGTGATATACTATCGTTCGGCTTATTTTATAGACTCAATCTTAACCTCAAAATATGGCTGACGATGCCCATATTTCTTATAGTACCTACTCTTTTGTTTATACTTAACCACATCAACAGTTTTATTGCGCCCAGCCTTCTCAAATTTTGCGAGGACCTTAGCCCCAGAAATGTAGGGAGTGCCAATGGTTGTATCTTTACCGTTATCAACCAATAATACTTTGTCGAAGGTGATAGAATCACCCGCCCTAAAATCTCCTGGCATTTTTTCGATCTTTAAAACATCGCCAGCTTTTACCTGGTATTGTTTGCCACCCGTCTCTATAACGGCATATTCCATAATTCCCCTATTCTACACACAGCTTTGGAAAATGCAATCTCTAGGCCATAATTCAAGAAATTTCGAGATCTGCCCACTCAACACAGGCCCAATACCTGCAAATGACCTTAGCTCTCCCCCGCCTCGGGTTTTTCTATGAGAGCGGCTTCTACCCCCGCCGAAATTCCCGTTATTTTCAGCACATCCTTGTCTATCTTCTGGAGTTCTTTATGAGCTCTGTTGTAATGATTGACGGTAGTACCGAGCGAGCTACCCAGGGACCCCATAAACTGCTCATAGGCCCCCAGGTGCTTCCCTAGGACTTCCACACGCCCAAGTATCTCTTTGGCTGACTCCTCTATCTGCAGAGCCTTCAGGCCCTGAAGAACTGTCTGGAGGTACGCCAGGAAGGATGTCGGCGAGACGATGATGACTCGACGATCTTTGAATGCATAGTCGATGAGGTCGCGGGTATTTACTTTTACTGCTCCGACTTGAGCCACGAGAAGATCATAGTATATGGCTTCGTGAGGAATAAACATGAAGGCAAAGTCCATGGTATTTTCCGCCGGCTTTACATACTTAGATGTTTCGTCAATACGGAGCTTGAGATCGGCGCGAAAAGCTTTTTCTAGTTTTTCTTTTTCGACTGGGTCCCTCTCTTCGACAAGACGGTTGTAGTTTTCAAGAGAAAACTTAGAGTCAATAGGTATGATCTTGTCTTTTACAAAAACCACAGCGTCCACAATGGTTCCGTCTTTAAACGGATACTGCATCTGGTAGCTTCCTGGAGGAAGAACATTTTTAAGGAGGGCCTCGAGATAATACTCGCCGAGGATTCCACGCTGCTTTGGGTTTTTCAAAATGTCTTGGAGTGACTGAAGTTGGTCTGCAAAAGAGACCACCTGCTTGTTGGTCTCGTCGAGCTTGGTAAGTCCTTGGGTCACTTCGCGGATGAGCTTGGCAGACTCGCTAAATTGGGAACGCATAGAGTCGTGGACTTGGCGGCTCGTCTCTCCCATTTTGAGGTCCATGTTTCTCGAGAGCTCATTCATTTGCTGGAGGAGTAAGTTGAGGCCTGCATCATTTTTCGCTGGTTCCTCTCCCCTTTTACCGAGCCTCTGGGTGATAAACCAGAAAAAAAGTGCATTTATGAGGATCACGACCACTATGCCGCCGATAATGAGACCATAAATCATGCGCCCATTATATCAACGAGCTTCGAAATGTGATAGAGTAAGAAAAATTAAAAACACAAAGCGCGAAACAAATATGATCCAAGAAAAAATTCGTGAGGATATGAAGAAAGCGATGCTTGCAAAGGATAGCGTCCGCGTGACGGTACTGCGTGGCCTCATCGCCGCATTCACAAATGAACTCGTGGCAAAAATGAGAAAGCCGGACGAGACAATATCTGATGCTGACGCCCTCGTAGTAATCCAAAGAGCAATAAAACAAAGAAAGGACTCAATCGAGCAGTTTAAGAAAGGTGCGAGGGAGGATCTTGTAGCAGCGGAGACTGCTGAATTAAAGATAATTGAAGAATACAGTCCGAAAATGATGAGCCGCGAGGAAATTGCGGTTGTTGCTAAAAAAAAGAAAGACGAAATGGGTGTGGCGGATAAGTCTAAGGCCGGAATGCTTATGGGTGCAGTAATGAAAGAGCTCAAAGGAAAAGCGGCAGGAGACGATGTGAAGGCGGTTGTGGAGGGGTTGTGGGGATAATCGTTTGACAATGCCATGGTAAGTGGTATAATTGCAATAGAAAGAACAAAATCATTCACCTCTGGATAAAGGAGTATCGGAGTGGAAGAAAGACCAGTTGACCCCGTGGTGCGGATGCTTATCGACAAGGCTTCAACGCGATATGCCGCCGAGATGAGCCTTCATCGGAGCGGAAAGAAGGAACGTCCAGATTTCAGGGCCCTTCTTTTCCGAACCATCCGAGACCATAACATTCGGTCGCCGGAAACGATCGCCGCCTGTATGGCCGAGATGGGCAAGTTCTTCGGCAAACGGGCAGCACAGAAGCGTGAGCTTTTGCGCGAGCGAGAGAAGATGGGCGTAGTTCGTGCGTCAAGGGTGACAAGTAGTGCCACGCCCAAGAGGCGGCGAGTACCTAAGTCCCTCCCCTGGCCTGGACTTACTCGCGAGGAGAGAATGCGGGGGGTTGTTTGACCATCGAGGGCAGGAATCAATCCTGCTCTTTTTTTGTACAAAAAAAGACCGCTAGCTAGTAGCGGCTGGAAAAACAGGATTCACATCGACTGTGACGATATCATCTTCGTAGATGCTCGTCCCTCTTTCAGGCGGGACTTTGCCTGGCTGACAGGATGGACAACAAACATGCAGTATCGACTCCACTTCGCCAGGACCACCCATAAACCCCCTAAACCAAAGTGATCTGGGAACCAAGGCTGTCGCTATCGTAGCGCCCGTCTGCTTGCAGACGTAAACACCATTCTCAATCCGGGCATGCTTCTGCAACCACTCCCATTCGTCTCGGGACATTTGCTCCATGGTAAGTCTCCCTTGGTTTGATTCGATCCACTAGGAAGTCTACGCCAATATAGCGGCTTTTTGCAAGGGCGTGCCAAGATTTATTCCTTAGGAAATTTTATTCTTGTTTTTTATTGCCCCAGAGGCCGATCGCCGAGATTATCGTGAGTAGAATAAACATGCCGAAACCATAGACACAAGCGGGATATCCGAGAATCGTACCTGGAGCACCGAGAGCAGGACACGTTGCTGTTGAACTAAAAATCTCCATATATGACAGTGTCCCAGAAAAAATGGTCCCCAAAAGCGAGAGAATGAAAACTATTTTCAAAATATTTTTTTGATTCATAAAAATTATAAATTTAACAGATTAATAACTTCTTCATCATCAACTTGGTCAAATTGCTGGTAATGCGCACCGACAGCTCCCATAAATTCCTCTGGTGGTTCAAGTACAATTATTTCATCCGCTCCCTCTTTTTTGAGCCTTTGTATAGTTTCTTGAGATGCAACAGGTACCGCCACAATTACCCTTTTGGGGTTTCTGTTTTTGATCACTTTCACAGCGAGCCGCATGGTAAAACCAGTGGCGATGCCGTCATCTACGATGATTATGATTTTATCGCCAACCTCAAGGGCTCTACTTTGTTTGCGATACAAATCGTTGCGGCGGACCGCTTCCGCCTTTTGTTTTTCGACCTCGTCTCTTAGCCACTCCTTATCAACTGAAGCGATTTCCGATTCATTTAGGATAGTCACACCATCCTGATCTACTGCTCCGATAGCATATTCTGGGTTCGATGGGTGTCCTATCTTTCGAGTTGTTATGATATCAAGCGGCATCGAAAGAGCATGGGCAATCTCATGCCCAAGAACTACCCCGCCTCGCGGTAATGCAAGTATCAGTCCGTTTTCACCACGGTAGGCTTCAAGTTTTTCTGCCAGTTTGCGTCCTGCCTCTCTTCGGTCTTTAAACATTTGGCTTCTTCTTAACTGCTTTCATCATTTTTTCTTTAACTACACCTTCGAGGCGTGGTGGACGAGTCAGATGGCCTTCTTTTCGTAGGAATCTTTTTCTGTCAATCGGGTTGGCGTGGTTTTGTGTTGCCATAATCTTTTGTTGTTAATCCTAATCTTTACCGTCGTTTTTTGGCCCGCAACTGCGGGTATCTTAAAGAGGAGTAGTGACGACCGACCTTTACCCAAATTCTCTACCTACTATAGATATTTGTCTACTCGCCACCCTAGCCTCGGAAAGATTTTATTTTACAGAAGCTAGAAAGCCTAATTTCAGGGGTTATTTGGAAAATATAAAACTATTGACATAAGTAATAGTATATGCTACCATGATACCAGATCGACTTGTGGAACGGACTGGGCCAGTAACCCTACCGATTCCAGAGCGACAAAAGGAGAAAGTCATGTCCATCAACGTGTACCTAAGCGGCGAGGTTCGTGAGCTCCCCGAGTACAAGAGTCAGCCCGGCAGGAACGGCACAGCAGATCAGACAACTATCTTTGGTGAGTATGTGTACGATAGAGATTCTACCCCTTATATCTCATGGAGAGAAGACAACGACATCCCCGACGCGCTGAAGAATCTGGTGGTAAGAATCTCGTGCCACGAGGAAATCCCACGAATGGGCCCCAGAGAATCCGGCGTCTATCGGCATGGGAGTGCAGTATGCGAGCTCACGCCGGGAGAACGCGGAAACTCCAGGCGCGAATTGCCGGTGTACTCGCTCAGGATCATCGCCGACAACATGGAAGACCTCAGGGCGATTCTGCACATGGTGAAGACCGGCGCGATCCGTCCCGAGGAGAGCTACGAGGGACGCCAGAACGGCAAATCTCGTAAGCAACTCGAAAACGAGCTCATGCAAACCCAACAGCAGTTGGGTGGAGCGTTGGCAACGATCAGGGAACTCCGTGGGAGATTGAGCCAGCGTAGTGTGGTGAGGAGAATCACCAACTTCTTGAGCTTCTTCCGCCGCATCTGATCATTCATTCACCCCGTTTCAGACAAGCCCCGCGCTTGTTTGGACGGGGTTTTGTTTTATCTAATATGAGCAAAAGGCCGTGATTTTTTGCTCGCATGACCCTACCGGGAATCTCCCGCGCCTCTCGACTAAAAAGACGCTCAGACAATTCTGTAGCGCCTCGGAATTCTTCCGCATTCAGGACATCTTCGAGGTGTGACTCGCCAATCATAACCACACGCAGGACAGAGTCCTAGCCTTATTCTTTTTCTGGCAGTTCTTTTTTCATAGCCAATTGTTATACAAAAGAAAATCCCTGAAGCCAGGTACAGCAAGAGATGTATAGAGAGTAGCAAGGGATTTCTCTCCAGGAATTTACCTGCAATCCATAGCATGGGGTTTAGGTCTGAAGGTATACAAATACAAAGGTAAAGTAAACAGCATGCTCTGATAATATTCATTTATTACTCCCTCCTGTAATGGCTAAGGTGTTTCTTATGAGAATATAACACAAATGATCAAATTAATATTTAGCATCTATTACCCTACCGGGAATCTCCCGCGCCTCTCGGCTCGCCGCCCTAGCCTCGGGCTGGGCACCGCCTCGCGGTTTCGCCTACTGGCGAAACATCGCTCCGGCGTTCGATTCCCGGACGCGGGCCGAGAAGTCGGCCCGCTTAGGGCCAGAGCTTCTCGGCCCGCTCAAATCTCTGACCCTACCGGGAATCGAACCCGGATTTGGAGCTTGAGAAGCTCCCGTCCTAACCGTTAGACGATAGGGCCGCTAAAGGCGCGCAGTGCATATAAAAATAAATTAGCCACGAAGACAAATATGCGCGCGATACGCAATACACTACACAAATTTTATCTTTTCTGCCACTCGGGCTCCTGACGAACAAGTAGCTCTTCTTTTTCCTCCGGCCTAGCCATAAGTGCCTCTACGGCCCTTTCCATACGAATACCTCCTTGAGAGCCCTTCACGAGAACTACATCTCCTGGACCAATCAGAGATTTGGCATATTCTCCAGCTTGTCGTGAATCCTCAAAGGAAATAGTGGAACTCGCGCTCATGCCAGCATTGATTGCCGCATCTCGGATAGCCCTAGCCCTTACCCCTACGGTGATCAGGTTTGATGCTACTTCTGCCACCTTCTCTCCGACCAATTTGTGCTCACCTACAGAGAATGGCCCCAGCTCGAGCATATCACCCAGTATTACTATTTTGCGTCCATGTGCATCTAAGTCACGTAACGCTTCCAAGGCTTCACTCTGCGCCACAGGAGAAGAATTGTAGGAATCATCGATAATAATGGAGTTATTCAATCCATCAATTATTTTCATTCTGCCCGGAGGTGTTTTATGTTCACTCAAAATACCTACAAGCTTTGGAAGGTCATATCCACTCGAAACACCTGCAGCGATCGCTGCGAGGCTTGTATAAGCATTTTGCATACCCACCGTACCCCCAACGGTTACCTCCGAGATCGTTGTTTCAAAGTTCACCTTGTAACTAATCCCTATCGGAAATTTGATACTGTCTCGGTTTTCATAAATAATTTTATATTCAGAGGCCTTCACTTTGGCATTATTTTTAAAACCATATGTGACGAGACGAGCATTCTTTCCATTACTATTTCCATTCTTCGCAAAGGACATCACATCTTCATCATCGGCGTTCAAAATTAATATTCCTTCCTTTTTTAGAGCTTTTGCCAGAAATTCTTTTTCCCTTTTAACATCTTCAGGGGAAGAAAAAAACTCGACGTGGACAGGTACTTTGCTCAACCTTGTTATTACTACAATATTCGGGTGAATCCACCTGCCAATCTTTTCTATATCACCAGGTCTATCTGCACCTATTTCCAGAATAACAATTTTTGGATAAATACTTGGCAAGATTATTAGAATCAAACCCTCTATAAAGTTGTGTAGCCACCCAAGAGGACTGCTCCAGGCGTTCTCTAAACCCAAAATTGTCAGGGGCACCCCTATCTCACTATTGAAACTTTTCTGGCTCTTCCGTACATGGGCCTTACTAGCAAGAATGGTGTAGATAGCATCTTTGGTCGACGTCTTCCCGACGCTACCAGTAACTGCAATTATTTTCGGCTTGTATTTTTTGAGTACCAAATGAGCTTCGGCTGTAAGAATCCAAACAACTATTTTTTTGAATATTTTTTTCATTAGGATTTATCGGTCTGGTGGGATTTTGTAATAATTTATCAGATATTTAACAATATTGAAAAAGGGGCGTGCTAAAGTTTCCGAAGCATATTTTACTTGACCAGGTTTATATGTAATAAGGAAAACTAGAAACTTAGCATCATAGGCTGGGAAAAATCCGAAAAATGAGTGTAGATATCGGTCGTCGTAGTATCCGCCACTATTTTCCTTGGCAATCTGGGCCGTGCCAGTTTTGGCAGCCACACTATAATGAGGAAGTTTCAAAACCCCCCCAAGAAGCGCGTCATCGACAACCTCGACGAGCATTCTCGAAATTTCCTCGGCACTCTCTTTTTTCAAAACCCTTTTCCCCTCCGGAAAAGAAATGTCCTTTGTCATCCCACTTTTATATTTGATATTGGTGACTATGTGAGGGGTAATGAGTGTGCCGCCATTTGCGATAACAGAGAAGGCCCTAGCAGCTGAAATCGGACTTATGGCTACCCCTTGGCCGAAGGAGGCAGTGGCGTGCTCGATTTCTCGAGGGCTCTTGAGGTTGTCTGCCAGAGGCGCTGCTTCATTTGGCAGATCGACACCCGTTTTTTCGCCGAAGCCGAAGTTTAGCATATATTCCGAAAACTTTTCCTTCCCCATTTTACTCATGACAAATGCGGCACCGGTGTTTAGGGAGTCATTGAGAACTTTTTGCATGTCCACCAAACCTCGCCCTTTTTTATCAAAATTTGAAATTGTTTTGTTGTTTAAAGTGATAGAGCCAGAGTCAAAGTACGTCGTCCGAGCTGTTATCGCACCCGAGTCCAAACCACTTACAAGGGTTATGGGCTTAACCACGGATCCCATCTCATAAACACCTTCTACCAACTTATTTGAGAAAACATTGATATCGTCGACGTTCTTTAAATCATTTGGATTGAAAGTTGGAGAAATAGCCATGGCAATTATTTCTCCATTTTTCGGATTTATTATTATTCCTCCACTAAATTCTCCGTTCCAGGTTTTGTTTATTGTTTCCACCTCTCGTTCCAAGAATGATTCTACTGTCGGCTCGATAGAAGTAACGATGTCCCCTTCAGCCGAGTCTTCACCAGAAAAGGTTTTCTTGACGTTTAAAAACATCTCGACAAAGAAATTTGAATAAGACAATTCATTTTTCCTCACCAGAATATCTTCGTAATATTGTTCTAACCCATAACGTCCTGCATATTCATCCCCTTTATGGGCCATAATGCCCAAAACATGGGCACCGGCAGAATGGTTTGGATAAAATCTCCATTTTTCTTTGTAGGCGTTCACACCAGGAATATTGAGGTCACGAATTTTTTCCCCATCACCAAGATCAACCTTTTTTAGAACTTCCTCATAGGGATCATTTTTCTTTGCGGCTCTCAAAAGAAAATTCTCTTTGTCTATTGAGACGACTTTCGAAATTTGCTCGAAAGCCATTTCCGGATCTTTGAGAATACTTGGATTTATAGCAATAGTGTCACCCGTCTTCTGATGAGCGGCAGTAACAATTTCACCATCTTTAGTTTTAAAATAGATTGTCCCTCGATTGAGAATCGATGAATTTGGCTTTAAATACTGTCGGTCCGCCTTGGTACTGTAAATTTCACCGGAAACAATTTGCACAAAATATAGACGAGAGACGAGGATGATGGCAAAAATCAAAAGCAAAAAAAAGAGTAGACGAACTCTAATCAAAACGAGCTCCGATCTCATAGAGAAGAATTATAGCACTACTCTATGAACGAAAGGGTTTGTGCCGCGCTCACAGACTTCTTCGGAATGAATGCGCTAATTTCCACCTCTTGAAAGCCGCGTGAGTATGCTAGATCTAGAGTTATGTTGTTTTTAAGTGCAAGATAACTTGATTCTATCTCGGTAACTGAAGTTTTCAGGTTTGATAGACTCTTTTCGGCTTCACCTCTTTTGACAATATTGAACATTACACTGTTCAGAGAATAGAGGTAAACACCCAAAACAAACGCGAGAACCAAAATTAGCATCCAAAAAGTGCTTTTTTTGTTTATAAATGGTATTGAATTGCTTATCATTTTTAAATAACTTTTCCTAAAGTTTTGAAATAATTCGGAGTTTGGCGCTCCTAGCACGTGGGTTTGCTTCAACTTCCTCCTCGGTCGCTATAATCGGCTTTTTGGTAATAAGGTCTGCTCTGCCCTCGTTCTTCATCTGCTTGAAAAAATCTTTTACGATTCTATCTTCCAGACTATGGAAAGAAATTACCGCCAAACGTCCACCGACAGAAAGTTTCTCGAAGCCTTTGGTGATTCCCTGCTTCAGTGCACCAAGCTCGTCGTTCACTGCAATGCGGATGGCTTGAAATGTTCTGGTAGCGGGGTGGATTTTGCCTCGGTGATAAGAAAAGGGAGTCGCCTTGATGATAATGTTCACCAATTCACCGGTAGTCTCGATTGGTTTATTTCCTCTCTCTTCGACTATGGCTCGGGCGATACGCCTGCCATATCTTTCACCTCCGAAACCATAGATGACGTTTCCTAAACTTTCTTCCTCCCAGTCATTTACCACATCCCGCGCGGTAACAGTCTCTGGTGAAATATCTTTAACAAAGGTCATTTGAAGAGGCTCGTCAGACTTAAAGCTGAATCCCCTGCCTGAATCTTCGATCTGGAACGAACTTGTTCCAATATCTAGAAGAATCTTCTGTACAGAAGGAATATTGAGATCAAGGAGAATTTTGTCTATGTCTTTGAAATTAGCTTGTCTAAAGATAATTTTGCCTCCGAGGTTTTCGAGTCTTTCGCGAGAACGTTTGAGCGCATCCACATCCATATCCAAACCTATGATGGTTACGCTCTCGCCAAAGCGTCGAATGACCTCTTCGCTGTGGCCACCGCCACCCAAAGTGCCATCAACAAAAATTTCACCTGCCTTAAGGTCGAGTCCGTCTATTGAAGCTTGTAAAAGAACGCTTGTATGGGCCATTGGAGTGCTTTATCTTCTAAAACACACCAATCTCACCAAGTTTTTCGGCAAGCTTATCGGCCTGCTTCTCAATCTTCGCTTTATACTCACCCCAGCGAACTTCGTCCCAGATCTCTATGCGATTGTGTACGCCAGTGAAAACAACTTTTTCCACAAACCCGGCGAACTTCTTCAAAAAATCTGGGATGAGGATCCTTCCTATGGAATCCACATCGATCTCAACTGCGCCTGCGAGCATAAAACGATTGAACCCTCTAGTATCTGCCTGCCCCATTCCGAGGTTCCCAAGTTTCTCGGAAATTTTCTTCCACTCGGGAGTCGAATAGAGAAAGAGACAGTTATCTAGACCGTGAGTGACAACAATTTTTTTGCCGATTTCTTTCCTAAATTTTGCAGGAAGAGAAATGCGGTTCTTGTTGTCGATGGTATGAGTGTATTCACCGATGAGCATGAATCAAAGTTTACCACCTTCACCCACTTGATACAAAGTATATACCACTTTATCCCACAAGAATACACTGTTATCCACAGAAAGACCGGCCACAACAAACCCCCAGCAAGCATTGCCCCTCCCAAAGGGGTCTTGAATAGACAGCCTGTCGAGCACGGATAAACATGTCCGCCACAGAGTATCGCTCTCGGAGAGCGGAAATTTGTCCCAGCGGACAAATTTCCTAATCCTCGGAAGATTTCTGTAAAGTTGGCCAGGTAATCTATATAAGAGAACCTACTCTAGATATCTGGCCAACTTGACAGACCATGCAAATCTTCCTGCGGACTCTCCTCGAACGATCTCTGTGGCCAGACATCATCCCGCCTCGGCATCTATTCAAAACCCCATGATGTAGATACCGAATCTTCCTGCGGACTCTCTCGTGGCAAGTTTGCTGGGGATTTTGTTTTACTCATTGACAAGATGCTATCAAGCGTGCTATAATCAACCTTGGAAATAATCGGTTGCCTATGTCGGGCACCGCAACCAAGCACTTTGGAAAAAGGAGAAGAACGTGTTCAATTTCAGTCTCGTGTTGGCGCAGACGTCGGACCAGATGAGCTCGGGAGGATCCTGGTTCACCTTTGGGGAGGCAGCCGCAATTGTCCTGGTGCTCATCGTGCTCATCATTGTGTGTTCCTTTATCGCCGCCACTGTGCGAGATCGAGATTCCTACAAGGCCAGGATCGGCTGCCCCATGTTCATCAGTAAGGTGTTCGAGCCAGGCGACATCCTCGAGGTGAGGGGGGGCTTTCGTCACGACGATGTTGAGTACATGCTCGTCGTACAAAACGGCCGGTTGCGCGTCGTGCGGCCGCTACGGGATATCTCCATTCATGGTCGGGAGGACGAGGTTTTCCTGAATCTGACACCTGGGAAGTACCGATACATCGTCACCACGAAAGTGGTGCTCCAGGGAGGTTTCGCCGGTGTCACTCGGACTACTACCGAATCACTGGCGTATGTTGAGGGTCTACCGGGATCCATCGTTGCCAACAACAGACCACCCGTCGGTACGGAAGCGGTCGGGGTTGGTCCCCAGCCCCCCCGCAGCGGATCGCTCGCGGCCTGCTGAGTTCACGAGTTCTACGTTCACATTCAAAACCCCCACGGGAGACTGTGGGGGTTTCATTTTGGGAAACAGTGTATTACTCAAATAGCCTAAGCAATTGAACTATTGGGCTATCTTGACTGATGATTTAGCCATATGTAGTATGTTGGCAGAATTGTGTTTGTTGCAAACAATCATCACACCACCATAACGAAAGGGAGTGAAGAAATGAGGAAATTCAGTCGCAGGGGATCTGCTGATCTAACAGCTTTTATCATCGTCATTGGAGCAATAATCGTTTTGTTTCTTGGACCTTTCTTCTTCCTGAAGGAGCTGACCTTGGCCGAAATGCAGAGTCCGAGAGCTTTCCCAATTCCTCTACCACGCTCGCAGACACCTGAACAACAATTTCGGCCGAACGTCCCGTACAGGGTACTTAAGGTGAACAGAGAGCTGGGAGTTGCCGACGTCGAGGAAGCTGACGGTAACACGTTCTTTACCAAGGACCATGGTGTCGTAGCACTCGAACCCGGCACCTACTTTATCTACTCAAGAGACGCGGAGATGAATATGTCGCTAAAAACACTCTCGGAGAAGGACATCGATTTCTCCAGGATCATCTATAGCGGCAATATCCCATGAGATCGAGTCAGACAGCGGAGCGTTGCACAACAGCAACGCTTTTTTCTTACTAAAAAATTACTGCCTCGGCCTCAATGTCGGAAATAGAATCACTTCACGGATATTTTTGGTGTCAGTGAGAAGCATCACTAGGCGATCGATACCGATACCTACCCCACCGGCTGGAGGCATGCCGTACTCAAGGGCTTCGACAAAATCTTTATCATTGGGCTGGGCTTCTTTGTCACCGCGCTCCTTGTTTTTCTCCTGGTTCATGAAGCGCTCATGTTGATCGAGAGGATCGTTCAGCTCCGTAAAAGCTTTTACGAGCTCGAGACCTCCAACAATAAGTTGAAATGCATCGACGAGCTTCGGATTTTCGGGAGATTTCTTGGCCAGTGGCAGATAGTTTGCTGGATAATCGACTACAAAAGTCGGCTGGATAAGTTTTGGGCGACACGTCTTTTTATAAATACCATCCATAATCTTCTCAAGAGAGTCGCCGGGAGCAAATTTTACACCTAGTTGGTTGGCCTTGAGTCTCAAATCCTCAAGAGTAGCGTTTTCCGGATGAGTAAGTAGTGCATATCTTTTGAGAAGATCAAAAAAGGAAATGACGTTAAATTTCTTTCCAAAATCAATAGAATTTCCATCAAAAGTTATCGCAGTGTCTCCAAAAACCTTTTTTACGATGTTTTTAAAAATCTTTTCTGCAAAAGCTCTCTGTTTCTCCGAGTCACTCCAACTTTCGTAGTATTCGAGACTAGTAAATTCTGGGTTGTGAGTAACATCTATCCCTTCATTTCTAAAGTTTCGACTGATTTCGTAGACTTTCGGGAAACCTCCAATAAGAAGCTTTTTGAGAAAAAGCTCTGGAGCAATGCGTAGGAAAAAGTCACAATCGAGTGCGTTGTGGTGAGTTTTGAAAGGCTCTGCAGATGCGCCACCGGCGAGCTCCTGAAGCACTGGGGTTTCGACTTCGATAAAGCCTTCTTTTTCTAGATTGGTCCGCAGTTCTCGGATAATGTTCGAACGTGTAATAAACCTCTTCTTCACCTCCTCGTTGGCGATCAGGTCTAGGTAGCGGCGCCTAAAGCGCTCCTCTACGTCCTGGAGGCCGTGCCATTTCTCTGGTAGTGGGCGCAAACTCTTGGCAAGCATACGCCACTTAGCCACCTGGATACTCTCCTCCCCGCGAGTCGTAGTAAACAAAGACCCGGTGACTTCGACAAAGTCACCGATATCTACATAATTGGCAAAAAGATCGAAGTCTTCGTCACTTATCTTCTCTTCTTTTTTGAGAAGACCTTGGAGCTTCCCCGTACCATCATTGAAATCAAAAAAGATGATGGCACCCTGCGGACGGAGAGAAAGGACACGTCCGACAAGAGTCAGGGTTTTTTTTGACTTAGATGATTTAGAAGGACCTGACCCAGAGCCAGAGGTTGGGGAGCTCGATGTTGACCCGCCCGAGAGTTTGGCGAAGTTCGCCCTGACTTCAGCAAGTGTGTAATCCTGCTTTGACTCAATCGGGTACGGGTCTATCCCCTTCTCTTTGAGCTCAGAGAGTTTCTTTAATCTATTTTCTCTTATTTCATCAATAGTTGACATGCCATCTATTTTATATCAACTACCTTGTATGTGACAGAGCCGCCAGGAGTTTTAAAAGTGAAAGATTCTTTTTTCTTTTTCCCCATAATGCTAAGCCCAAGTGGAGATTTTATAGAAATTTTGCCCGTGCTCATATCAGCCTCTTCCGAGCCTACAATAGTATAAGTTCTTTTGTCGGTTTCTCCCTCTTTCTCTACCGTAACCACAGAACCTATGGTCACAGTGGCAGTATCATGTGACGGTGGAACTATGATAGCCAGCTTCAATATACCCTCGAGTTTTGAGATACGGTCCTCGATGTTGGCCTGCATGTCGCGAGCTTCGTGATACTCGGCGTTTTCGGAAAGATCACCGAGAGACTTAGCATACTCAAGATTCTCGGCGACCTCTTTACGTCTAACGGATTTGAGATTTTCGAGCTCTTTACTAAACTCGTCGTATTTTTCCTGTGTTAAATATTCTTGACTTCCTTCCATAGATGATTCGTTTTAAAAAACATTGGGACAATTGTATCTTGCCTCTATCCATTAAGTCAAACACTAGCTTGGGATAACATATTCCTGGCCATATATATTCAACCAATCAATCATCTGTCTCATCACAGCAGTAGCTCCGACTTGATTGCTACGTGGGCCGCGTTCCATAAGAATAACGAACGCATACCTTGGATTTTTGTATGGGAAAAAGCCGACCGACCAAGAATTGACGAGCTGTCTTACTGTACCAATCTCGGCTGTTCCCGTTTTAGCCGCAACTTCTACAAAGGGCACATTGAGACCAGAAGCTGTGCCATCAAGGACCGATCCGCGCATTCCTTCGCGAATGATGTCAAAATGCTCGGGCATGAAGTCGAGCTTCCCTACCTTGGTAGAACTGCTATCTTTGAGAAGAGTCGGAGTAAAAAGTGACCCCCCATTTGCCAATGCCCCAATGTAGCGCACCACCTGCACAGGTGTAACCTGAAAACCGTACTGGCCGATCGAACTGTTGTAAGTGTCCCCTATTCGCCAAAGATCTCCATCAAATACTTCCTTTTTCCACCGAGGGTTTGGTATAACACCAACTTGTTCGCTCGAGAGATTTATGCCTGTTTTTTCTCCCAAACCAAAAAGTCTTACATATTTTTCAATCTTTTCTATACCAAGACCCTTCTGATCAGAAAAACCACCACCTATCGAGTAGAAATACACGTTTGAGGAGACAGCTATCGCTCTACGCATATCTACATAGCCGTGAGCTTTCCAATCCAGAAAAACAGTATCTTTGTCTGGGAAATATGGATTCGGAACAGAGATTGAGCCGGTACTCAATATTTGCTTATTGGGATCAATGATTCCCTCTTTTAGAGCAGCCATAGCGAGAATCGGCTTTATGATAGAACCTGGAGTATACAGACCAGAAACAGCTCTGTTGAGAAATGGTTTAGCGCTATCGTTTAGATATTTTTTGAAATCTTCAGAATTTCCTTGAGTCATGAGTGCCGAACTATATTCTGGATAACTCACGAGCGAAAGAAGTTCTCCGTTTCTCACATCCATGATAAGGCCAGATCCGCCACTAAATCCCTTGGCTTCGGCGACATCTTTGATTATTTTATATAGTTCGCTTTGAACTTTAGAATCTATAGAAAGAACAATATTTTCGCCATCTTCTGGCAAACGGGTGACACTTTCCGATTGAACTTTACCCAAAGCATCTGTTTCGACGATCTTTATGCCGTTGGTACCAGAGAGTGTGTCGTTCATGGCCGCCTCAATACCGTCTTCGCCGATAAAATTTTTCCTATAATAGAAGCCGTGAGCGTCCTTGGTTGGATATTTCAAATACCCTACAACATGAGACAAGCCTGGAATTTCTGGGTATGTGCGCAATGCGAATTCGGCACCCCCGGGGTCTTCTTTATTTGAAGCGAGGATCACTCCATTGCGGTCGAAAATGACTCCACGATTGGCAAAAATGTCGCTGAAACGCAAACGGTTGTTCTCACTTTGAACACTGTACGCTTCACCGCGGTTTATTTGTAGAAGCCAAAGCCTTCCAAGAAAAACAGCGCCACAGATTATGAAAACTGTGGATAGAATAATAACGGTTCTCGCCGTAATCGGCTTCTCAAGCCTGCCTTCAAAATGATGTGTATCAAACTTAGGCAAGTTGCTTGAATCAATAAAAATTTCCTCTGGATTGATTTCACTGTAGGAAGTTTTTCTAAATGGCCAGATCATGATGAATATATACTTAGATTGCGCTTAGCAAAGAAAGAAACGACCAAAGCCAAAAATGAGATCGAGGTAAATAACATATTGGTCTGAAAAAAGGAATGGTTAGGAACTCCGTAGAGGACATCTATGAGAAACCCCCAAAATAATATTTCATAATAATTATTAAATAAAAAGAGAAAACTGATGATAAGAAGGAGGGAGAACCACCAAGGCATAATAAAAATACTTAATGCTGCGGCGACATTGACTATTATTCTTATAATTAATTTTTTCATTACTACAATGCTATCGAACGTCAGATCTCGACCTGGACGAAACGCAGGTGCGAAACATTTATAGGTATCTGAACAAGAACGCGCCTGAAGGCACTCGTAACGCTTGATTCTATGTCGGCTACAAAACCGATTATTGAACCCCTCAAGGTTGGCATAATAACGACATCGTCCTTCAGGATATCTGCGTCCTGCGGGGCCTGAACTTCAAAAATTCCTCCTCCCTTACCCCGGAGATTGATGGGAAAACCACTACGTTCGACCAGCCCCTCAACTTCAACATCGGTGCTAGAAAAAAGAATGGCTTTCGAAGTCCGTTTGGTAACATCGTTTATGGTACCGAGAGCAAAGCCGCTCATACTATAAAAGATATTGCCGGGAATGATTCCGTTGTCACTTCCCACGTCTAGAATGAGAGTGTCGTACGGCGTCTGTGGCGGCCTCACCAGTACCGAAGCTAAAACCTTTTTTTCTATAGTGCTGCGCCCAAAGTCGGCTAGAAGTTTTTCATGTTCTGACTTGAGAGTATCTAGACCAAGAAGTGTTGACCTTAGAGTATCGTTCTCTTCTTTCAATCTTTTATTCTCCGTAATCAAGGCATTGTGAGAGCGAAAAAAGTTGAAAGTGTCTTTGGTTTCATCCACGAAAAAGTTCCTGGCTTTCCAGATCGGAAAGCCTACTGATCTTGTGACAGTAGCAAGAGAGTCGGGAGTTCTCGACATCAGAAAGAAAGCTAAGACAAGAAACAAAATCACCAAAGAGCTGATGAAAATTATTTTTTTACCACCCTTCTTACTTTTTCGGAGGTAAATCATCTTTGTTTGCAATGAGCACTTCTTTGAAGTAAGGAAGGTCTTCTAGGATGATACCGGCTCCGCGAGCCACAGCGGTGAGGGGGTCTTCGGCAATATGAACTGGAATCTTGATATGGTCTTCTAGAAGCTGGCTGAAACCTTTGATGAGAGCCCCACCGCCGGCAAGGTAAACCCCCCGGTGCATGACGTCAGAAAGGATCTCTGGTGGTGTCGTCTCTATGACTTCTTTTACAGATTCCACCAACGTGCCAATAGACTGTGACATAGCCTCTCGAACGTCTGTGTCGGTAATCACGACCTCCTTCGGAAGACCGGTCACAAGATCACGACCCCGAATAACCGCTTCCATTCCTTGGATAGAAGGAAGAACTGCCCCGATAGCAAGTTTTACGCTTTCTGCTGTTTTGTCGCCAATAAGAATTTTAAATTCCCCGCGGATATAGGAAATGATGTCGTTGTCGAACTTGTCGCCGGCAATCCTAACATTTTTGGAGCGGACAACTCCGCCAAGGGAGATGACTGCAATATCTGTGGTACCACCTCCAATATCGACAACCATACTACCCACCGGATCCATGACAGGAAGTCTTATACCAATAGCAGCAGCGACGGGCTCTTCTACAATATGAACTTCTCTGGCTCCGGCGTTCTTGGTGGCATCACGCACCGCCCTGATCTCAACATTGGTGATACCTGAAGGAACTCCAACCACCACTCGCGGCCCTAGAAATTTCTTGGAATCCTTTTGTCCAGAGTTGATGAGGTAGGTAATCATTTCTTCTGTGACCTCAAAGTCCGAAATAACACCCTCAACCAATGGTTTTACAGCCACTATGTGAGTAGGGGTCCGTCCGAGCATCTGCTTCGCCTGGCTACCGATAGCAACAATCCTGCCAGTCTTTTGGTTCACCGCGACTACAGATGGCTCGTTTATGACGATCCCTCTGCCGCGCATGTACACTAAAGTATTTGCAGTACCGAGATCGATACCGATATCGTTCGATAACAGGTTATAGAGTTTCAGAATCGAGTTTTTCATGGGTTAGGAGGACAGGATTTCTCTAAGTTTCTTCTCTGGAATAATTTTTGTTTCTTCTTCTGTTCTTTTCTTTATCTCTACCCCGCCGCCTTCTAGGGTTTTTCCACTGACCACCACTCGAAATGGAATGCCGATCAAATCAGCGTCGGCAAATTTCTCACCGGCACGCAAATCGCGGTCATCATATAAAACGGAGATTCCCTGTGCCTCCAGATCTGTATAAATCTTATCGGCCTGCTTTCGAACAGTTTCATCATCTTGGCCAAGCCCTATGAGATGAACTTTAAACGGAGCAATGTTTTCGGGCCAGACAATTCCCTTCTCGTCCGCGAGCACTTCTACTATCGTGCCCATGAGTCGGACTGGACTGATACCATAACTGCCCATGACTACTGGCATCTTTTTGCCACCACTGTCTACAAATGAAAGCTCTATGGCATCGGAAAATCTTGTACCCAGACTGAAGATATTCCCCACTTCAACAGCCTTTTTCTCTACCAAATCTGACTCCTTGAGACCCAAATCAGCGAGAACCTCCTCATTCATTACCTCCTTGTTTATAGCCATCTTCTTACCCTCATGTACAAAGATTGTGTCTTCTCCAGCCTCCGTAAGGGTCTGAAACTCGTGAGAATACCTAGAAAATGATCCGCCCGAAGAAAAGGTCAAATATGTCCGATCCCCTATTCCAAGGGTTTCAAAAATTCTCCGGTAGGATTCTTTTGCTTTTTCGTAAAACTCTTTATGACTCTCCTCGCTTGGAGAAAATGAGTAGAGATCCTTCATCAAAAACTCTCTGCATCTCATGATTCCACTTTTTGCTCTAGTTTCATTCCTGAACTTCGTTTGGAATTGAAAGACGTATCGAGGCAAATCCCGATATGAATGAATATGATCTTTCATAAGATTCGTCAGCGGTTCCTCGTGAGTGGCAGCAAGGCCAAGCTCGGTGTCATTTTTTAGCTTCGTCTTGAACCAGTTGTCCATTGCTTCGTCCTGCCATCTACCAGTCTTCAGCCAGAGATTTTTATCTTGAAGCGCCGCTAGGAAAACTTCCTCACCTCCGATCGATTTCATCTCGGCTCTGATTATGGAAACTATATTATTTAAAACCTGAAGACCCAAAGGTAGAAAAGAATAGACACCGGCCATATCTTTGTGAATGTAACCGGCTCGGATGAGAAGCTCGGCGTTTCGAGAAACTTCATCCTTGGGAGCATTTTTTCTAGTTTTCGTAAAAAGTTTCGACTGCAGCATGTCGAAATAGTACACAAAAAAACGCCACGGGTCTACTTCAAAAAAGTAAATTCCAAGTTTTATTTGGTATAAAAAAACCCCGGCACACAAGTACCGGGGTGGTCAGATGTCTCTGGTGAGCCACCTGCCTTACTGCGAGGGTCTCCTCTTACCCTTCGGGTTCGGGATAGAACCCCTCGCTTTGTCAGCACCAAGAATCCAGGAAACCATCGAAACGGTGATCTCATCCAAAATAAGCCGTTGTGGAACGCGCAGGGCCGGAGGCATCATCTCAAGCGTCAACGCCTGTATCGCCACCCACTCCTGCAGTTTCATGAGTGGAACGTCCCTCACATCACAGGCAACCCAGAGTGGATGCCGGATGTTGAAGGTCAGTACACCCTCTCTTGTGTCAAGATTCCACAAGTCGGGAGAACCCTCAACTGGCTCATGAGCAAACTGCAAGCCGAAGCTCGAGCTTCTCACGATCTTCCGTCTTGGACCTCTAGGACCTGTGACAGTGAGAGGCGGCCGAGGCGGCTTCTCGGCAGAAGATCCTCCGCCGTCGTCAGGATCTTCCGGGTCTTCTCCACTCGGCGTGGCAAAGACTCCCTGAACCGACAAGGCTGGCTTTTCCTGCTCACCTACGACCTTCTTCGTGGGGTCATGGTGAGCACTACTGACCGTGCCTCGGCCAAAAGAACCGATAACCGCCCGGAGCGATGAAAGCGCGGGATTATTGAGCAGACCCTCGATCACCTTCATCGATCGCAGTCCCAGATCCTGGAACCGTTGTTCCTGTCGGGACTGACGAATCTCATCAACACACTTTGACCCAACTTGGTTATACCACTCCTCGATAGCCAAACAGAAGCCAATGAAAGCATCGTCTTTGACAAGACTTCTGCGACTTGGGTGCAGTTTGGCACACTCAGAGATGATTTCTCCCTCGAAAAGACCAGACGACAGTGCCGTAACCACTTCTTCGCCAAGAAGAGCGGTCGCAGATCGGACGACATAGTGGAGTGGAATTCTGAAATCATTCCCCATGATTCCCACAACCACCCGCCCGCTTCGTCCCGTTTTGGACTTGGGAGCAACAAACAAACGAAATGTGGTCCTGCCAGCAGAGGGCTCTACATACGTCCACTCTTCGAGAGCACGACCTCGAAAGTCTGAAGCCGTCACATTGGGCCGCCGTTCGACACTACCATCCTTGTCGGTGATCTCCACCGAAATGATAGTCTTGTTACGCCGCATAACGGTGGCATAGCGGTCTTGAATACCCCCGATAAGAGCGTCCATGGAAATCTGACCAACGACACCATCAGTCGTGATACCAGTAAGGCTCATTTCCGATCGCCACTGGAGCCGGGTTTTTCCTGGAGGAGGTCTATCCTGAAGCGTGAGATCATCTCGAGCTCGTAGAGGGATCATCAGATCCTGTCTTTGCGCAGTGATGTGATCGGTTCTAAACGTCCACTCCTGGAACCCGTACATATGAGGTGCTGGGCAGGAGAGAAAAACAAACTCTTTACACTTACCAAGAGGAGAAATGAGACCGATACCAAACTGTCCCAGACTCCCCTCGCCCTTGCGGCCTGGTTCCGCGACTGACGCAAGTGCCTCGTTGAATCTATCAAGCGTTGTTCCGGCACCATTGTCGCGCACCGCGATGTGCCGAGTCTTTTGATTGACAACGATCCAGATCCGAGTTGCCCGCACGTCCTTGTCTAGGGCGTTTTGGACAAGCTCGAGGATAACCTCATGCAAAGTCGGGTACATGCCAGCAAGATGCAAGAGGGCCTGGCCCTGATTGAACTTAATGGCGGTGTGTCTGCCAGCAGTAGACGGCGGTGTGAAATTCCTCACAACGGCTCCTTTCTTGTGGCTGTGGCTTGTGGCTCGATTCGACTCCGAGCTCTCTCACCGCACAAGCGGTGAAAGATGTTCGAAAGATCGAAGATCGCATTGGAAAGGCCATTACCTGTCATACGACGAAGCATATCTCTTTCCGCTGGAGTAAACTCGTCGGAGGCCACTCTTGCGGCAAGGTGCTTGATCCCCAAAACTAGATGCGCGAGCGCATGAACAGCATGCGTCCGATCAGTGTCGCTCGCCAAGGGTGGTGCCGATGGTGACAAAGTCGACGTAGGCACTTGCATATCTGCGTCGACACGAACTGTCTCCTGCGAAGGTGCTTCCTGTGCAAAAACTACGCCAAACTTTTTCAGGGACTGACGGAAAAATTCCATTCTTGATTCCGCCGCCGGCTTTTCCATCTCTACTAATTCGGTCGTTCTCGAGATCCGATCTGGACTGGCTCCTTCACGACCAGACGCGAGCGCGACAATCTTGTCTTCATCTGACCCAATGAATGAGGCTGCTCTTCCAACCGAAAGAACATTCAGGGCCACCTGATCAGCAAGAGCGCGAGACAGAGGAGTTAGATTCTGCCGCTCTTTGATTTCAAAGCCACAAACTTCGAGAAGAAGTTGCAACTTGAACATGTTTACACCAGTCGGCAGAATCTGCCTGGCAAACCAAGCATGACCAGTCGAGGCTGATATCCTAAGAAGCGTACAGACTTGATTGCGAACGCGACACCGCGCTATGTTGGTAACATTGAAGCGATTCTCGTCCGAAAAAACCTTGAGACATTCTGCCGTTGAACCCCTGTTGACTTTCCTCTGCATAACTACCCCTTTCTTGTGGCTGTGGCTTGTGGCTCGAGTGTGACGGGGCGTGCAGACAATGCACGCCATCCCTTGGCAAAACACTGAACATCCCCCAACAGAACAACTTGTCCAACGCGCGGTTGGAGCCTCCCCCCCCAATCGTCTAGAGAAAACGTGATGCTTTCTCCAGCAGAAATATTTGGGTGGGTTTCACCATTCTGTAGGTAGGCGACTGCAAATACACCTTTGCCATTATCACGAACTTTCCCAACAACGGCCTTTATGAAACCGTTGTCAGAATCCCTTCTGACTTGTGGCTTGAGCACTATTTCCCTTTCTTGGATTCTAAATTCCTTTGTAAAAGAACCATTAAATGGCCTGTAACCATTACAGGCCCACTGGGACAGATATTACCATGTATTGACAAAATGTACAGGGTGTGTAATATCCACCCCAGAATGGTGGTTTTGGTAGACAGATGTCGCTAGACCTTGGAGATCTAGTAACAGGTAAACAGGGTTCCAAGCCCGCATAAAGCCGTAAAACGGCAAGGAGTAAGTATATGCCTATGAAGAGACGGGCTCTGCAGGCGGCGTTGGTGGCTGAATTCGAGAGGCGATGTCGGGAATACGAGGACAAGTATCAGAGGCACATGGCCGAGCTACAGAGGATCTTCGATAGCCTCTGTGCGTCGTTCGGCCTGGAGCTTGTGAGCGCGCGGCTCGATGGAACAAACCCATCCAGCAAGTCTTCCGGGCACGCGAACTCGGTAAACTCTTCGCCGGCAGTCCTGACCAAAACGAGGACTTCGCTCCCGGCAAAGACCAAGAGGCGCCGGCGCAGAGCCACCCCACGCAACGGCAACGAGCTGTCCATGACCGACCTGAAGCCCCATGTCCTCCAGGCAGTCGAGAGTATGCGTGGTCTGGAGCGTTTCACTCGCCACGATGTGACCGATAAGCTGTCGAGAATGTCCGTGGCGTTTATGCCGAACCATGTTTCTCTCATCTTGTCGCGTCTGCTCGATGGCATCGTCGTTGTCGGCAAGCAACCCCGCGACGGCAAGAAGGGCGCCCCGCTCAATCTCTACAAAGTCACCGGCCGGCTCGGCTGGAAGGACACCTCGACGAAGTCGAAGAAGAAGAGGCGCAGTAGAAAGTAGCACTATGCCCATGTCCACGTTCACACGACCCAGTACGTTACCCGCTTCCAAAATGGAAGCGGGTGTTTTTTTATCAAGAAAATTTTAATACTTAGCAGTACAACAGCTAGAATAAGCGAACGATGTCATTGGCCGTCACCACAAGCATCAGAATGATGAGCAAAATGAAACCGAGAGCATTGACACTATTTGCTATCTTTGGATTTATAGGCGACTTCTTTATGCTCTCGATCACGATCATCAAAAGACGACCGCCATCGAGTGCTGGAAATGGAATAAGATTTATCACTGCAAGATTTATGGATATGAAAGCCGTAAATGAAAGTATGTATATGAACCCTAGCTTAGAAGCATCTCCCACTAGACCCACAATCCCCACAGGGCCAGTCACCTGGGACAAGTCGGAGTGACCGCGAACCGAATCATAAATAAACGTAGCAATGCCAACAATAGTCGCCTTTGTAAGAAGAACTGTCGTCTTCGCTCCTTCCCAAAATGCTTTGTGAATCGGCAACTCTAAAATACCGATCGTATCCATGGATATTCCAATGGCCTTTTTCTCGGGAATGATTCCTTCACGAGGAGTTGCTTTCAATTCGCCGATTTCTCCGCCACGGCTATATGTAATGGAAATTACGGAATCTCCGTTCTGACTTATAAAACTAGAGACGTCTTCTGGATTGAGTGCGGCTGGGGTTTCTTGTGATGTACCCAATGCACCACCCGTAGCACTTGGAGTTTTTACCAGAGCCGCCTCATCCACGGTAGAGATCGAGACTATCACGTCCCCTGCTTTTAAACCTTCCTCAAATGCCGGTGAGCCAGACAAAACACTTGTTATGACAAGTTTTGGATCTTTTACTTCGTGAACACCGATACCGCTTGATATGGGTGTTGGAAGACCGATCATAAATCCCAAGGATATAAGGACCCAAGCGAATAAAACATTGAAAACGACGCCCGCCACAACGACAGCAGCTTGGTGTAGTTTTGGTTTATGAACCAGACTACTACTGCTTTCTGGGCCCGAGATGGATTCTTCGTCTGGATTTTCTCCAAAAATCTTGACGAAGCCACCGAAAGGAAGCCAGTTTAAGGTGAAAACCGTCTCTTTCCACTTAAACAATCTAGTCGCTCGGGGTGGATAGCCGAGGCCGAACTCGTCCACGCGAACCCGAACCGCACGCGCCACCAGAAAATGCCCGAGCTCGTGAACGATAATCAGAGCTGCAAGAATTATTATAAAAATTATTATTGAGAGCATCGAGAATTATTTTGCCACCTCTTCTTCCTTTCGGAGCGCTAGAGTGTCGAGTTCTTTATTGGCTTCGTCTATAATCTTTTGCATTTCTGCTTTCAGCCGGAATTTTTCGTCTTCACCCATACCACCCTCTTTTTCTTTTGCCTGAATATCTTCCCAGACTCTATCTCGTTCTTTGCGCAAAGTAACTCTGGCTTCCTCGAGTTTCTGCTTGACAACCTTAAGGAGTGACTGCCTGCGTTCTGCCGTAAGCTCCGGAAAAGTAATCCGAAGACCCTTCTCATCTATAGCAACGGAAAGCCCCAACCGCGACTCGATAACTGCTTTCTCGATTGTTTTCGTGAGGTTTTGGTCCCATGGGGCAACTCGAAGACTGCGCGGACCCTCGGTGGTCACACTCGCTACCTGGTTTATAGGCATCTTGGCTCCATAAGATTCTACGGAAATGCTGTCGAGGATAGCTGGAGTAGCCCTACCAGTACGGATTGAATTGAACTCGCTTGAAAGCCAGGCGGCTGTCTGTTTTGTTTTATCTTTAAAGGAAGAAAAATTGTAAACCATGGAGTTTGAGAGACATTGTATCAGAACGTCGAACAAAACAAAATTTTAACCATTAAACAGAACTAGAATAACGAAAATTAAAATGAGCTGGATAGAAATCCCGAGTATTGGTCTGGTAGAAAAATCTCTCTGGGCATGCATAAAATTGTGGAATTTCTGGAAAACCCCAACTAACTTTATATTGCGTATCGCATAAAGAAACTGGAGAAAGTCTGGGATTGTACCACCAAGGGCACCGGCAAAAAGAATAGGGTTAAAGAACTGGACTCCATCTCGCAAAAAAAGATAGACGATAATAAAACCCAAAAGAGCATCGACAATTACCTTGGAGACATCTATGAGTATTTCTTTATTTAAAAAGGGATTACCTTCTGGAAATTGAACTTTCTTCGTCTTTGTGACAGACAACGGATAGTCCCAGTGAATAATAAAATCAAGAATATAGTGACTCAACCAACCAATAATAAAACCTTGGATTGGATTTGTGGCAAAGATTTTTGCACCTGCAGCACCAACAACGATATGAGTAGCTAGGGTCATTTGGATTTATTGGATATAGGTATAATACAAGATAAATGTTCGAGAATCATCTTGAGTGATGGAGAACGATCGTAGAGGAAACTCTTTGAACGAAGTATCTCTTCTGAAATGTTTACCAAACTCTCTGATGGCCCATCTTTTTTTAGACTTTTGGATATCAAACCTTCGAGGGAGTTTAGAAACCGAACGACTTCAGTTTTATCCTTTTTTTCTATCATGCTAGCGACTTGAGAGATCCTGTCTTTTGGAGATGACTTCAAGAATGATTCGGCTACACTATCCATTTTACTTCTGTCAGTACTGCCGTCTAGTTCACCATCAACAACAAAAAATCTTGATAATAACGTATCGAGAAATATTTCTTTGTTGGGAGCGATAACAAAAAAATGGGTCTGACCCAAAGGTTCTTCAAAAATCTTCAAGAGAGAATTTTGGGCTTCAGTGGTTATAGAGTTAAAGGAAACAATCACTATCTTGATATCCCCAATAGGCCTCATCAAAGCTCTATCTTTGAGCATGCGAGCTTCGTCGATGCCGCAGACATCGAGAGAAATTTGGAAGAAGTCTGGATTGCCGCGAGAACGAAAAGAGGTTTCATCTTCTAGAAAATCAACTAATTTTTTAAGAAGTGAGTCGCTTTCTCCCAAAAGAAGGCAGGCGTGGTGCAAAGTGGATGTTTCCCTATAGATTCTCTTTAAAGTTTCCACGATACAAACATTATACTAAAAACACCCGCCATCGAATAAATCTAAAAGGCTAACAAATAAATGAAAATCCCCCCAACCGTGATGGCCGGGGGGATAGGTTTGCGTGCGTGGCAGAGTCTTTTTGAGCGGACCCCAGTACTCTTCCCTTTACCCTTGGGGGGGTTCGTTCCGGACTATTGCCGGAATCTCCTCCCGACAACGGATCGAGAACCCGACGGGTTCCTTCCTTGCGGAAACTACGCTCCCTTGTCGCCCACTGTTGGGACGGTGGGTTTGTAGCCGAGCCTTTGGCAAGAGGTCAGGGTTTGTTGCGGCAATTGAGCCGCGTTGCGGGAAGCTCTTTCGTCTGATGCACGCTCCTGGTTTGAAATATTACTCCAATTTCAGTAGAGGTCAACAACATCCAATATTAAAAATCTTTTTTTAACAATCGTCAAAAAAGCCAAAAAATAACTACCTTTTGGCGATAATGCTTTTCTTATACACAGCTAAGTGCTCGAGGGCTATTCCTGTACCTTTCACAACACAAAAAATTGGATCTTCTGCAAGAATAGCCTTCACACCGGTTCTTCGATAAACAAGTTCTGGGAGATTTCGAAGTTGAGAGGATCCTCCGGTCATTATTATTCCCCTATCAATAATGTCCGAGGCAAGCTCTGGCGGAGTATCCTGAAAGACATCTTTTATAGCTTTGACCATTTCCCGCAATTCCCTACCTATAGCTTTGACGATCTCGTTTGTCTTTATCTCAACCGAGCGTGGTAGACCAGAAATAAAGTCTCGACCTTTGATGGTGATCGAGAGTTCTTCGTCGAGTGGAATAGCCGAACCTATCTTAATCTTCACATCTTCAGCAGTTTTGTCTCCGATCGCTAGATTGAATGTCTTCTTGATATAGTCGGCAATAGCGTAGTCGATCTTGTTGCCAGCACATTTTACGGATTTGGCCGCTACTATACCCCCGAGCGAGATCACTGCAACGTCAGTGGTACCTCCACCGATATCGACTATCATATGCCCTACTGCTTCCTGGATCGGAATTCCCGCTCCGATTGCCGCAAGGATGGGTTCTTTTACCACATAAGCATTCTTGGCCCCCGCCTTGATCGCCGCCTCGATGACCGCGCGACGTTCTGTGGAAGTTACACCAGCAGGGACAGAGATGAGGACTTCGGGTTTTGTAAGGTTCCATTTCGGCAAAGCTTTATTTATATAATACCGAAGCATGGCCTCGGTGACACGATAGTCAGCAATAACTCCATCCTTCATGGGTCTGTAGGCAATAATACTTTCTGGAGTCTTACCGATCATGCTTTTGGCTTCGATACCAATAGCCATGATCTTGTTGTCCTCTTCAGAAACAGCTACCACGGAGGGTTCATTTAAGACAACCCCTTTGCCCGGGACAAAAACCAGTGTGCTTGTGGTACCGAGATCGATTCCCAATTTTTTGCGTAAAAAAGCCATATTTTTAGTGATCGAACTCAATAATATTCTGATTCCACTCAATTGACAACTATTTTTTATGAAAAAAGTTTGGCCTAGAAAAGATTACTTATCATTATCCACAATTCAGATCATCAATGACAAGACAAAACATATCATATATGCTATGCTGATTTTAAATATGAAAAGTCAGCTCGCACATATCGGCAAACTTATACATACCCTCCGAGAAGAGCGTGGTATCACCCAGAAAGAGTTTGGTAAAGCACTCGGAACAACCCAAAGTGTCATTGCTCGTATCGAGAAGGGTGAGCAGAACCTAAGCACGGAGACACTCTCAAAGATCAGCTCTGTGTTGAACAAGGATATTCTAAATATTTCTCGTGGCGCAATAAATGTAAAAATAGATGGCGGGAGAAAACTTTCCGGCGAGATCGTCACAAAAACTTCAAAAAACGGCACCATGGGTCTTCTTGCCGCTTCCCTTTTAAACAAAAACAAAACAATCTTAAAAAATGTTCCTCGCATAGAAGAAGTTCGCAGGATGATAGAGGTCTTCGAGAGCATGGGCGTATCGGCAAAATGGAGTGGTGCTGATCTCGAGATAAAACCACCTAAAAATATTGATATAAAAAAGATAAACACAGAAGCCGCAGAGAAAACTAGAAGCATTATCATGCTTATCGGCTCCCTAATACATAACTCGAAAAGTTTTAAACTCCCCCAGGCTGGCGGGTGTAGACTTGGTTCTAGGACTATACAGCCTCATGTTTTTGCCCTAGAAAAGTTTGGGGTGGATATAAAAACCACCTCCAAACATTATGAGGTGAAGAGAGATGCACTCAAACCCAACTATATCGTGCTCTACGAGTCTGGTGACACAGTTACCGAAAATACCATCATCGCCGCCGCCAAGATCCCGGGAAAAACTGTCATCAAGTTTGCTTCTGCCAACTACATGGGCCAAGAAGTCTGCTTTTTTTTAGAAAAATTGGGCGTGAAGATAGAAGGTATAGGCACAACGACAATAACTATCCATGGTAAAGAAGTGATAGACCAGCCGATCACGTATTATGTGAGCGAGGATCCGATCGAGTCCATGTTTTTTATCGCCGTGGCAGCAGTGACCAAGTCGAGCATAACCATTCGCCGCTGTCCTATTGATTTTCTAGAACTCGAACTGCTCAAACTCGAGAAGATGGGTTTTAAATATAAAATTATAAAAAGTTATAAAGCCTTAAATGAACGTACCAATCTAGTAGATATCAAGACATCACCAAGCGAACTCGTGGCTCTCGAGGAAAAGATCGAGGCACGACCATATCCAGGACTAAACATAGACAATCTTCCATTTTTCGCGGTGATCGCCACCCAAGCCAAAGGTACCACCTTTATACACGACTGGGTCTATGAGAAACGCGCCATACACTACAAAGAGCTCGACAAACTCGGCGCCGACACACTACTTGCCGACCCACATCGCATCTATATCACCGGTCCGACAAAGCTCAAGGCGGCAGAGGTCATTTGCCCGCCAGCCCTTCGCCCCGCCGCAATTATCCTTATCGGTATGCTCGCGGCTTCGGGCACCTCGGTGCTACGAAATATTTACAGTATCAATCGTGGCTACGAAGATATCATCAAGCGACTCAATAGCCTTGGTGCAAAGATTCAGATATTGAGAGATTTATAAGACAAAATCCGCACAAGTACCGAGACGAAGCCTTGCGAGCGCGACGGCGCGAGCACGAGGAATTTTTCAGCAGAAAAATATCCGTGCGAGGCGAGGTAGCTTGTGCGGATTTTGTCTTAGGTTTGTAAAATATATTCTCTAAGATTACTATTCAAGCTAATGAAGATAATCAGCGTCATACCTTTTAGTCGCGGGATTTCCAAAGAGACTCTTACATATTTTACTTCCACAGACGCGAGCGTCGGGTCGATTATGAAAGTACCATTGCGAGGAAAAAGTGTGCATGCACTTGTCGTCGGCATAGAAGATTTGGCAGACAAAAAAGCTGACTTGAAAGCACTTTCGTTTTCAATAAAGAAGGCTGAAAAACTTGTTTCTTCTAAGTTTATTTCCAGCAAATTTATCGAGGCGGCCAGCATAACCGCAGAATATTTCGCTAGCACTACTGGCAGTGTTCTCAAAAGTATTATTCCAAAGCAGATCCTTGAGGCCGCCGAGGATCTGGACGAGCCAGACAATGAACAAATTCCGCACAAACACCACAGACTTGTCATCCAATCAGACGACGAAGAAAGATTTGCCCACTACAAGAGCATCGTGCGGGAAGAGTTTGCCAAGAATTCTTCGGTTTTTTTGTGTTTGCCTACATCTGCTGATGTTCTACGAGCAAAAACTCATCTAGAGAAAGGCATCGGTCCTTACTCTTTTGTTTTTCACAATCAACTAAAAAAGAAAGATGTAGTAATGCTTTGGAATAAGCTTCTAAAGGAAAATCACCCCGTGCTTATAATAGGAACGGGAGGATTTTTGTCTGTGCCGCGCAAAGACCTCGGCACTATTATCGTGGAGAGAGAAGGTTCCCGACTCTACAAACTCCCCACCAGACCACATGTCGACCTGCGCATCTTCGCCGAGTACTTCGCCAGGGCGGTCGGGGCGCGACTGGTTTGCGGTGACACACTACTGCGAGTCGAAACGGTTTGGAGATACAAGCACGATGAGTTTGCAGAACTCTCGCCGCTCAAATTTAGATCTATAACAAGTGCGAAGCAGTCTCTCGTAGACATGCGCCAAGCAGAAAAGAAAGACGGTTTGTTCAAAATTTTTTCTCCCGAATTAGAAGAATTAATCCAAAACACCAAAAAGAATAATGAAAGACTGTTTCTTTTTGCAAGTCGTCGTGGTCTCTCCCCTCTCACCCTCTGTGCCGATTGTAGTAGGGTTGTCGAATGTCGACGCTGTAAGGCTCCTATTACTCTCCACTCTTCCCCGACAGAGAGATTTCTTTTTTGCCACAGATGCGGTGAGAAAAGAGCCGTTGACCAGAAGTGTCTCGGTTGTGGCGGGTGGAGACTCAAAACACTTGGTATAGGTGCCGAGTTAGTAGCTGAAGATTTCAAGAAAGACTTCCCGAATATTAATTTTTTCAGAATTGATGCTGACAATACAAAAACTCACAACAAGGCCACAGCAGAAGCTAAAAAATTCTTGGAAACAACCGGCAGTGTTCTTCTCGGAACAGAAATGGCTTTGCCCTATATAGATGAGATGGTCCCAAATACAGCAGTAGTTTCGATAGACTCTATGTTCGGTATGCCGGATCTCAAAGTAAATGAGAAAGTGCTATACATTTTATTGAAAATAAGGTCACTGGCCCAAAAACAAGTCCTTATACAGACACGAAACGCAGAGAGTCGCATTTGGGGATTTGCTATGGGAGGAAACCTCATTGATTTTTACAAAGAAGAAATAGAAGAGAGGCGCGCTTTCGACTACCCACCGTTCACAGTTTTAATAAAAATTTCACTCTCCGGCCGGGAAGAAGCAGTAAAAGAAGAAATGGAAAACCTTACACACGTCTTTGGAGATTATTCGGTTCAGGTTTACCCCGCATTCACCCCGCACCTGAAGGGGAAATATACGATGCATGCTCTTATAAAAATAGGAAGAGATCGATGGGTGGAACCTCTGCTTCTAGAGAAGTTGCGCTCACTTCCACCACAGTTTGATGTTTCGATAGATCCCGAGAGCATCCTTTAAGACCATTTGATATAATCAATAAATGATAGAAATTGTTGACAGAGATAACCCGACGTTGCGGAAAATAGCCCAAGAAGTCCCGGTTTCCTCGATAAAAAGTGTCCCAGTGCAAAACATAATCCGCAAGATGAAAGAGGCGCTCGAATCGCAGGATGATGGTGTGGCTATTGCCGCACCCCAGATAGGTGAAGCATTACGTATCTTTGTGGTATCCGGCCGAACTCTTTCCCTTATAAAAAATATAGAAAAAAGATCCGAGGACCTTGTCTTTATAAACCCTCGGATCACAAAACTTTCCAAAAAAACTGAATGGATGGAAGAGGGATGCTTGAGCGTAAGATATCTCTACGGCAAGGTAAAACGCTCAACCCAGGCAACGATAGAAGCTTACAGTGAGACTGGCGAACCATTTAAGATGGGGGCATCAGGCCTGCTTTCACAAATATTTCAGCACGAGACAGATCATCTTGATGGAGTTTTGTTTACCGACAAAGCACTGGACTTAAAAGATATACCGCCAATAAAAAATGAGTAAAATTGGCTTCGTCTTTTTCGGCAGTTCGGAGTTTTCGTGTCGCGTCTTGGACAAACTCCTGGCCGGTGGCTTTTTACCCACGCTTATTGTAACAACTCCAGACAAACCACAAGGAAGAAAATTGGTAATCACTCCCTCTCCGGTAAAGATGTTGGCAGAAAAGCACTCTATCGCGTGCCTCCAGCCGGAAAAGCTTAACGATAAGAATTTTTCTGAAAAACTTACAGCGCTCTCGGCCGACCTTTTTATCGTAGCATCGTACGGTAAAATTATTCCTAAAAATATTTTAAATATTCCCAAGCATGGCACCTTAAATGTTCACCCTTCCCTTCTCCCCAAGCTTCGCGGCGCCACACCTATTCAGTCAGCAATTTTAAATGAAGAAAAAACAGGGGTAACAATAATGCTCGTTGACGAAAAAGTGGATCACGGGCCCATCGTAGTGCAGGAGGAAGTAGCGATTTCGGACTGGCCACCGTACGCAGATCGACTTCGAAACACTCTTGCAGAAGCAGGTGGCAAACTTCTAGTAAAAATACTTCCAGGTTGGGTAGAAGGGAAAATAAAAGCAACGGAGCAGGACCACGCTCGTGCCACATTTACAAAGAAGATCAAAAAAGAGGATGGGTTGCTTGATCTTTTGGGCAACGCCGAAGAAAACTTAAAGAAAATCCGCGCGTACAGAGACTGGCCGACCGCATATTTTTTCGCGGATCATAAAGGCAAAAAGCTACGCGTAGTGGTGCGAGAAGCCGAGATGTCGGATGGGAAGTTGGAGATAACTAAAGTGATACCGGAGGGTAAGAAAGAAATGTCTTATGAAGATTTCTTGCGGGGAGTGAGGTGATTGGGGTTTTGAATAGCACACCTCGTCGAGCACGGATAAATTTTTGCTAAAATTTTCCTCGAGCTCGCGCCGTCGCGCTCGCTAGTCTCGCCTCGGCGTCTATTCAAAACCCTGTGATGTGGATGAGTAAATCTTCCTGCGGACTCTCCTCGATCGATCTCCAAACCAGACAACAGACACTGTCCTGCTTCGATATCTATTCAAGACCCCTACCTCCTCCACCGCCTCAAATTCTTCAGATTTCCAACACCCCTTATAAGATCCTTTATTCTCGCACCACCACGTCGAATGAGAGTCTGGCGTTTTGATTTGTGGCTCTTAAGCTCTCGCATGATTTCATCTTTCGCTTCATCAATCGAGGCGTTGAGTGTCTCCTCTTCCGCCACTGCCCGAAAGTATTTGCCATCTTTTGTTAAATTTATTTCTGTCCTAAAAACATCTCCTGTTTTGTGGTGGTTGGTTGTCTTGCCGACTTCTATATTGCAGGAAACGCTTGTATCAGCTGGGTCGATCAGTCTGTCGAGCATATTTATCTTCTTTTCTAGATAATCTGATATTTCGGGAGTCAAATGCATATTTGTGGCTTTGATGTTTATTTTCATGCTCGTATGGTTACTGATAATCTTTTTCATTATAACAAATTGGTCTAAAGAAAATTACAAAATCAGCAAAAGATAGTGCTTGGGAATTTATAGGACACATTTAACCGACTGTTTCAATATCGACTGAAAGAATTTTGCTTGGCGAATGATGGCCTGAAATAATTCTCACCTTCCCTGAAGCGATCTTGAAGTGGGAAGCCACGAGAGCGACGATGCGCTGATTGGCCTGGTTGTTCTTCGGCTTCTCGCGCACAGTAATCTTAAAGTGGTCTTTGGAGACTTGCTCGAACAGCTCTTTTTTAGCCGATGGTACGGCGCGGATTTTGATGTACATGCTTTTATTATAGAGGAGTTTTTGCTATGATGTTCAGCGTTCTTTGAAGTTTGTAGAAAATATAATATTCCGCGGTAGCTCAGTGGTAGAGCGATCGCCTGTGTCGAAATTACGCAGCTTCCCGTAGGAATACGGGCTGAAAAATGAGGTGAATTGCTGGAAACCCAAACGTAAAGCCGTGGGCAATCAGCAGCCAAGTCCCCAGATTAATTATCAAAGGAAAGGTTCAGAGACTATCTCGCAAGAGAGTAGTTCTGCAAGAGCAGAACGAAGCGCCCCACATCCAAACCACCCACCAGGTGAAGGATGATGATATAGTCCATACCGAGCGAAAGCTTGGAGCAAATGTAAGCGATTGGTCGTAGGTTCGAATCCTACCCGCGGAGCTGAAACTTGACTCGTTTAAAAAATAATGCTACTATATAGCTAGAGTTTTTTAGCACCTTCCCAAAACAGTTCAAATAAAGGAGATCGCCCAATGGAGAGCACTTTGGCCTGGGCGGGCGGTCTGCTTGCCTTCCTGCTATACGTCCCGCTTATCCGAGGCATCATGAGAGGTGAAGTAAAGCAAAGCGTCGCAGCTTGGATGCTTTGGGTCTTCTTGGACGCCATAGCAATGGTGAGCACGATCATTGAGAGAGGAAACTTTCTCTTGCTCGTCTTCTATGTGATTGGCGGGTCGTTCGTGATTGCTTCGCTTCTTTACAAAAAACTATTCAAATGGACCTGGTTCGAGTGGCTCATACTCGCACTGGTCATCATTTGTTTGGTGGTTTGGAAAATGAGCGGATCGAGAACAGCGATCGTTGCGAGCACTCTTGCGGTTTTCATCGCAGGGGTACCGCAGATCGTGGAATCATGGCGGAAGCCCGACAAGCAGACCGGGTACATATACATTGGGTACGTCGTCGCCAACTTCCTCTCACTAATGGGAGGCAAGGGTTGGTTGATCGAAGAGCGATTCTACCCAGGTGTCTGTGTGATCCTCTGTGGCCTCATCGCCGCCGCCGCACTTCACAGAAAAGGAGCTGAAGAAATAAGAGGTAGTGAAGTGGTTACCTAAAAACGCCACTCAAAAGACCGCCGGGTACTCATCCGGTGGTTTTCTTTTTATGTTTGCTATTATTACTTTCATGAATACACAAGAAATAGAAACTGAGCTTAAGACAATTAGAGAGCGTAACAATCGTGTAGAAAATGACAAGGCTTGGGAAGTAAGTTGGGTTCGAAGATTCACGATTTCGATAATCACATACATTGTCGCCGCTATTTGGCTCGTAATGATTCATGAAAACAACTTTTGGCTAAAAGCCTTTGTCCCAGTTTTAGGTTACATTCTCTCTACTCTATCTTTGCCGATAATCAAAAGATACTGGCTAAATGGGTTCTAACATCCTCAACAACGCGGGGCCCAGTTTGACACCACAATATTTTCCTGCTATCTTTATTTGGCTATGAATAATCATAGATGTTCCCAAATGAATATTGTGCTTAATACCTTTGCCGACGGCAAGGGCATTTTTGCTGGGACAATCTATGCATCTCTATCTAATTAAAAGGAACTAAAAGTTGGGTTGTATAAATTGTCTCGGCATGTCGCTGAGGCATTTTTGTTCTTTAACGATCGGAGAAAAAATGACAAACAAGCAGAGAGTTGTTTTCCTTTCTGGTAGAAAAGTAAATCTTCGTCCACTCACTAGGGCTGATGTACCAATTATCACACGTTGGATTAATGATCCGGAAATAAGAGAATTTGTTTCTATCGCATTTCCTCATACAGAGAAGCAGGAGGAAGAATGGCTAAACAAGCTCGATTCTGATGACAAGAATATCGTTCTTTGTATTGAGACCAAACAAGGTATTCCCATTGGGGTCATCGGCATCCATCAGATTGAGTGGGTACACAGAGTAGCCACGACTGGAACACTTATCGGAGAGAAGAAATATTGGGGCAAGGGATTTGGCACAGACGCCAAGATGACTCTCCTCGACTATGCCTTCAATGTTCTTAATCTTCGCAGGATATGCTCAGAGGCACTCGCCTATAATATGCGCAGTCTTGCCTATAGCTTACACTGCGGCTACGAGATCGAGGGCAGGAAGAAAAAGCATTTCTTCAAGAATGGAAGGTACCACGATGTAATTCACCTTGGATTGTTTCGGGGAAAATGGTTACCAATCTGGAAAAAATGGAGAGCAACCGGTAGGGTTCGTTAGTTTTAAAGGGTTCGCAATATGCGAACCCTTTTCCTTTGCTAAAAACGAACATGTGCACTTTGTGAAAATTTCATTGATATATCAAAGAAACTCAACCTTCTCATTCTTTCCATACTCGATTTAACTAGTGGATAGATTTTATACAGTTCGGTAAAGATGAAATGTGCGGAGCCATTAGCGTAGTTGACACATATTCTTTATTGTGATAGTATTTCACACAGAAAGGAGGTGTTCAAATCACACCTTTAACTGCACATTTGAATGACGAAGACATGCTGGTTATCGCCGCTGGGTTACAAAGGAAGATCCTGAGGGGTGAAATGCCAACGGCTGAGACTGTTGCCATGTTCCTTCAAGGCCTTTGTATTTTCTGCCAGAACGTCAATACCCTGCAGCGACTTTTGTCAGGGGGAGTCCCTCAATCGTTAGAACCGTGTGTCGAAACCCAGATACGGGTGCTCAACGGGGCGAAAGGGGTGCTTCTGAAAATGGCGCAAGAATGACCCGCACTCTCAATTAGTCACAAGACTCGTTGGAAGGGCGGGTTTTGTGTTTTATGTAAAACCTAATCGGCTCAATTCCCTTTCTATATTTACCCAATTAAGAATTCTGAACTTGCCCACGAGTCAGAGCACTATTTGACAAAAAACTATCGATATGTTAGGGTAAACACCAGAAAGGTTGTGGCACATCATGGCGAACCCAAGTGGGGCCATGCAGTGTTAGGTTAGGTTTTTTCTTAATTGTGTCGGAAACCCCGAACCACAAAGGAAAAACCATGACGAGCCACAACCCCGGTCTTCCCTCTTTCAGCTGTGCGTACGAGAGTCGAATCTCGGCTGCACTTCTGGAGAAATGGGGGCCAATCGGTCCGATCGTTTACGAGGCATGGAATGAGGTTGACCCTCTCCACTGCCTCGTGGCACCCGATGAATATCTCGGCTACGTCGAGAGATTCCTCGCAAGTGCGGCAAGTGTCACGGCGCGTGGCTCTTGCGAACAATCAGACCGCCTGGATCTTGTGGAGGAGCTCGTGCGACGATGCTTCTACATATCCCAGGTTTGTCGACGCAAAAGTGATGGTCTACCGTGGGTAACCGCGGAAGAGATCAGCATGATTGCGACGCTCATCGAAGGGCGTGTACGACAACTCGGGGAGAAGGAGTGGCTTTCTCTCAAAAGCTAACTCCACAAGAACCAAGACCGCCCTGGTGCACGGGGCGGTCTTTCTTTTATACAAAACTAAATTTCAAATAACTTAATCCCCTAGCCGTTTCCCCCATCTAGAGTTCTAAAATTTTCCAAGGTATTGAACCATTACGATTACTTGACTTTTTTTGTTATTTAGTGTAATATATGGAAAGTTAGTTCCCGAGCAGAGATGCTCATCACCCGCCCGAGAGGGCCCTTTGAGAAAAGGAGTTTGCAATGAACAGCACGGAGACCGCGGCTCGTCTGATTCGGGGCTCACGGAACATCGACAGGATGCGGTCGGAGATCGATCAGGTCATCAGAATGACCTTCGGCATGGTCCCCTTTTCTTCTAAGGATGGAATCGAAGCCACGGTCGAATCTGAGTCGTGCAGATGGACCTTCAGGGTAATGAAGCATTCGAGAGCCGTCGAATGCTGGAAGCTGACAGGGTTCGCAACCCTCGTCTATTCGAGCGAGAGGCAGGTTCCTCTCTACAGCAACGATGTCGAGTTCGCGTATCGAAATCTTCATGGGTTTGTGGAAGTGGCGCTCAAGGCCTTCCCAACCCTTGAAGAAGCCTGGGCGCCGATCATCAGTGCGTCCGAGGTCCAGCTCGCAAGCTGAAATCAGTCCCGCCCCCAACGGAAAGCCGTTGGGGGCGGTTTTCTTTTATACTAAATAAACTTCAAATAACCCAATTCCCTCTCCATTTTTTCGTACGGTTAAGAACCTTCAAAAAGAATTGACGGATTGAAGAAATCATTATATTTTATATTGTCGTCCGATGTAGGCCGACTGTTGGCGGAACGCCAACAATTTGAAAACTACGGAACGTAGGAGGGCACGAAATGAAGCCGACGGCCTCGAAGAACCGCGAGTTGCTTAAGCAATATCCCTTCGTGGAAAGAATAATCGCGTCCCGCATGGAACCTTTCGACGGCGAGCGCGGGGTCAAGGTTGATGATCTGACCATCAGAGTGGAAAAAGCGGACGGAGATCTCATGTATCGCAGAGCGGACAACGTTGGTCTCGGCGATTCCTCGTGTATCTTCCATCTCAAAGGCAACCGTAAGGATCAGGTCATGCGCCGAGGCGAGTACGCATTCGCTATCGACGCCGATGGCGAGATCCTCAACCAGCTCAACTTTCCGCGCAACTCTGCGGAACGCAAACGAAGTCTCGATGAGATTTATGCCTGGTGGGTGCTCTGGAGGTCCAAACGCCTCAATGCGCACGGCACGGGTTATCTGCACTCCGATCCGGTGTGGAAGGAAACGAAGTACATCGTCTGGGTCACCGTCGAAGCGTGGTACACAGATACGAAGAACGACGACGCGCCTGATTCCAGATTCGGCGAATTCCGTGATCGTGCAGTCCACGTTACGATCTACGGCGAACCAGATCAGGGATTCGAGGAGCTCCAGACAGGCGCCAATGTCTATGAGAACCTCTGGCTCGACACCTCGATCATGACGCGCGGCGCGATTGACAAGGATCACGACATCGTCACTATCGGCGGAATGCTCTACGAGCTGTGCATCACCTTCCAGGATGAAGTCTACTTCAATGGAATGAAGGCAGTCCTGGACGGCGCAAAGTTTCGCGGAGCGTCCGGCCAGTTCGGGTCGGTGAAGGTGCTGGCGGCTGAAATGTGCGGCTACGACCGCGTTATGCTCCAAGACGCCGTCAGCTACGTGACGTTCCAGCTTCGGCCAGACTCACATCATATGTACGTCCTCGGTCTGCAGGGAACGCTTCCCCAGATTCGCGACCTTGTGAGAACGGCGGTGCGGATGTGGAATCAGAGGCCTGAACTGCGGAAGGCATTCCATCCGGACGAGAACGTATCAGTCATGTAGTTCATCATCGAAGCAGTGCGGCCAGGATTCTCTAAGGAGGATTCTGGCCGTTTTTTTATCAATTATTTATTTTTTACCCGAATGTAAAGGTAAATGCCTGTAATCCAGACTTTGGGATCACAATCTTGAGTACATGTTTCCCATAGTCTACATCTTCTATGAGCGGATAGAGGGTTTCGTCTTTGATGGTTATTTTTTTTACAAACACATTATCCTTATAAATTTCTACTTCAGTACCTTCTGCCGATCCCGCAGTGATGTAAACATTTTTTGCCTCATAACCGAAAACGATACTTCCCACACTTTTATTTTCAGCATATTCAGAAGTTATATTCCAGGTACCACCCAGATACAACTTGTTAAAATACGTTGTTGTAGGAATCAAAAAAATCTGTTCACCTGGGCGGCCCGCGGTACCGTTTGCCAGATATTCATTTCGGTCTGACCCAAAATATGTTTCGGGACTTTTTACCCTACTTGAATCTACCGACACAACACCTGCCGGCCTGCTTGTAGTCGTAGTTATCTCATTTTCTATGCCCATACGGGTAGCACGTTCTTTGAGAGCGTTTTGGATAGCTCTCTCTGTTTCCTCATATGCCCCTTCACCAATATGGTCGTAGACAATGTACCCATCAATATCGACAAGATATTTACGTGGCCAATATAAGTTACCGAGAGCATTCCATGTCGAGTAGTTGTTATCGAGAACCACCGGATATTTTATGCCAAATCTATTGATTGCTTTTTCGACATTTAGTTGTATTTTTTCAAAGGCAAATTCTGGAGTGTGGACCCCCACCACAACAAATCCCTGATCTTTATACTTAGCGTACCATTCATTTATATACGGCAATGTTCTCTGACAATTTATGCAACTGTACGTCCAGATATCAAGGAGAACTACCTTCCCCCGAAGATCAGCTAGCGTTATTGGCTTCCCATCAGTATTCAGATAACCAGCAATGGAACTCAGCTCGGGAACCTTTTTGTATTTTGATTGTTTCTGTTCCTTGATTGGGTCCATGGTCAAATCTTTTTTTGTCGAAGTATCTGTTGAAGTATTTATTGGGGTGCTTGTTGAAGTATCTACCGTGCGGGTATCTGGTGGGGTGAGCACAGTATCTACCGGCTCATTATTTTTCTCTAATAATTTCTGCTCTATTTTCGTCACATCGAAAAAACCCGAATCAAGAAGGAAAAGTTGGGTTCTCTTATCAAAACCACTAATAATAGCTATGCCGACGACAAGAAACAGAACGCCAAGCGCTTTCTTGAACCACCCATTCGGATCAGCCGCAACATCAAGTCTGTCCATGATCCTTTGACCAACAAGAGCTATGATGAGAAGTGAGAGACAGAGACCTATGGTATAGGCCAAAAGGTCTACAAGTCCCAGAAAAAAATTCACCGGCAACACAGTGGCAAGAACAATAAAATATGTCGGACTGCACGTTGAAAAGACAGGGCCAAGTGCCGCACCAATAATGACGTCGCCCCAAAGACTTTTCTTTTGGAAACCTTTACCAATAAGCTTATTCGACTGTGCACTCAGCTTTGCAAGCAATCTCCCCTCCCAAAGTGACGGGAAAAGGGTGACAAGACCTAGAAATATTATTATCCCTCCAGAAATCCATTTCCACACATATTCAGGAATGTTTATAAATAGCGTACTCGCTTTGAGGAGCAGAGTGAAGACAATAACCGACACTCCAAGTGAGAGGATGATTGTAAAGACCTTTTTTTTATTGAACCCCCCTGCTCTTCCATCAGAAAGTGAGCCGCCAATGATCACTGGCAGGAGTGGCAGAATGCAGGGTGCTAGCACAGTCAACACCCCAGCAATAAACGAAATCAGAAGAAGCAACATATTTTATTTAACCTCTGCCACAAGTGATGCGAGTGTCAGGCTACCACTCCATTTTTTGATAAGGTTGCCATCTTTGTCTACCTGCACAAACGTATGCTGGTAAGTAACCCCATACTTTCTCTTGAGCGTTGTTGAGTCGTCATAGTTCACATCAAGGATAGTGAGGTTCCTTGGAATCTTTGTGAGACTAGCCCTGATATCTGCATCTAGAGCTCGACAGGTTGGGCACCAGCTTGCCCGGAAAAAGAGAACAACATTATGAGTGGCCGAGGCAAGCATGACCTTTTCTGGCGCATAGACCTCATATGAACCCATTTCCGTAAGAGCATTGCCTTTATCTGTTGTATTTTGACCTTCATTCACAATACCATCTTCTATCATCTTCTGATCGGGAGACTTCACCACACCTTCCCTATTACTTACTAACGCATATGTTCCGGCGATGATAACTACCAGTGCGACGATCGTGATAATAACCCGTGTGTTTTTGTTCATAAAAATTTTGCCTTCTTCTTATCGTTAATATACTCCAAGTGTATTAGATACCGAGTCGATTTGAAAGTAGTGATTTTAAATATCTCAATATAATCCTAAATTTTTGCTATAATTAATCACAGTTTTAATCTAATTATTTATTTATATGTTAAAAGAATTTAAGCAATTTCTACTAAGGGGCAATGTTGTCGATCTGGCGGTGGGCGTTATCATCGGCGCCTCTTTTGGAACAGTAGTTAACGCATTGGTAACAGACATTCTCACGCCGTTTATCGGCGCAATAGCAAAAGTACCAGACTTCGGGGGACTTTCATTTACGCTAAACGGTAGTCAGTTTATGTATGGTCACTTTGCTAATGTCCTCATTTCATTCGTCTTGGTTGCGACCGCAATCTTTTTCTTCGTCATTAAACCGATGAATTACCTTATTTCAAGATCACGAAAGGAGGCTCCGACAGATCCGACAACGAAAAAATGTAAGGAATGTCTAAGCGAGATCCCAATTGACGCCAGACGTTGTTCTCACTGTACTCAAGTTATATTGAAAAATAACTCATGAAAACCAATCACACCCTCAAACTCATCGTTGCCATCGCAATTTCCGAGTTTGCCGGCATTATCGGCTCAGTGTTTACCACACCATCTGTTGCCAGCTGGTATACGACGCTCGCAAAACCCGACCTCAATCCCCCATCGTGGATATTTGGACCGGTTTGGACGACACTCTTTGCACTTATGGGTATTGCTGCGTTCCTGGTCTGGAAGAAAGGACTGGAGCGTAGGGATGTAAGAATTGCTCTTGGTATATTTCTCTGCCAGCTGATTTTGAACACACTTTGGTCTATTATCTTTTTTGGTCTACACAACTCGGGCGGTGCGCTGATTGAGATTATCTTCCTCTGGCTCGCTATCCTTGCCACCATTATTGCCTTTTCAAAAATATCCAAACTAGCCACCTGGCTACTCGTGCCGTATATTCTTTGGGTGAGCTTTGCGGTTTACCTTAATTACTCCATCTGGATGTTAAATTAGACTCAGTGTTTTGCGACTTCCATCCTAAAAGGCTCACAAATAAATTTTGTACAGCACCACACATTTTGAGACTCTGGAGGAAGGGTTCGTAGTATACTTGGGTATATGAAAAATTCACAAATTGGCTTTGTTGGTATTCTTTTCGCCGTTGCTATTGCAGTTCTCCTGGTTATAGGTGGAGTATATTTTTATAATCAAAATGCTACCGAAGATGGTCCACAAAAAAGTGGAACCCCGAGCACCCAAACCTCACAAGGAGTAATAAACCTTAGTGGACAAGGACTCACAAAGGCACCAGAATATATTTTCAACCAAACAGAGACAGTAGAACTCAATCTCTCAAATAATTCGATCGGAGGAGCTCTTCAATCACAAGTGGGTAATCTAAAAAATCTTAAAGTTCTAAATTTGAGTAATAATAAGTTTACGGGGGTTCCAGCTGAAGTTGGTCAACTTAAAAACCTAGAGACCTTAAACCTTTCAGATAACTCCCTTACCGGACTCCCAAACGAACTTGGAAATTTGTCTAATTTGAAGTTTTTGGATATTTCAGGAAACAATTATTCGGAAGCGGATCTAGCGGGAATAAAAGCTCGCCTGCCAGCCTCAACTGTTATCAAGACTAAGTAGACTGAAGATTCATCAGTTTTTTTATTAAAAGAGTAAAAAATAGTAGAAACTCTAGCAGGCTATTGACTCCTTTTGTTAGTTGTGTTAGTCTACTGGAGGATTGTTCAGTGGTGCGCGTTGCCCACTTTTCACACATACCTCGAGCGAGGAGTCCATATGAGAAAGTCCATTCTCACCATTCTCTTGGCACTGATCGTCGCCATCATCTCATCTTTCGCGAGTCTCACCGTCACGGTCTTCCTTCTGTTTGACAACCACCACCTCCGCCAAGTGAACGCATCACTCGAGCGAAGGACCTTCGTACCGACCACCTCCCCCGAGGAGATAGAGAGCGCGATCGAGCAGATCGCCAGAGTTTGTGGGGATCGGCCGGAAAACGAAATGGTCGCCACCTCTGGCACTCTTTTCGCAGTTCTTGCTTCCCTCCACGCGGGAGGGGACCATCCCAAAAGGCTGTACGCCACAATCATCCCCTTTGTGAATGAGGCGCTGGATGAGATACGGAAGAAGAGGTTCGGGGAAGATGGCAAGAAGGATGAGCGATCGGCTCCCCCACCGAAAGTATAGGTACCGTGTGGTCGCAAATGGGTCGAGCACGTCAAGCAACATCGCACGCAGCAGGGGCGCTTCACATGGAGCGCTCTTTTTCTTTTATATAATTAAACCCCTGAGTGCACTCCCCTTTTTCGACTTGAAACAAAGAAAAACACCTGCCCAAGCAGGTGTCTCGACTTCGTCCCACACACTCGACCTATTCCCGCAAATGAGCACAGAGCAGTTCCATCCCCTCCCAAAAGCCAGGGACCACTCCATCCTTGACCACCATTCCAAGGACTTCTGATCTTTGCGCACGGGGATCAAGAAGGGCGTTCCGAATAGAAGCCACTGGCACAAAAACTGCACCCGTATGCTCCCAGTCCAAAACCGGTCGCCGATTCGGCACGGACTTGACCGTCACGCACATCAGATGCTGAACGAAAAGCTGGCCGGGCATGCCTAGATTTGGCTGATCTCTCACGCCAAATTCGACAATCCGCTCGATGTCCTCGGGGGGGATCCCTGTTTCTGTCTGTGTCTCGTTGAACATCCGTAGCTCGCGTAGCTCGATAGGATTCAGATCTCCCCCGTCTGCATGGCAGGGCTTAACGATATCATCGAAGCCCGCAACGACACTCCAGAGACCAGGCATGGAGTAAAGTCCGAACCCTCGCCGTAGCAGAAGGACACATTGACCGAGATCTCGTGTCTGACCACCAAAAACTGGATATGAGTAGTGGGTTACAACAAAACCCAGTACGACCGGAAGTCGCGGCGCCTTGAGATTCATCATCCGGCACACAAATTCGCGACCCTGAATGGTTTCAGTGAATTGGCCCGGTTCCATCAGTATTCCTTTCTTATCTGACAATCAGTGGGTTTTACACTTACGAATGGAAAGAACGATTTGATGAGACTTTAGCTTATACATGAGCTAAAGGCAAGGGTAGTTTTTCTTTTTATGTAAAGATAGTAAAGTGTAATGTATATGACAAAAAATCAAACACGATATGTAGATGGGTTTGTGCTTGTTGTTCCTAGAAATAAAATAAATGCCTATCGAAAAATGGCGACAATGGGTGCCAAAATATGGATGAAGTGTGGAGCTCTTGACTACAAGGAGTGTATTGGCGATGACCTCAATCCCAACATGGGAGGAGTGCCAGCCCTTGCATTTACAAAAATGACAAAGTCGAAGAAGGGTGAAACGGTATGGTTCTCATACGTTACTTATAAATCGCGAGCGCACCGAGACCAGGTCAATAAAAAAGTAATGGTGGAAATGGGAAAAGAAGCGAAAAAACACAAAGATATGGAGATGCCGTTTGATATGAAGCGAATGGCTTATGGGGGTTTTAAGGTAGAGGTCAGCGGGTAGTTGCGGTTAGTTTTTTTCTTACGCTCTCATTAATTGTAGCTAGTAGGATCTACCGAACCTAGACTTTTCGACGATGAACACAACCGGCCCAACAACAAGGTCGGCGTATTCCCTCTACAAGCTCCGAGCGAGTTCTTTTGATACGGTGAGCTCTCGTCTCGGGTTTCTTGGCGGATTCGATCCAGCAGATCCACTCATTGCGCGCGAGCGGAGTAATGTCTTCCCATGCCGACAAAGCTTCCCTACTGGAGGCAAGGGTACTGCGCAAATCCGCCGGGACCTCATGCACTACTCCGGTCGAGATTTTTTGGGGCATTAGGATATATTTTAACACGCGAGACCGACAGGTACGATGTTTTTTTCTATTGTGAAAATTTGCTATACTCTACAAAAAAATGAAGAATTTTATCCTTTTTGATTTTGATGGTGTGATCGCTGATACGTTTGAGCCAGCTTTTGAGGTCATGAAAATGATGTGTCCGAAGATAACCACAGAGGACTATCGCGCACGATTCGAAGGAAACATTAACGAGACATTTGACCAGGGCAACTATCATTCAAGTGACTGCTGTCATAATATCGATTTCTTTGGCGAATATATCCCTAGATTTAAGGAGCGTGGAAAAGTTTTTGACGGCATGACTGAAGCGATCAAAAAATTATCAGAAAATTATTCCCTTATTATTGTTTCATCAACCATAACAAGCCCAATACAAGAATTTTTGACTAAGAATAGTCTCTCCCCATATTTTGTTGAAGTCATGGGAAATGATGTTCATAAAAGTAAAATGGAGAAGATAAAAATGATTTTTTCCAAATACAATGTAACTGCAGAAAATTGTATCTTCATAACCGACACCTTGGGCGACATGCTCGAGGCGGAAAAAACAAGCATGGCGGCCATTGGTGTTACTTGGGGCTTTAATGGCGAAGAAAGACTTGCTCGAGGAAAACCTTTTATGATCGTTAATAAGCCAGAAGAGTTGGTTGCAGCTGTTGCGGATTTTTATAAGTGAACGGAAAACCGTTCGAAGGCGTTTTTCTTTTATGAAATTGAAAAACGTGTCTATACTACAGAACAAAACTTGAGTCACGAGACAACCTGTGTTAATCATATACACAGAACGTATTGACATAACCCCTACAGACGAAAGTGAGGAACGTATGGCAAGAGATTGCGAGCAGTTTAGCCCAAACGCCCAGACAATATTCAGGAAACTGGAACCTTTCTTTCGACCCGACCCCTGGAACAAACCCCGGTGGACCAAGGAAGGAGAGATCTTCGACAACGGATGGTTTGATCTGCGTAAGGGTGCTGATCGAGAGCGTCTTGCAACCAAGAATAAGGTTCATATTGGGCACCTCGTTGAGATGGAAGCTTCGATGTGCAGAAAGGATACAGGCTCTCTTTCCGACTTTACAAGGAGGCACTTCACCCAACAAATCCAGATTTGCGCAGCGATCCTACTTATCTTGAGTGACCTCGATTTCCAGATCGAGACAATGGACATTGTGGAGGAATGTCAGAGAACTCCATCGGAGCAACGAGCATGCCCCTACTGCAATGCCAAAATAACGGGTGGAATCGACGAGGTGAGCGCACACATTAGATCCGCCCACCCTTCAGTCGATGCCGAAAGTGGATTGTGAGACCCCTCGATGGGCCGCTCAAAGAGCGGTCTTTTTCTTTTATACGAAATTTAAACAAACAACCTTCTTGCCTTTCGTTTTTTCCTAGGTAAGATTCAGACCAGAATCAAACAAAGGAGAATGCAAATGAGTAAGAAGAGAAGCAGTTACCCAAGGTTTCTCGTGAGTATCGGTGGAAGTGGGGAGTACTTGCCTCTGGGACAAGCTGCGAGAGCCCTCAATAATGGGCTAGCCCGTGTCGTGATTCACGACACTGTACTGGAGGAAGACGGAAAAATACGACCCATCACAGCAAGGGAGAGGCAGCGAATCAACGAGGTCGCCGATAGGCAATCTGAGGATAAGTAGCTTGTCCTCATGGAAGGATCCGCTCATAAACAGCACACCAGGAGACCCAAGCGTGAAAATCAAGCACCGCTCGGCTTTCAGCATGATCGAGTTCACTATTGTCATTGTTGTACTTTCAGTTCTCGCCGCTTTCGCTCTCTCGAGATACACCCGACACACAGCCGCTCGGAGAGAAGAGGCCACCAAGATGGTCCTGGGAGCTGTGCGTTCCGCCATCGCCAGCTTCTATGCCGACTCTGTCGTCAACAACGGCCCGGGTCGATATCCGACCCTCACCGAGCTACAGACAACTGGTATCGTCTTTCGGGAACCGATACCAAGGAACCTCTACAGCAACAATTCGAGAATCGTCATCGTCAACTGGACAGAGACGCAACCCGTATCTGGGACAAACGGCTGGAACTACGATCCTGAAAAGGGTCGTTTCTGGGGGAACAGCCTCATCGCCAACATGAACAGGTGGTGAAGTCGAGCTTGACGCCCACCCCCTGACCACAGCCAAATCACCATCGCAAGATGCAAGAGTCTCATGCCGCCCCAACGGAAAACCGTTTAAGGGGCGGCTATTTTTTATTCAAAATTAGATATTCTCATTTTTTACCCCAATATAAAGAAAACAGCCCGGACAACAATGAAGTGCCGGGCTGGGTTAAGGTTCTTGTTTTTGATTTCAACCAACAAGTTTCCACGGAAGTTCCACACCTCCCTTGAAGACCTGCACGCCTCCGACTTTCTGCGGCACGACAAGTGTTCCCCGTTCGATCGTCATCGTCTCCAAACTCACCCCCATGCCGTAGATATGAAGGAAGTTTTCAGAAAGGAACGGACCAAGATGCCCGAGAGCATTGTCTTCGTCGAAGACCGTTGTGTAGAGCTCGACGGCCACCGGCGCAGTGAAGATGCCAGCCGCGCATCCATAGCAAAGAGACTTGGCACTCCCATCATGCGGAGCAGAATCCGTTCCTGCTGCAAAGCGAGGATTACCCGAGGTCACATACTGCCGGACCCTTACACGATGCGCTTCGCGCTTCGGCACAGGTTTGCAGTAGTAACCCGGGTTCATTCCATCCCAGAACATTGCGTTGCGGTTGATCATCAAATGATGAGCGGTCACAGTCGCATAGACGTTGTGGACTCCCGCAACAAAGTCGGCTGCACGCCCGTCCGTGATGTGTTCGAAAACCACTGTTAGTCCTGGGAAGGACTTGAGGATGGGCTTCAAGTCGCGGTCAACGGAAACGATCTCTCGATCGAACTCATCCACATCTTCCTCCACCGCCTCGAAGTGTCCTAATAGAGGAATGCTGTGTCTCTCCATCACCTTAAACACCGGATAACAACGGAAAATATTCCTCACACCATGCCGTGATCCAGTAGTACCGCCCCGACCTTGTTGATTGGCCATGTAGAGCTTCACTGCTCTCCAGACACCTTCCTCAAATCCGCGCACAACTTCATCGGGATCAGTGTGATCCGTCAGATAGAGTGTCATGCACGGCACGAAGTCGGAGCCGCCGAGGAGGTCTCTAATCCGATCACGATAGGCTCTCGCTTTTTCAATCGTCGTGATCGGATCTCCTAGGTTTGGCATGATGACTGCTCCAGTCGCACGCTGACTTAGCGTGGACGGAAGAACTATTTTCATCATCTCGCCATCGCGGATGTGAAGGTGGCGATCAAACCACCGAGGGATTGTCACCCTGTTTATCGCCATGAGTTCACCCTTTCAATGTTCAAATGGGCACGCGGAACCGTGCTTTTGGTTTTGCTGATCGAATCGACTCTACGCCAACATTAGCTAAAAATCGACATGAAATCAAACAGATTATAAGAGCTATAAATCCTACTTCAAATAACTATCAAACCAAATGGCATGGCATGTATAGCCACCTATATTTTTCTGGAGATAGTCTTGGTGATACTCTTCTGCCTTATAGAAAGTCCCGAGTGGCTCTAGTGTTGTCACTACCGGATCCTTCCAACGCTTTGACTTATTTACAATTTCGATGAAGTCCTCCCCTTC
>CAYRZH010000001.1:58204-269714 GCA_964428845.1 uncultured Candidatus Saccharibacteria bacterium | reverse complement strand
GGGTCTTTTCGTCTAACTGCAGGTAACCGGCATCTTCACCGGTATTGTATTTTCACCGAGCAAGTCCCCGAGACAGTTCTCCAGTCATTACACTATTCGTGCGCGTCAGAACTTACCTGACAAGGAATTTCGCTAGTTATGTTAACTGCATATCGCTATGCAGACCGAACTCTATCTTACCCTTTTGGGGCCTGACGTTTGGTTTCTGGGGATTTTAAAAATCTAGATTTCTTTTTTCTATTCATCATTTGAATAAAAGTGGCAATCTGTACCATTCCTTTGTATTGCAAATGCTTTTTTTGAACTATTAATTTAATGATTCTAGAAAATATTTTAAAATCATTACTTTTATAAGTTTTTAGAGCATTTTTTTTGAAGAAAGGGATTATTTTCTTCTCAAGGTCACTAATGGATCGAACACAATATCTATAAATATATTCTTTATGGTTATCGTATCTTTTGTTAACAAATATTTTACCGCACCCGAAATGATTTTTAAATATTTCGAGTGCCGGTAAACTTTTACTTCCCTGGGTTATTACAAACTCAGGAAATACTTGCCAACCACTTTTTGAAGTTTTGTTTTTCAACAGACTGACTGAAAAACATCCTTCTCCATCAGTAAAACCCACAATCCATGATTCGATTTTTAATCTTTCCTGCTGATTATCTGCACTAAGCGCTTTGTTACTTAGCATAAATATATATGGAATAATTATACCATAGTAGCGTTAGATTCTTTACATTTTTAATGCACAGATTTTCCAGCATATAGTCAGACTGAACATTTCGCTTTTGCGAAATAGGCAGCTTCTTTCCTTTTTGACTGTTTTTGTCTCGTCCCGTATCTCTTTAGGCCTTTTATAACAGTCCTAGTCCTTCTTAACTTATTTATTAAACAATGTTTATATAAATAAGTTAAGAACCTTAGGACCGTTATAGTTACGGCCGACATTCACCAGGGCTTATAACAATCGGCAATACATCTTGCGACATATCACAGTCGTTATTTGACCTTCTGGCATTGGTCAAGTGTCACCCCCTATACATCCTCTTACGAGTTCGCAGGGAGCTGTGTTTTTGATAAACAGTTGCCAGAGATACTTTAGCTGCGGCCGGTCTTGCGACCGGCAAGCCTTATTCCGAAGTTACGGCTGCTTTTTTGCAGAGTTCCTTGGGGACCTCTCACTCGTTCGCCTTGCTCTTCTCGAGCTCGTCACCTGTTTCGGTTTGCGGTACGGTTCCTATATGGATAAGTTTAGAGAATTTTCTTGGAAGCCTGCTTAAGTACATTAACCTCGGCCGAAGCCGAAGCGTCTCCGCAATGCTTGGGTTCGTTATTTAAAACAGCCGGGGGATTTTCCTCCCGATCATCCTTACATCACAAACGCAAATCCAATAATGCGCGTACTCTGCTAGACCCCGTCCTCTCATCACTCCATACAAAAGTCACGGAATATTAACCGTGTGTCCATCGGCTGCGGCTTTCGCCATTGCCTTAGGCCCGACTAACCCTTGGCTGATATACATTGCCAAGGAAACCTTGACGTTTCGGCGTGCGGGATTCTCGCCCGCATTGTGGTTACTTGTGCCAACATTCTTACTTCGCAACGCTCCACCATGGGTCACCCCTTTGGCTTCACAGCAGATGCGAATACTCTCCTACCGCTTGTGAACTTCATAGAGGAGGCGAACTCTGTAGTTCGCCCTTGTGAGAAAATTCTGAGACACCGAGGGCCTGACACTTCGGCAATACCACGAATGGTTCCGATACGAATATGTCAGGAAGTAGCTCCCTCCTTGGCAACTTACCATCATGTTGCATCCCGGATCGGCACTGTCGATCTAGTCCCGGGCATCACTGCCTGAGCCTTCCGAATAACCCAAATGTCGACAGATGGGGTACACGCATTTAGGCCAACGCGTGGTTATCGGCGACTCGGTGTCTCAGAATCTTTCTCACACACACAAAAAACAAATTTCCTCTATGAAGTTCACAAGCCCTCAGTTTCGGTACTACACTTAGCCCCGTAAATCTGCGGCGCAAAATCTCTTACTGAGTGAGCTGTTACGCTTTCTTTAAAGGATGGCTGCTTCTAAGCCAACCTCCTCAGTGTCTAAGAAATTTCACCACCTCAAGTGCACTTAGTGTAAATTTAGGGACCTTAAATTGAGATCCGGGCTGTTTCCCTTTTGACCACTGGAGCTTAGCCCCCAGAGTCTAACTGCCTCGCAAATAACGAAGGTATTCGGAGTTTGATAGATGTCGCGAGCTTTCGCCCTGTCGATATCTTCCAGTGCTCTACCCCCTTCGTGTACACGAGACGCTAGCCCAAAAGCTATTTCGGAGAGAACCAGCTATTACCAAGTTCGATTAGCTTTTCACTTCTTATCACGGGTCATCCGATAGTATTGCACGGCTAACCAGTTCGGGCCTCCCCCTCGCTTTCGCGAGGGTTCACCCTGCCCATGACAAGCTCACTTTGGCTTCGGGTCTTATATATACTACGTACGCGCTATTCACACTCGGTTTCCCTGTGGCTTCACCCTTTAGAGGGGTTTAGCCTGCAGTATACATAAACTCGTTGGCTCATTCTTCAATAGGCACGCCATGACGGTCTTACGACCGCTCTGACTCCTTGTAGGCATATGGTTTCAGGTCTATTTCACCGCCCTCATCGGGCTGCTTTTCACCTTTCCCTCACGGTACTAGTTCACTATCGATCTCTCATTAGTATTTAGCCTTACCGGTTAGTTCCGGCAGATTCCTTCAAGCCATACGTGTCTTGAAGTACTCAAGAACAACAACAAAAAAGATATTATATTTTCGCTTACGGGACCATTACCCTCTAGGGTTCTGCTTTCCAGCAGATTCAGCTAACAGTAATATTTTGTAACTTTTCTCGTTATAAATAACGAAGTTGTTGCCTTACAACCCCTAGCATCAATCCCACGAAACAACCAAATGCATCGTGAGAATGAGGCTAGGTTTGGGCTCATTCCTTTTCGCTCGCCGCTACTTAGGAAATGTGTCACTTACGTGACTTGTTTTATTTTCCTCCAGGTACTGAAATGTTTTACTTCCCTGGGTTTGCTTCTCCGCATCAAGTGCGAAGATTCCGACTCGCGGTCGGAGGGTTTCCCCATTCGGAGATCTTCGGGTCAAAGGTTGCTAGGCACCTCACCGAAGCTTATCGCAGCCACACTACGTCCTTCATCGTCTTTGAGAGTCAAGGCATCCACCATACGCCCTTACATTTCCATTAGGAAATGTAAAAACCACAATTTTCCATTGTAACCTGTTGTGTAGAATCATTTTTATCAACCCGACACAACACGATACTTATTTTTCACCTGTTGCCGAACCACCCGCTTGCTCGCGGATAGCTCGGCATGCTCCAGCATTACTCATGCCGGAGCGTCTGTCTGCACATCTATAAGACCTCAGAAAACAAGATGTGCGACAGAATTCAATTTTCAAAATTCAATCAGTTCAATCGTGGAAACCGTTTCGTACCGTCGTAAGCTTTCAGACCGCGAGTGTACCAGGGGTCTCGCAAACCTCAACTCTCACGACGACAAGAAACAAAAAAACCGCTCGAAGCGGCCGAAGATAACAACAAAATGACACGCGTTATCTTTTCCGCTTTGTTAAAGTTCTGAAGTAATTACTCATAAAGCTGTAGGGATAGTATAGCCATTGTATTTTAACTGTCAAATTTTGGAGGGTAAACATCTAATAAATCAAAAAACCCCGTAAGAAACGGGGTTTTTTGATCGAAAACTTTAAAAACTACTATTCTTTGTGAGAAATGTCGTGTTTAACTTTTTCAAGAAACCTTGAAGCTGAATCCTGTCCTCCAAGTCCAAAAGCAAGGCCGAGTGCAAGTGACAAAGCCACAACAACACCAGTAAAGAGTGTTTGGATAAACACAGAAGCGATTCCGAGGTGAACCATCGCCACAAGAATCGCGAAGATCCAGATTGCCCACTTTGTTACAACGCCAAGGAAGCGAGCTGATCTTATTTCTGCAGTCTTTGCTGACGTGGTGACAACTTTCTGCATAATGTCACCGATTACAGCAGCCACTAGAAGAACTAATACGGCAACTATTACTCGTGGTAGGTAGCCAAGAACTACTTCCTGTAGGAAAGCATTCACCTGTGTGAGTTGCAAAACATCAAAGGCAGCGACAAGAAATACAACAATGACAAACCATTTTACAAGTCCTCCGACAAAATTGCCCGAGTTTAGCATCATCCCGCCCTTAGCAAGAGCGTCCTCAACACCAGCTTTTCTCAAAGCCTCATCGATCTTAAGTGATCTTATAACTTGAGAAATAACTCTTCCGAGGAGTGCTCCGATTAGCCAACCGACAACAACTATAAGGATGGCAATAATCAAGTTTGGGACAAAATTTGCAATACCCCCCCAAAGATTCTGGAATGTAGCAGTTAGCACATTCCCCCATGTTTCTACTATCATACGCGTTTGGTGAGACATATGACAATCACGCCAATATGCTCATTAATACTAATAAATTAATTAATAACCTACGTACTTATTATATCACTACCTAAAAGGCTCCCAAGTCAGTAAAAAATACTTGTGGATAACGGGTTTATGGCGCGTTTTAGGCAATACCTAGTTTATTTATGACTTTTCTATGAGGATAATCGAGGATATCGCGTATGAGCTTGTCGTACATGCCGAGCCTATACTGAAAGTCCGTGGTCTCAAAAGCCGCGTAGGCGAGCTCTTTCCCAACTTCAGACTCAATACGTTTAATAACCGAGTCTATGGCGGGTTTTTTTAGACTGTCTCCAACAATGAGCAAATCCACCCGACTTTCTCGCTCTTGGATGAAAATACCAGAAATTATCAACAATCGAACACGGCCAACTTTACTGAATTTATTGATTATTTCTCTATCCCCAAGAAGACTGGTGTGGATTAAAAGATTCTGAAGAGGGATAAGATACGAAAATTCTTCATTCAATATCCACCCCCTAACTTTTTTCCTCTTTACCAAGCGCCTCTTCCCATCTTTGACCACAAAATCTTTGAAGAAAGATCTTGGTTTAATAAGACAAATTTCCTGTAGAAGTTTAAGCTCTTTGCGGGCTGTTTCTTTCGTAACCTTGGCTCTCGAGGAAACGGACATCAAGTCATAAGGAACAGAAGGATTAAACAAGAAAATCCTCATTATTTTAACCTTAGCGTTACTTCCAAAGATTTTCTCCAAGATGTCCATAATTATTGGCGACAGTATAGCACAAACACCCGTCTTAGAAGACCACCCTTCTGAAACCTTTTGTTACTTCAATTCTACCTTTCCACCGGCTTCTTCGATCTTTTTCTTGAGGGCTTCTGCCTCTTCCTTTTTCATACCATCCTTAAGTTTAGAAGGAGCGGCGTCAACAAGATCTTTTGCTTCCTTAAGGCCCAAACCAAGCAACTCTTTGACAACCTTAATAACAGCAATCTTCTGGGCACCACCGTCAGTTAGATTGACGTTAAATGTTGATTTCTCTTCAGCTGGGGCACCAGCGGCACCTGGTGCGGCAGCCACAGCTACCGCAGCCGCAGAAACTCCAAATTTCTTCTCTAGAAACTTGACGAGTTCGTGTAAGTCTAGAACTGACATCTTTTCTATGCTTTCGACTATTGATTTGAACTTTGAGGGGGTCTCTGCCGTTTCTGCGCTAGCTCCACCATCAGTTACCTTTGTTTCTTCCATATTTTTTCTTTTAGTTAATTATTAAGCTTTCTTTTTAGCTATCTCACTTAGTGCCATCACAAACCCTTGAATTGGAGAATTTATAAGATTTACAAACTGCCCATACAGCACAGGGAGTGGTGGAATCTGGGCGATCGTCACCATCTCGTCCTTACCAGCAAACTTTCCCCCGAAAATTCCCCCCAAAATAGATATCTTATTATCTAGTTTCCTTTGGAATGAATACACTTCGCTTGCCGGCAAAATGGCGTCAGCGCCGTAGGCCAAGGCAAGTTCTCCATTGAGTTCTGGCATGGTGCCGGGGATCTTGGCTTCCTCAAGAGCTTTCTTCACCAAGGTCTTCTTGGCAACTGTTAGTCTAACTTCTTTATTCTTCAGTGCTTTTCTGAATGAATTTGCATCGTTAGAAGAAAGGCCATGAAAATTTATAAAGACCACAGACTCTGAATTCTTAAGAACTGGGCTTAAACTTTCGAGCACTTCTTTTTTCTTAGATTTTGATACTGCCATAATTTTTTTCTAATAAACAAAACGACCTTTATAAAGGCCACACAAAAGACTAGGGTGGTAAACCTCGATAGGACCTCTGCTCTAGCTTATTCTCCGTCTTGTCACTAAGCCTTCGAGCTGCCTATTGTCTTCGGCCTCAACAGATAGAACTATAACGAAACCTATGTCGAAGTCAAGCCATAGATGCTATATAGAAAACAATAAGACTACAAAAGAGGATTACCAAAAAAGTTGTTAGGAATTTAAAAAAGGTCTTATTAAAATACTTCTCCATACCAACTATTATACAAAAAAAGTGCCCAAAAATCTCTCCGATTGAACTTTCCAGACAAAACAAAACCGCCCCACGAGGGGGCGGTTTTGTTAAGCTAATCTAGTGATAAACCTAAGTTTACCAGAAGACCACAAGAAGCTTAGTTTCTTGTTAGGTAAGCGAATGGTGTGTGCCAATCCGATACGTTCCAAGTCTGCCTTAAGTTGTTGCTTCCAACTGTTGCACGGGTCGATGTGGCCACGAGCATGTAGTTGGCCGAAGCAGGAGGAACGTTTGCCCCTGCTGCACCGGTTGTACTCAAGGTTGCTTTAACAGTTACCGTGTACATTCCACCATCGCCAACTTCGCTGTCCGATGGAGAGATGCCTTCAATTACTGAAGTGAATCCTGAAGCGCCAGCACCAATACAATTTACACCACCAGCGGTGTAAGTAGTCTGGGTACTAGAAGCAAAACATAGACCGAAGTCTCCAATAACAGGCTTTGTCAAAGCGCCTCCTTCTCCCTTAACTGTAAACGTCAAGGTTGCAGAGATCGAGCTTGAAGCGGCAGTAGCAAAACCAGGCTCTGAAATAACTGGTGTTGGAGCACTGATAAGTGTCCAGATTGGTACTTCAGCGGCGTTATAGTGGTCATTACCAGCAATTTCACTTGAAGGGGTAGTACTTGACGTTGAACCATCAGGTTGTTCCCACTGGACGCTGTTTGTCATAAGGGATGTACTTGCCTGTTGACCTCCACCTGTTGTTGGGAAATCAGCAGCAATCAAGAAATTCCTAGTTGTGTCCTGTGGAACCGAAAGGCTCAAACTACTGAATAGTGACTGAACTCCATCTGCATTTCCGGCAGTAACACTGCCAAGAGGACTTGCGCAGGCAGTATCAGCACCATCACAAAGATAAAGTGTTGAAGGCATACCGGCTGTAGCTGTAGCGTTTGAAGCTACGATAACCTTAGTGATTTTAGAATCACCAGATTCAGACTTAGCCGAGAATCCTTGCATAATCAACTTTGTGATTCCGTTTGTCGTACTTAGTTTGTGATTTGCCGCCTTTGGTGTCAAGGTGTTGTTCAAAGAAACCGTAAGTGTAGAGGAACCTGCTGGCTTGAATGTGTGAGATCGGGTATTGGCCGAACCAGACATATCAGCGTAAGAAGCGAATCCAGCGGTATCCATTGCACGAACGTTCTGTGTGTTTCCAGCATAACCCTGGACAGTAACAGCGCGGTTAGCATCTGTAGAGTTGAGAGCGTTAACACTGAAACTGAAGGTTATATCCTTCTTTGTTCCCCTAGGAACATTCACACCAAGACCGCTAAGGATTATGTGATAACGATCTGCAGAATCCTTAGAGAAACTTGTTGAACTAATAGGCCACGACTTCAACATCGTGCTTCCTTGCCAAGCTGCAATTTTATTGATGAAGATTCCAGGATTTGAAGCTGAACCGCCCGTTGGCGTAACAGAAACCTGCAAATCTACACGGTCAGTTAGCATATCTGAACCTACAGCTTCCACCTCGATTCCATAAACAAGAACGTCCGTTGTTTGGCGAACGTTGGCATTGTCTGGAGGTGTAGCGGCCAATCTTGTTGTGATTGAACCTTCAGTGGCGCCCGTTGGTGGAACTGTCGTACATGGTGCGCCTGTCTGTGAATTGAAGAGTGCACCTGTTGGACAGCCTGCTGTTGGAGCTGGGGTTGTTGTACATGGTGCGCCCGTTACTGAATTGTACATTGCGCCTGCTGGACAGCCGCTGGTTGCCGGTGGAACTACCGGAGCAACAGCGTTGATTTTAGCTCTCGAAAGAGGGCCAAAGTAACCTGTTGACGGAAGTCCTACGCTAGCTTGCCAAGACTTGGTAGCTGCCTGTGTAAGAGGACCGAAATATCCCTTAGCAACACCAGATGGCATGGTTAGGAAAGCGCGTTCCTCCAAATAAGTTTGAAGGGCAACGACATCAGATCCTGTGCTACCAACAGTTAAATCAGAATTGAAGGTATATGACATGCTGCCACTTGTACCGCCAACTGATCCTTGTAATGATGCGATTGTTGCTAGAAGCGCATTGATTTGCGCCTGTAGTTCAGCAATTGTTTGAGCCTTTGTAGTAACTGGTGTTACAACAAAAACTATCGCAAGAGCCAAACCAACAAGACCAGCGATAACTTTCGCACTTGTTGACTTAGTTAAATTCATAAATTGGTAAATTTCTATTCTAATAAATAAACTAATAATAAATTTCAATCGCCTGGATTTCTCCAGACGTTTCCTAAATCCCACACACCTCATATTTTTTCATCGACACAAGATGTGTGAGTCTAGAGGACAAATACTAATGGAATTCAGTCTTGACATGAATTGAGGAAATAGGAGTTACAGTAGAGTAAACAATTGAACTCTATTTAATTTTCAAAGTCCTTGAGTTCGGACAGTGGTCTAAGAATGATGACGCCAAAAGGGCCATATTCTTACACCCAGAATCTCTGGTATAGGCGAGAGTATATCACAAGGCAAAAGCATTGCAAAACACTCCGTGCCTAGGGTATATACTAGCCCTTACAAGATCTAGACGCAAAGAAAATCTGTGGATAACCCTGGCTTTTTTTGGCTTTTTGAAAAATTAGACTTTTCGGTAAGTTTTCGATCAAATTGATCTGGTTGTATAGACCTTTGCTAACGATTAGGCCAACAAATATGTGCTCCATCTCCTTTCCCCATTCCTTTTTAGAATACCGGATTTCACCATCGAAATGAGCTCACGCTGAATCGTTTTCTCGCTACAATCAACTATATTGCTAGATATGTCCTTTATGGTTATCTCACCCTTTTTCTGCAGAACTGATATTATCTGGTCCTTTCTGCTTTGCTTTTTTGCATATACAGGGCTTGATTTATTGAGACTTGGGAGAGTTTTTATATTGTCCTTCAGTCCACTGCTCGACAAGCCAACTACCTGTTTAGCCAGAGACTTTTTTTGTCCTTTATATTTGTCGATTTTGTCTTTTATATCAACCCCGGACTGATTCCCCTGCTGATCTCGAAAAATGTCCTTTAGATGATCCGGCAAACTCGGATTGTTTTTTACAGTTTTATAAAATAGCCCTGATTCGTCAGTATAGGCATCCATCTCTCTTCGCAATATTTGATAGTTCATCTCGGAGATATACCCAGAGTAAAAAGCAATTTCTAGAAGCGAGACAATCTCATTTGAGCAAGAATAAATGTTTTGGACGACGTCTCTAATACTTGCTTGAGATGAAAATATCGAGAGGTTTATAAAAGACAAAAGCTTTAGTGCCTGGCCTCTCAACGACTTGCGAAGAGGGTCATTTTCTGGCAAGAAATTGGTCACCATGTAGATCGCAGTTACTATCCCGCGGATTCTTTTATAGGACAATTTTAGCGATTCTGTATTATTCATACCTGCACTTTTATGTTCTATATTAAGGATATTCTTGCTATTATCCAAATCACCTTGAGAAAATTCATTCATGATTTTTTGTCCTTTATAATTAAAGACAAAACAGTGTCCTTTATGTGTCTTTTATGGAAGTGTATGCCTTTTAGGACAAAAAATCAAGTGTCCTTTTAGACCTTCTCTTTTTGCTTTCTTTATTCTTTTTTCGTTTTCATGTATCTCCTACCTCGGACCCTTGAATAATCAACAAATCTGGCAGCAAAACCTGTGTGTTATTATTCTTCGTATGGCACGCAAGAACGGAAAGAATAAACCACCCTCAAAACTAAACGTATTCAAAAGTGTAAAACGCGAGACTGGAGAAGGAGTCTTGGCTATCGCGTTTTTTATTATCGCAATCTTCCTATTTCTGGCCTCATTTAAGAAGGCTGGGTGGGCTGGAGAGAAATTTTACTCTTTCTTTTCGCATCTAGTTGGTACGGGCTACTTCCTACTTCCAGTGGTTCTCATAGTCTTAGGAATTTCATTTCTAAAACCAAGAGAAAGGAGTATGGCAGCGACCCAGATAATTGGAGCCTTGATCTTTTTCTTTTCCGGGTTGGGCCTTATCAACATAAGTCTAAAGGCGGGTGGAATAGTCGGCTCCTTCGTCTCGGCTCCTCTTGTAAAACTATTTGATACCCCAGTCACGGTGATCATCTTAATCGGGCTCGTCATAATTTCCTTTCTTTTGATTTTTGATTCGGCCCTTAGATTGCAATTCATCTTAAAACCAGTATCCAGGATTTTCAAAAAGAAGGAGAAACTGGTAGCCGAGGCGGGAGCCATGGGAACTGAAAATACCAACCTCGGCAAGATCATTGGTGCAGACGTCTCGTACAATGGAGCCACTACAGAGGAGGCCACGGCTAAAAGTTTCGACCGAAGGGTGGTTGAGAATCCATCTATGGACGCTACAGAAAGAGGCAAATCGACTAAGGGTGCATTGTTCAGATTTTCGAGCCAAAAGCCCTATACTCCACCGCCGTTGAGCCTCCTGGAATTCGATAGAGGGAAACCTGGTGTCGGTGACATAAAAGCCAACTCGAACATAATAAAAAGGACACTTCAGAACTTCGGTATCAATGTCGAGATGGATGAAATTTCTATCGGGCCATCCGTAACCAGATATGCACTCAAACCAGCCGAGGGAGTCAAACTCTCTCGAATAGTCGGGCTTCAAAACGATTTGTCGTTGGCACTCGCGGCTCATCCTATACGCATTGAAGCTCCGATACCAGGGAAATCACTTGTTGGTATTGAAATTCCAAATAGTGTAAAGACTGTCGTTGGTCTCGGGAGTCTCTTGAGTAGCGAAGAATACACAAGATCAGAAAAGCCACTTCTAATTACGCTTGGGAAGGGTGTTTCTGGTAAATCCCATTTCGGAAACATAGCCAAAATGCCTCATGTCCTTCTCGCTGGAGCAACTGGCTCCGGAAAATCGGTGGCGATCCACTCGCTCATTACTTCACTCTTGTACAGAAACTCCCCCGAAAATCTTAAGTTCATAATGATCGATCCAAAGAGAGTGGAACTAACTCTCTACAATCAGATTCCACATCTTCTCACTCCTGTCATAACTGACCCTAAAAAGACTATCCTTTCCTTGAAGTGGGCGGCAAAGGAAATGGATCGTCGCTTTGATATCCTAGAGGCGGCTCATGTCAGAGATATCGAGTCTTATCACAAGAATATTCTCGAGCCGGCCCTTTCAAAAGTCCAAAAACAAGGCTCCAGGAATGCAGAACAAGACGAAAACACTCCCGAAAATATGCCCTACATCGTAATCATTATTGATGAATTGGCTGACATTATGCAGGTCTATCCACGCGAACTAGAAGCTGGAATCATTAGACTTGCCCAGATGAGCCGGGCTGTCGGCATACACCTTGTTCTTTCGACCCAACGTCCATCGGTAAACGTCATTACAGGAATCATCAAGGCCAATATCCCAACAAGAATTGCCTTCCAGGTGGCATCCCAGATCGACTCGAGAACGATCTTAGATGCTGGAGGAGCAGAAAAACTACTCGGAGCCGGCGATATGTTGTATATCTCGGGTGATATGTCGAATCCACAGCGAGTCCAATCGGCCTTTATCGGAGAAAATGAAGTAAAAAATGTTGTTAAGTTTCTAAAGGATAGCTATAAGGACGAGATACCCCAAGAGATCGATGTTACAGCCGAATCCAAAAGTGCTGGTTCTGATTCGTTCTTTGACAGCGCGGACGGTGGCGACGATGCTGATGATGAATTATACGAAGAAGCCAGAGAAATAATAATGAAAGCCGGAAAAGCATCTACTTCATATCTGCAGAGAAAACTTCGGATCGGATATGCCAGGGCGGCTCGACTCATCGATATGCTCGAAGAACGTGGAGTGATAAGCGGCGGTTCTGGGGCAAAACCACGTGATGTTATCGGCAGTGAAGGTTACGCAACGGAAGCTCCAACGAGTGAAGATCAAGACACCCAAAATTGATATATAATTTAAAGATAATTTATCCATGAAACGTAGCATTGTCCTAAGGTCGATAACAGTGACACTGGTGCTTTTTATAATCGGTGGATATGCCGCTTACGAGTCCAGAAATCTTATAAATGGTCCTGGGCTTGAGATCAAAGAGCCAACAAGCGGTTTTACCACCGAAAACTCTGTCGTAGAAATAGTGGGAAAAGTCAAAAATATTTCTTTTATCAGTCTGAACGACCGGCAAATCACAGTCGATGAAGCCGGGTGGTTTAAAGAAAAAGTGATACTTTCCTCTGGCTACAACATATTTAAGATTTCAGTTCACGACAAGTTCGGCAGAGAAAAAGAAAGATTGGTTGAATTAATCCTTAAAGAACCGAATGAATTGGTAAGAAAATAAAATGTATAAAAAAACAAAAGAACCGAAAGAGCCGAAAGTAGTGGGAGCAAATATAAAAGACACGATTGATCAGATAAAGACGAAATTTGGTGAAGACGCCATCATGAAGCTGGGTGAAAAGGCGCGGGTGGGAGTAGATGTAATCCCGACTGGATCGATTGGGCTTGATGCCGCCCTAGGGGTCGGTGGCTTGCCGCGCGGCAGAATTATAGAAATATTTGGGCCGGAGTCTTCTGGAAAAACTACGTTAGCACTCCACGTCGTAGCTGAAGCTCAAAAAAAGGGTGGCATCTGCGCCTACATAGATGCAGAGCATGCCATGGACCCAGAATACTCCAAGAAACTCGGGGTAAAAATTGAAGAATTGCTTATCTCTCAACCCGATACTGGAGAACAGGCTCTTGAGATAACTGAGAGTCTGGTTCGTTCTGGCAAGATCGACGTCATTGTTATCGACTCGGTAGCGGCCCTAACACCAAAGGACGAGATAGAAGGCGATATGGGAGCTCAACATGTAGGCAAACAAGCGCGACTCATGTCTCAAGCGCTAAGGAAGCTTACTGGAATAGTTGCCAAGTCTAAAACTATAATTATCTTCATAAACCAGATACGCATGCAGATCGGGGTGATGTTTGGTAATCCAGAAACGACCCCGGGCGGGAAAGCCCTGAAGTTCTATACTTCAGTCCGTATCGATATTCGCCGCATTGCTCAAATAAAGAAAGGTGAAGAGGTTATGGGTTCACGTATTAGAGCCAAAGTTGTAAAAAATAAGGTAGCAGCGCCTTTCAGACAAACGGAGTTTGACCTCATGTACAACGAAGGAATTTCGAAAGAGGGTGAGATAATTGCCCTTGGTGAAAAAATGGGGATTATAACTAAGACTGGAACCTCGTACGCGCACGGAGAGACAAAGCTCGGCAGGGGTTATGATGCCACTCGACAGTACTTACACGAAAACAAGAAGGTTGCCGACGACATACTAAAAGAAATCCGAAAGAGACTTGTTGAAATATAGGACTTCGGTTAGTATATCCCTACTATGCTCGAATATAACGAAGTTGTAGAACGGAAATATATTGTCGTCGAAAAAGAACCTTACGAGGTTCTAAGCTCACACGTTTTTAGAAAACAACAGCGGAAACCTGTTAATGCTGTAAAGCTGAAGAATTTGGTGACAGGAAAAGTATCTGAAATCTCGTTTCACGTGTCCGATAAAGTAGAAGAAGCCGACATCTCCACAAAGGAAATAAAATATCTCTACACAAACCGTGGCGAGTTCTGGTTTTGCGAGACTTCAGATCCAAGTAAACGGTTCATGCTTGCAGAAAGCGTGCTCGGCGAACAGATGCGTTTCGTGAAAGCAAACTCTGTAATACCGGCACTGGTATTTGATGAAAAAATTATTGGGGTAAAACTACCGATAAAAGTGGATTTGAAAGTGACCGAGGCCAATCCAGCTGTCCGTGGTGACACCGTTAAGGGTGGCAATAAGCAAGTAAAGCTTGAAACGGGAGCGACACTCCTAGTACCGATGTTCGTAGAGGAAGGCGACGTAGTAAGAATAAATACAGAAACCGGCGAGTATACTGACAGAGTTAGCTAAGAGACCCTCGAACTCGAATAGGCCACCTCACCTCGCACGGATATTTTAAACGAAATAGAGGAAGGTATCATCTTCGGGGTACGTATAAAAGCCTACTGGCTTTTTGCTCCCTCTCGGCCGCCTACGCGGCCTCCGAGAGCCCCCTCCGACGACACCTTCCTCTACTTCATCTCGGTGTCTATTCGAAGACCTACAAGCTCAAAGTTAGATATACAAACCCTACCTCGCGACGTATGGAAGAAGGCCTAGAAACCTTGCTTGTTTAACAGCAACAGCCAACTGGCGCTGGGATTTGGAACACACTCCCGTTTTCTTTCGGGAGATCATTCGGCCGTGAGGATTTAGAAACTTCTTTAGAATTTCGACATCCTTATAGTCGATGTGTTTTATATTATTTTGGGTGAAGAAGCACTGCTTTTTTTCCATACTTTTTGAAATTGAACTTAAAATGGGATGTCTTCCGGCTTAATTTCTTCTGAAGGATACTCTATAGTATCAATCGTATCAGCACTGTCAACTTTTTCCTTTCCTTTCTTGGAAGGAGACTTTCCTGCGCCGCTTTCTCCTACTCCTCCCGCGGCACCATCGCGCCTAGGGCCAAACTGGACTCGATCGGCGACAATCTCTGTCCTATACTTTTTGACACCATCCTGTCCGTCCCAACTTCGCGTCTGCATTCTACCTTCGACCAACACTGATGCCCCTTTTCTTAGATACTGACCAACAATCTCTGCTTGGCGGCCGAAAACTACGACGTTATGAAAATCTGTATTCTCTTGTTTAGCCCCAGCTTTGTCTTTCCAGACACGGTTTGTGGCAACCGAGAAGGTCGCAACTTGAATCCCTGATGGTAGCGATTTAACTTCAGGATCTCTTGTAAGATTTCCTATAATAAGAGCTTTGTTTAGATACATGTTTATTTGAGATTTAACTTATAACTAATGCGTCGATACTTTTATCTATTTCATCTTGAGAGACAGGTTTCTTGTCTTCAGTCACAGGTGGAGAAATTGGACCCTCTTTTGGAGCTTCTTCGTCTGGCCTTTTTACCGTCAACTCCCCTACGCGAGGAGAAAAAATAGTGTTTTCGCGGATAGTCTTTATAATGAGATGACGAAGGATATTTTTGCTTTCTCGCAACTGTGACTCAATTTTAGCCAAGTTAAGAACTGGCAAATCGAATTTGATCCAACCAAAGTAGGCTTGGTTGTAGTTTGTTTTTACCGATTCGACGACTTTAGACATGGAATATGCAAGATCCCTTATTTTAGGAAATTCTTCGGAGATGACAACACCACCATTCCCCTCAACAAGTGAACGGATAGCGGAAGCTTCTGAAGTAGCCTTCTCTTCGGTGAGATTGGGTACCACAAGATAACCCACTTCGTATACATGCATTTTTTCTCCTGTGTCTTTGTGTTCGGTTGCCTTCATTTGTTTGATCAAATCCTAAACCAATATACTTGTCGGTGTTAAAAAATAAATTAAGAATTACTAAACCCGAGTTTTGAAAGACTATCACATATAAAAGCCCTTTGCAACAGATTGCGTCCGCTTCATTTTTTTAGACCAAAAACCCTAAAAGCATTAGAAACAAAGGCTTTTTTTACTTTTTCTAATGGTTCGTTTCTTATGTCTGCGATGGCTTTTACAATCTCAATAACATAAGAAGGTTCATTTCTTTTACCACGGTACGGTACCGGAGAAACAAATGGGGCGTCTGTTTCAGACATTATCATCTCCAGAGGGGCGAAGCGGATTACCTCATCGTAATTTCTAGCAAAGGTAACAACGCCGGTAAAAGAAAGTGTAAATCCAAGATCAAGAAATTTTTCAGCAATCTCTACTGTGCCAGCAAAAAAGTGAACGTTGCCGCGAAGTTTGTCGCCCGCCGATCTTCTGTGATAGGAAATTATTTCTAGAAGATCATCGTAAGCGTCGCGGCAATGAATCATAAGTGGCTTGTCGTGCCTCAAGGCAAGATCAATATGCTTTTCAAAGATTTCTTTTTGTTGGTTTTTTATTGAAGTATCGGCACCTTCTATACGAGAATAATCGAGCCCACACTCCCCCACTGCCACGACCTTGGGTCGAGACAGAAGAGTGGCGAATTTCTCTTCGTCAAAAGTTTGGTGGGATTCAGGGTTAGAAGCTGTGTTACTGGAAGTTGCGTCGTTGGAGGTTGTTTCGGCCGACCCTGTATCGTTGGGGTGGAGACCAACAGAGGCAAATGATTCTGGTAATTTTTCGGAGATTTCACAGGCACGAAGAGAACTCTCGTAGTCCGTACCTACCGTGATAGTCCAGGTGTTTGTCGCCTTGAGGCGTGCCACCACGGCATCATAGTCGGCGGCATAGTTATCGAAGTTCAGATGGGAGTGGATATCAATGAAATCTGGCATGGTTTTTATTTGATAATTTTTTGGCGCCAACGAGGCGGGGCAGTGGACAAAACCAGGCAATCGAAAAACTTAATCCTTGCGAGGGAAAAGAGTTCCCGGTTTTTTGTTTTCTAATATTGTTTTCTTTATAATCTCCCCCGTGGCCGGAATAAATGGCATCAAGATACAGGCTACCCCATAGAGTTCTTCTGCAAGCTCGATAATCAACTTGCGGCCAGCCTCCAAATCTCTTTTTACAAGTTTAAAAGGTTCCGTTTCATTTATTTTCTGATCTAGAGCCTGGATTTTCCTCCAAACAAAATCGAGAGCCTGGTCGTATTTATATGACTCCAAAGCCATTGTGTATTCTTTCTCAAATTTACCCTCCTTCGGCGGTTTGATCGGCTTCGGTAGATTGGTTTCGGCAAGGGTGGTAATACGAGCCACAAGATTCCCTAGCCCGTTGGCCAAATCGGCATTATATGCCTCTCTAAAGCGAGCGATAGTAAAATCGCTATCCTCGAAAGGGTGGACATGACGCATCAGAAAATATCGCAGAGCGTCGATGCCGTACTCATCTACGATCTCGTATGGGTCGATGACATTGCCTAGGGATTTGCTCATCTTCTGTCCCCCGCTCGTGATGAAGCCATGGATGACAATCTGTCGAGATGTCGGTAACCCAGCAGACATAAGCATGGCTTGCCACATGGCTGACTGCTGGCGGAGGTTGTCTTTGCCGGCCACCTGAAGAGCCACAGGCGACTTGATCGTCCCCCAAAACTTTTCAAAATTTACTTCGTCCTCTGGCCAGCCGAGCACGGAAATATAGTTCACGAGGGCGTCGAACCATACGTACATAACGTGATCAGGATCATCGGGCACAGAGACACCCCAAGGCATTTTCTCTTTCAGGCGAGAGATGCTGAAATCTTCAAGACCACGTTCGATGAAAGCTTTGATCTCATTGAACCGAAAGTGCGGCACTACAAAATCTGGTCTATCGGCATACATTTTCAAGAGAGCGTCACGATACTTCGACCAGCGGAAAAAATAATTTTCCTCTTCAATAATTTCAATCTTTAGGCTCGGATGGATTGGACATTTGCCTTCCAGAAGATCCGATTCTGTTTTTTCTAGCTCGCAACCAACACAGTATTTTATTTTATAATTCTTCTTGTAAATGTCTCCGTTGTTCTTACAGCGCCTCCAAAACTCTGCGGCGGCACTCTTGTGGTGTGGGTCTGTCGTGCGAATAAAGTGCAAACCAGGATACAGATTCAATTTTTCTTTAAGCGATCTGAATTTCTCTGCATACTCGTCTGTGTAACTTTGGGGATCTTTGCCTGTTTCTATAGCTTTGCGATAAATCTTTAAACCGTGCTCGTCCGTACCAGTATTGAAAAAAACTTCTTCTCCCATAAGTGCGTGGTAACGTGCCAGAACATCGGCCTGAACAATTTCCAAAGCAAATCCGATATGCGGGTCGGCATTCACGTACGGCAGCGTGGTAGTTATATAAAATTTTTTAGACTTCATTTACCTTTGCTCTCTTCCAAGATACGATCTTTTTCAAGGTCATTGAAAAATTCCATAAGAATGGCCGCGAGCGGCACAGAAAGGAGAAGACCGATGAAACCGGCGAGCTTGGCTCCGACTACCAAGGCAACGATAGAGATAATGGGCGGAACTCCCACGACTTTCTTTACGACAAGTGGGTAGATAAGCTGACTTTCAAATTGCTGGATTATAAGATAAAGACCGACAACCACGAGAGCGATGGTAAAACCACTGTCTACGAAAGCCACAGCGACAGCAGGAATGGCTGAAAGAATCGGACCAAAAAGAGGGATGAGTTCGAAGACACCAGCAAGAAAGCCTAGAAGTAGAGCGTGTTTTACTCCAAGGAGAGTTAGGCCGAGATACACAAGAACGGCAACAATCACACCGAGGAGTAGCTGGCCCTGCATCCAAAGACCGATCTTCTTCTCTGCCCTACTCCAGAGGTTTATGACATATTTTCGATGTTTGGATGGGGTTACTGTCTTGAGGAAATTTGTAATACCGTCTTGTTGAACAGAGAGATAAAAAGATAGGACGATGATAAGAACGAAACTCAAAACACCACCAAAGACGGCACTCGCGGCCCCGAAGAAATTTTTGGAAAGGGCCGAGATGGTCGCATTGGCTTTCAAAACAATTTCCGAGATAGGGAGATTGCCGATCAGATTTTCTACCGTGCTACGAGAGCTTGGTCCGAGCGCTGATCCATCTAGAATGTTCGATGTGGCAGTGTAGGAAGAGCTAAACGATCCGAGGTAGCCGGGCAGAGCGCTAAGGAAACCCTGAAGATCGCCAAGAAGCGGAATGATGAGGAAATAGAACATCCCGATGAGAAGAATGGCTAGGGAAAAATATATAATGAGCACAGCGAGGAGACGTGGGATCCTCCTTTCAATAAACCATCTTACCGAGGGCTCCATCGAAGAAGCTACGACCACCGCCATAAGAACAACAAAGACCATGTCTCGCAGGAAAAATGCTAACCAAAAAATGATACCGATGAGGATAATTTTGGCGATCGTACCACTACTGACTCGGAAAAGAAGACCGTTTTTGTCAGAATCCATATACGAATATCATAGCACCAGAGCTAATTTTTAAAAACCCTGTAAAGTGGGTTGGCAAAACTGAATCAGAAGACGAAAGAAAGACGATGAGATTGTAAACAATTAAAGACGAAATGATCTGGAAAGATCTTTTTTATCCTTTATCTCACCGATAAGTGCAAGATTTAGAGACTGATTTTTGAATATTTTTTTTGCTATATTTTTCACATCTTGTGCTGTCACTTTCTCGATCTGCTTTGCAATTTCGGCGGGAGTTTCATTTTTATGTTTTAAAATTTCTTGAAAACCATAAAATTCGGCGAGTGCATCAGAAGATTCCAAGCCCAAATACATGTTACCGACAAGATATTCTTTGGCTTTCGCAAGCTCGGCTGGTGGAACGGTCTCGCGGGTGAGTCTCCTAAATTCTTCTAGAATAGCTTTAATAACTTCCACAACACGTGACTTGTCGACGCCCGTAGAGACAGCTAGATAGCCGTGGTCGGTGTATTCGTCGCTACCAGATCTCACATAATATCCGACACCCATTTCGTCGCGCAGTTTCTGAAATAGCCTCGAGCTCATGCCACTACCAAGCACGGCACTTAAAACCTTCAGCTTGGCAATATCTTTATTGAAAATATCGAAAGCCCGCACGCCGAGAACTAGATGGGTCTGGTCTGTCTTTTTGTCTTTTATAAATACTTTCGGTTCTTTTTGCTTCTCTGCAACTTTTATCTTCGAATGCTTTTTTGCTGTGCTGATTTTCTCAAAAGCTTTTTCGACATCTTTTGCAAGTTTTTTTTCATCGAAGCTTCCGGCAACGATCACCGCAGTTCCCTTCCCCACATAGTGTTTGGAGCGATAGTCAATAAAATGTTTCTGGGTCATAGCTTTGACCCGCTGGCGAGTCCCGGCAATGTTCCAACCAGCAGGAGTGTCGCCGTACAGAAGCTCCATAAAAATGTCGTGGACGTGGCGCTGGGGCATATCCTCATACATATTTATCTCTTCCACGATTACTCCTTTTTCTTTTTCTATCTCACGACTATCGAAAACAGGATCGAGATACATATCGGAGATAACGTCGAGGATTTTTGCTAAATGCTTGGGATGAGCCTTCGCATAGTAGCCAGTGTACTCTTGAGAAGTAAATGCATTATATTGGGCACCGATAGAGTCGAGCTCGCGACTTATGTCTATGGAGTTGGGGCGTTTCTTTGTCCCCTTGAAGCACATGTGCTCGAGGAAATGTGAAAGTCCATTTATCTCCTTGGTCTCATATTTTGAACCGGCCTCAACCATCACCAATACTGTGACAGCAGGACTGTCTTTGAGTGGCACAGTAATGAGACGCAGGCCACTTTTCAAAGTTTTTTTATTAAATTTCATGAAGGGAGTGTAGCATAAAGGGAGATAGGGAGAAAGAAAATCGCCAACCCCATGGTCGGCGACTTGTGTCACACTCCCTTCTTCCTACTTACCACCCCCCTTGGCGAACTCGACCATGAGATCTTTGTACTGCGGATCAGTGGGTTCGATCACCTGAACCCAGATATAGGTACTCGTCTCCTTCTTGAACACATAGTCACTCAGAAAGTAAGTGAGTCTGGGGAATCCGGGTTTCCCGAGTTTGCGGAGACCAACTTCCCAGTTCACTCCATTGTACTCGATCGCACTGATCAGGTAGGTCCCCTCTTCGAGGTGATAGCTGAGGCCTTTGCCTCTCCTCAAGGTCACCATAATGATCTCGCCGACCTTGACTTCCGCCTCCTCACCGCTCGGGGTGGTAACCATCACCTGCGGCGCCGGGCCGTTGGGCCCGAAGCGCGAAATGACGATCGATACCAGGATGCAAGCAATGATGATCACGATCACACGCTCGACAAACGAGAAACCCCGACGACACGAGAGGCTATTCATGACACTTCTCCCTTGAAAGATCTTGTTTATGTGGCTACTCTGAACACCATTTCGCCGCTGATTTCTGCCTGGATCTTAGCATAATTATATAAAAAGTCAAGGGCTTATAGGTTTTACAGATAATGTTGGTTTCCCGTAAAAGAAAATCCCCAGCCTGCCGTTTGGCAAACTGGGGATTGAGGGTCTAAAGGTTATGGGTTCGAAGCAGAGAATCGAGCTGGGGGCAGGATTCCGGGACGGGCAGGGGTGAGTTGCGGAACCACGATGCGATGGCGGTGCTCGCGGTGCCAGCCGAAGGCGCCCGAGAGGCGGTAGAAGTGCACATGGGGGTCGCCACCGGCGGGCAGGTACACGTGCGCGACGAAAAACTCGCTTCCCACTTCGAAAAGGAAGAACGTGGCGTAGCCGTCGGTGCGGAGGTGACGCTGGCGTGTTAGTACGAACTTGATGATTTGAGCCTGTGTGAGACAGAGCGCGCCGAGGCGTGCGGGGAGCGACCCGAACATCTGCTCGAAGGAAGCGTCTGCAACCAATTCGTAGACAGAGACAGCGATCTCCCCGGTGGCGACTCCGGGGACGTTTGTTCCCCAGGTCGTGAAGCCGGGGTCGACGTTGTTGAAGACGCCCCTTGACTCTGCGATCGTTGCCTGGCCGTCGGTGGGTCCGAGGGTGAGAGCCTCGGCACCGGGAATCAGACGGAGGATAGTCTTCTGTGCCCCAACGACCTCGGCCGGCATGAGAGCCTGCGACAGGGCGCAGGCAATAGCCTTCTGATCGCCGATCCATCGCCGGGCAGTCTCAAATGGCATCGAATCTAATTCCGGAACCGCCTTGACGAGCGCCGCCGCTAATTCGAACTTTTGACCAGACGTGATCAGTCGGACATTCCCACTACTCATGGGCATTTCCTTCCTTTGCTTCCGAAGAAGCGGTTTGAGGGAACTAGAATACAGCACAGTGCCATACTCTTTCTGCGCGAGATTATATAATACGAATGGTACACAAGTCAATAGTAGCGCAGTAATGAGACGCAAACCACTCTTTAGTATCTTTTTATTAAATTTCATGAAGAGAGTGCGGCATAAAGAAATGGATGGATAAAGAAAATCGCCAACCCCATGGTCGGCGACTTGTGTCACACTCCCTTCTTCCTACTTACCACCCCCCTTGGCGAACTCGACCATGAGATCTTTGTACTGCGGATCAGTGGGTTCGATCACCTGAACCCAGATATAGGTACTCGTCTCCTTCTTGAACACATAGTCACTCAGAAAGTAAGTGAGTCTGGGGAATCCGGGTTTCCCGAGTTTGCGGAGACCAACTTCCCAGTTCACTCCATTGTACTCGATCGCACTGATCAGGTAGGTCCCCTCTTCGAGGTGATAGCTGAGGCCTTTGCCTCTCCTCAAGGTCACCATAATGATCTCGCCGACCTTGACTTCCGCCTCCTCACCGCTCGGGGTGGTAACCATCACCTGCGGCGCCGGGCCGTTGGGCCCGAAGCGCGAAATGACGATCGATACCAGGATGCAAGCAATGATGATCACGATCACACGCTCGACAAACGAGAAACCCCGACGACACGAGAGGCTATTCATGACACTTCTCCCTTGAAAGATCTTGTTTATGTGGCTACTCTGAACACCATTTCGCCGCTGATTTCTGCCTGGATCTTAGCATAATTATATAAAAAGTCAAGGGCTTATAGGTTTTACAGATAATGTTGGTTTCCCGTAAAAGAAAATCCCCAGCCTGCCGTTTGGCAAACTGGGGATTGAGGGTCTAAGGGTTATGGGTTCGAAGAAGGCTTCGAGCGGCCTAGGCGCCAGAGGACTCGGGCTCAAAGCCGCAGAAGCAGAGAAGGCAGAAGCCGTCGTTCCAGTTTAACTCGAACTGACCAAGATTGAACCTGAAGCTACCGTCCGAGTGGCGGAGCACGTCCGGCACCCAATGCCAGCCACTGGGGTCTTCCAAAAGCGCATCCTTATCATCGAAGGAGACTGACCACCGGTTGACTGGTAGCATGTTCTTGCCCTGTTCGTAGGCAAGACTCGCACCTTGGGCGCCAACAAGTACAGCCTTCTGCGAACGCAGGTGAGCCAGGCAATCGTCGGATGACACGACCCCCCTGATCTGGAAAACCTTCACCCTGAACCCCCGACCAGGGACGAGTTTGTTTGTCGCTCCGCTGTAGTTCTCGTCGGTGATGGAGGGGTTGTAGCAATCGAACTCTTCGCCGTGTTCTCTCCAGAACGTCCCCAAACGGGTTGCGTGGTCGTAGCCGTCGGGCACAACGACATCGAAGGAGTCGACCAGTTCGAACCGGTCATCCACCACGACTCCTGTTGTGAGAGCAGCACGCATTGCTCTCGCGAGCTTGTTGCCACCCGAGTTGATGACCTGTTGTACAAGACTAGCGGTAAAACCGGCCTTGTCGAGGGCCAATGCAAACTCATGCATCGCCCCACAGCTCATGTCACACACGTTTCTTGGGCTCATGTCACACACGCGTTTCGCGCTCATGACATTTTCCTTTCTTGCTGTGCTTCCGAAGAAGCGGTTCAGAGAACTAGAATACAGCACAGTGCCATACTCTTTCTGTGCGAAATTATATCATACAAACGGTGCTCGAGTCAATAGTAGCGCTGCAGAAGAAATATGCCCTAAAGTAAAGCTTTTTTGAGCTCTTTTACCTCCACCCTCTCCTGCTTCCCCGTATCACGATCGCGGAGTGTGACCGTGTCATTTTCTAAAGTATCAAAATCTATAGTGACACAATGCGGCGTGCCGATCTCATCCTGCCTTCTGTAGCGCTTGCCGATGTTGCCGTTGTCGTCAAAAACTACGGCTCCTGAAATTTCTTTTTTGAGCATACCGTAAACTTCGCGAGCCTTCTCGACTAGTTGCGGCTTATTTTTAAGTAAAGGAAAAACTGCAACACGCACAGGGGCGACTGCGGGTGCGAGTTTCAGAAAAACACGTTTCTCGGCTTTCTCAATTTTGTCGGCCACTTCTTCCTTCATATCTGCTTTTTCTCCACCCAAGTCATCTTCACTGTAAGCACTCGAGAAAATGGCAAGAATAAGTCTGTCGAGACCAAATGTAGGTTCAATAACATGAGGAGTAAATCTCTCCTTCGTCTCCTCATCAAAATACGACAGGTCCACACCACTAGCCGAAGCATGGTTTTTAAGATCGAAGTCGGTCCTGTAGGCAAGGCCGGCTAGTTCTTTTTTTCCAAACGGGAAGTCGAATTCAAAATCAATAGTGCGTTCCGAGTAGTGCGCCCGATCTTCTGCTGGCACCTCAAGCTCGTGCACAGTGCCACGAGCGACTCCAAGTTGCTCAAACCATGAGATCATTTCAGTTTTCCAGTACTCAAAATATTTTTCCCATTCGCCCGCTCGGATAAAATATTCTATTTCCATTTGCTCAAACTCGCGGGCTCGAAAGAGAAAGTCGCGTGGAGCTATTTCGTTCCTAAAAGCCTTCCCTGTTTGTGCGAGGCCAAACGGAAGCTTCGGGTGAAATGAGTCGACGACATTTTTAAAATTTACAAACATGCCCTGTGCGGTCTCGGGGCGAAGGTAGGAAGTGGCGGCAGCATCTTCTGACGCGCCGACGTGGGTTTTGAACATTGTGTTAAACGTCTTCACTTCTCCGAGCATCCCACCGCAGTCCTGACACTTATTCCCTTCTACCTGATCACCCCTGAACTGGTGCTTGCATTTCTTACACTCCACCATCGGATCTGCGAAAACCTCTGTATGCTTGGTAGCCTTCCAAACTTTCTGGTTCATGAGGATAGCGGTATCCACTCCATACATATCCTCCCGGTCGCTCACGAACCTTTTCCACCACAAATTCTTTATATTATTCTTGAGTGCCACGCCCAGTGGTCCGTAGTCCCAGGTACCGGCCAAGCCACCGTATATTTCCGAACCTTGGTAGATAAAGCCGCGCCTTTTAGCAAGAGAGATTATTTTTTCCATTTTTCCGCTATTTTCGCCGCCGGAGTCTGGTCTTCCTTCACTGACGCTGCCAGCCTTTCCCTTTTTCTTCTTGTCTTCCATGGATATTTAGAATGTTTAATGGTGTCTACTATACCGCTCGCTGCCCTATCTCACAACCGTCTCATTGCCGATATTGTAGGTAGGGTCCGTACTTGCTCTGGTCGTGAGAGGCAACTTCGACTCACCGATAACTTTACCAGTAAATCGATCTGTGCCTGTAAACTGAATATTTTCTACCAAAGCCGGCACTGTTCCGACTTGGCTTAAGCTCGGCTCAAGAGAAATCTGGAAAGAAACTTCCTGTGCAGGCGAACTAAAACCACTACCGGCCTTCACTTCCCCACTGTTCCAAACAATAGTGCGATTCTCTGCGTTATAAACAATGTTCGAATTCGTAGGACTAAAGACGTTTAGCCACTTGACGTATGGCGGCAGTGTCGCACTGACGGATGCCCCGGTGACATCATTGAAAGTGTTGGAGAGCGTCCAGACGATAGTATACGAGGTTGGAACTTCAGCCTTGGGCGGCACAGGCCCCGTATTTCTAAACGGTCCTGTCGAATAAAGAGTGCGGCCATTGAGCGAGAGATTGGTTAGTATCTTGACCTTCCTATCAAATGAAGTGGTCACTGTCTGCGAGACACCATCTTCGGTTATGCGAGTTCCTTTGACAGAAATATTTGCATTCATTTCTAGATTCCTGCCAGTGGCAATGAGATTCTGTGAACTCGGAATAGAACTAAATTCGAAACCGACAGAATTTGTATCGTTTGGACCGATAGAGCGAAGCTCTGGAAGACTGTTTTTGTCCCAGGTGATAGTGTTGTCTGCCGATCGGTAAAAACCTCCGCGGCTCGGCCTTACTGTATTGCGGTCCAAGGCACTTCCAGAAAGTTTGACCAAAACTTCGATGTCGTTGATCGTAATCGGTAAGCTGTTGGACCAAGAAATTTCCCCTCTCACGTGCTCACCTATCTTGGTGAAGTATTCTTTTTCGTTGCTTTGATTTAGCTTTACAGCAAGATCGATGAATGGTTTTTTAATTAAAATTGATTGGGAAAGAGAGATGAAATCAACCCCAATTTGGTTTTCGTCATTCTCTTTGGCAATCCCGGTGTTGAATCTAAAAGTCCTCTCTTCCTCATTTTGCCCCTCTATTTTTCCCTTTATGACTATTGTTCGTTTCTCTTTGGGATTGAGATCGCCAACACGCCAGACATTATTATCAGAGCTCGTCTTTGGAACTGAACCCGTAAAACTAAAGCCAAACGGATACTCTGCTCGGAGGATAAGATTACGGACAAGAGCCGCAGAATTTGAGGTTATGTTTAGGGTGAAGGTTATCTCCTGGCCAGCGTTGACTTCCTTGGGGTACGCCACTTCCATAAGAATCGGTGACGACTTTATAACAATGCTATAGGTTTTTTGTTTAGAAAATGAGGCGTTGGCTCCACGAGCTTTATAGTCAAGAGTCATCTTTATATCTTTGGCGCTATCTTTTTCGCCAAAAAGAACAGCTTTGATCGTTTTTGTTCCCGTCTTCCCTGATGGTATATCGTCAAACAATATCTTGTCTCGGACAAGTTCTTTTGTTAGATCTTCCGACATCCTGGTACCTTCGGGGTACTCTACAAAAAGTTCCACTTGCTCGAGAAGGACGTTATTGTTGTTGGAGACAGTTATATCGAGGACCAACTCTTCCCCTGCCGCCGCGGCGATCGGTCCTTCGACGAGAATATCTACATTTTTTGAAGAAATTACGTTGAAACCACCGAGAAGGATATAGGCGGCGATACCCGCAGCCACCACGAAAAATATTATGGAAGCAATGAAAACTTTTGTGAAAAAAGAGGTTTTCTTTGGCTCGCTGTATTCGGTGGCAAGTTCCTTGGCCAAGTCCTCGTTTTCACTCCAACCAGCACTGTTACCTTTCCTTTGAGGCTTGAGAGGTTCACGCTCAAAACCGCTTATTTGTGGGGCCTCTCGTGAATAAAGATCTTTTTCAAGCTTTTCTATCTTTCCGCCTTTAGAGTTTAACGCCATGACAAAAATTATATCATATGGCTCGCTTCGAGAGATTTATTTATAGCAAAAACGGCATTTCGTCGTTCCCTCTCCATCTCTACGAGCATTTCATGGCTCCAAGCGTCGCCCAAGACAAACTGCTCGAGCACGGCCTCGTCACCTAGATAGCCGAGGTTATCTAGAATTCTCAACATAAAGATCGCCTCGACGTTTTTTATGTTGTCAGACGAAAGCCTTTCTCTCTCTAAGAAAGAAAAGCCACTGTCGAGAATTTCGAAAAGTTTGTGGTTTTTTTCTTCGCCGGCAACAAGCTTTTTTATAAGGGCAAGAGTATTGGCACATAAGATGAGCTTGGGTTGGTCATCGCGAAACTCGAGAAAGAAATTCTTATGGGGCACAGCGTTGGTGAGTCTCCAGGAGTTTTTACCTCTCACCAAAGAAACTCTCGAGTAAGATAGGTTGTCGAGGGCATAACGCAACTTCGACTTCACATCTCTCACTCCTTGAGCATGCGCTCCGACCAGGCCGAGGTCTTTTGTAAATAGATATACGTATTTGCTAGATTCTCCTGAAGGCAATGCAGTCAGAACGAAAGCTTCTGTATTGTGGGTATGATAGAACATACTAAAAAGAGAGTACAAATTTAGTACCATTCATTTCGAAAGTTTCGCCCTCCAAACTTTCTAAGTGAGAAATATTTTTTATAAAGGCACTTCCTAATATTTCCTTTTCAAATTTAGTAACAAATCTTTTTCCTGACTCGTCGGTATGCATCTCTAGTGTAGCCCCTTCTCCTGCCTTGAGGCCTTTCTTTTTTCTAAGATCTTGTACAAATCGAATAAACTCTCGCAAATCCCCTTCTTCCTTGAGAGTCTCGGTAATATTTGTATCTAAAGAAACTTCGTCTGCAATTTTCTCGTCAAAAGAAATTTGTTTAACGTTTATTTCATCTTTGAGAAGACCTAGAAGTTCTTCTTTGTCTCTAATTTTGGAGTTTCTAACTTTAAGCTCCGAGAGCGGCTGACGCACCTTTATGCCCGCCTTGGCGCGTGCTTCGAGTCCGAAGCCTACTATTCTCCGAACCTCTGCCATTTCCTCGATGACACCCTGATCTGTATGCCCTGCCTTTGGCCAGCTTTCGAGGTGAACACTTTCTAAGGCCCCGCCAAGTCTCTTGTACAAATCTTCGGAAATAAAAGGAGTGAATGGTGCGATAATTTTTGAGAGTTCTAGTAGAACGGAGTGGAAGATATCAAGTGCAGAATTTTTTTCTGTGGCATCATCGCTTTTTAGCCTTTCACGCGAGCGTCTCAAAAACCAGACCGACAGATCCTCGATAAATCCATCGATTGGGCGCAGGGCCTGGTCGATCTCGTATGAATCCATGGCCCGCCCGACTTGTTGATTGACCTCGGCTAGACGCGAGAGAATCCATCGATCAAGGATGGTCTCGGCTCTTGGAGAATGCGTCGGAGTGTGGTTCCCTTTATACATCTCATAGAAAGATAGGGTGTTTCGCAGACGCAAAATTATTTTCTTGTATACCTCATCGACTCCCTTTTCAGAAAAACTAAGATCTTCGGATTTCATCAGGGGCGATGACAGAAGATAGAATCGCAATGCGTCCACACCGTATTTGTCGAAAACATGAGATGGGTCTGGGAAATTTCCCTTAGATTTAGACATTTTCTGTCCATCTTCCGCAAGCACCGTCCCATGAGCAATGACGTTTTCAAATGAAATATCTTTAAAAAGAATTGCCGACAAAACGTGGGTATAGTAAAACCAGGTTCGCGTTTGGGCAATATATTCGACGATAAACTGCGCCGGGAAATTCTTATCGAAATTTCTTTTATTTTCGAAGGGATAGTGGCTTTGGGCAAACGGCATAGAACCAGATTCGAACCAGCAGTCGATCACTTCGGGAATACGCCGCATCTGTCCCTCTCCGCAAACGCAAGGGAAAATAATCTTATCGATATATGGCCGATGGAAATCAAGCTCGTAATCTTTATTGTGAGGGATAGGTGAAAAATCGAGCGTGCGCAACTCGGCGGTTCCGATGACATCATCTTTCGCTTCGCGGATCTTTACGGACAGGGCTATGGTGGCACCCGCGGCAGCCGCCTCGAGCATCCAGATCGGAGTTTCGTGACTGACGATGAGAATATTTTTACCATTCTCCTTCTCCTCAATTTCGGAAATAAAATCACCCGCTCTCTTTTTCACGAGAGAAAGATTCTCACCGCCAGGCATCGACTTTTCAAAAGCCTCTTTATATGAGTAGCCGTAAAACTCTGGATAGGCTTTGATCGGCTTACCACTAAGCTCACCGAAGTTTATTTCTACCAATCGATCGTCAACGACGATTTTGTCGCTAGAAAGACCGAGTGCCTCGGCCACGATCTGTGCGGTCTCTTTGGCACGGATAAAAGATGATGCGTAGATAACATCGATTTTTTTCTTTCTTAAAAGCCGAGCCGACACAGCCACATCGTTTCTTCCTTTATCAGTAAGTCGATGATTGTTCTTTGGGTCAGAAGATAAAACCTTAAGAAGATTGTTCTCCGCCTCTCCATGACGCATCACGAAGTATTTGTTTTTGGCTGGAGCATGTTTTTTTATATCCTCGAGTGAACCGAGGAAAGTAGTTTCTGGACATTTGTCACATTTCCAAATAGGCAGAGGCGAAGCCCAATAACGGTTTCTAGAAATATTCCAATCGGGCGCACCCTCAAGTCCCTTGAGAAATCTGCCGTGTTTCAAGTGTTCGGGAACCCAGTTTATCTTCTCGTTTAAGGCAATCATGCGTTTTTTTACTTCGCTGATTTTTATAAACCAAGCTGGAATAGCAAAATAGTAGAGGGGGGTTTCGCAACGGTGACAGTGTGGGTACGAATGAACAATCTTTTCTTTGGCAAAGAGCGCACCACGAGCGGCTAAAATTTTGATAATCAAGATATCTGAAGACTGGTGTCCTTGTGGATCTTCTGGAGTCGGTTTCGGTTTTACCTTGAGCCCAGCGAGGCCATCTCCCACTTCAGAAACAAATTTACCATCGGCACCAACATGCATCACAAATGGAATGTTATTATCTTTTGCCAACTCCATATCCTCTTCGCCGTATCCAGGCGCGAGATGCACGATGCCTGTTCCGGTCTCGGCTGTGACATATGGCGCCGCATAAACCTTCCAGCCATTTTCTTTATTCTTAATATTTTTTCCAGAAAAATATTCTAGAAGTGGTTTGTAGGGTTTGCCGACGATATCACTGCCCTTAATCTCGGAAACAACCTCAAGCTTCGCGTCCTTTGCCAGGCTAGAAATAGCGGCGAGCTTTTCTTTAGCAAAAATTAGGAAGTATGGAGTGGCTCCACCACCAGCAGCGGGCGTGACTTTTGCTTTTACATACATTAAGTCTTTGTTTACTGCCGCGGCAGTATTGCCTGGCAAGGTCCAGGGAGTAGTCGTCCAGGCCAGGAGATATGTTTTAAGTTCACTTTCTTGACCCGTTTTTTCTTCAGGCACGAGCTCGAGCTTCACATACACCGAAATGTCGGTGATATCTTTATAGCTGTTGTCCATGGCGATCTCGGAGTTGGCGATAGGAGTCTCGCAGCGCGGGCAGTATGGCAATACTCGGGTACCTTCATAAATTAAATCTTTATCCCAAATCTCTTTGAGTGCCCACCAGACAGACTCGATGAAGGTGTTGTCCATCGTCTTGTATGAACCATCAAAATCCACCCAACGGCCGATACGCTCGACCGTTTCTTTCCATTGGTTCACATAATCAAGCACTTTACTTTTAGCGTATTCGTTAAATTTTTCTACACCGAGAGCTTCTATTTCCTTTTTCCCAGAAATTTTTAAATCCTTTTCGACAATATTCTCGATAGGCAGACCATGACAATCCCAACCCCAACGTCGCCCTACATGTTTGCCTTTCATGGTCCAGTACCTCGGCACCGTATCTTTGATAGCACTCACCAAAATATGACCATAATGAGGAAGACCAGTGGCAAATGGTGGGCCATCGTAGAAGACATACTCACCGCCAGGCGATTTTTTCGCTAGAGTTTTCTCAAAAATTTTGTTCTCTTTCCAAAACCTTAGAATTTTTTCTTCCGCAAGCGCAACTTCACTTTTCCCCACATTTTTTTTAGTCTCTTCGGCCATAATATAAGGAAAATACTAGCATTTTTAGACATTTATGCAAAAAGAGAGGCTCTCGATAACTCACCTTTAGAACTACATTTTATCTAGTGCCCTAATGCCGAGTAAATAGAGCCCATTCTTCATAACAATCCTAAAAGCTTCTGTCAGGAGGATTTTGTGCGGAGACTCTTCATCTTTTACATTGACTATTTGGTTGTTGGCGTAAAAGTTGTTGAATGCTGAAGCGATCTGGGTCAAGTACGTGGTTATATACTGTGGAGCTTGCTCATTTAAAGCACGCGAGACTATTTCTGGGAAACGATAAAGTAATTTTTCGATTTCGGTAGTTTTGGCGGCCGCCTCAGGGGCAGTCTTGCTCACAGCACCACTTTCCCCAATCACTTCTATATTTTCTTTTTTAGCTTTTTCCAAAACAGAATTGGCTCGAGCGTAGGTGTATTGCAAATATGGCCCCGAGTCACCTTCAAACGAGAGAGATCTGTTGAAATCGAAAATGATATCGTGCCCTGGCGACTGTTTTAAAATAGAGTATTTTATGGCTCCGACCGCTACCGCTTCTTTTATTTCTTCTTTTTCTTCAGCACCAAGTTCTCGGTCTCGGACTTTTTCTAAAACAAGCTCCTCGACGTCAGTGACAAGAGATTCCCCAGTAATAATATTGCCCTTCCTCGAAGACATCTTGCCTTCGGCAAACCGGAGCATCCCATGAGAAACATGACGAGTTTTGTTTTCAGCAGTCGAATCGACAAATCCAAGAACTTTGAGAGCCACTCTGAAATAGTCGCCCTGCTCACTTGCTGTGACAACGATAGAACGATCGAAGTCCTCGCGATCAGATTTCATCTTGGCGAGACCAAGCTCTTTTGTCTCGTATGTCGGAAGGCCTTGAGATGTAACAAAAACCCTGGTGTGCAAGCCATACTCTTCACCCTTAAATATCACGGCCCCATCACTCTTCGCTAGTATTCCCTTTTTTAAAAGTTCCTCAACAAGAAACATTCCGACCTTGCCTGCCTCACTCTCGTAGAAAAAGTAGTCGAAAGTAGTTCCAAGTTTTTTATATATAGAGTCGAGATGTTTGAGACTGGCCTCTCTCCCCCATTCGTAGAGTTTGTTTATTTCCAGACTACTCTTCTCGTAGATAATCTTATTGAGCTCATCGATTTCTTTTTTAAAGTTTTGGTCTTCTTCATATGATCGTGCCCCATAGACATAGGCTTTGCCGAGAAATTCTACCTTTTGGGAGAGGTTCGCCGATATGTCCGGCATTTCGAGAGTGAGTTTTTTCATGGCCCAAATAGCTTTGGCCACATGGAGTCCGACATCTCCTTGGTAACAAGCTCTTTTTACATTTGCCCCACCCCACTCGAGAAGACGAGAAAGAGACTCCCCAATGGCATTACTCATGAGGTGGCCGATGTGGAACTCTTTAAATGGATTGGGGTCAGTGTACTCTATAATTATTTTTTCTCCATCCAGATTTTTATTTCTCCCAAATTGATCGCTTTTTTCTAGAATTTCCTCAAGAGAATCGGTAAAAAACTGCTTCGACAGATAGAAATTTATAAATTTTCCGACCACCACTACCTTTTCTATATATTTATGTTTGATTTTGTCGATTGGAAGTTTCGAAACATCTATCGCCTTGTCTTTTATAAAAAAAGAATAGTCGCCATGCTCAAGCGTTTTTGGATGTTCAAGTAGACTTGAAGAAGTCTCGGCGCTGGTAGGGACGCCGGACCCTAGATCGAGTCCCAGTTTCTCTAATTCTTTTTTAATTATCTCTTGAATATTGAACATAATTGCAGTGCCCCGTTACTTTCCCGTACTGCCAAAACCAGCTTCACCGCGAGTAGATTCCCCGAGCTCCTCTACCTCGACGATGTCCACTTTCTCGCGGAGTTGGATAGTCATTTGCGCTAACTTATGGTTTTTCTCGAATGTGTATGGTTCGGTACCCAAATTCATCATACCAACCAAAATCTCTCCGCGATAACCGGCATCAGCCACGCCACCAAAAGTTTTGAGACCAAACTTATGTGAGAGCCCACTTTTATCCCAAATAAAACCAACGTATCCTGGAGGAATTTCCATTTTAAGACCAGTGGGGATAGAAAGACGTTCGCCAGGTTTTATCGTTATCCTCTCTCTCGAGTACAGATCGAAGGCTCCGTCATCCTGATAGGCGTAAGCTGGCATTTTCATGCTTTTGTCGAGCCGGATGATTTTTAGGATAGTCGACATTTACTTCTTTCTCAAAATTTTATTGATCTTTCGTGCAATCTCAAGCATATCTTTTTCTTTTTTCCCGCGGGTAGTTTCTGCAGCTGTACCCAAGCGAATCCCGGAAGGATCAAACGGGGAACGGCTGTCGAAAGGAATAGTATTCTTGTTTACAATGATCCCCTCTTTCTCTAGTCGACTACTAGCCTCTTTACCCGGGATCCCCTTCCCTCCCATCCATGTATCCACCAAGACAAGATGGCTGTCCGTACCACCAGAAACCACGCGCCAGTCTAGGCGCATAAGCTCGTTAGCAAGAACTTTGGCATTTTTAACAACTTGTGAGATGTATTTTTTAAAGGCTGGAGAATCTGCTTCTTTAAGTGCCACGGCGACTGCGGCGATCTGATTCAAATGCGGCCCACCTTGGAGACCGGGGAAAACTGCTTTGTCGATAAGTTTGTCTAGGTTTCGCTCATCCTTTCTGACAAAAATCATGGCACTTCGCGGTCCGCGCAGGGTCTTGTGTACTGTGGTGGTGACAATATCAGCGTATGGAAATGGACTCGGGTACGCACCTCCAGCAATGAGACCAGCAATATGAGACATATCTACTAGAAGATACGCGCCACAAGCATCGGCTATCTCTCGAAACTTATCGAAATCTATAGTGCGCGGGTAGGCAGTAAAACCAGCCACAATAATATCTGGCTTGTGTTCTACAGCTATTTTTTTAAGATCTTTATAGTTTATAATCTCACTACTCCTATCTACTCCATAGGGAATCTGATTCCAAAATTTCCCAGTAATAGAAACTTTGTGGCCATGCGTCAGATGACCACCATGATCCAAGCTCATCCCCATTATTTTTCCATGGGGCGAAACAAGGGCGGCGTAGACAGCGAGATTGGCCGGTGAACCGGAGAGCGGCTGGACATTTACGTGCCATTTTTTTTCTGAAAGTCCAAAAAGTTTTAGGGCCCGGTCTTTGCAGAGAGTCTCGATTTTGTCCGAAAACTCATTCCCCCCATAGTAGCGGAGGCTCGAATATCCTTCAGCATATTTATTTGTAAGTTCAGAACCAAGTGCTTCCAGAACATCATCCGAAACATAATTCTCTGAAGCTATCAGGTTTATTACCGATTTCTGGCGCTTTTTCTCGGACTGAATGAGTTTTTCAATTTGTTTGTCTTTCATTCATGTTTATTTAAGTTGAGTTCAGGATATCAGAAAAAAGTCGGTGGTACTACTGCCGTAAATAAAATAAAAGTGCTAGAATTTAGCGACCATGAAACCATATTCGGAACGACAACCAGACGGTCAATACCAGAGATTGCTTAGAGATATACTTACAAAAGGTGTCCGTTCTCCTAGCCAGCAAGGCGTCGACGCCGTCACTCTTATCGGGCCAGAACCGATGCGATTCAAGATTGAAAACGGTTTCCCGATGATCACGGAGCGGAATATGAATCCAAAAGTTTCAGAGACTTTGGCTGTAACTGTCTGGCAGCAAGCCATTGCTGAAATATGCGGCTTCATAAACGGAGCTCGAACCCTCGACGAGCTGGAAAAATTTGGGTGCTTTTGGTGGAAGTCTTGGGCAACTCCAGAAAAATGTGCCAAACGCGGCCTTGAGACTGGTGATCTTGGTCCGGGATCCTACGGTCCGGCATTTCATGATTTTCCGACTTCCGAAGGAACCTCTTTCAACCAGTGGAAGCACATAATCGAACAGATGATCGAAGAACCCCAACTTCGAACACATTTCGTCACGCCGTGGATCCCCCAATATATGGGCAGAGGAAAAGGCAAGCAGCAAAAGGTGGTCGTGTGCCCATGTCATGGCTGGGTTCATTTAAGAATTATTGATGGAAAATTAACCCTCCACATGATTCAGAGGTCGGCAGACGTGCCGGTGGGAGTGCCCTCCAACATGATCCAATATGCGTCTCTTCTCTTGATGATCGCCCACATTACCAAGACGATTCCTTACGAATATGTTCACAGTTTTTCTGATGCTCACATCTATGTAGACCAGATTCCCGCCGTAGAAACGATGCTCGGGCGCGAACCTAGAGCTCTGCCGACCATTACCCTAAATACAAACAAAAATAATCTTTTTGATTTCAGAAGAGAAGACTTTGAACTTTCCGACTACAACCCTCACCCGGGCATAAAAGCCATTCCTGTCGCAATATGATTTCTATCATTGTCGCCACTTCCAAAAATGGTGTTATCGGTCACGCCAATGAAATCCCTTGGCATTTACCGAGGGACTTAAAACATTTTTCTTCAACCACAAAGGGGCACACTGTTTTGATGGGAAGAAAGACTTACGAATCTATACTAAAAAGTCTTGGCAAGCCACTCCCCGAGCGAAAAAATATAATCCTTACAACACAAAAAGACTTCCAGGCGTCTGGTTGTGTCGTCATCCATTCGTGGGACGAAGCGGCAAAAATAGCAGAAGGAGAGGATGTCTTCGTAATCGGAGGAGCGGAAGTATATAAGCTCGCTCTACCTTTCACGGATAGGTTGATGCTTACTGTTATCGACACAGTTGCCGACGGAGATGTCTACTTCACATTCGACAAAGATGAGTGGAATTTAATTTCAGAGGAATTTCACCAGAAAGACGAGAAAAATAAGTTTGACTGTACATTCTATACATATGAACGAAAAAAATAGATACATAAATATGGATTCGGTGAGGCGTGAAGATCAGAAAGCAGTAATGGAAGAAATAAAAAAACAGGGCCACTGTCCATTTTGTATCGAAAACTTGGACAAATATCACAAAAACCCAATCATCGACGAGGGGAAATTTTGGTTGCTTACAGACAACCAGTGGCCTTATGAGAAAATAAAGCACCAGTTGCTGGCGATTTATAAGACGCATATCGAGCACATAGAGGAGATGGATCCAGAGTCCGGTAAAGAACTAATAGAGATGTTTGCTAAGCAGACTAAAAAAAGAAAAATCCCGGGCGGCGGGATTGCAATCCGATTTGGTAGTGACCCAGAAAACGGAAACTATGGCAGTAGTGTCCTTCATATTCATGCCCATCTGATAGAGCCGGACCTCAAGGCGCTTGGCGAAAGTGAAGCCTGGAAATTTAAATTTGGCCAGCCGAAGAATTACAAGAAATTAACGACTTGATAATTCTTTAATAATAGACTAGATTGGTCCCGGAACCATTAACAAAGGAGATTTGAGGTGGATGGACAAACAGCCCTGGTAATCTCGGGGATCACAGACCGAAACAAGCTCGCTTGCCTTTCGCGAGCTCGTAGATATGCACAGTATTGTCGAGGGGTCGAAGAGATGTTGGCGGGACGCTGTCCTTTCTGTCAAATCGACAGAGACTACAATCAGATAATTTTTGAAGATCCTAACTGCATGGCCTGGCCCTGTAGACCCCCCGAGGACCACACGGCGAAACATTTCTTGATTGTACCAAGACGACATGTGACTGGCATACAGCAACTTCGGCAAGACGAAATGTCGTCCGCTATCACGGCCTACCTCACAATCCTGACCAAATACGGGATCAAGAGTTGTGGAGTTCTGATCCGAGATGGAGATGCGACACTATCCGCGGGCAGCATCGAGCATCTTCATGTACACATGATGGTACCTGACGGAAGTGGACGTGTAGCACCCCCATTCTTCAAGGGCGCCGAGTCCGAGGCCGAGAGTCTCGCCAGAGCAATAGTCTTCGAGAAGCTCCGCACGGGAACCCAAGAAAGCGACCTGAGCCCAGAAGAACGAGCACTTGTAGCAGGCAGAACCTGACACCATTCTTGATAACAACTCGTTCCAACAGGAACGGGTTTTCTTTTACATCTGCACAAAAATTATTTCCACACCCTGACTTTTGAGAATTACTTCCTGGTCTAAAATAGCGTACCCACCGGCATAATAAAGTTTCTTTATACCTGAATAAGCGACCTGTTTTGCACAAGGAGGACAAGGGAATGTGGTCGCATACATGGTGGCGCCCTCAAGAGAGATCCCCTTTCTCGCCGCCTCGGCAATAAGTCCGGCTTCAGCATGAAGAACAGATGAGTATTCAATACCTATTCCTTTATGAAAATTGTTCCTTGGATCACCCATAGCATACGGGGTATGTTCCGATGGCACATGCTTATTGTGGGTCATGAGTATAATTTCCCCATTTTTTATAATGGCGGCTCCGATCCCTCTCCACCAGTCGGAACTTTTTTTTGCTTCATCTTTCAGTTTGGAGATAATTTCCCTATCAAATTGTTCTGAAGATATTTTTTGGTCTGCTTCGACCGGCTTTTCTTCCATTGATCTGTGTTTGTCTAAGCGCAGGAAAATACGCTCAAATACAGTTTTCTTATCAGGAAAATATTTCGCGGCCAGATCTCTCGACACGTCTTCGTCAGGGAATACGAGTAGTGCAGTAGTTTCCGCGATTGTCTTCAGATCTTCCTTACCCAAAACCTTTACGACCTCAAAAATACCCCAGCTTTCAATCGCCTTTTTGATAAGAGCGGGGTCCAACTGCCGTATCTCTTTTGAAAGATGGGTAAATTCAGAGATAATTTCTGGCCCAAAGACATAGAGCGTAGATCCTTTGTATTTTTCAAAAAATTTTCTATATCCGTCGTGTAATACCGGGACATAGGCAATGCAAATCGTCTCCATTTTTATTTAACTCCACTAAGGACCTGCTGAATGGTTTCGATCAGTTTTGGTGTGAGAGAATTCTCCAATTTTTTTGCAGTTTTTATCTGCAAAAGTCTGATCTTTGCACTTGTAGTCGTCGTCGCCATAGGATCTAAAACTACTACCTTCCCACAATATTTTTTCAACTCTTTTAATTGGGACTTGTTGTAGGTTTCTTTCGTGGCTACAAGCACATCAGGGCGGACTGTTTTTATAAGTTGCCACTTTTTATCTTTGAGCTCTTTCAACATAACAACATCAACACATCTCAAATGTGTGAGCATTTCCAGTCTCTCCTCCTGCGGAACCACCGGCCTATCTGGTCCCTTTCGGTGTTTTATCTTTTCATCACTATCAACACCAACAATCAAAAAATCTCCGTGTCGTTTTGCCTCTTCGAGATAACGAGCATGCCCGATATGAACCATGTCATAACTGCCCTGGGTTAGAACGATCTTGCAACCTAAACCACGAAAGTGGCTTACAAGATGGTGCATTCTCTCATAATCATTAAAAAACCTGTCCTTAAAATTCGATTCTAGACCAAAAATACCCTTGCTTAAAGTGATTTCTTTATGTTTCATGACTGTTTATTTGTTTAAAGAATACCAAAAAGTACCACGGGCTACAAACAAAAACTCGCAGTGCCAGCGAGTTTTTGTTTGTCTCTATCCCTTCACCTCAACCCCCATGGATCGGGCAGATCCTTCGATGATCTTCATAGCCGCCTCCACGTCATGGGCATTTAGATCTGGCATCTTCTTTTCAGCGATCTCGCGGATTTGAGCCTTAGTAATTTTGCCAGCCTTCACGGTTAGATTGGTCCCCGACCCTTTTGGAGCCTTGATCGCTTTGAGAATGAGGCTCGAAGCAGGTGGAGTTTTTAAAACAAAAGAATATGTTCGATCCTCGTAGACAGAGATTTCTACCGGAATCATGTCTCCAGCCATTTTGGAAGTGGCCGCATTGAACTTCGTCACGAAGTCGCCAATGTTGATACCAGCCTGACCGAGTGTCGGGCCGATTGGCGGTGCGGGGGTTGCCTTACCCGCAGGCGCTAGGATTTTTACTTTTTTAACTACCTTTTTGGCCATATTTGTTTTCCTTTAGAAACTAAAAGATACCTTATATCTTTTTTACTTGCAAGAAGTCGAGTTCTACGGGCGTCTCGCGACCAAACATCGCCACCAAAACCTTCACTTTCCCGCGTTCTGTATCTATCTCACTTACTTTACCTTCAAGATCTTTAAACGGCCCATCGACAATCTTTATGGCGTCTCCCAAGACAAGATCAATATTGTGCTTGGCAGTATCAGCATTCATACGAGAAAATAGGTTCTCCACCTCACTTTTACTAATAGGCACAGGATAGACCCCAGATCCTACGAAGCCTGTCACGCGAGGAGTATTCCTCACTACGTACCAAGAATCATCAGTAACGATCATGTCCACCAAAATATATCCTGGATATATTTTTTCCTCTTCTTCGACTCTCTTCCCTGCTTTTATCTTGATCTTCTTTTCGGTTGGAACTATGACATTGAAAATTTTACCTTCCATACCAAGCGACTCTATTCGCTGTTTGAGATTTCTCATCACAGCGTTTTCATAACCAGCGTATGTATGGATAGCATACCAATTTCGCCCTTCTTCTATTTTTTGCTTTGACATATTGAATTAAACAAAAGAACTCTAAATGCCGATAATCCTAAATCACAAACTTACTCAAAACGAGCGATAGAATGAAGTCGAAAAGGCCCAAGAACCCCGCCACGGCTAGAGAGATAGCAATAACAATCGCAGTGAAAACAAAAGCCTGCTTCCTTGTAGGCCAGCTTACGTGCCGCAATTCATTCCTTGTTTCTTTGACGTAATCAACGATTTTCATCTTTTTATTGTATTAAAAAACGCCCGCAGGCGTAAAGGTATATTACGCCTTTGGAATAGAAAGTCAACTTGGAAACCTGGGTTACCTTATCTCGTAGGTGATAGAAACGTTTGAGACGATCTTGCTCTGGCCAGTAGGGATTTCGGCTTTAGCAATTGTTGGTAATGGATTGTCTCCACCCATCCCAAACTCCATACCATCTCGATAATAAGGGATTGGCTGATTGCCGGACTCATAGAAGTTTACAATCTTAACAAGCTTCACATCCAGATCTCGCGCCAAAATCTTTCCCTTTTCTTTAGCGTCTGCGATAGCCAAAGCCCGAGCTTCAGCCATAAGCTTGTCTTCATCATCAATAGTGAACTGCAAACCACTGATATTTGTAACTTCGGTCGAACCGAGAGACTCTAGAATTTTTCCGGAATCCTCTATTTTCCTTATCTTCACAGAGATATTCTGACTTACTTCATAGCCAACCAGTCTCTGGTTTGGTGAAGGACAGTAAGCTTGAGTACAGATATAATTTGAATATTCGTACTTCGGATAGACGCTATAATCAGTTGTTTTTATATCTTTCTCCTCAACTCCCGCTGCTTTCATGAGGTCGAGGGCCTTGTTGATCTTTTTTGTCACTTGAGCTTGAGCTTCCGTAACTGTCTTTGCGTTGGCGGTAGCACCAAACGAGAAAGTGGCAATGTCTGGTAGAGCAAACACTTCCCCTTGCCCGTTTACGGTGACAAGATTACTGATCGGAGTATTGCGCTCGACGTTGCCGAAGAGTCGGAAAACATAGAAAACGCCCGCAAGAACAAATATAGTCAAGATGATTAAAAAAACTTGGCCAATTTTCAAAAGTCTTTTGATTTCAACAGATTCAATCATGTTTTTATTCTAATTATAATTAAATTAATACAGTGCTTACTTCGACGTCAAAATATCATTTCTATTACAATCTCACAACTATTACCCAACACTCCTCCATCTAGCAAAAATACCGGCGGGAAGAAGTCGACCACTTTTTGCCTCTTCTATCGCAAGCTCTCCTGCTTCTATCTCTCCCTCGCGGCCCGAGACAAGTTCGGCCAAGTTGTTTCTATAAGCTGTACCAGAAAAGCCCGAGGCATAGCCATTTATGAGGACAAAGAGTGGGCGAGGTGAAAGGATTTTTTTGCATTCTCTTATGAGTTCTGGAAGATTCTTCTCTATTTGCCACAACTCTTTCTTTGGCCCATGACCATAAGTAGGCGGGTCCATAATGATGCCATCGTAGAGATTGCCGCGCCTTACTTCCCTCTTCACAAAGGCCATCGCATCATCGAGTATCCAGCGGATAGGTTTCGCTTCTAGATTTGAGAGCTTAGCGTTTTCACACGCCCAATCTATAGAAATCTTTGAACCATCGACATGACAAACTTTGGCTCCGGCACGAGCTGCGGCAAGTGTGGCGCCGCCGGTATAACCGAATAAATTTAGAACAGATATTTCGCGCGAATTACCGACACCAGTCGCCTCCTCGCGAGGACTGGCACCACTGGCTTTTTTGATAGTTTCTCTTATCCAATCCCAGTTTCCCTGCTGCTCCGGGAAAACACCAGTATGCTTAAAAGAAGAAAGTTTAATAAGAAAATTTAATCCGCCCAACTCTATATTCCAGGATTTTGGTGTCTCTCCTCTGATCTGCCAACGGCCTGCTTTCCCAGCATGGACGAAAACAGCGTTGGTATTTTGCCACTCCGAATCAGGAAGTTTTTTGGACCACAGGGCCTGGGGGTCTGGCCGGGATAGCACAATTTTCCCAAAACGCTCGAGCTTCTCACCTTCTCCGCTGTCCAAGAGCTCGTAGTCTTTGGTGGGTTTGGTTATGAGGATCTTGAGATCAGACATGATCCTATCCTACAAGACATTTACCAAAAAGAAAGCCCCGCACTGATCGTGCGGGGTAGCAGAGCACAACTGGAAACTAGTTATGTCGGAAGATGCGGAAGAGCGAAAGCAAAGGGCTGATCGAGAGGCCAGAGAGAGTCTGGGTTGGCATTGCCACAGCAGAGTTCACGCAGTACCTTGATGCGCGAAGCAGTCTCCACGGTCACGCTTCTGACACAAAAGATAAAGCCCCCTTCTTTTGTGTACAGTGGCCACATACCCATACAAACACAGTTTGGTAGGGCTTTGCATTGGAGAACCGTTTCAGGACCGAGATCATGAGGACACGGCAACAAGCCATGATCGAAAGCCTTGACAATGATCCTCTCGCAACAGACGGGGCTCCCAAACCCAAGCTCTCTTGGGGTGGGCATCGCCAAATCAAGTGACAGTGCGTGCCTGGTGACTTGGAAGCCGGGATGGCTAAGAAGTCGGTTAGCGCCAATGCTTATGTCGAATGGGTCTCGTGACAAAGCCTGGCAGAAACTGCCAACTCCACACGTAGTAGCCCCGAGCCTTACACTCGCTCGGATCGGAAACCGCTCTCGGATACCAAGAGGGTCGACCTGTCCACGATGATTTTTCCCCTCGATGTCTACCGCAACTGTCTGAATTTCTCCTTTCCCATCTGTGGTGTGCGCCAGGAGTCCATTGCTTCTAGCTGGGACGGGGGGTAGGGCTGCCAACATGTGCTCTCCTCTTGTTTGTTCGAGTACGCTCAAACCAGAAAAGAACTCTTACTTTCCACCCCCATTATATCTCTATTCTAATAAAGTAGATTAATTTATCTCGAAAAAAAGTGGACAAGAAAACGCTACTCCGCCTTTAGCTGCTCAAGTCGCGTATGTAGAGTACTTATGATAGAAGCATAGGCAGGATTGTTTATCTGGTTATCGAGCTCGCAAGGGTCTCCTGGTTGTCCTACTGACCACGCCCAACATGGACCATTTGAGATATCGTAGAGTTCCTTTTCTCCTGTAGTTGGATACTCTATGTAGTGCCATTTGCATCCTCCGGTGGAAGCTGCTGCACATCCTTCTGACGCCAGAGGTGAGACAGATGTGGTGGTTACGGCGTACCAGATCGGTATGTAGCTATTTTTCTTTGGAGCTTCGTCCAAGACCACATCCCTGCCTAAGCTAGTAGCCGTGCCGTCAAGAAGAGCTTTAAAGCTTAGTCCATCGGGATCAGGCATGGTACATCCCACTATCTCACAGAGGGTTGGGGCAAGGTCGTAGTTTTGTACCCTTTCGGTAATAGTTCTTGCCACAGTGCCATACTGTTGTGGCCAAGAAATGATGAACGGAACGAGTGTGTTGTGTGGAATTCCCTTCTGCTCTAGACCATGTTCACCATTCAACATAGAGTTGTCGCTCGTGAAAATAAAGATTGTGTTGTCTAGCCGTCCAGTCTGGATCAGGGCGTCCCGAACATTTCCCACAAGGTCATCCACGGCAAGCATGCTTTTACATATCTTAGCAAGATCCTTGCCGTTGCCCGTGCTTGTATTGGCCTTAAGTCTGATCCATAACGGCTTATCGCTCACATCAGCTTCGTGCCAGCTAGCCGGCTTCCATTTCGTCGGTTTACAGTTGGTCCCAGTATATCTGGGTGCGGCAAGCGTAGGAGCATGAGGTGCGTACGGCGCAACCCACAAAAAGAGAGGTGTGCTTGTTGGTGCGTTCTGGATATAATTTACTGCTTTTTGGGCAAAGACATCCGTTGAGTAGTCTTCCGGTGCAGAGCCGTAGTGCTCTATCGTCGTGGAAGCGAGAGATTCATTCCATACAACCATATCGTACGTATAATATTCCCTTTCTTTTACCGCAGCCCATTCATCATACCCAGTGGGTTTATTCGGCCAACAATAGATCTTGAACGGACCGGAGCATTTAGAACCATATGGGTTCAGATATTTTCCAACAAGAATAGTGTGGTACCCGATATCATCCAACCGTTTAGGGAGAGCGATGGTTGCGTCAAATTTCATTCCTGTGTTACTAGTCTGGCCGTGGTTGTGAGAATGCTGACCACTCAAGAGACTGGCTCGACCGGGACAACAAACCGGGTTTGAGGAATGAAAATCCGAGAAGGTTATGCCGTGATTTACAAAAATATCTTTAGTAATCGGCATAAAGTTGAAAAGCCTACCGTCGAGGGCGGGAAGGTCGTCATTGACAATGACAACAATATTCGGAGTTTCGTTATCTACGACAATATTTTCTGGAGTCTGGGGACTCTCTGGTAAAGCCATGGTGGTTGCGGCAGATGGCACACCCTGGGCTTCAAGAGCCTCTTCCTTTGCTATCTCGGCCTGGTACTGAATCATCTCCTCAAAATCTTGCTCCAAATCATCGTCCTCCCCAGATTCTTCCCTGCTTACAACAGCCGCGAATTCTCCATACGAAATCTGCCCCTGAAGACCTCCCGCAACAAAAAGAATCGCAAAAATCCCGGCAATAACAACAAACGTCGACAAGTTCTTGGAATATTTCATATTTTTACCCAATCCACCATATTGATAAAATTGGTCCGCACTCTCCAGTCTATCTGTTAAAAAGTGTATCCCCTGGAAAATCATTGTCAATAAAAGTCTGTAGATAATATGGCTCAAAATAAAAGAAAAACGCCGGCATAGAGCCGGACGGTTTTTACCTGTTATCACGCAAACCTGTGGAACCGAAGCCCCCGACACCACGCTCTGTGCCAGAAAGGGCACCGAACTTCATTACCCGACTCAACCTAGGGATAAGTGCTTCCTGAAAAATGACCTGGGCAATTCTCATTCTATGCTTCAGATCGAAAGTGGTTCTGTTCCTGTTGTAGACTAGAACACCGGCTTCACCTCGATAGTCGGGGTCGACAGTACCAGGAGCATTTGTAACTGTGATACCCCACTTCGAGGCAAGACCACTTCTTGGGGCCACCCAATAAAACATCGGGAATGGCATTTCACATACGAAACCAATAGCAACAAGAACAGATTCACCCGGCCTCATCCGATAGACAAGCTCACCACCCACCCTCTTTACCCGCTGACTAACCTTCTTTTCTTTGGGTCTTTCTCTGAAATCAAAAAGAGTTTTTCGTAGGTTTGGGTTATCGGGATCGAGTTCCGTAGGCGAAACAACGGCTCGAAGATACGCATCAAAACCGATTGCTCCGGGGGTCTTCCTTTCTGGCATTTTGCCACCCGGAACCACATAGACCCTCAACACACTTTCTCGCGCTCGTGCCATTCTTCATCTCCTTTCATGGTTCTGCATAAAGATTATATTGGATATATAAAAAATGAAACCCCCCTAAGAGCCGATAGGCATTAGGGGGGTGAGTACGCCGTTACACATCCGTTGTGTGAACCGGTTGATACCGGGGAGACCAGGAGTCACCGAAGGTCACGCGAGAACCACACGGACACAGGTTGTGTCCACGCGTCCACCGCTTACTCCGTCATCCTGATCTGACGTCTTCGGGGAACCTTGTCCGGCAGAGAGGCCGCGATCTGCAGGGTGATCTGCAATGCTCATCCTCCTTTTACTAGACTTTACGCCGAAGCGTGCAGTCTTGGCCGAAACGTACTAGGCGTCGCTCGCCTACACGATACGTTCTCTACATGAGAGAGTAGCGCTCCTGCAGAAAGGCGTCAATTCCCTGCTGTGTATATCTAGATTTTTCGACAAGAAAATCCCCCGAGCGCGATAGCGCTCGGGGGAGAAGGCGCGCCGACACGAGATCGGCGGCAGAGAGGGTCCTTTCTTTTTGGTTGGGCGTTGTTCGGTGTCAGGACGTGGTTGTGGCCACAGGGTTGAGGGTGTCGGGGTTCGCGTTCCGGCGGCGAGCGTGCCGGCGCGGCATCGCGTGGCCGGCGACACTCGCACAGAGCCTATGACGCCTCTTCGGGACCTTGGCGGGCCATCCGATCGAGTCGAACACGGATCACCTCCTTTCGCTGAATCGTTTTGAGAAGTAACATCCTTCCAATCAGGAGGCTACACCCCTGAACAAAACGGCCCAGCAGGTACTGATCTGTGAGCAGTATAGCTCCACAAAATATACTGTCAAACAGTTGTCGACCGACGATGTGTATATCTACAAACTCGGAAATCTGGACTAAGAACTCACAATGTTCGGCGGAGTTTTCCCTTCTAAAAAATCTATAATATTCTGCGCAGCCATTTCTGCCATTTGATTCCTTGCTTCAGCACTGGCCGAGCCAATATGCGGTGTGAGGATAACATTATCCAACTTAGTAAGACCTGGAGTGATTTTCGGCTCGAATTCAAAAACATCGAGCGCGGCACCCGAAATGATTTTTTGTTTCAAAGCCCTCTCGAGAGCCGACTCGTCAATAACCGCCCCTCTGGCAGTGTTTATTATAAACGCAGTCGGTTTCATAATACGCAGACGTGTTTCGTTTATAAGGTGTCTAGTAGAGTCAAGAAGTGGAACATGTAAAGTAACAAAGTCTGCCTGCGCCAAAAGTTCCTCAATCGTATTTATATACTGCGCCCCGCATTCTTTTTCTATTCTTTCATTGTGAGAAACATCGTGGTAAATAATCTTCAAACCAAAAGACTTTAGACAGATCGCCACACGCTCGCCTATCCGGCCAGCACCCACAAGACCAACGGTCTTGCCTGCAACTCCGACCCCAACAAAACCCATAGGCTCCCAGCCTTTGTATCTCCCACGACGAGTAAATCTGTCTGCTTCAACGATTCGGGTCGCTAAAGCCAAGATCATAGCAATGGTGTGTTCGGCCACAGACTCTGATAAAAGTGGTGCTGGCGTATTTGTGATCGTAACACCACGCTTCTTGGCTTCGGCGATATCGATATTGTCAAAACCGGTAGCGTAGTTAGCAAAAATTTTTATACTTGGCGCCGCATCAAACACATAGGCATCAAGATGGTCGGTAAGCAAAGAAAGCACAGCATCATAGGGCTTTTTACGCAGAAAACGAACAAGTTCTCGCTGGCTCAAGCTTCGGTCATGAGGATTTACATCTACCACATAACCTTTTCCGGTAAGCATCTTTTCAGCAACCTCGGGAATTTTCCTTGTGATAAAAATATTTTTAGACATAAGGGGTTGGGGCTAAACCACGAGCTGTCTGTGACGCAAATTGTGAAGAATTTTGCAAGGTTCGACAATTCTTGGGTCAACTATGCGGTAAAAAATATTTAGACCGTCGCGTCTTGTTTGAACCAGCCCATTGTGTCGCAACAGCGCAAGGTGTTGGGAGAGATTTGCCTTGGATAATCTAGTGACTTTCAGCAGTTGCTCGACACCAAGTTCCCCCTTTTTCAGAAGATTTAGGATTTCAAGCCGTTTTGAGTTGGCAAGAATTTTATAGATATGAGCATTTCTATGATACGCCTCTTGTGGCAGTGGTGATTTCATAATTTCGATATTTATTGATAGTAGTATACCAAGCTTCCAGAGCAACTCAAATTGACAGACCAAACACTTTGGCGCGCAGAAAATTTTTATCCCCTATTTTTTTGAAATTCACTATATTCGTTTGATATACTAGTTTCATAATCAATTAACTTATTAACTAAATAAAATATGTCACCAAAAAAAAGAAACTTAATGGTCGAGCCAGTGGTAAAAAGTATTCAAAAAAGAGATGGGTCGGTCGTCCCTTTCGATATTCAGAAGATCGTCAACGCGATACGCAAAGCGATGATCGCTTCGGCTGAAGGCTCGCTTAAGGAGGCCGAACTGGTGGCAAATAAGGTTTATGCGGACGCACTTCGTATCACAAAAAAATACAAGAACTTTGTTCCGACGGTCGAAGGTATACAGGATACGGTAGAAAAAGAGCTCATCTTGAGCGAATACGTAAAAACCGCAAAAGCCTATATTTTATACCGCGAAAAACGCGCCCGCCTTAGGGCTCAAGGTACAAAAGTTCCTCCAAAAGTAAGAAAACTTTCCGAAGACAGCAAAAAATATTTCAGAAATCCACTTGGAGAATTTGTTTACTATCGCAGCTATTCTCGCTGGATCGATGAGGAGAAACGCAGAGAGACCTGGATAGAGACAGTCGACCGTTATATGGGCTTCATGAAAGAAAACCTTGGAACAAAACTAAAAGAATCTGAATATAAAGAAATCCGAGAAGGAATTCTTGAACAGAGAGCCATGCCCTCAATGCGACTCTTGCAGTTTGCCGGGATCGCGGCAAAAAAAACAAATGTCTGTGCGTACAATTGTTCATATGTTGCACCGACCAACTTCCAGGATCTAGCCGAGATCATGTATATCTCCATGTGCGGCACAGGCGCCGGTTGGTCTGTGGAAAGTCAAAATGTTCAAAAGTTCCCACAGATAAATCTTCAGACCGGCAAAAAACTTCCAACACATATAGTTCCTGACAACAAAGAGGGTTGGGCCGACGCTCTAGCCCTAGGCATGAAGACCTGGGCAGAAGGTAAAGATATAGATTTTGATTTGTCAGAACTTCGCCCAGCCGGATCCCGCCTGAAAACGATGGGAGGCAAGGCGTCTGGACCAGAACCTTTGAAGAGATTGCTAGACTTCACCAGAGAAAAAATGCTTGCTCGCCAAGGGAAGAGATTGCGAAATATAGATGTGCACGACATCATCTGTATGATCGGCGATTGTGTTGTCTCCGGAGGCGTGAGACGTAGCGCTATGATTTCTTTGTCAGATCTAGATGATGTGGATATTCGAGACGCAAAAAAGGGTGCTTTTTACGTAAATGAGCCACAAAGAATGCTCGCCAACAACTCTGCGGTCTATATACAAAAACCATCAAATACGGAGTTTGTTGAAGAGTGGGCAGCGCTCATGAAGTCTGGGTCGGGCGAAAGAGGCATTTTCAACCGCGGATCATTGGCCAAAACCCTTCCAGAAAGAAGATTGGAGACTTTAAAAAAATATGAAGGATATTTTGATTCTTCCGGAACATCGATCATCGGTCCTATCGGTACAAACCCTTGCGGTGAGATTATTTTACAATCGAAACAATTTTGTAATTTATCAGAAGTCGTCGCTCGTGACGAAGATGATGAAGCTTCCCTCTTGAAAAAGATTCGGCTGGCAACAATACTTGGCACATATCAAGCCACTCTAACCAATTTCCCCTATCTCTCAAAGGAATGGAGGGAAAGATGTGAAAACGAGCGCCTGCTCGGAGTCTCGATAACTGGCCAGTGGGATTCAAAGATTTTAAGAAATCCAAAAGTATTAAGAAAACTAAAAGATGAGACCTTAAAAATAAATCGAGTTTACTCTAAAAGATTCGGGGTGAATCCTTCGACGTGTATCACCTGCGTTAAACCATCGGGGACATTGTCGCAGATGGTCGACTGCTCTTCTGGCATGCATCCAAGACACTCTCAATACTATATAAGGAGAATTCGAATATCAGCGACTGATGGTCTTTTCAAGATGCTCAAGGATCAAGGAATACCCTTTCATCCAGAGATCGGCCAACCCAAAGAATCGGCAACCACCTATGTACTCGAATTCCCAGTCAAAGCCCCAGAAGGATCGATTTTTAAAGATGATCTAAGCGCGCTAGACCAGCTCGAATATTGGAAGATTGTAAAGACGAACTACACCGAACACAACCCTTCCGTAACTGTCTCGGTGGGAGATGACGAATGGATCGAGGTGGCAAACTGGATTTATAAAAATTGGGATATCGTGGGCGGCCTCTCTTTCCTGCCGCGAGACAACCACGTCTATCAGCTGGCGCCCTATGAAGCTATCGATGAAAAAAAATATCTGGAACTGTCGGAACGTATGAAACATATCGACTACTCGAAGATAGTGACTTACGAAAAAACTGACGAGCTTGATCTCAAGAAAGAACTTGCGTGTGTGGGTGGTGTCTGCGAAATAGCAATATAACTACCATGTTTATTATCTTTACGGGTAACGGAAAAGGGAAAACGACAGCTGCTATCGGTCAGGCGATGAGGGCGGTTGGAAATGGAAGTAGAGTCCTAATGGTGCAGTTTATAAAAGGACCTTGGAAATCTGGTGAAGATAAGCTCGCAAAAAAAATCACACCGGATTTTAAGATTGCAAAAAAAGGAAAAGGTTTTGTTTTTAAAGAAAACGATAAAATACCTTTCGAAGATCACGTGAAGGCAGCCAAAGATGCCTTAGCATATTCCGCAAAAGAGGTTGAAAGAAAGGTATGGAATATTTTGATCCTTGATGAGATATGGGTTGCCCTTTCACTCGGGCTCCTCACTAAAGAATCTGTCAGTGATTTTATCTGCAAATATCTTCCCAAGCTTGATCATTTGATCATGACGGGCCGTTATTGCCCGAGAGAATTTTTGGAAAGAGCGGATTTGGTAACAGAAATGATGGAGGTTAAGCACCCCTTTTCTAGAGGGTTGATTGGAGCAAGAAATATCGAGTATTGATATCTCGACCCGCTGGGAATCTATCTTTGAAAAAACTACCCCCTTTTTACCCCTCAAATACAATTTCAAACGGATACATCCCCATACCGCACGACCCTTTGAGTACTCCGAGTGTGCCACTACCGATATCTATGTCCGTAGATCCAGAACGTGGCAAAATCTGACTAATATTCATACTTGGAATACGAACTGAAGAAGAGCAATCAAAAGTGCCATTAGTATTAAAACGAATGATCGTAGGAATCCCCGCTTTGGCCACGCTTTGTCGTGGCTTGTACCCCCCTTTAGCCGTGATCACTATGATTTGTTTCCCATCGACAACACTGATGTTGTTTGCCGGCTGGCCAGTTCTTGAAAAATCTCCTCGGGCAATCATGAAAGCCCCGACGATAAGTATTGCGGCTATGACCAAAGAAATAACGGTTGTCTTCATAAATTGAATTATTATACTAGAAATCAAATACTGGTGGCACGACCCCGATAACCACCAGGCTATTGATAAGGTTGAGAAGGGCAAACAAAATCACAATCAACCCGGCAGTCTTGAAGAATATTCCGGACCCAGAACTCTTTTGAATACTAAATGAACTGAAACTAATAAGTGCCAGGACCGGGAGTGTCCCCAGGGCAAAAGCTAGCATGGTCAAGCCACCTCGCAAGAAACTTCCGGTCGTAAGTGTATAGAGTTGCATTGATTGAGTAAAGCCACATGGCAGGAAAAATGTTGCGATACCCACAAGAACCGGTGTGAGAGTGTGGTTGAATTTTGAAACTCCATGGGCATGTTTGGCGATAAACTTCGGCATGGATGGTTGAAGTTTCTTGGCCCAGTGGAAAATATCCAGAAGATTGATGCCGAGGATGAGCATTACGATCCCTACCAAAAAACTCAAGATGAACGTTGCAGAAGTATTGAGCGTGAAGGCCGATCCTATCGCCCCTATCACACCTCCAAGTACAAAGAATGAGGCTATCCGTCCCGCATGAAACATGAGTTGTGGTCGAACCCTGTCCCCTTCTCTGGCGAAAGTGGCAGACATCGAGAGGACCAGACCTCCGACCACCGCCATGCAAGTTGAAAGCGAGGCGATTATACCGATAACAAATGCCGTACCGTAGGTAACGCTACCGGCACTGACTAGATTCACGATCCCCATTTTCTGCAGTACCACGAAAAGCGCGGCAAAGCCGAGTGCGACCGGGACCGCAATCTTAAAATCACTCCATTTGGCGTCATGTCTCTTCCTTTCGACTGAAACACTGTAGCCATGAGACTTTAGTGGAAGAGTAAGCTCTTCTGCAATCTGCTCCGGTGTCTTATTGCCAAAGTCTCCGATAACCTCTACCGAATGTTTTTTTAGACTTGATTTGACATGAGTGATATTGGGGAGATCACCAAGAACACTTTCGGTCAGGAGAACACAGGAATTGCAATGCATACCATGGACATGGAAGGTGTATTTTTGTGTTTGTGTAGTCATAGTTAGTAATTGAATATTTATTTATACCATAGCGTATACCAAGTCTGCATTTGCTGAATTTCTTTTGACTGAGAAGAGATAATGTTCTTCGCGAGCTGCTGCATCTCAGGCCTGTTTGTTCCGAACTGAAGCATATTCGCCATCATGATTGCCAACTGATGATGCGGAATCATTTGCTCGATAAATGCCTTATCAAAGTCTGCGGCATTTTCTAGGGCTTTCATATCCTCCTGCCCGCCCATATGCATACCACTCTGCGACATCATGCCGCCACTCATCATTCCCGCGCCTACTCTCGGAACAGTCGCTCCAAACCAATCCTTATACCAACCGTTCATGTCTTGAATCTCTGCCGTCTGGGCCGCAATAATGGATGTTGCTAAGATTTTAATCTCCGGACGTTTTGCCATTTGGAGTGCGAGGTTTGCCATAGCAATTGCTCCATCATGATGAGGAATCATCTGCTCAATGAAATGCTTATCGATTGTGCTGGCAATTTGTCTGTTTCTAACCACTCTTTGCTCGTACGCCGAATTACTTCCCCAGTTCATCATTCCATAGCCACCATAGCGAAACATTGGAGTGAGGACCGAAACAAGGAGAATTCCGATTACGATTCCACCGATACCGTATAAGATTTTGTTGTTTTGATTGTTGTTCATGTTTTTGTTATTAGATTAATAATTTACTCTCCTGCATACTTCACAGGATCAGCTACGAAGTGATTCTTGCAGTGGATGGCACAAAAATAGTAGGTTTTGCCCTTGTAGTCTGCGCTTGCCTTAATACTGTCTGAATCAAGCTCCATTCCGCAGACAAGGTCGAATGCCACCGCAGGATCGATAATTTTATATTTTTTACTGCCTTTAGATTTTTTTGTTTGCATAGGTTTTTGAGATTAGAAATAGTAATGGAAATCCTATGCAATGAAGGACTATTTTCAAATAATGAAAGCCAGCGAGTAATTTTCCGTGGACGACTTAGTTGGCGTTCGGGACCATGCTGGACCCGCAATAATCCTAGGTTGATCGAAAGTAAATTCTGCTGTTTTATATAAAGAAATCTCGTACCAAGAAATACTGCGAACAGAAGTGCGAGCAAGAAGATAAACGGAATTGACGGAACCACACTGAAGAATGAAACGAATGCCTGTATGTGATGGACAGACATCTCCACAATGTTTTCAGGACATGGAGTATTGTTTACAACTGAAGCAATGCAACCGGTAGTATGATCAGCTCCATGATTCATTGAGGTAAATCCAAAACCCCTATTACTAGGATACTCGTGATAATTAGTAATGAGAAGAGTTTGGTCATTATATTTTTTTAGCTTTAATACGAAGCGAGTTCGACACCACAGACACCGACGACATCGCCATGGCAAAACCCGCAAAGACGGGGTTCAAGAGCCATCCGAAGACCGGATACAAAGCTCCTGCTGCAAGTGGTATGCCGACAATGTTGTAGATAAATGCCCAGAAAAGATTTTGCTTGATCCCTCGCATGGTAATCTTCGAAAGTCTGATAGCTTTTACAAGTTTTGAAATATCACCACCAAGAAGTGTGATGCCGGCTGACTCGATCGCCACATCTGTTCCAGTTCCCATGGCAATACCCACATCGGCCTGGGCAAGAGCTGGTGCGTCATTTACACCATCACCAGCCATAGCAACCACCCGACCTCTCGATTGGAGTTCCTGAATTTTTTTCAACTTATCTTCAGGAAGCACATGGGCGACCACATCATCTATCCCGACAAGAGACGCTACGTACTTCGCAGCTTTCTCATCATCACCAGTAAGCATGACTACATTGATTCCAAGGTCCTTTAGATCTTTTATCGCCGCAACAGATTCCTTTTTTATCTCGTCGGCCACCATCACAAAAGCAAGAACTTTTTCTTTTGTAGCAAGAATGACCGGTGTCTTGCCTTGTGCTGTAAACTCTTCCAGTCTCGTAATATCAAAAGGAATTCTTAAGTTGGTTATAAACTTCGCACTACCGACAAAGTACTCTGTATTGCCGATCGTTCCCTTAAGTCCCCCACCACGAATACTTTCGAAACCCGAAACGTCGGATATCGGTATATTCTTTGTGCGCGCATAATCGACAATAGCATGTGCGATCGGATGCTCTGACTTCTTCTCAAGCGAGGTGAGTATTGAGACAAGTTCTTCTTCTTTAAATTTTGATAGATTCTCTATATCGACGAGCGTTGGCTTGCCCTTGGTAATAGTTCCCGTCTTATCGACGACGAGTGTGTTTACCTTATGAAGTTTCTCAAGTGTAGCTGCGTCTTTGATAAGAATCCCTTCTTTCGCCCCTTTACCAACCCCGACAATGATTGCCGTAGGTGTGGCAAGACCGAGAGCACATGGGCATGCGATCACAAGAATTCCTACAAAAGAAACAAGACCAAATGAAAGGGCTTGAGAGAATCCTAGATACTGCGAGCCGACAACGAGCCATGCGCCGAGAGTGAGAAATGCGATCACTAGGACGATAGGCACAAAAACTGCCGAGATCTTATCCGCAAGCGCCTGGATAGGTGCCTTGCTTCCTTGGGCGTCCTCGACCATCTTTATGATCTGGGCGAGCAAAGTCTCGGACCCGACTTTTGTAGCCTTGAATGTAAACGAGCCGGTTGTATTGATGGTTCCGGATACCACACCATCGCCGACCTTTTTCTGGGCAGGCATTGGCTCCCCAGTAACCATGGACTCATCGACAAAAGAGCCTCCCTCCACAATGAGACCGTCTACCGGAATCTTTGCCCCTGGTTTTACGATTATCAAATCTCCGTGTTTTACATCATTTACTGGAATCTCTACTTCTTTCCCATCTCGAACGACCAAAGCTGTTTTGGCTTGAAGATTAAGAAGTTTTTCTATAGCATCACCAGTCTTTATCTTTGAGCGTGCCTCAAGATACTTGCCGAGAGCAATGAAGGTGACAACCACGATCGTCACGTCGTAGTACTGATAGTCGACGTTTATAAAAGGGCGGAGTGTTTCTTCGAAAGCGGTTATTGCGAAGCTGTACAAAAAGGCGGCGGTAGTTCCAATACCGATCAGTGTATCCATATTTGCCTTGCCGTATCGGAGAAACCTAAAGAAACCTAGAAGATAGGGCTTACCCACCACAAAGAGTGTATAGGTCGCCATAAGAGGCAGGAGGTGATGAAAAAATTCCTCGGCAATATCACTCATCTCTGTCGCCACTCCATACCTGATGAGAATTTCCCAAACCATCACAAAGATTGAGACGGCGGCAAGAGGAATGGAAGAAATTACCTTGGTCTTCATACTGGCAACTTCGGCGAGCTTCTCTTTTTTTGACTGACTGATTCCGAGATGTCCGCTATGCTCATCGGCGGACATTCCCATTTCGTCAGCCGACTGGGGGTTGTGACTATGTGGATTTTCTTGATCCAAAGAAAGAGAATAGCCGAGTGGCTCTATTTTCCCCGAAAGTTCTCGTACACTTGTTTTTGACTCATCAAGAACTATCTTCGCTTTTTCGGTACCATAATTGACTTCAGCAGACTGGACCCCTTGTATCTTCCTCAAAGTCCTTTCGATGATGCCCGCGCACGAAGCACAGTGCATTCCTTTTATTCTGTAAGTTTTAATTTGGCTCATATTTTTTATTTACGTTTGAGTTTGTAAACTTTAAGAACCTCATTTACAGCTTTATCGGGAGTCCCCTCTTTTATCTGTTTGACTACGCAATGTGAGAGGTGATGCTCCATGAGCATATCTTCGACATTTGATAGACCTTGCTTGATCGCCGAACCTTGGGTAATAACGTCAATACAATAAGTACCCTTCTCGACCATTTCCTGCAGACCACGAACCTGCCCCTCGATAATTTTCAACCGACGAAGCATTTTTATTTTATTTGTGTTCATATCGGTATCATATACCCCCCAGGGGGTATATGTCAAATCCTTCGTACGAAGCTTCCCCGTAAAAGAAAAAACCGGCCACGGGGGGGTGGACGGTGTATCGACAAAATCGGAGTTGGTGAAAACCAAGCAAAAGACTTACTTCTTCTTGAGACCTTCCTTGACCCCCTCGACGAGACCCTTGGCGACATTGCGTGAGGCCTCCTCGGCATTGTCTCGAAGACCTGTGCCAATCCCCTTGAGGTTGGTAGAAAGGCAGTAGGAAGAGATGTCGTCGGTGGTCCCGAACAACTTGTCACGCCCGGCACTGGTGACTCTGATCGTCTCCGCCACCCCACCCTGCGCGTACTGAACCCGGAGTTTGGTTCCCCACAGATCGGTGTCAGGCAATTCCTCCTCCGGCACCCTCACATAGACACCGGCCTCGGTAGTCTGGGTGTCCAACCTCAAGGCTACCTCTTTGGTCTGGATACGGACACTCTCATTCTGTGCGTACCGACGGCAGGATGGGACAGAGATGCCCAATGCCAAAATAATGAGAGCAACGATCACGAAGTTGAAAAGGAACCAACTACCATCAGTCGAAGATGACTTATCGTCGAGGTTTGTTCCCGAGTTCATCCATGTTCTCCATTGAAAGATCGGCTATTGTGGCCACAAGCCACGAATGTTCTGGACGGGAGTTTACACTATTTTACAGATTTGTCAAATTACCTTCCCCCAATTGTCGGAAGAGAATATTTTTGCATATTTTTCATATTGGTGAGTTTGGGTCCCAGAAAAACCGTCGGGAAGGGGCGGTCTTTTTTTGACAGTGAGAGAGAGTTATATATAATTCAGAGGTTGGTAAGACAGAATATCGCAAAAGCCGCCTTTCGAGGCGGTTTTTGTATTTATCTTTTCTTAAAAAAGATTTGAATGTGTCTTTGTTAGAGTCTGCCTAGACGCGGAGTGGTATATCGCGTCATGGGCACGCTAACGGTTTAGGTATTTTGTTTTACCAACTAAATACTGCGGGTTCAACTCCCGTCGTGTTCATAAATATTCTATACGAGAAGGAAAGTCGCTATACCCGAGAATAATAAACCTCCAATTCTGCGTAAAAATCCACATCTTGTTGCTCTAGCCCCAGCAAAAAATTCTATCACATTATAAAAAACCACCCTCATGAGAGTGGTTTTGGGGTGAGTGCGTATGTCTCGAGGAATTCTAACTTCGGCGTCACAACTACAAACCCCAGACGGCGAGCACAATGAACTAATTCATTTGGAGAAACAATAATAGCAATGTGAGTCCAACTCCTGGGTAGATTGCTAGTTTTTCTTTTAAAAAACACAGACCGACCAAGCGGCATTTCTTCGAACTCTTCCTCTGAAAGATGGAAATCTGCAGGAGGATCCATCTCTTTAACAAGCCGAGGAAAAACAATTCCAACATCCTGATATACCTTTCTTATAAAGTGAACACAATTAAACTCCTCCCAACTATAAGGTGTGCCGACATAACCAAGAGCTGTCGTAACAATTCGGCGAGCCATGACCACCGAAAGATCCATGTCGATCTCCTTTCTTTGTGGTGTATTCTTTTTAGATTTAGAGATTTTTTAAAGCAAAAACAAAACTGGAAAAGGAGTTACGCAAAACTAGACCAAGTTGATATGTGTTTATTCAAAATCATTTGGGTGCCGTCGTAGAGGAAATCAGAACTATATTTAAGAAAAGGAACGATGCGACGATCTACACTTCTGACATGCAAAGTATAGCAGTTTTAGCTTAATTCGGTTCTTTTTTAACCCTACCCGGACCCCAAAAAGGGAGTATTTAGAGTTACTTAATCTTCCAAGAACCGCCGTCTATTTCCATATCAATACTTTTGGTCTTGTTATCGGAATCATTCCAGCTCACAGTTGCATGCTCGCTATCAGTCAGTTTCTCTGATAATTGAGCGTCAGTGGGGATAATGTTGTTTTCTTGTAAGTATTTAAAAAAATTCTCTTTCTCCGTATCGTCCATGTTTGCAACCATATCTTTGAACTCAGAGTTATCGCTTTTTGAGGAGGTATACTTTAGCATGACGGCAACATATTCATCAAAACTCTTCGTCCTTGCCAACTCGTCGTTAATTACTTTGTATGTTTCTTTTGGGCTCATATTTGTTCTTGTCACATTATTTTTATAAAACCAAACCCCACCAACAACAACGACGATTGCAATAATAATTATGATTATTTTTTTCATAAGGAAATTATACCCTAGGAAAATGGGGGGTACAAGCTGCATTAACTGTTTACCGAACACTAACTACAAGAACCAAACTGTCACAAAAATCCAGAAAGATTGGCGGTGGGATGAGGGGTGGGTATACTTAATAAATATTTGAATGTGTCTTTGTTAGAGTCTGCCTAGGCGCGGAGTGGTATATCGCGTCATGGGCACGCTAACGGTTTAGGTATTTTGTTTTACCAACTAAATACTGCGGGTTCAACTCCCGTCGTGTCCATAAATACTATTTTGGCTAAGAAAAAAGGGTGGCATTCTGCCCCCCTGCGATGACGCCCTTATGCGACCCGAACACATCTCGAAGGACATACTTCGACCGATTCATCCGCTGGAATGTAGTAGCCTGGTTGTCTTACAGTAGGCGTAATCGGTCGGACTGGAATCGCCATGACCCCCTCTACAATCTCCGGAAGGCCAGGGAGTCTCTCGTAAACGCGACGATCAGGCCCCTCTCGAGTAAACCATTGACGGTGGGACAAGCTTGCGGCTTTCATCTCTATGCTCCTGTTGATTTCAGTCGGGGTTAAAACCTTATTTGCCCATAAATTAATTCTGTTCTCATCATACACATCCCTCGAATATGATCAATAGATTCTTATGAGAGAATCTATTGATTTTATAAAAAGAGGAGTTATGGCTGGCTAAAGACATTAAAATTGGGTCTTGTTTAAAATGACTTCCGAAGCTTGTTCTATTTGTTCGTCGAGATTGGGTTTAGATGTATCAAACGAATAAAGAAAATTCATTGGTAAATTTTCGTGCACTTTTTTTCGGCTTAAATAATTGGATATGGCATGTTCACCGTCACGATATAGCCATGTGTGTTTATATTTCCTTAACTTATTTAAAATAAATTCTTCTGGAGGGTTGACGTGCACCCATACTACCTGGGCACCCAATTCCTTAGAGAGTTTATTTATCGCCTCAATAGTTTTTGGAGTAGCACAATCAGTATCGTGAGCAATGCTGTATCCTTCTCTGGCATATCTTTCAACAACCATACTCCCTATCTCCCACGTTCGATCATAATCAAAACCCAGGTCATAAAGTATCTTCCTAATTTCATCTCCAGATATACGCACAAGATTCAATTTTTCGGCCAAAGGCTTTAAAACCGTTGTCTTGCCAGACCCAATAAGGCCGACTGGGCAAAGAAAAAATTGTTTCTTTGGTTTATCTTTTGGAACCACCAAGGAGGCGCAGTATTTTTCTATAATACTGTTTAATTTGTCGTCTGGGAGTTGATCTTTTTTTACACCAAATTCAGCGCTTTCAACCATTAGGAAAAGTATATCAGAAGAAAAATTGTGGGTGCCGCAGTATCAGGAAGTTGAAACCAAGTTTAAACAGACAAACGCACCAACATCTACATACTTGTGTTTTACCCATCCTTAAAATCATTATTTATAAAAGAAAGACCCCGAGCGCGAGCGCGGGGCCGCCGGGAACACTTAGAAAATCTACCCTTGACGAACAAGACAGAGAAGACAGAAGCGAGCATCCCAACCCTTATCCCCCTCGAAGGGTTCAAAGAAGCCGGAGTGGAACTCTCCCTTGCCGGGATTTTGTCTGGATGGCCCAATGGTCGGCACCCGGTGACAGCCGTTGTGGCTATCGAAGAACAATGCGTCTGGTCTGTCGAAAGAAACTGTCCAGAGATCGGGAGGTAGTCTGTCCTTCGCCACCCGAAAAACGAGAGCCAGCCCCTGGGCCCCGGCCAGAATGGCTCTCTCCCGATCAAGCAAACCCAGACAGGCAAAAGAAGTTTCCAGCCCAACAATGTGAAAAATCTTTGCCACAAATCTTTCCCCTGGCTCCATGCGGGTCGTCACGTTTCTGTAGTTGTCGTCAGTCAATACAGGGTAAAAAGGGGAGATCATGTGTCCGAAATCCCTCGCAAGATCAGAGAGACAGGTGGCGTGAACATAATCCATCGGCACGACGACCTCGAACTCGTCGATGAGTTTGAAGCGGTCGGTCGTTCCCCTACCCAAAATACGTGCGGCTGAATCAGGCTTTTTGTGTCCGAACATAGCCATTCCCCGCCGGCGACGATTTGCCAAATTCAATGTGAGAAAAGAGCCGAAAATATTTGTCCCGATACCCACGGCTTACTCCTTTCAATTGAATGGACCTGGTTGGGCACTTGCCGAATCAGATACAAGGACAGTTTTCTCTAATGACTATTCCTCTTCCTCTCTGAACCCCACTTCGCCCAGTACCCTTTCGATATCACGGAACCACTTTTCCACACCGGACCATGATGACATCCAGGGAATATTGGCATATCGACTGAGATCGATGACACTGTCGTTGCATTCAAGCTCAGGCTTAAGAATTCCTCCCTCCAGAAAATAATGCACATTTTCAACAACAACGATTCCAGGCCATAAGGTGGTCTTGTCAGTGATAAAAATAATCTCCCCCACACGCGGTATTGCGGGAGAATTGATGATACCCGAGAAGTCACTTCCCCCACCAAACATCTTCCCCCTCAGTCTCTTTGGCCTTATAGCCCGGAATGCATCTCATATTCTTGCATCTAACCTGGAAATTGACGCGGATCTTCATTTTTCAATCCCCTCAACACTCCAAGTGTGGAGCGTAGTCGTGCATGTGTCGACATGCTTTTATCACGACACCGAAATAGTAAGAGGACCTTTCTGTCTTAGACGATATAACTTTTTAAGCATTCTGTCAAACCGTGGGTGCCTAACCGGAATCGAACCGGTATCGAGAGCTCCACAAGCTCCAGTGTTAACCGTTACACCATAGGCACCATATAAAAACAAGAACTGTGCGCGGGAGAGGACTTGCACCTCCACGCCTTACGGCACACGCACCTCAAGCGTGCTTGGCTACTAATTACAACACCCGCGCATTTATCCTACCAAATCACTTTAGTCGTCTTTTGGGGAATTGGCTCATAATAGCCAAAGATCTGTTGATTTTCAACTTTTTCCTTTTCAAGAAAACACTATTAGGTTTTCTGTACATTTCATAAACAATCTTCTTTGCATCGTTTTTTGCATATCTCAATTGAAAACCTGAAGCATTTTTTAGTTTGCTAACGTGGCCAGATACGCCCACAAACTGCTTTACTTTTTTTCTAACCCAAGAAATAAAAGGTTCGCTCGCGGAAGCTAGGGAAATATAGAAAAGAAAGCTGGATTTCCAACGCTTATCCCAATAACTATAACTGCACCCATCGCCATCAAAACATCCCCTTAGAAAATCAAAAAAGAATTTATCTGGAACTTGAATAGGGCCTATGGTTTTGGATTTTGCAGGAGATATGCCTATTTTCCCGAGAAATGAATAAAATAGGACGTCTCCAAATTGCAAGACATAATATTTTTTCTCCTTACTACTACCATTTCCCTTTTTCCCTATTTTATTTGTTAAACGTAGAATCTTCTTGAAATTATTTATTTGTTCAAAGTCCTTAGATGTAAAGACTATATGACGACCACTTGGAGAAAGGTTTCCGTCTGTGGCAATAAGCCCAATGGCATAGGCAAAATTTGAGGACCATTTAATCTTTATTTTGCCTTTTGGTTTTGGCCCGCTATTCCCCATTTAATGCATTGTATCAAATAATGGGGATTCCCTCAAGCATATAGCGTATACCAATATATATTTAAAAAATGTAAATAAATCTCTTTTATTTCCACCATCATTTTATTGGGGGCTAAGAACAATCGCTTCCACTACTACAGTGATCGATCTTACTTCCCCACCTTTTCCCCCTCCCCTTTCGGAGCTTCAGCTGGAGTCGCTGGCGCCTCCGCTACTTCCTCATCACGGCTGACCCTGATATTTCTCATCTGACGCTTCACCTCCTTAGCAGCCTTATCGCGAATATGATAGAGCTTGGCACGTCGAACCTTTGAACGCTTCGTGATCTCAATTTTATCTATAACTGGAGAATAGATTGGGAAAATTTTCTCAACGCCGACACCACTTGCCACCTTTCTTACAGTAAAAGTTCCCCCTGCTTCCTTGCCATGTTTTACGGCCAAAACAAGACCCTCAAAACCCTGAAGACGAGTTTTGCCTTTTTCCTGAATCTTCTGCCACACTTTCACAGTGTCACCAGCACGAATATCGAGCTTGGCTCGCTCTCCCATATTTACCGGTGAAATTGTGATTCCGTGCGTTTCCATAATGGACACCAATGTATCACAGGCCTCACTCTTTCGCAATTCGCTCAAGGTCGGCGGCTTCTTCGGCAGCCTCTATAGAATCTTGAAAATCCTTCGGATACGGTGCGGTAGCCTCGATCGCGTTCCCTGAAATACCAACAAAACCTATCGACCGAGAATGCAGCGCGAGCCTTTTAAAACCAAGTGCGGACTCCCTTTTTGGAGCGTAGAGTGGGTCGCAAATCACAGGGTGGTTTATAGCTTTAAAATGAACGCGTATCTGGTGGGTGCGGCCGGTTTTTGGCTCGATCTCTACGAAAGTAAATTTCTCGGGTGCGCTCCCCTCTTCGCCCACCTGTCCAGTGACCCCCCGCGCGAGTACACGGTAATGAGTCAGCGCCTCGCGAAGCTCACCCCTTGCACCACGCTGGGCTGACCACATTCGAAAATCTTTATTGCTCCTGCCGATAGGTCGGTCGATCACGCCCTCGCTCTCCTTTACCTCTCCATAGACAAACGCATGATATTTTTTAGAAACTTCTCTGTTTTGAAATTTTTCCTTGAGATCCTCGAAGGCTTTTTGGGTTTTGGCTATCACAAGAGCGCCAGAGGTGTCTCTGTCTAGCCGGTGAACTATTCCTGGACGATCGATGGTCTCGCCGCCTGAAAGTTTGAGTGGCTCACCGACCCCTTTCATTTTTGGGTAATTTTTAATAAGCCAATCGGTAAGAGATGGTTCGTCGGTTTTTCCGTCTGGATGCACCACGAGACCGGCTGGTTTGTTTATGATGATGTAGTTTTCGTCCTCGAAGAGAATGGGAATATCCATGCCGAGATACTATCACAGAGTTGAAAAAGTTGGGGTTATAGAATATTGTTACTTCGCAAGACAAATACGCGCGCTTAGCTCAGTTGGTAGAGCAACTGATTTACACTCAGTGGGTCGGGGGTTCGAGTCCCTCAGCGCGCATAATGATTCGTGAGGGAGCCTGGGAGGCTTCCGAACGAAGCATCATTAGGACGCGATGAGGGACGAGAAGGGCGCAGGCGCGACGGCGCCGAGCCGGGGTCGCGCGATTCGCCAGCAGGCGAATACGCGTGACCGAGTCCCTCAGCGCGCACAAAGACGTATCGTTTCTCTGTGAAGAGAGAGTAGCTAATAAAACGAAAACCCGCGCGAACATTTAAGCCCGCGCGGGGTGAGAACCAGAGAAGAGAACTACTTGGGGAGGGCGAGGAAACGGCAGAGCCCAAGCCAATCGCTGACACGCCAGTACAGGTAGAGGTTGCGCCCGGACCTGTCCCCGCCGAGAGCCGAAACGCTCCGGCGGCCGCGGACCTCGGCGACAGAGCCAAGAGCGATGATCGGGAATCTGCGCTGCACTTCAGGGAATGTCGCCCCGAAGGCAAGGAGTTCCTCGATCGTGGCGGGCCGCAGGCCTTTCTTGGAGAGTTCCTTCTCCACATCATCTGATGAGATGACACGGTTGAAGTGGACGAGCTGGGCTGTCAGTTCCCGCTTGCCTTCTCCCTTGATCGGGAAACTGCCGGCCATGATGTCGGGGTTGACGTAGTCGTACTTGCCGGCTGCGATCATCGCAGCGAGGTCGAGGGTGTAGTCCACGGTGATCTGGAACTCGAGCGGTCCGAGACCCAGGGCCCGACGAACCGCTCCACGGTTCGAAAGAAGCGCACCGGCATCAAGGACATCTGCGAGGACTCCAGAGGCAAGAATCACAGTCATGCGCTCTGGAGTGAGCCCCTTCTGTTCAGCGAGGTCCAGAAGTGACTGGAGTTGCTTGGTGCTCATCGTCGTATTCATCGGATTTCTCCTTTGATTTGCTTTCCCATTTGGGTCAGCGGATTATGAGAGTCTGGGCAACACATTGTCGCCACAGCCGGGAAAGGCCTGTGTAAAGCCACTCTAGGCTATGGCGACAACGAAGTAGTTCTTTTAAATGAGCATATTTTCCACCTTTGATTGTATCAGATTTAAGGTAAGTTGTCAATGTAAAAACAATACCCACATTGAGCTATAAAGTTAGTCATGACCGAGTCCCTCATCGCGCACCAAAACAAACCACACCTTGTACCAGCTAAGCCATATGCTACACTTAAGTTTTAGAACTGTTGCACTCGTCGTGCATTAGGAAAGTGCCTCAAAACTGAATAACCAGAAACCCCAAACAAGAAGGAGCTGGTATGACAGTCATCGCGCCGATTAACCCTCGGGAATTCAACCTTGTGGTCCAACGTCTCCGGCAGTTTTTTCTCGGTCGTGATTTCGTCGAGGTCCACACCGGGAATCGACTAAGCATTCTCGCGGCGTGTGAGGACCCGAGAACGATCGGAACCTTCAGCTACGCGGGACGTCTCTGGTCGCTTCCACAAACCGGCCAGATGGATCTGGAGGAAGAACTTCTTCGGGATCCGACTCTGCCGGGCGTCTTCTGTGTTTCGACAAGCTTCCGGCAGGAACCGAACCCGATCCCTGGTCGGCATGATCTCATCTTCCCCATGTTCGAGTTCGAGGCCCCAGGCGGTATCGACGAGCTCCGCAAAGTTGAGCGCGATCTGCTGGCCCATCTTGGCTTCGGTACGGACACTTTCATGCACGGCGTGTACGCTGATATTCTGGCAAAGTTCGGACTTAAGATGAACGATTTTATTGATGCTGAAGTCGAGGGACTGATCTGTGAGAGAATGTCCCCGACCTTCTTTCTCGAGTTTTTTCCACGCCACACCAGTCCCTTCTGGAACATGCTCCGGCAACCCGACGATACTGCTGCAAAAATCGACGTCATTCTCTACGGAGTGGAGACAGTCGGTTCCGCGGCTCGTTCGTGCGACCCAACACAGATGCGCGAGTCATTCATGACGATCAGCGGCGGGGAATACTCCGATCTGCTGTTCGCCCAGTTTGGCCGCGACAGGGTTTTGGCCGAGCTTGATGCCTTCTTGAACTTCCGTTTCTTCCCGCGTTTCGGCGGAGGCATCGGCTTGACGCGGCTCATCCGCGCGATGAAGCTTGCCGGCCTCATGGACGGGCTCAAGCAGGGCCGTGAAAGCGGACACTCGACAACCTGCAGTTCATGCCGAGCATCGCATGAATGCCCCGTACCGAAACGAGTCCTTGCTGACAAAGTCCTCGTCGGAGGGTAAACGTACTGTTAGATTTAAAACCTCCACAGGCCCTGCCTTGTGGGGGCTTTTTTATAGAAATGACCTCACCCCGCATTAGCATGCGGGGTTTCCTTCTAAAAGAAAAAGGCGCTACTCCAGAGTAGCGCCCATAAAGCTTGGTAACTAAAAAAACATTCAGGGTACCGCGGCCGACAGAGCTGGGACAGGAGTAGTAGCCGGGCGGAGTTTGGTTTGAGCTGCCTCGAAGGTGATCCGCCAGTAGTCGTCGCATATCACGCCGACAACTGACACCCCCTTCTCGAGGATAGCCGTAGCCACAGCCACGACTGATGCGCCGCACTGCAGATACTGTCGAACATGTCGCCCCTCATCCACCCCACCGACACCGATGACGGCGATCTCGTCGGGCAAAATCTTTCGCCATTGCCTGACCTGGCCGAGACCTATTGTCCTCATGGCAGGACCAGCAAGACCAGCGAGTCCTTCCCCTACGGTGATAGCCGGCTCGCTGTCATTGAGGTTCCCATAGTCAAAAGCGTTTGGGAAGGTGTTCGACGTGGTGACAAACTTAACCAAACCACTTTCCACAACAGACCTTCCTGCCGCTTTCAAACCCATCGGATCGGAGTACGGTGAAAGTTTGACACCAACTCTGGCAGCTGCCCCCACCTCATCCTTCACCCGGCCCAACACAACATCGATCTGCTGGGGATAAAAAGAAACGATAGGATGGTCTGAACCGCGGTCTCTGGTGTTGGTACAACCAAGATTGAGCTCCACTGCGTCGGCCCCACAAGAAAACGCCAACCCGGCCAGATCCGCATAGTCTCGTGGTGAGAAACCGGCGACACTGACGATCAAGGGCTTGCCTGCATCATGGGCTATCTTGACCATGGCTGGGAGATTCTTCTGGTAGTAATCACGACCAGGATTCTGCAGACCGATCGAATTGAGTGAGTTGGAACGAATAATCCAGATAGTTCGACCAACATTGCCCGGCCTCTCCAGCACAGTGATCGAACCAACCACGATGGCGGCGCAGTCTGATCCGGCGAAGGTTTGCACATCCGGAAGAAGCTTACACGTGCCCGCAGCATTCATCACCGGACGTCTCAATGTCAGTCCGGCAACTTGGGTTTCGAATGTCTGCATCAGTCCCCTTTCGCTTGAAAGTACTGTTTCAGCCGGACATTCCGTCTGATTCCAAAAACAGACTATCAAAAAGCCTAGGGATTATCAAACTTTGGTGCGCCCTTTCAGGCATAAAATTCGCTACGCTTATTTTGTGCCCTCGGCAGGAATCGAACCTGCAACGGGAGATTAGAAGTCTCCAGTTATATCCATTTAACTACGAGGACATACTTCTGCCCCAACTTTTTTGCTCAATATACGTTTTGCGCCTATGACAATTTGCACATCGAATTTGACATTTTTTTATCTCGCGAGAAACAGATTCCCATGAGTAATGGCCCGACAACATTTTTCCAATAATTTTGAATTTATTTTTAGTGTTACGGTGATCAAATTCCAAAACTATAGGATCATTCTCTCCACAATCTATACAACATTTTGTAGACAAAAATTCGGATAATCGGGTACGAATTTTTATTCTGTGTCGTTTTTGTGCAGCGTAAAGCTTAATCTTGTCCTTGTAGGGCATAGCAGGATTATAACATACCGTTCTAACCCAAAACGCTTTCTGGATAAAATGAGGCTTCTTTTCTACCCATTGAGCTACAAGGGCAATAGACGAAATATACCAGCGCTAAAGAGACGGGTCAATTTCGGACGGTGGGGTGTTTTTGAAAGCATTGAAATTGGCGGCGCGCTCGTCGAAAAACTTTACAGTATTTGAGAGTATCTTCTGGTCTGAACTTGTTGTATCATCTTTATCCACTACTGAAGACACAAAAAAATCTCCTTGGCTGACTCTCCACAACAAGTACCCGTCCAAAATAATAACTACTGCCCCGAGAGCAAGCATGAACAAAAGAAGGTTTCTCCAATCTCGACGGACCTTGAGGGAAAAGTCGGAGTGGCCATTGCTGGCTCCGGAATTTTTATCTTTTGAAAAAAAGTGGATTTTGGAAAACATGTTATTTGTGTTTAGGAACAGTAAGTTCTATCCTGGCTCGCCAGATCGGCAACTTCGACCCCTTCTCAATCTCCGTAGTCTTGGACAAACCGATCTCAACCACCGTCACTTTGTATGGTAAATGTTCAAGAAAAGTTATAAACCTCGTGGTATTTCTCCAAGTGCCAGTGGCTTCGAGCTTGAGCCGCATTGTCTCTTTGGTTTTGTCTACTACAGTTTTCTCACCATCCTTACTACCAAAAGTCTCTGTCTCTACAGATCTTATAGCAAGACCAACTCCCCCCTCTCGAGCCTCTCTTTCTATGTTTTCAATAAACTTCACGACATCATCCTTACCTATGAAATACGAATTAACTTTTTCTATGAGCACATTGATATCGGCCATCCCACCCCGACCAGATAATTCGTTTTGTCTCTTCTCGTAGAGAAGGACCTCCTCGGAAAGTCCTGCAGTTCTCTCGTTGGTAGTCTTAACGATGGTAAATAGAAGATAATTGAGAGCGATAAGAGCAACCGCTATCACCACCGTCGTTACAAATATACTTTTTGTCGTGTGAGTTTTCATCGTTCTCTAATTTTTCATCACGATACCGATAGTAAAATCTATATCTTTTTCTTTGGCCAAGTTCGAGATCGGCAAATCTACACTAGAAAAACTTTTCTGACTTTCAAGTTTTTTTTCGAATTCGATCAGGCTTTCGCGGTCACGAGCCGTACCTCTCACCGTGATCTTTATCTCGTCCTTGCCACGAGCTGTGTAGAATAGGTCATCTATACGTATAGCTGAATTCTTGTCTTCGAAAACACGAAATAGGTCGTAAACAGAAACATTCTTTCTAGAAACATCTAAAATATCTGCGTTGGTCCGAGCTGTAAGAATGACCGTGGCAAGATCTTCTCCGGGGGTGTTTTTGTTCACCACCGCTTTGCTTGCCTCGAGACGCAGTACAGTCCCTTTTTCTCTGACACGAGAAAGTAGATATGAGGAAAGTAGCAACACCAAGGAAACAGCCGCCACCAGAGAAATGAAAAAGAAGATAACTGTCAGTCTGCGCAGAGAATACTCCTTTCTTATTGCCACTTTTTCTTCTTGAGGTAAAAGATTAAACATTTGTATTTTTTAATACCTATCTCTTCGCGGGAAGTGCCAAACCAATCGCTCCAGCAAAACGCAAAGAGTCCTCAAAGGGAATTTTCGGGATAGTCTCGTCGAAAGAAAAAGCGTTTTGCCAGACGTTTGCTAGATCGGTCGGCAATCCAATATGTTTGGACAGATAAGAGGTTATGTTTAACTTCTGGTCGACCTGGCCAGAAACAATGATTGATTCTATTTTAGCTTCGGTCTTCTGTTTTGAACCACCGCGATTTGACTGCCAGTATAAACAAATCTTTTTTATCTCGTCACGTAGGGCAATAAGCTCCACTGATTCTGCGAGATTTTCTCTGGAACGAGATTCTACAGCTCGGACGGAAGTTTCAGCCGCTGGATTGACTACAGAGGCAAATTGGACCAAGCCATAAGAAACAATTGCGAGCACCACTTTATCCAGGTTGAAATGAACGATGAGGCGAGTCCCCGTGTCATTCCTAGGCACTACAGACCTTGCGACTGCCTCCGACTCGATATCAAACTGCAATACATTTATATCAGCCTGCTTACAAATATCCAGATAGGCCTCTACGGTCTCCTGTGGAAGTGCTGAAACGACGACTTCGCTAGTAGTCTGACTTTCTTCCGCCGAAGCCTCTGTACCCGAGATCATATTTCCGCCTCTCACTACAGCAAAATCAAATACTGTTTCTGCAGGAGAAAGCGGAATATTTTCTTCAAGGATAAAACCTACCGAGTCGGCGAGGTTTGCTCCCTTTGGCACAGAGACATTTGCTTTAAAGACGTAGGCCTTGTCCTCCGGCAGAGCAACATTGGCATATGTAATGCCATGTCCATGCTTTAGTTTCCTTAAAACTGAAATGATCTGATCCTTTTTTGCCGGAGCGCCTGATTCGATACTTCCTTCAGGTAATTTTTCTTCACCAAAATCCGTGAGAATTACTACTCCGTTTCGAAATTTGAAATTAAGAAACCTAATGGCGTCTTCGTTTATAGAGATGCCGGCAGCAGGCATTGAGAGAAATTGGGGTGGAGGGAAAAGATCAAAAAAACTTTTTCTTACCATGATTCAATTATATACCAAAGGATTGTTTATGGTTTCCTTTATCTAAGAAACTTTGCAGGATAAGAGCGGCGGCAGAAGCATCGAGGAGCGGGTGGTCACCTTGGGCGCGTTTGGCATGTTCTGAAGTTAGAAATTCCGGCTCGAGATAGACGGGAAGTTTTAAATCACGCTCAAGTTCGGCCTTAAAAAGCTCTATACTCTTCATTATCGAATTACTCTTGCCCTTGAAGTCCTTCGACTCCCCCATTACGATCGCTTCCACGTCACGACTTTCGCAAAACCCCTTTATTTCCCTAAAGAGAGTTCTGTCGTTGGGCAAAACGGCAAGAGGCATAGCTATTTTTTTGCTCTCATCTGAAAGAGCGACGCCGACTCGCTTTGACCCGAAATCAATTCCAAGAAATCTTCCCATGAGCGAATTGTAACCGAAAAAGAGCGGTCCCCAAAATCCTTTTAAGATCACAGAGTTTGGGGTATAGTGTAGCGGTCGCCGATAGACATTAGTATGGAATCCTTCAATCAATTTGGGCAACTTGGACAAATGTTTGGCCAAACCGCCTCTTTCTTCAACAGCCACCCTGTGATTTTTGGATTGCTCATGGTCTGGACCTTGGTATGGAAAGGACTTGCTGTTTGGAAAGCCGCCCGACTGTCACACCGAATCTGGTTTATCATAATTCTTGTCGCAAATACTGCCGGCATTCTTGAAATTATTTATCTTTTCTTTGTGGCAAGAAAGTATTCGGTCACCATGGAAGTGGAGAGGGCGGGAGATGGGAAGGAGAAAGTCGGCGCTGTGGAAAATAAGGAATAGAGGGAATCCCCACCGGTGAGGGAGGAAAGTGAATTGAAAAGTGTGTAGCAGTAAGGTTTGTAAACTACAAACCTGACAAAAACAAGGAGGAGTGGCAGAGCGGTCGAATGCGCTAGTCTTGAAAACTAGAGGGCTCGCAAGGGTCCCGTGAGTTCGAATCTCACCTCCTCCGCCAGATTGGCAACTTTGAACTTTAGTCACGGCAAGGGTTTTCGAGTCTTTCGAGCCCTTGCCGCCGACTTTTGGGGGCTCGAAGTTGCTAGAGTTTAAGTCCATAAGAACATCAAAGACTGGCGTCCAGATTGGCGTCAGTTTTTGATTTTGCACGGTGAAGCCGTCAAAACAGAGCTTCACGACTAAACGCTTCTGGTGCATGCTACTGGTCTGGAACACTTTGTCTGCATGATCTGCGAATTCCAGTATCTCATTGAACTTCTGCACGAACTTATCAGACTTACCCTCAAGCACCCGTAAACGATCCTGATACATCTCTTTTTCCCTCAAGAGCTCGTCTTGAATCTTTATAAACACCTCGGCGTCCATGATGCGTTTTGAGCGATCTACGACTATGTTGCGTATCTGCTGTTGCACTCTCACCAGCTCCTGCTTGAGACTTTTACGCTCCTTTTCTTCTTGACCTAATCGCTCTGTCGCAAAGTGCTCGATGTACTCATCCAAGACTCTCTTAAAGCGATCCGGTAGTTGTATGCGAGAAAGATGATTTTCTACCTGTTGCTCAACAAGCTCCCATCGAATGTACTTTCGTTCTGTACACTTACGGTCATTCCAATGGGTACATGAGTAGTAGAGATGACCCTTTTGCATCTGCCCACAGAGCGTAGAACCACACACGGCGCACCGCATAAAGCCGGACATTGGGTACGAGTGCTTCCGACTCCGATCGGCGGCGTGATTGTGTTGTTGGATGATTTCTTGGACGTCGTCAAAGAGCTTCTTGGTGATGAGTTTTGGGAAGTTTGCCTGACATGTTGCCGAACGTGTTTTGACGAGGCCGTAGTAAATTGGGTTTGCGAGGATATGTTCAATCGACGTTCGTCTCACTAAATTGCCATATTTGCTTTTGAAACCGCGCTCGGCAAGATAGGCCGCAAGAGAATCGTAACTATACTTGCCGGTTGCATAACGCTCAAAGGCCATCTTTACGAATGGTGCTCGTAGATGGTCAACAATGAGCGATTTTGTTTTCTTGTCGTTCAAGTAGCCCGTTGGCGCATATCCGGGGAACCGACCACGCTCTACGGCCTCTCTAAGACCCTTTTTGACCTCCCAGCTGATGTTCTGGGACGTCCACTGGGCAATTGAGGACATGATGTTTTCAACCAACTCTCCGGAGAAAGACTCATCGAATTGCTCGACTACCGAGATCAGCCGGACGTCGTGCTTTTTGAGCATCATCTTGATTGCCGCGTAGTCGGCGACATTGCGACACATGCGATCAAGTTTGTGCATTAAGATCGCATCAACTTTCGGGTCGGTCTTTGCCCGGTGAAGCATTTTCTGAAGCTGGGGACGAACGGTCGTCCGAGCCGATTCGCCCTTTTCCTCATAGACGCCATCCGGTGCAAGACTCCAGTGATGATCCATGCCGTACTTTTGGCACGCTTTGACCTGCGCCGGAATACTCAGTTCTCGTTCGGCCTGACGAGAGGTAGAGACGCGGCCGTAGATTAAGTAGTTCATAATTTGTTTTTTCGTTAGATAGCTTGAGGGCTCTCCGTTTGGAGAGCCCTGGCGATTAATATTTTTTTATGTGATATATGAGCCTTCCTAACATCTTGGCCTCACTCAGAGGATAAGATTTCTTAAGACCTTCTTTCTCCGGCCGAATTTCCAAGTGATCCCCTCGTTCGTGGTAATAGGTCATAGTCAAGCCATCAGGAGTGCTCATGATGACAATGTCGCCGTTTTTTGGAGCAACATCGGCATCGAGGATAATAAAATCTCCGGCAAGAATGCCAGCATCCGGCAAAGGATGCTCCGACACTCGAACTCCATACACTCGGTGACCGGGAATGATCGACTCCTTCGGCATCATAACGAAGTCGCTCGTTCGACTCAGATGACCGTCGAGATCATCAATAGGGATCGCTACGAGCACCGGCAATTTAAAATGACCGCCGTCAGTTGAGAAACTTTTTCTCAATTCTTCGAGCCCCTGTTCGAGTTTGCTTGTGGCTTCCTGCACCTGCTTCTCGCCGACATCTTTAATATCAAATTTATATTTTCCTTCCTTGCTGACCTGCTGGATTTTACCCTCAGTCCAATGCTGCCTCACTTCTTCCTCCGGAAGTTCGTAGGCCTTAGCAAAAGTAGCGAGCTGTTTCTGGGACGGGATACGCGCCCCATTTTCGAGCTGGCTGATGTAGCTCGACGAAAACCCGAGCCGTTCAGCTATCTCTTTTATTGTCCAATTATGCGACTCTCTTTGCTTTTTTAGATATGAACCAAATGACATATTTGTTGATTTTGCTTAATCCAATAACTGCGACCTTATAGGCTTAGTATAGCAAATTAGTAAATATTAAGCAACTTTGCTTATCCACAAGCTCCTATATTGACCAATTAAGCATTTTTGCTTAATATGACTGTAGGGGTCTAAAAGTAAATTTATGAACAAATCACCAGTGAATATAAAACTCCGCGACCTTCGGATCAAGAAGGGGCTAACGCAATACCAGCTAGCCCGAATTCTTGGTTTTAAGCACAACACTGCGATCAGCCGGTACGAGACAGGACGAAAGCGTCCGAATCTCGAAACTGCCCAGCGGATCGCTTTGGCTCTCGGAGTCAGAGTAGAGGAAGTTTTCTTGCCGTAAGGCAAGGTGGGGTCAATAAAAGTGTGAGGTCACTTCTATGAACCAAACCACCGCATGTCCAAACCAGACAAAGATGAGGAAGCTCTCGTCGAGCTTACCCGCACTGCGCTCGCCGACGTACTCGGCCGAGAGCCGTCCCGACAAGAAGTTTGGAAAGTCCACGCTGGCTTTAAGCGTATGGCATTCATGCTTTTGGATCACATGGATCAAATCAAAAAACATGAGAACGAAAATCCTGATCAAGAGACTTATCCGGACGATGTGGAAACGGATGACTCGGAAGCCACCGACGAGGAGAGACCTGCTGGCGAGAAGGGAGAGTCTGCTGACTAACTTCACCATCCGGGAACTTGAAAATCCAATTACACGACGAGACTTCTGCCGAGCGATGGATAACATTGATCGTGCTCTGCCGAAATCTAGAGAATGGTAGACCGAGCCTTACTCTCCCCTCAATGGCATGTGACCTCATTGAGAGGAGCGATAAGGCGCGGTCGGAGTTTCGGTCGACTACCACGCCTTTATTTTTCGTGTATGCCGGATGAAAAAATAACAATCAGGGATCTACGTAAAGGTGACTGGTATTGGATCAGCAAGGTACTTCTCGATGAATACGGAAGCACACTGGGTCCGATCGGCATCGCTATTTATAACTGCCTAGCCGAGTACTCCAACCAGGAGGGTTTTTGCTTTCCGTCCCACAGGCATATTGCCAGCAAAATAGGAGCCAGCATCTCGAGCGTGCAAAGAGGTATCCGGGAACTCATCAAACTGGATCTCGTCCGCAAGGGCCGACAACGCTACCACAACGTGTACTACCTGCTGAAACTAGATAGGTCACACAGACCGACCTCAAACAAGCTCGGTCAGTCAGACCGGCACATCGGTCATACAGACCGGTCAGATCAGTCAGCCGGAACTACTAACAAGAATAAAGAAAAAGATTTAAATAAAAAGAATTACGCACGTGATGAAAAAACTGTGGATAACTTGGGGGAGATGAAATCGAAGCTCGTTGAAAAGATGTCGATGAATGGAGCAAAGAGGACGGCGATGAATGACACCTGATTTGCCCGTTAGCCGATCGGGAGGTAGTCGATCCCGACCGGAAACGTTTATTAATTAATTCCATGATCAAAGGTTTCTGAAGCTCCGGAATCAACGCCAAGCACCAGCAACCCCCAGCGAATAATATGGAACAAGAACCATTAAATATTGGCAATTGCCCGCATTGCACGAACATCGTCTTCAAGAACGGAGCATTCAATTCCAATGCTTCATTCACGATGCGTTGTCCCAGCTGTCAGAAACTTCTTGAGATCGAGATAAAAACGAGGATTGAAATCACCATAAAACCTGCTGAAAGATACATCGCTCCGAAAAAGCCAAGGTTCGGAAAGTTATCGATTGTTTTTCTATTGCCGTTTCCAACTGCCCCTTGTGTGGTATGCGCTTGTTTGATGTGTACGAATCACTTGTTTTAGAAACACAGCTCATTGAAAATAACGAAGAGGCTATCCGTTAGCCCTTCTCTTTTTGTTGCTCTTTTCCTCCTTATTCTCCTTCTCTAAATGCTCCATCATCACAAAGGCCATACGTTTAAATCCAGCATGAGCACGTAAAATCTCTTGCCGAGTAGGTTCTCGGCCTAGGATATCAGCAAGAGCCTCTTTGGTAAGAGATGTAAGGTCATCATCATTTTGGGGAATAGAAGTGCGGTCAGTCATAAGTTTGGCGCGATTTTCTTAATTGGGCAAAGGTAAGATTTTCTAGGCTGAGATAAATAAACCCAGTTAATCTAGCAACTTTTGGAACTTACCTTTGATTTCTGAAAAGGTCGTCATTTCGGAATCTTTTATTGCTTCTCCGCGTGAAAAATCAGCGGTAAGAGGGTTGAGTGGACTGCCGTTTTCAAACATGGCGTACTGTAAATGGGGGCCTGTTGAAATGCCAGTTGATCCTACATAACCAATTACATCACCTTGCACTACGTCCGCACCATTTTTAATATCCTTAGCGATCTTTGAAAGATGAGCATATTGAGTGAGATAACTACCATGTTTCAACTCCACGGTAATACCAAGTCCGCCCTTTGATCCTGCTGTGGTTACTTTTCCATCGGCCGTTGCAATAACTGGAGTACCGGTATCGGCGGCATAATCGATTGCACGATGCGGAGTGACCTGTTTAGTCACTGGGTTTGTTCTCTTATAGCTATAGCCAGAACTTATCTGAGCATAGTTAAGGGGAGATTTAAGAAACTGCCGAGCAAGAGATTTTCCTTCCTCGTCATAGAATTTATCGTTGTAACGAAATGCTGTATATGTTGTACCGCTGTTGATGAATCGAGCCGCCAATACGTTGCCAACTCCGGCATCCTTGCTGTCTAATGATCGTTTTTCATAGACAACAGAAAATGAATCACCATTTCGGATATCAGTAGCAAAGTCGATATCACTCGAGAATATATCGGCAAGCTCCATAGTAATTTTATCCTCAATGCCGGCGTTTTGAGCTGAAACGAAAAGTGAATCGCTTATAGTTCCATTTGCGGCTACATCTTTTATTTGATACGGAATAGGTTTTGTGGTCGCTTTAAAAGAGTCGTCTTCCTTTACTACAATAACAACTGTTTCGCTCGTAAGCGGATATTCCATCGAAGCAAAAGCCTCGTTGATAAAGATCAGCTTAATAACTCTGCCTGCCTGAATTTTAGTAAAATCAAATGCCTCTTTTGAGGAGTTGATTATCGCCAACGCCTGATCATAAGGTATTTGGAAAGACCCTAAAATACTTGTAAAAGTGTCGCCGGATTGTATTTTATACTCGGCGACCTTTTTCTGATCCGTATTTTTAGCTTGTTCTGTTTGGTCTTCTTGTTTTGATTCGCTAATTGAAATTTTTGAACTAATGAGGGGTACAGATGCCATCAGAATACCCCCGATAACCAACGAAATTATTATGTTCATAAGCCATTCATCTTAACAAAAAACGCTCATCCTTTCAACTCAAGAGATAGCTATATTATTAGTCCTATAATTACAAATATTAAGCACATTGAGAAAAGCAATAGGACTCTTTTAAGAGCCCTATTTGCCCTTTGGTTGCCTTTGTGACGAGCTTTTACTCGACCTTGAAGCCAAACATCATACTTGCTTCCAAATGCTCGGCAATGTGACAGTGTGCCATCCATTCACCGGGGTTTGTAACATCGAGGAGGATCTCAATCGTGTCGCCATTCGGAATAAGAGCGGTATCTTTCCACACAAGATTGTCATTTGGTTTGCCGTTTGTTGAGAGCACTAAGAATCGTTGGCCGTGGAAGTGGATGGGGTGTTGCATTGGGTGCATGGAGTTCGGATCATTGGTGATTTTGATTTTTACTTTGTCTCCGACTTTGAATTTCCAATCAATATCCATATTTTTCTTGCCGGTGTCTTCGTCTTGGATAACCCACTTCATCATTTCCGGATTCGACATAGTATTCATCGCCGCATTGTTTTCTTCCCATTCGATAGGATCACCGCTTGCTACCATTTCACTGTTGGACATCATCTGATTATTGCCCATCATGTTCATGTTGTGACCGCCAGTGTTACTTTGCATCATGCCCTGCATTTGCATACCCATATCAATCGTGAGCTTTAGACGTTTGTCTGCTGGCTTATCGAAGGACAACCTGAATGCATCAATCTCTGATTGAATGTCTTTATTCGAACGGAGCGTTAGAAACTCTTTCTCGAACGAAGTGCTAACTTTCTCATTCGCAACAGTGATTATTCCGAGCGTGTAAGTTTTCTCCGGAGTTTTGTGCTGAAGCGTGTATGATCCAGCGTTCGCAAATAGCACCTCGACAATGGTACGTTCGGAAGGACTCAATATCACGCCATCGCTCCAAGTCTCGCGCTCGTACTTGCCGCCATCAGCACCCACAAGCTTCATCTTTGCGCCGGGGATGGAAAGATTGAACGTTCTTGTATTTGCCGAGTTGGTGATGTAGAAGCGGATCACTTCTCCCGTCTTGGCGGTAAGTGCATAATCTGTTTCGCCATTCACGAGCATAGTGTTGCCAAACCGACCCATGAGAGTACGATCAGCAGACGCCTTGCTGAACGTCGCGATTTTGCCATTTTCCATCAGGATGTCATCTACGAACAGCGCGACTTCACGATTAACCGGTGACCAATAGTTGGGATCATTCGGCACGACAAGGTAGTTGCCGTAGAGACCAAGCTCTTGAGCATAGTCTTCCCGAATGTGCGGATGATACCAGTACATACCTTCATCAGGGAACTTGATCTTGTAAGTGAATGATTCGCCCGGCTTAACTTCTTTCTGGGTTACATCTGGTACACCATCGAATTTGTTCTCAAGACGTACGCCGTGCGAGTGAATTGTGGTATCAACATCAGTATTATTGGTGAAATTCAAAGTAACCTCTGCGCCTTGCTCCACCTTGATCAAGGGTCCTGGGATCATTCCATTGTAGGCAAGCATTTTAACCACGCTATTACCGATTGTTTTCTTTACGATTGAGGCGGTCATGTTATACGTATCGCCATTTTTAAGCTTGACTGTCTCAGATGATTTTGCCTCTGGCAGACCAGCAATATCAGTAGAAAAAGTACCGGCACTTACTTTGTTGCCCGAATCTCCCCGCTGCAGAATGACAATTCCACCGATAACGATTACGACCGCAATGATTCCCAAGATTAGTTTATTTTTCATATGATTTAATTGTTTAATTTATAATTTTTTGCTTCAAAGAACAAAGCAATTGCCATAAAAAGGAATGCCGACTCCTCAAGAATATCCAGTGGCTTACCGATTGCAATCAGCACAACCACAATCCAGATAATCGCCCAGCCAAAAATTAACTGTCGCCACTTCCTACTAAAAAGAATAAGAAGTGTCATCAAGCCGTCATTTATAGCAATAATTGTTAGTGCGATCCCAGATGGGATGAGAACTCCAATAAAAGAATTCTCTATAATCTCAATAAATTCTTCGGGGTTAAATATTACCGTAAGAGCATTGGCGAGAAATACCGCCGCAAGACCTATTTGTATGAGTAGAATTGATTTATTTTTCATAAATTTATTAATTTTATATTATTTACGCCATTAAATCCTTCTCGACTCGTTTGAGTAATACCGCGTTAACAGCAACAATGATCGAGGACACACTCATAAGAAGAGCAGCGAATTCTGGACGGAGCATAATACCGAAATTAGGATATAGAATTCCTCCGGCAACTGGTATTGCAAGAATGTTATATATCGAAGCCCAGAAAAGATTCTGCTTCATTTTGCGGATGGTCGCCTTGGAGAGGATTATAGCTCGAAGGATATCCGCAGGATCTGATTTCATCAGAACTACTTTTGCCGTTTCAATAGCGACATCCGTACCAGCACCAATAGCGATGCCCACATCAGCTTGGGCAAGCGCCGGGGCGTCATTAACCCCGTCGCCAACCATTGCTGTGAATTTTCCCTCGCTTTGAAGCTTCTTCACATAGCTTGCTTTATCCTCGGGCATCACTTCGGAAAAAACTCGTTCTATACCGATCTGTTGTGCCACCTTTTCTGCAGTTGTCTTGTTGTCACCAGTAATCATTGCTATTTCAATTCCCAAATCTTTCATCTTTTTTATCGCTTCTTTCGCAGTTGGCTTTATTGGATCGGCAGCTCCTATGACTGCTTTTATTGCACCATCAACAGCAAGAACCATAATGGTTTCTCCCCGGTCCAAAAACTCATTAATCTTTTGCTCAAGCTTGCCAAGCTCTATTTTATTCTCCCTCATCAACTTAACTGTCCCGACAAGGATATTTTTATTTTCAACGATAGCTTTTACCCCAAGACCGGATAAGTTTTCAAATTTTTCAACGCTTTGTGGTAATTCGAGTTTGCGAGATTTTAATTCATCAAGTACAGCGCCTGCTAAAGGGTGAGACGATTTTGCCTCTGCCGCGCCAACCAAACGAAGTACCTCGTCTGCATCAAAGCCATCCGCAGTAGCTATATCGGTTACCTTCGGTTTTCCTTCGGTGAGCGTACCTGTTTTATCGAGCACGATCGCCTGAATTTTTGAGACTTGTTCAAGCGTCGGCGCGTCTTTAATAAGAATGTTATGTTTTGCACCAAGACCGGTCCCAACTGCAACAGCTGTTGGAGTGGCTAGTCCAAGAGCATCAGGACAGGCGATTACAACCGTAGCGATGGCAAAGGACAATGCCAGCATAATCGGCACGCCGACTATAAAGTACCAAATAATAAATACGAGAAGTCCTGATCCAATAGCCCCAATAACCAAATACTTGGCAAATCTGTCGGCAAGTCTCTGCCCCGGGGCTTTTGAATTCTGCGCTTTTTCAACCATCGCTACAATTCGAGCAAGAGCGGTATCCTTGCCGATTTTTGTTGCTTTAAATTTTACTGACCCAGCCGTGTTGATTGATCCACCAATTACCTGATCTCCAATCTTTTTAGTGGTAGGAATTGATTCTCCGGTAACCAGGGATTCATCAATAGCTGTTTCTCCCTCAATAATTTCACCATCAACAGGAACCTTGTCTCCCGGTTTAAGAATAATGATGTCGCCGAGTTGTATATCGGAAGTAGAAACCATTATCTCTTTGCCGTCCTTAAATAATCTTGCTTGAGGCGGTACAAGATTGAAAAGTGCTTGAAGGGCATCCGTCGTTCCGCGCCGTGATTTCATCTCCATCCAGTGGCCGAACAAGACAAAGGTAATAAGCATAGCGGCCGCTTCGTAGTATGAGTCTGTACTACCAGTTAAGGTTAGTAAGACACTGAAGCCGTAGGCCGCCGTAATGCCGACAGCAATAAGCACGGCCATGTTCAGCATTTTACTTTTCAGAGCGAAATATGTTGAGTATAGAAAAATCCATCCGGAATAAAAGAATACTGGCGTTGTTAGAATAAAGAGAAGCCAAGGAAGGGCTATTGGCGATGGAAGATTGAGTTTAAGAAACTCAGTACCTAGAGGAGAATATAGAATTATGGGAAGCGTCAGAATGAGTGAAAAAAAGAACTTGTTTCTAATATCTATCTCCATGAGTCGCGCCATCTCCCGTCCTGCAAGACCCGTGTGATCCATGCCCATAGTCATCGACATGCTCATTTTGAATTTCTCCCAGAAACCCATTTTGGACACATCACCCATCACATGCCCAGCGTGAGCACTGTGATCAGTTTTTACTTCAGCCTTAACAAGACTCATGCCGCATTTTGGACAAGTGCCAGGTCGATCCTGCTGTACTTCAGGATGCATTGGGCAGGTATAAACCACTCCCTCTTTTTCTTGAATTTTATGATGATTATGATTCTCCATATTATTTATTTTGCTTATTTTCAATGGCATAGCTTGTAATTTCTAAATTACAACTGTGATGTTCTTTGCACCATACTTTGCATTTTTCCATCTGAGATTTGTCTTCATAATACAAACCGCATTCCGGACATTTATGTAATTTCTCCTCGACTTTTTGATTGTGATTTTTGTTGTCCATAAATTTATGTTTGTTTTAATAATTTTAATTTTTTCCAGGTAAGATGTTCATAAATACTCGACCAGATAAAACCGAAGCTCAAGGCGAACAGCAGTTCCTCAAGGGGAATTCCAATTATTAAAATTCCTGAAATATCTTCTAGATTCCAGACCTGCTCGACATAGCCTGGCGATATGGCAATAAGCGTCAGGAAGTAAAAAAAGTAAAGAGCTAAAAATATAAACGCGCTTGTGATCATCTTCTTCTTTAAATCCGGCCGGCAATACCAGGTGGCCAGTCCTCCCACGACCATAGCAATGATCGAGGAGTGCAAAGGATCTAAGCTGGTTGCTAGCAATAACACAATAAGAACAACCGGTGCGGATGCAAGTGCCCATAGGTGAAATCTGTGCCGAGGCAGGTGGTGCTCTTTGGTAGACATTGACATATCTTGTCTCCGGAAAATTCTGCTGTATAAAATAACCGCAAGACCTCCTATACCAAATGAAAAGATCAAACTTTCAATATCAAATCCTGTCCGCATTGCCAAATCAAACAAAGACGGCGGCGACCAGTATTCTGGCACGAAAAGAGGCTCAGTTAGTCCGAGAAGCGATGTCCACAAGCTGACCATGAGCATCTCTTCTTTCTGGCTATCCGAACGAAGAGAAATGTAAACGGCCAGCCAGATAGCAATCAATATTAAGCTCCAGATTAACCAGATGTATTGCATATTATTTAAGTTGCCAATTAAAAGTTCTGACAACACCCCCTATGTTGGAAATCTTTAGTTCAACAGATTTTGGAGTAGGCATTATCTTGTCAAAGGTAAGGATGCCTTCTCTATGGTGGCCTCCGGTCGGTCCCTCCCAGTTAAGTGCTTTATATTCTTTGCCCTGTTCATCGATAAGTATAGCAACTTTAGTCATGTCTTGATCCAATTCAACGGAGTGAGTATCCATGACTACATCAAACTTCCATTCTCCCGATTCCTCCGAAAGCTGAGTCGGCGTGACGGTTACAGTTACACTCGCCTGATCATTAATTTTAGATTCCCATTTTTGTTGCGTTTCTGATACTGAAGAATTTTCTTGAGTAGGAGTAGGGGCGGATTTCGGATTATAAAAAAACAAGAAACCTCCTATAAACGCAAGTGCTAATGAAAGTATTGTTATTGCTTTACTCATGATTTTTTTTGAATTTAATAACTCTGGTTACCATATATCCGATACCAAATATATTAGAAACAAGACCCACCCAGAAGAGCTCAACCTGATACTGTGCTACAAATGTAACGAGTCCTGTCACTCCAAGAATGGGCACCAGATTGACTAGATAGTGGGCACAGCATGAAATCATGGCTGCCGTGGAGGTTGTCCCTGATACGCCAACCACTTTGCCCATGCCTTGTCCGCTATGCACCAAGCCCTTAATGTATTGATAAAGTGCAATCTGAATTCCGAAACCTACTACCAAGCTGACAATAAAATACCAGAAATCCGCGAACTGACTTTGAGCAAAACTCCATCCGGAAACTAGTGTTAGCACCGCAAAATAAACTCCAAGCAGAATCACGCTTGCAATCGTTCCGTATAGAATTGGTTTTGCGATGTTGTTGGTCATAATTATTTTGTGATATACGTTTCTGGGTCTTTTTTGAATTGTTGTTGACAATGATCGGAACAAAAATAATAGCTTTTGTCTTTGTAATCAGCCTTGAATAAGTCTGCTGATGCTTCCATACCACACACAGGATCTATATGACCTTTATTTTTTGGCTTAACACTAAAACCAAACCGACTCAGCTTTTTAATTAATGATTTGATTCTGTTTTCCATATAGTTTAAGTATTAGCTGTTAATTTTTTCCGTCGGGGAATGAAAGAAGGGGTCTTTTTAGCGTATTCATCCCATACCACTCCGAATTCTTTTTGAGAGTCTTTCTCTTCACTCCGCGCAAGGCGTGTATACATCCAAACAAGAATCGGTAACATGATAAGAGTGAGGATCGTAGGCCACTGCAAGAAAAATCCGAGCATAATCAGTACGAAACCAACATATTGCGGATGGCGAATGCGAGCGTAAGGCCCTGAGGTTGCTAAAGTATGATCTTGCTGTGCTTTATAAAGGACTTTCCACGCCTTAGAGAGCAACACGAAGCCGTAGAAAATTAGGATGTAGCTGGCGATATGGAACGGTCCGAAGTGTGGATCGCCACCCCAGCCAAAGAAGTCTTCAAAGAGGTGTCCTGAATTGTGAGCAAAGAAATCAACACCAGGGAACTTGGTTGAGAGCCAGCCGGAGAAAAGATATATCGTCAATGGAAAACCGTACATCTCTGTAAACAGGGCAACAAGAAACGCTGAGAATGCGCCAAATGATCGCCAATCCCTCGATGTTTTCGGCTTAGTAAAGCTGAACGCAAAGATAATGAAGACTAGCGAATTTATGATGACAAGTGGCCAGAGGCCATAGGAGTTTTCCATAATGATTTTTAGTGGCAACTGCCGCTATGCTTATGTTCATCCTTTGTGTCAGATTGTTTTCCGGAAGCGTCATCAATTTTATCTTCCGTATTAGTATCCCCGTGTCTACCGTGTCCTCTTAACATCATCCAGACATGTGCGATTACAAAGACACCGATAAGAATTGGCCAGAGATATCCACCTCCAGACAACTTGCCTCCACCAAGAAACAGAACACCAACAAGGAGTAGGCATGGGATCATCATCCACATCATTCCTCTGCCTCCTCCGTCTTTATTGTGGTTGTGCATATAGTTTAATCATTATTTATTGATAAGACTTGAATTGTGCATCCATACAAAATAGGAAGCGAAAACCCAAGCAAAGACGAACATGTAGACTGCACCAAGGATGAAACTACCGAAGCTGATCCAAGCAAAACCCGGTAGAGTTTCAAAGATAGTGTGGTGAAGCTGTATCCCAGCCGCAGATCTTAGTGGAAGAAATCCACCCAACACACAAAGAACATACGCCACTTCAGCTCCAAGGACACATTTCCAGCCATATGATTTTAGTGAGAGATTCATATTTTTTATTAATTATTAATTGAGTGATAATTAATCCTTTTTAATATACTTCTCCGGATCATTGATAAATTCAGTTTTGCACTTCTCGGAACAGAAATAATATTCTGTACCTTCGTGTTCGAATGAATGTCTGACATTTTCAATATCAAGCTCCATGCCACACACTGGGTCGGACACTTTTCTTGATGGATGGTCGTTTTCCATAATTTTTTATTATTAGTTTTTAACTAGACAATCTCTCCCTTCTTCTCAAGCATCATGTGATGAATCGTGGCGATCTGGAGCCAAATAGCGATCAAAAAGAACCCTATTGAACCCATGGGCATGGATGCGTAACCTTGCCCACCATATCCCATCATCCCAGAGAACCCAGACATCATTCCTCCACCAAACAGACCGAGAAATGAAAGGACTCCTAAGACTCCCGATATAACGCTGACAACATGCAACACTTTTGACATCTTCATATTTTTGAATTAATTTTTAATCAGCCTACGTATTTTTGAGGATCGTTGACGAAATGATCCTTGCACGACTTTGAACAGAAGTGATAAGCGGTGCCGTCCGTATGCTCTATGGTGTGCTTGATTTTTTCAGGTGTAAGTTCCATGCCGCATACAACATCAAAGGACGTTTGAGGATCTTTCACCTCGTGCATCCCAAACCTTTTTAAGAATGATGTGATTTTTTTGCGCATGGTTATTTATTTGACAATGCGTACAGGTCAACGAGTTCTTTGATGGCTTTGTTTTCCTGCTTCGTATCGTTAAGCATGTGTTTGACATGGCCTCGAAGGTGATTGGCAAGAAGCACTCTGTCCATACTTTTGAGTGAGAGCTGGATTGATCGAGACTGCGTTATCAAATCAACACAATACTTCTCATCTTCGATTGCTTTTATTAAGCCGTCCATCTGGCCGCGAATGATTTTGGCTCGGTGGGTAGCTTTCTTTTTTAACTTTTGATCTAACATGATTTAGGGTTTATAGGGTAATTTAGATTGATTATTATCGACCTTTACCTATACTCTATACCCCTATACCCTATATGTCAACTAGTGCTGTGTATAACTAGATTCCACATCCGCCCTGCTGTCGCTGTGGCGCAACCGTCTCTCCGGTCCCGACTCCGCAACCGCTTCCACCCTTCTGTTGCCCTGACTGGGGAACTTGAGCGGCGATCTTTGCAAACCCCGAACCACTTGAGTACTCTGCACCAAGAAGCATTTGCGGAGTTATGATTTTTGCATCGATACCTTTTATTTTTAGATACTGTGAGATTGTCTGGTATTGATCCGGGAACCAACTCATATTGGCCGTTATCGCCGCATTCCATATTTGGTCTTCCGTTGCTCCTTGTGACGCTAGATATTCAAGAAGTCCGAGCATGGCCATGCCATGATTGCAGTCCGGGAAATATGTTGAATTGTTGCAACACGGTCTGTAAATTCCTTTTGCAATTTTCTCCACAAGTGCCTGCTGATCTCCCGTGAGAGTGGCCAGAGTATGTTTGTTGTAATGATCCATTACCGATCCGGTTGTTACCGTCCAGCCTCCAACCGATGCCATATTTGTAGGGCCGCCATATCTTGGGTCCATAATAGGTCCGCTCTCTAAAACTTGATTCTTGTTCGCTAAGCCAAATGCCCAGAGCAAGTTAAGTTCTGTTACTTGAGACAATTTTGCAGGATCAATAGAACCGTTGGCAGTTAGCGTGGCAAGCATCTTTTCCTCTGTCTCCAAAGGTAGTATGCGCCCACCGTCGACTATCCCTACTTGAGCATTTTGGGAATTTGAATTTTTCGTCGCCTGTGCCTGTAGTGATTGATTTCCAGAGTTATAGATCATGGCTCCTGCGACCATGACTCCCGCGATGACAACGGCTATTGGGAGCATATATTTATCACTAAACTTTTTTGGGTCTTCTTGAACTAGTTCCTCTTGTATTTCGTGTTCCTTTTCGTTTTCCATGTTTATTTTTTAATTGATTATTCCTTACAGCAATCGACTAATTTGCTTAGTAAATCTTCCTTTGTCATCGGCTTGTCAGGGTCAGATTTGTCTCCGGCTTTTTTCATTTCGGCCACACTGATAAGATTCAATCGCAAAGCCCAAAAAAGTGAGTAAACTTCATACGCTTTTTTGAATATCTCTCTCGACTCTTCTTTTTTCCCGGACGATTGAAGCTTAGTGCCGACTTCCATTAACCGCATTGTTGTCGCAAGCAGATGCTTTGCAATACACCATGTCTCACCCTCATGTGTATTAATCATTTTAGCCAAGAGTTGTTTTCTAATTTCTCTCGTTTGATTGAGCAAATCAAAGTATTCGTCTTTTCCTGTTTTTTGGGCAGTGAAGAAGAAATGCTCCTCAAGACTAATGAGATTCATGATGGCTATGCTCAAATCCTCCTCCATTGAAAGATCGAGTTCACCCGTAGCTTTGAGCTTATTAACTTTTTCAATTAGCTCTTCCATTGTTGGTTTTTTGTCCATATTTTTGGTTTGTTAATTTAATTCTCCGATTTTGGCAAAAAGCATATCGTTTGCTATTGCCATATTCGGATCATCGAACACATACCTGACAACTCCTTCTTTATCGATAACTATGTAAGTGTGGCCAGGCAGGGATCCTCTGTGCATTGAGGAAGCAGTTGTTAATATGCCCAACTGCCTAGAGGCATTAGCATTTGCATCAAACATGGTAGTAGCTTTGGCGAGTTGTGGCATTTTGGCTATCGCTGTTTGCCAGTCCTTTGCAGAATCGACTACAACTGATATGGCTTGAATCTGATCACCGTTGAACCTCTCGTCACTGCCGAATGAAGCCATCTGATTCCAACAAGCCGGGTAGCACATAAGACCTTCGTTAAAGAACAAGACTGTGTTCTTTCCTTTGAAGTCAGCGGCAGTATATGTTTTTCCATCTTTATCACTTAACTGAATGTCGGGCATAGGTTTCCCGATAAGAGAATTCAAGGCATCGCTATTCGCAGCCGATCCTCCACCATGCATACTATCCATGTTCGCATTTGTGTTATTAGCCACATTTTGTTTTGCTTGTGAATTATCCGGTGAACTCTTGAATAGGAAATACCCTAGAGCTAACACAGCGACAGAAACAACAACGATCGTAACTACTGGCATTTTCTTGTCATTATTATTTTTGCTCATATTTTTGTTTTTTATATTGCTTGATAAATACGTACGAGATGCTCGCCACTATGCCGATGAACAGAAGCGCCCAGATGTATTCGGGTACTAAGGTCACGAAGCCATTAATGGCACCTAAGAATTTGGCGTTCCATAGGTTCATTTCCAACTGATAGCTTGAATGGGTGAATAATTTATTGCTGAAGGCCAGGTAGGTTATATAGCTACCCATCAAGAGGAATATCAGTCCGGAGATCAGTTCTGAAACGGTAATACGCCAACTGAAACCGCCGATCCTCATCGCTACCGTTTTCTTTGCGTTAGTGAATCGTTCGGTCAAATTTGCCTTGTCGAGGAATGCCGCAATGATGAACAGTGGCAACGTCATGCCGACTACGTAGGCGAGGGTATACAGCGCGCCCCACACAATCGTGCCGCTTGCAACCCCAAGCGTCAGTACTCCTGCCAGCACCGGCGCACAGCATGTGGTGGCAATCGCCGAGAAAATACCGAGAACGTAGATCGATGAGACATGCCGCTTCATTCCGTCACGAACAGATGTCGGAGTAGCGAACTTCTTTCCAAGGAGCATTGTTAGCCCCAGCACAACCAAGAAGATACCGCCAACAGTAAAGATTATATTGTGATATTCGCTGAATAGTTGAGCGAGATATGAAGCTCCCAATCCGATCGGCAGAAAGACCGTCAAAACTCCCAAGAAAAAGACAAAAGTCATAAAGAAGATTTTGTACTTCTCTTTGAAGATATTGCCCAAATATGATGGGAGTAGGACTGTGATACAACATGGGGCAAAGAGTGCGGCGACTCCCGCCACGAACGCTGCAATCAGTGATGTTCCTATGAGTGTTTCCATATAATTTTTTTCATGCAGTTATTAATTTAGGTTAGTAAATAACAAAAATATCCTCGAAAAAGGATATTAAAAACAGCACGAAAAAAGCTTGCGCTTAATGCGTGCTGTTACTACAGGGAAGGGCTAAGCTCAAATAGAGAAAGCCAAGAGATGATTTTTTGTTTGCTATAAAGAGAGTGAAGTGTTAGGTCCCGTAGACGCTGGGGTAAAGACTCCAGTTTTGGAAGTAGTAAGTCTTTGAAGAATAGGAATACTGAAACCGAAACAAGAAGCAGAGATGCAAGTAATAAAAGCCAATTGGAATTTGCCGGTAATGTTGTCGTAAGCGTTTGCATGGCGGAAACATGGTGCGAAGTCATAGCCATAATGTTCGTAGGGCACTCTGTTCCATCTATGGCCGAAGCAACACAATCACTATTTGAACCATCCATCATGGCATGGTCAACAAGCGTAAAGCCAAAAACGCCTATTCCGGCAAAGCTTGTTATTAGCATTAATGTTGCAAGATATTTCATAAGGTTACCCAATTAGTATATACCCCCATACCCTATTGGTCAAGGTGGTAAACTGTGTATAACCTAGTCGAACCGAATCTCAATTTTGTCTTTATCACGCATGACGTAATTCTCGTACTCGGTATTTTCCTCCCCGTTTACGGTCATCTTCATGTTCGCGCCGAATGAGCGCATGTCCTTACCCCAGTTTTTGAAAAACTGACCGAGTGAGACATCTTGCTTTCTGGCAAGCCCTTGAAATTCTAGATGGACGACTCCTTGTTTATTATCATCTGTATGAGTGTGAATAGGTTGGTGAACCGAACCGATACCGATATTGGCTGGAATCTCTTGTTTCTCGCCTTTTACATAGATTGCAACTTCCGGATGCCAATGAAAGGCACTTCGGGAAACGATATCAGATTCTGGAATTGGAGGTCTTGAGGCGACCAACCAAACAAGACCTGCAATAGTCGCAACGCTGAATGCACTCCACCCAATCCATCGGATGATTTTCTTTGTGCGACGTGTTTGAACGACCGCAATTTTAGCCTCCATTTTTTCCTGTCGTTTGAGTTCTTTACGTTCTTTCTTACTTAATTGTTCAAGTGGTTGATTATTGTCCATAGTGTTTAGTGAGTTACATGATCACCGGCTCCGCCACATCCATCAGACAGATTCCAGATTTCAGTGACTTGCTCGCCAGTGAAGTTATATTTTTGGATTAGTAATTTTCCTAGACCTCCATAGACATACCATCGCCAGCACTTACAACAGCAAGGGCCTTTTTCCATCGAGTTTGCCATTGCATAGTCGTATGCTTTTTGCTGTTCCGGTGTGAGTTCTACGTCGTAATACGCTTTGAGCTTTTTGGCCAAGCTGGCATCGATGTCATATGGGTCTGAGGGAATCTCTGTAATGTCTTTATACTTCTCAAGTCCGGTAACTTGCTCTTCGTAGCGATGCATATCCATTGGACTGCAACACGAGCCTTGAATCCGGCCAGTCTCCGGCATGCTATTGATGGAGTCTTTGAACGCACCCGAGCACGAAGAATTTCCATTTTTACTTAGCATGTCGAATTTAGCCGCAAGAGCAGTGTTTGCTACAAACGGAGAAGCCCCGTCCTCTTTCGAGGATGCAAGATACCATGCACCGCCTACGAGAAGCAGGGCGAGGGCAATTGATATTTGTACATTTTTATTATTCATGGTTATTAAGGGTTAATTTTACAGACTGCAGGATTTTGGATTTTCTTTGCCGTCATGTAGAGCGACGTCCCTAGTAGGACTACGCCGAGGATACCGAATTCACCGCCATTCAGAGGCAAGAATGCCAATATTCCCGATGCTCCAACAAGCGAAAGTATGCTGGTCAGGAGAAACGATCCGCATGCGGCGCATCCCATACCAATGACTCCACTCGTAATTCCGAATAGTCCTGTTGTCATTCCCGTCTGCTTTACATCGTCGATTCTTCGTCGCAAGAAGTACACGATCATCGACACGTTCATTCCAAAAAGAATGGCTATGGCGATGGTATACGAAGCGGACAGCAAGGTGAAGTTAGTAACAATTGAGCCCAGGAGACTGATTGGTAGATCAAACTTCTGCGTAAGCGATATTCCCGGGTGTCCCATAACTTTCACAATCAATGGAATGTTTGGAAGCCATACGGCGAATGCAAATACTGCCGAGCTCGTGATGAGAGCGAGGAGCATATACATTGGCCTTCGGAATATTTTTTGCAGAGCTTGAAATAACATGTTTATTTGCCTTGCAATGCAAGATCAATAAGTTGTTTTACCGAAGCATACGGCTGGGCACCGGAAAGAGGATATTTCTTACCATTTTTGTCGACTACAATGCTCCATGGTGTGCCATTACCGCCAGTTGCAGTTGCATTTTGAACATCATCCTCGATGTGCTTCGTGAATTTACCACTCGTAAGGCATGTGTTGAATTTACCTACATCAAGACCGACATACTGAGCAATTTTTGGAAGCTCTGCCGGATCAAGATTGTTGTTAGATGGAGTGATCTCGTAGAGGCGATCAGCGTATGCCCAGAATTTATCGTTGCCACCGAGGTCACCAGCGCATTCAATGGCTGTGGCCTCATTGCGAGCTTTTGGATGAAGTTGATCGAGTGGAAAATTGCGATAGACCCAAGTGACCTTACCGTCCTTACCATACTCATCCATGACCTGCTTCATTGTGTCATGAAATCGTTTGCAGAACGGACATTCCGGGTCCGAGTATTCTACGATTTTAACCGGTGCATCTGGGTTGCCTCGAACATGATCACCGCTTGCGACAGCTTTCATGGCTTCAAGATCACCAGTTGGCTGTGCCACTTGTTGCGGTTGCTGATTATTTACTGTGGTCGTGGATGCACCTTTCGATGTGCCGAGATACAATGCTCCAGCAATAAGTACTCCGGCAATTACGATCGCTACGGGAATTGATAAGTTATTTTGTTGTGTCGGCGATGTTTCTGGTGCTTTTGTTTCGTGTTCCATAATTAATTGTGATTAGATTTAAGTAATTAAGCGAATAATATAAAACAGCGTTAAGACGATCCGTTACTACGGATCAACGCTGTTTAAAAACCCACTAGTAGATTTTTGGATTGAGAATACCGCGCGCAAAAGCGAGCTTCAGGTGATTGAAAAGTATCAGATTGGGATTTTCCCTGATGTAGAGGCGTAACCGCCCCGTATCGAGCTCAATAGGAGGACGCCGGTTCCAGAGCGACACCCAACTATATCCCAAAACAAGTACCAGTCCGAGTAAGAGTAGTGACAATGCATCTCGTGTCTTGTCGGGAATTGTTAAGACAATGTTCTTCCATGTATCAATGTTTTTAGAAAAGCTAGTATTACAACATTCTTGTTGATTAGCACCTGATATTATTATCTCAGTAGAATTCATGTCTGCGTCGTGCATTGAAACGTGGCTTGCCATGCCCGTACACACAAATCCAAAAGTAAGAACACCTAGAGTAGCTAGGATTATGGGAAATTTTATTACTTTTTGAATTTGTGAAAGCATATTGCTTAATTATACAAAATTTAGAATCCGTATTGATCCATACGCAATTTGAATGCGTCACGTCCACCCTCAGTGACGAGGATAATTTCTTCTTTGATTTCCTTTTTATCGATCGCACCCATAGCTTTGATTGATCCACGGGTTTGGTCACCAGCCTTTATGTAATCGCAACAGACCACCAGCTCGGCATCACCATTAACGACAAAGTTCGCACTGTGGCTCGCAAAAATAAGCTGGCGTTTACTCTTAGCCCTCCAAACCTGCTGTACGATATCTTTGAACATTTTGCTGTCGATATCGTCTTCTGGCTGATCGATGATGAGTGGCGCACCCGGCTGGTTCAACAGGACGGTAAGCAAAGCTGTTGCCTGTTGGCCAGCTGATGCATCCGAAAACCCGATATAGTCCTTTTTTGTTTTATTGGTGCAGTAAGAAAATTTGGGGTTAAATTCAAGCTCTGCGACAGATAGATCGATCCATCGTGCAGAGTCAAAGCTTGTCGCAATTCTTGTGCGTTCTGTATCGATAAAACTGCACTTATTGAGAATCGGGGTATCCGGCATTTCTTCGGGTCCCTCCGTAGAGTGCAGAGCAAGCTTTTCAAGTTCTGACAAAATGCCGTTCCACTCGGCCAGCGGATCACTGGCTTTCATCAAGCACTGGCAGATTTTATCGATCTTCTCTTCTTTGATATTCATGCCAGAGAAAGCAGTTTTGAGCTTCTGAGTAAGAGCGTCAGTATCGAGACTGTTTGTAATTTCTGCCTTAATGAGATCACCGGAAAGGGCGGTGAACTGGGTACACTGCTTTTCAAGAGCGGTGATTTTTTGAGTGTGCAGACCGTCCCACTTGGTATCAAAAGCAAAGTCGGTGGATTTATCGCAGATATCCTGCTTGATCCGACAACCTACATCACATTCGGCTACGGGGCCGGTGCGAAACTCGCAACTAAAGCCGGTACAGTCATATTAAGTAAGACCGGGACGTCACTTCTTAAGAAATCAATCCTAGAAGTCGGCGAAACAGCCGCACGAAAAACCCTTGCTGAAAAGGTACTTGCGGCAGGAGGCGAAAAGTTACTGGCCAAAGGGGGTCTCAAAGTTGCTGGTGTTCAAGTGTTGCCTCGAAGTGCGGTCACCGCACCATTCAAGGCGGCCGATTGGATCGCAGAAAAAACACCGGTAGTCGGCAAATTGTACGAGAGTGCAAAAGACCTTGCTGGTAAAGCATTCGTACCGTTTAAAAGCATCAAAGACCTGCCCGAACGAATCGGCGAGGACTATGTGGATAAGTTTTCACAATTTACTAAAGCAACCCGATCCGAAGTCGGAAAAGCCGCCGATGAAGCGATTGAGCTGGGTAAGACCGCGAAAAAAGAACTCGGAAAAGATGCTGGTACTAGAGTCGGCCGATTGATCGAGGGAATGGCGGATATTCCTGCAAAGGCGGCCGATGGAGTCGAGCAAGTCGCCGCCAAAAGAAACAGCGTCATCGACAGTATCATCGGTCGCATCCAAGGAGAACATAAACGCTTTGCATCTTTGGAAAAAGAGCGAGGACTCCTTGATACCGAACTTCCGGATTATTTGCGTCACTACCTGACACCGGAGGGTCGTGAGTTTCTCGTAAAGAATACTGACGTTGCACAAGAGCTTCTGCAAAAGACGAGAGTAAGCACTCCGTTCGCAAAAGAAAGAAACCTCGATGACACGATCGTAAATATCAATAATTACTTCCGCAAGACTCACGGCGTGAAGCTCTTTGAGCAAGACGCATTCAAAGCGTTCGGTGCTCGCAAAGCCGAGCACATCAAAGCCGTGAATACCTATGACTTCCTAACCGACGTCGGCAAGCAGTTTGGTAAGCAAGCAGAAATGATCACCAAAGAATTCAAGCATCCGATAAGCGGACAGATGGTGAAAAAAGAAACCGCCAAGCCGATCTTCGATAATGGAATGCGATATGTCGAAAGCACCGTGCCTCAACTCAAAGGCGTACTTTTGCCCGAACAGATCGTGAAGCACGTTGAGGAAACCTATAAAGTGCTGACAAGCGATGAGGCGACAAAGGGCTTTCTTAAAATCTACGACAAAGCTCTTGGATTCTGGAAAGGATCAGTGACCGGATGGTTTCCAGCATTCCACGTTCGAAACTCGATCGGTGGAGTTTTCAATAACTTTATAGCTGGAGTCAAAAATCCTGCACGATATCTGCAAGGAGATCAAATCGCTCGGGGTGCTAAAGGATCGATCACAACCACACTGGGGACGAAATACACCTACCAGCAAATAAAAGAACTTGCCGAGAAACTGGGAGTAGTAGGACAGCCTGGTTACTTGGATGTGATGCGTGAAGTCGAAAAAGACGTGGGCAAAGGTGCAGTCGGCAAGCTCATGGATCTGCCAAAAAACGCAATGGAGATCACCGAGAACCGATTGCGTCTGCCTCTCTTCGTCGATCGCTTGATCAAGGGTGATGCACCTGAGCAAGCCGCAAAGTCGGTGTTCCAGTTCCACTTCGACTACGCACCAGAGGCACTCGCACCGTTCGAGCAAAACATTATGAAGCGACTGTTGCCGTTCTACCGATGGACTCGTGGCAACATTCCGCTTCAGCTAGAGCAAATGGTGAAGCAACCGGGTAAATACGCCGCCATCGGTAAGTTTGTAGACAACCTCCAAGTCGACAAAGAAAAAGCCAAAGAGGAATTCCAGTATCTGCCTCCGTACATGCGAGAGGGATTGCCGGTCCGACTTGGTGAGAAAAACGGATTCTCGCAATACCTCTACGGTCTGGGGTTGCCGGTCGAGGATATCAACCGACTCTATAAAGGAAGCCCACGGCGAACGCTGGCGAGCATGGTCGGCGAACTTTCACCGATCTTGAAGTATCCAATCGAAGCGGCCACCGGCCAGAACCTATTCACTGGTGAGCCGATCAAAGAAGGAAGCCGTGTTTATCCGTTCGTGAATGCCGTCCCAGGACTGCGTGACTGGCTCGAGGTTTCTGAGCATAAGAATAAAAACGGCGATGTGAGCTATCGAGCCAATGCTTATAAGCTCCACTTCCTGAACACCGCTCTTGGTCGCTTCTATACCACAGCTGGCAAGCTCTCGGATGACAACACGTCTGGCGTCATTAAGTTTCTTTATGGACTCGTCGGTGCAAAAGCAAAGTCAGTCGATATGGAAAAAGAAAAGTTCTGGCGTGATCGAGACATTCAAGACCGACTCGAGGAGGAATTGGAAAGCAGAGGCCTCATCAACAGATTCGACTCGGTATATGTCCCGAAATAACGCACATGGAAAATGACTACCAAAACAAATTGCAGGACGAACGACTTGATCGAGTCGAAAAGACCGTAAACGAAATTAAGGATAATCACCTGACACATATGCTGGCCGATCTAGCGAAAGTAGGAACCGACGTTGACTGGCTCAAACGATTTTTCTGGATCATTGCTACGGCGTCAGTGGGAGGTCTGATCACAGCAATTATTAACTTACTACTAACCATCAACAAATAAACTTATGGAAATCATCCAAAAGAAATCACCAAACTTCTGGGTCGGTCGCAAAGGTTACCGTCCTGAAGCAATTGTCATCCACATCATGGATGGAACACTAGCCGGCACTGACTCGTGGTTTGCAAACCACACTTCGCAAGTAAGCGCACACTACGGAATCGGAAAGAGCGGCGAAGTCCACCAATACGTGCAAGAAAATGATACCGCGTGGCACGCTGGCCGTGTCGATGCACCGGTCTGGAAACTTATAAGACCGAACCTAAACCCGAACCTATACACGATCGGGATTGAGCATGAGGGAAGGCCTAATGACCAATGGACAGAGGAAATGAAAAGAGTAAGTGCAAACCTGATCCGAGAGATTTGCCAGCGATGGCAGATTCCAATCGACCGGAATCACATCGTTGGCCACTTTGAGATTTTCTCAAAGAAACCAAACTGCCCGGCAAGTAACAAAGCGATCATCGACGAGCTAGTCGCGCTTGCCGGCCAACAAACAACCAATCTGTCCGTCGAGGACGGTGTGAGGAAAATCGAGGAGGGATTGGCAATTATTAAGCGAGCATTTTAACCACTATGACAACACCAACAAAAGAAGCCTTAAAGCACCTTGTAGTCGTGTTCTTTTACTCCGCAGTGTCTGCAATCCTGCCGATACTGATCGCTTACGCTCAGAACGACCCTCGATGGGCGTTACTGATCCCGGTGATCAATGCGGCGTGGTATTCGGTCTCCAGATACCTAAAAGAGCAGAAATTGATCGAGAACGACATTGCCAGAGGACAGGAATAATCGCTAAAGCTTGCGGAAATCCTGCCTTAGTAGACCTTCTGGGCGAAAGCCGGAACGTCAAAATAGGCAGGATTTTCCTTGTGAATTCGGCGCATTTCCTTTACAATTCTACCTATACGATTGAAGGAAACTGTTGTTCTAGGCCGTGAAATCGGTTCAAAGTTCCGCCAATCGTCACCGCATTAAATATTTTCTTACCAAAAGAAAAACTCCCACATGTCGCCATGCGAGAGTAATGATTTGACGCCTTACCTATAGCGCGCCTGGAAGAACTTGAGAATTTCTCGTCTCTTTTCTGGTGCAAGTTCCGAGAGAGGCTTGTCGCTTTTCGGCGAAATTCTCGCCCACGGTTTACCAGTCACCATTAGTGAGATGCTCGGAGTATTGAGCGGACGTACATAGTGCCACCCATCAGGATCGGTCATCTCGTACTCTGATCCAGCTCCAAGTATCAAGCGTGCAGCTACCGGAGGTTCGGTTTCGCCTTTACCATACCCGATAGCCATTTCGTAGCCACCCTCCAATACTTTCATCGCTGAAGGCCATGGGTGAGGATGGAAGAGGGCTTCTCCAACACCGCACGAATGAATCCGGTGGAGATAGATGCGGATTTCGTGCCACCCACACCACAGGCGTTCTACGAACGGTGCATGATAGTCGACGAATATGCTTTTCCATTTCGCTTCGTCGCGAAGCAGGGTCGGGAGTGCGAGTTCAGCTTTGTGTAAAAGATCTAACATGACGTTTCTCCTTGTTAATGTTCTAGGTCTGTTATAAGTGTCTGCTTTCTTGAATCTTTGTTCAATATGTCGTACACTTCCGACAACACTCTTATGGAACAGCTAACCGAACAATTAAAGGGCCTGGGTTTAGGAGAATATGAGGCTCTTGTATATGGGACTCTCCTGGCTACTTCCCCAGCAAGTGCCACTTTCATTGCCAAGAAATGTAGCCTTTCGCGTAGCAGTGTTTATACGACCTTGAGTACCCTCATCAGCAAGGGACTAGTGGGCACCACTTATAAAAATGACGTGAAGCAGTTTATTGCCCAGGATCAAAGCGCCCTCGAACAATTACTAAAGAAAGAGAAAGAGACTCTAGATAAGAAGTTCAAGTTGGTTGAGTCGCTCAAAGATGCCGCCCAATTCTTTGGGCGTTCCGATATACAAATACCACAAATTATATTCTTCGAAGGCCAGGAAGGTCTCAAGAAGATTTATCTTTCAATGATGCGCCAGGCTCCTAAGAATTCAACCCGATATCTTTTGCGAGACGAGTTTATCTGGCAGTCTGAATGGGAGTTTTCCTTTAAACAAGAATGGAGCGACCTGGTAAGACGTTGGGCCGTCGAGAAGAACATGCAAACAAAGCTGCTCGTTAATTTTTCAAAGCTCGAAAAAAGTAAGGGTAAATATTATGCATCTCAAAAAGCATTCAAGTACAAATTCCTGCCAGCCGAGAACGCCATACATCAATTTGCCCTATATATCATTGGAGACACAATCGCTATTCTGTCGATGGAGAAAAATAATCTCGTCGGCATACAAATTACGAATAAACATTTGGCAGACAACTTTAAGAAAAACTTCGATACTCTCTGGAAAGCCTCTAGTGCCAAATAGCTATTGGGAACTAGATCGAGTAATCGACCTCGTTTTTAACTTTAAAAGACTTAGGGTGCGGCACCTCAAACCACTCCGGGTGAGCTTTATACATAGCCCTCAATTCCTGTATTCTTTTATCAAGCGTCCCGAAATCAGGCCGTATTTTCGGTTCGAATTTCGGGACACCTCCTCCGCATTAAATATTTTCTTACCAAAAGAAAAACACCACCCATCTTCGGGTGGTGTCTATAAGGCAAACCAACACAGAGATAAATCAGACTCCCACACGATGCGCTTCAACCGCAGCCGGCACCTGCCGCCGCGTTCCAGGACGGACGGAGGTATAGGGCTTAGCCTTTGGCCCAAGAAGTACTATCTGCCGCAGAGGGATGACTCCAGCACGGAATGCCCCAGCAGCGGATAGCAGGTAGTAGCTCCAACCACGATAGGAAAATCTCTGGAGATCGAGCGATGGGGAAATCTTATCCCAATTCTGGATGAAGTTTCTATGCCAACCCATGAGAGTTGGGTCGTAATGAGAACCAAACTCATGGACGTCAGCGACCCTGAACCTTCCCCTCGCGGCGCGCGTAAGCTGCTCCAGAGTGGGAAGTTCGGCACCAGGGAATACATAGCGCCTGGTCCAGGGATCAAGAAGTGGAACCCCCGTGTCGTGCCGGCCGAACATATGGAGAAGAGCGAGGCCGTCAGGCTTCAGACAGCACTCGATGACCTTCATCCACGTCCGGTAGTGTCTTGCACCAACATGCTCCCCCAGCCCAACCGCGACGACACGGTCGAACTTGCCCCAGTGAGCGGCGTCTCTGTAGTCGCAGTACTCGAAGGTGACATCTCCGGAATGCCCGAACCTCCCTCTGGCAAAATTGATCTGGGCCTCTGACAGATTGATCCCGACAACTTGCACGTCATAATGCTCCACCATGAATGCTGCGAGCCCGCCCCAACCACAGCCCATATCAAGCACTCTCATGCCAGGCCGGAGATCAAGCTTGTCACAGACCATCTGGAGCTTGATTCGTTGCGCAACCTCGAGATCCCTTGTGTCTTCCAACCAGTACGCACAGGTGTACTGCATGTATTGGCCAAGCATGTACTCGAACAGAGTATTGCTTAGATCGTAATGGAAACCGCTGTTACGTCGAGCCCGAGCAGGATTCTGCATGTCCAGAAGTCGATGCTTGGCTCGGTCCAAGACCGCCGACGGCGCCCACCTTGTCCAATCCAGGAGGCCAGCGCGAAGAGCTCGATCAAAAAACTGGTCGAGGGCAACACAATCCCAGAGACCGTTCACGTACGCATCACCAAGACCAAGTAGACCACCGAAGGCGACCTGCCTGAAGAATCTCTCGTCGTGTACCTGGACATCCCAAGGATCAGAACCACCGACGGTAATACCAGCATCGCCTAGGATATGGCACACTTTCCTTCTCAAAAGCACAGCACCAGATCTCATTTTTATCTCCTCAAAGAACATTCCGCTTAACCAGCGGATTAGGTTTCCTCTCAACAGAGAGACTGGCATATTAATACCACAAAAACGCTTATAGGAAAACACAATTTAAAAACAAATAAAGACCCCTCGCGCACCAGCGCAAGGGGTCGGTTTGCTTTCAAAACAGAACTCGAGATCGTTGTTTCATGCACCACGCCCGAGCATTCTGGAACATCCGAAGCCAAGGAGAAGCTTCGAGAGTCCCCAACGAGGGCGGCACCCACGGCCACTGCCACAAACGGAAGCAGCGTTCGGGATGAGGCATCAGAGCCAAATGCCGACCATCAACAGAACAGAGTGCCGTAATCCCGCCTGGCGAACCATTCGGATTGTACGGATACTCTTCTGTCCTACAGCCAAACGGATCGAGAAACGCAAGTGGTGCGAGCTCACGCTCGATGACCTGTGTTTGAATTGATTGATCTGGGTAGACTAGCCGTCCTTCGCCGTGAGCCACCCACACACCGATCTTCGAACCCGCCATGCCAGCAAGAAGCACCGACGGGCTCGGTAGCACTTCTACCTGCGTCCATCGAGATTCGAACCGACCCGAAGTGTTGTGAACAAACCTCGGTTGTTTTGCGCTTTCGATCCCCCTCCATGGGACCCATCCCAAAAGAGTCATGAGCTGGCAACCATTACATACACCAAGTGAGAACGTGTCATCACGAGTGTAGAAACGGTCGAACATTTCTCTCAACTTTGCGTTAAAAAGAATTGTTCCTGCCCAACCCTTAGCACTATCGAAAACATCCATGTAGGAGAAGCCCCCGGGGAAAATAACACCTTGAAAATGATCCAGGTCGATTTCGCCTGAAAGAAGATCACTCATGGTGACATCCCATGGGACAAGACCTGCAGCCGCACATGCGGCGGCCATTTCCCGATCTCCATTTGTCCCTTCCTCTCGTAGTATTGCTACACGAGGCTCTTTGGGAGCATCGAGGATTTCAGGGCGTGTTTCTCTTGGAACAAAGGACAGGAGGTAAGACGGTGCCAAAGTAATACCAGGGAGGGTGGTCCAGTGACCACGAGACTCTTCCCCAGCACACTCGGGGTTCATCTGTAGCGCCTCAATCCTGGTGCTTGTCGCTTCCCAGAGAGTGCGAAGTTTGTAGATCGTCGATCTCCAAAGAACTTCGGATCCAACACAAACACGACAACGACTTCTCGGGGTGGTCATCCCGATGATCGAGAATGGAATTCCAAACGAATCACAGATCTCTTGGACCTGATTTGCGTTTTCGACCCCCACCTCGATCACAAAGCCAAGCTCTTCAGAGAAAAGTTGGGCCAAGGCTCCTTGGGCATTCTTGACTTCGAGATCAAAACCACATCGGCTTGCCATGCACATCTCGGCGACCGTGGTTATGAGGCCACCATCGCTTCGATCGTGTAGAGCGAGAAGAAGTCCTTTGTCGATCATCTTTTGGACTGCGAGAAACGCGTTCCTAAGCAGTCTCGGATCATCGACATCAGGTGACTCATTTCCAAGTTGGTTGTGTGCTTGAGCCAGAGCCGAACCGCCAAGACGGTTTTTACCTTGACCTAGGTCGATCAACACGAGCAGGCTCGCACCGGGTTTCTTGATATCCGGTGTAACCTTCTTCGTAATATCTGGCACAGGCGCATATCCGAGAATTACGAGACTTCCAGGAGACTTTACAAGCTCTCCTGGCTTTCCCGATCCCCCCGGAACAGTTGCCACCATCGAAAGACTGTCCTTGCCACCATCCACCGCGATACCAAGTTCGACCATGAGATCGGACATGGCAGTCGCGGCAGAGTGAAGGAGAGCTCCTTCGTGAGGCATCTTCGCGGGCCACATCCAGTTGGCGCGACAGCGGATTCTTCCGATGCCGCTCACTCTGACTGAAGCCATGTTCGTAAGCATTTCTGCTACGGCCATGCGTGCTCCAACCATCGGATCTATGAGCATTTTGATCGGCTGTTCACCTATTGCCGCAGCACTTCCCGTCAGGCCAAAATGGCTCTGTGCTCCTACGCTCACATCGGCGATCGGAATCTGGGCAATGCCGCAACATTGTTGCTGGGCAACCAAACCCGTGACATGTCGATCGACCTTGTGAACTAGGAATGCCTTCGAACCAACGCTAGGAAGTCTGAAAACTTTTTCGATTGCCTGACCCACAGTCATATCTGGCAGAACCAGGGGACTGAAGATCTGTGATCTGCTAGAAGACTCAAACTTCTTCTGGGGCATCCCAGTAAGAATATGATCTAGCTTGAGATCGACGAGTATCTGACCGTTCGTAGAGTCCCAAACGACAACACTTTCGTTTCCAGTGATTTTTCCAAGGACTTCGCAGTTCACCCGTTCACGCCGACAGATTGACTGGAAAGCTTCGATTCCGTCAGGCCGGACCAGAAGTCCGTACCCTTCCTGAAATTCAGCGCTCCAGATCTGAAGGACTGACATTGTCTTATCACCGAGGGTGATCTTTCGAATATCGACAGGACCGCCTTCCGGTGCCATAAGCTCTGTCAGAACATTGCTTGGTCCACCGGCACCTTGGTCATGGATGCTTGAAATAGGATTATCTTCTCCCATCTCAACACAGGCCCGAATGACACGATTGGCTCGATTTTCCATCTCGGGATTACCCCGCTGGACGGAATTAAAATCAAGCTGTTCAGAATTCTGGCCCTGCATCATGCTCGAGGCACTCCCTCCGCCAACCCCGATAGGGTAAGCTGGGCCGCCGATTCGCACGATGAGCATCCCTATTTCTGGTTCTTCTTTCGACAGGTTCTCTTCAAACAAGTGACCAACACCAGCGCTGTAGAGAACTGGCTTCCTTGGCTCCCTCCATTCATCTCCGACAATCTGCCCGAAGCTTCGTGTGAAGCCCATAGTCAGCGGTTCGCCAAATTCATTGCCATAGGTCGATATGCCGTTACTGCCACCGATGAGAATGTCTAGTGGTGAAGCGTACTTCGACGGCCTATTTCTGCCGACAACCTCACCCGGTATCTCATAATCAGGAATAAAGAGGTTCCCGACAAAATATCCCGCTATCCCAAAACCGGTAACTCCTCCACGCCCAACCGCACTGTTGTCACGTATCCGCCCCCCACTGCCCGTTTGGGCACCGGGGAAAGGTGCAACAGATGTTGGATGATTGTGGGTTTCTGCCGTGCAGGTGCTGTGAATAGTTACCGCGTATACTCCGAGTTCTGAAACTCGTCCCGGAGCAACGGGGAGGATTGCATTTGTTGTGAATCCTCTGATTACTCCGGCATTATCCCTGAAAGCCACGAGACTGCCATTGTCATCTCCCAGCATTTGAAGCGGGCGTTGGACAATATCAAGCAGAGTGTTCCCTATAGGCGTCCCATCAATGACGAGATGGCCCTTGAAGAACCAGTGCCTGCTGTGCTCGCTGTTGGCATTCCCAAGCTGGAGGAGTTCGACATCACTCGGATTCCTGTGAAGAACTCGAACAAAAAGATTGTGGTAGTAGCCAATGTCCCATTCGTCCATACCAAGACCGAGAGTCTTGTTGACTTCACGAAGGGCATCTTCCCCACCGCCATTGAGATCCACGATTTTGACATCATCGGGCACAACGCCAGTGTCAAAACTCTTAATCCCATCTGGGTAGTGTTGTTCCGTCATCCGATCAAGGTGTTTTCTGAAAATGTCAGATGGTGTACTGTCGCCAACAAGATATCGACGTGTACGCTCGAGACGCGTAACTGACGCGAGTCCTATCGCCCGACAGATAGCTACTGCATTCGACGAGAACGGGGTTTCAATGGATAGCCTGGATCCGATTTCAACAACATCTCCCGCTGCGAAATGAGGTTCGAACCTCGTGCTATCGGGTTCGAATGTTTCTGCGACCAGCCAGTGTAGTTTGGCTAACTCTTGATCTGATAGTGGGCCTGTGGTTTCAACATAGAAACCAAACTCCAGGCCACTATTGATCCTGCGGTACAGAGCCTGGATCATGGCTTCTTTTCCCTTTCGTCGTTAGACGTTTGTGTTTACAAAAAACAAGGCACCAACGTAGGTGCTCTGACAAAATACTACCCAGAAACTCACCAATTGCAAGAAAATTAAATCGGTCTTTCCCTCTCCTTGGCGAGCGACATATATATATCGAAAAGTGTAAAAAGAAGGCTCAAGACAAATGGACCTAGAAGGAACCCGACAGGACCCCATAGAGTAATACCACCAAGAGCAAATGTCAGAATGAGAAATGGGTGGAGCTCCACCCCGCGGCCGATAAGCTTTGGCCCAAGAAAGTTGTCGACAAGTCCGACCGCAAGCACTCCCCAGACCAACAACCCGACCGCCGACAAAGTCGCACCGTTGATAAAAAGGAAAATAATGGCTGGGATCAAAACCAAAGAGGTTCCTATGCCTGGGATAAGGGCGGTTACGGCAGCGAGAGAACCCCAGAGTACCGCGTTTGGAACACCAAATATCATAAAGCCAACGGATGTGAGCGCTCCCTGGATGACTGCAATGATGACACTTCCCTTAATGACCGAATTTATAGCTACCTCGAGACGCTTGAATATCATTTCGTCGTTGATATCGCGCAGTGGACTTAGATAGATAACAGCTTTTTTTAGTTTGGTTCCGTCTTTGAGCAGATAGTAGAGCGAGAGTAGGAATATGAAAAAGCCGACAATCACTTTTGCGATGTTGGAAAAGACAGAACTCAAGTGACCAAGAATCCATTCCAAGCCGCGCCTCATGTACTGTTCAAGGTCAAGAGAAAATTCACTGGAAATAGAGGCTGGGAGAAATTTGTCAAAATCGCCCAGATAAGCAGAAATATTGCTGACCGTGCCCCCATCTTCGCCTTGAGCGGTAACGGAGAAATATAGCTGTCGGGACTCCTCAAATATTTGGGCACCCAGGAAAACAAGTGGAATGAGAATGATGGCAAGGATGAGTATGGTACTCAAGAGTGCCGAGAGACCTTTGAGTCCACCGGTTGCCGCCAGTATTCTTTTGTAGATCGGAGAAAAGACAACGGCAAAGACGAGGGCTAAAACCACGGCGTATATGAAGGGTTTAAATATGAAAAATGAGAGAACGAGGGTTCCCAAGATGAGCGCCAGGAGAAAGAACAGTTGGGACTTTCTGTTGTTCATATTCTATATGATCACCATGTTACAATATTATCGTGAAATCACCTATCAGATGGGAGGCTAGAGAATATTATCATCGCGAGAAAGGCGCCGACTGGTTTTGGGCTGTAGGAATAATCTCTGTATCTGCTGCGGCGACCGCAGTTATTTTGGGCAATGTGCTTCTCGGAGTGCTCATCATTCTCGCCGCGTTTTCTCTTTTGATTTATGCAGCAAAAAAACCTTCTGTTATGGAAGTTGAGATAAACGAAGCAGGAGTGAGGGTCGGGAAAATTTTCTACCCTTACGAAAATCTAGAATCCTTCTGGGTAGAGGAAACTCATGCTTACCCGAAAATACTTTTGAGATCTAAGAAACTTTTTGTCGGACACATTGTCATTGCAACTGAAGAAGAAAGTCCAGAGGAAATTAGAAACTTTCTACGCGAACATCTTCCAGAACAAGAGCAGAGCGAGCCGCTGATCCAGATGACCATGGAATATTTGGGGTTTTAATGATAGTCTGGTCGGAATCGTCCTCGTAGTTCAATGGATAGAATGCGAGTTTGCGGAACTCGTGATGCAGGTTCGATTCCTGCCGAGGGCATAGCTGGAGCGTAGCGGAAGCTATGCCCGAGAGGACGCGCGAGTATAACGATATTACCAACTCCCTCCTCCCCCACCTCCTCCACCACCTCCAGATGATCCGCCACCACCAGAACCACTCGATGAGCCTGGGGACGAAGATAGCGAAGCCCCACCAGCCGCAGCAAAGGACAATACGCTGGTGGCAAATGCTCCAGCATTAAAGCTCGTGATGCTAGGATCACTGTACCATGTCGGTGGAGGAATATTTATGCCCTCGAAGACTTTGGCCCATTCTCTTTCTACACCAAGGGCGATGGCGTACGGTAGCATTTTTTCAAATTGTTCTGGGTTTCTTTCTGGGGCATTGTGAAATGCCAAACGGTCCTTTTCTGCTACTGAAAGATAGGTCTTGAAACCCTTTATATATTCTTTCGTAAGAACCCCTTTCTCTGTCATTCGGGGCATTATGATTCTAAACACGGTCCAAATAATAATGGAGAGGGTGAGTGCAAAAAAGGCCTGAGCTCCCGCAAGTATTCCAACAAACATACCAACTAAGAAATTTAAAAATATCGAGAAACTAATTATTACCATTTTTGACCTTAATGGCCCCGAGATTCTGTGGTCCTTTGTGTCTGGAAAATAACCTCCATTTATAAGCGAGAGTTCGCAATCTTCCTCGATTTTTCTTGCGATGACATGGAAGTGACGTCTCAAATCTGAAATCTTTATCTTATTTTCCATTGTTCCAAGAGACGAGAAGAGTCCCCCCAGTAGTCTTGCCTGGAATGGTTTTAGTGTCTCATCAGCCTCCTTTAGTTTTTCTAATTCATAATCATTTACCGGGGCAAAAATTACCTTTCTTGTTGTTTTGGAGATTTTCAAAAAACCATGCGTGGCAAGATAGACAATCTCGGCTGAAAGAGAAGCTCCTAGACCAAAAGAGTGCTTTAGTATGAAGGCGATCTGCATTGGCGACAAATCCTCGGGAGGGCCGTATTGGGTCACGATAACGCCGGTACCCTTCGGATCCTTCCCATATTTCTTCCACCGGCGGTACATCAATACAAAAACTATAATCGGGATAATGAACCACCAATTGTTTACCACAGACTTAAAAATTCTAGAGCTCGCTGGTGGCTCGACGACGAGACCCTTTGGAAACCCAACAGCAACCGTGAATCCCTCGCGACTACCAAGGGTCGCCTGCCAAAACCTAACTGAAGAAGTGAGACCGGAGTTCGAAACGCCGAGTTCGGCGGCAGAGTCACATTTTTGGTTCGATCCTGACGCTCCCGCATAGCAGGCATATTGAGTAACCATATCCCCTGGAACTTCGACCGTCACATCCGCGTTATAGATCGGCACTTCCCATTTTGTACCTACGGCATTCCAATATATTTCATCGAAATCATCGAAAAAACCAACGGCGTCGGGGACTCGATATGATATGACGTAGGTATGAAGGCCTGTTATATAAGAGTTTGGGTCTCCGATTTTGATTTGTTTGTTATTTGAGATCTCCCGTGTGCTAAAAATGTATGGATTATTAAACCCGTCTGTAACGATGATGTTTTCAAGATCTAGTTTTACTTTTCTTCCCGATTTTGTTTTGTAAATAATGGGGATATCTCGGTAAATACCATGCCGTTCGTTTGAGCCGAAATTATAGAGAATCGTCTCTCTGACATCGACTGACGCGTCTGCGTTTGCCCTGATCAAAACTTGGTAGCTATCGATACGCTCATCTTGACCAACATCCTGCGCCATAGCAGGGACTGCGGAGAAACAAAAAAACAAAAGAAGGACAATGAGTTTTTTCATGTTGATCTAATTATAGCAAGAGCAAAACCACAAATTTTGTACTGTGTGCAGTGTCTTTCCCCAAATATTAATACCATAGACAATCATCCCCCGCCCCCATTTATTACCAGACTCTGCCTGCCAAATACTTGATTTATATCTCCAACGTGTTATAGTTATGCGGGTCAATTCTTCGTCCTAAAACCACCACCAAAGGAGGCCAGGATGGAATCTTCCAGAGTTGAGTTTACGAACACGATGTGGGCAGAGGTCAAAAGATTGGCGACAATAAGTGGGACCTCTGTCGCCGAGGTGATCAGGGTGGCGATTTCTATCTTTGCCGTCCACTGTGAGGCCGCCGCAGCTGGCAAAAAGGTCATGATCATGAGTGCCTCCAAGCCCTTCAAGCCAGAAAAGGAGGTCGTTCTGCCTTTCAAGGTCGGCAAACCTGAAACCACACCCCAGTCGACCCCGCAGTCAGCTTCTGCCGAAGGATGAAAAGTTCAGTTTTTACACGCCCACGATCTTGTGGGTTTTTTGTTAACCTGTAGTGTCAGAAAATCTCTGGATGTGCCTACTCCCTACGCTTTCTTAAAAAGTTTAGCGATTCTAGATTTCTTTCTCGCTCCGGTGTTCGCGTCTATCAAATGAGTTTTGACTGCTTTGTCTATTGCCTGTTGGACTTCAGGAAAAAGCTTCTTGGCTTCCTCTATTTTCCCTTCTTTTGCAATCTTTTTTATCTTCTTTACAAGAGAAACCATGGTGGTTTTTCTCACGAGATTAAAGTTGCGCTTGCGCGCTGAATTTCTAACGGCTTTTTTGGCGGAATCTGTTATCGGCATATTTTGATTGAGGAATCCTAACATATATCGCAAGGGTGGGCAAATTTTGCTATGATGCAGAAATGATTTCTTTTCTCGAGGGTAAGGTGCGCTACAAGGAGAATCGTTTCCTCATTCTTGACGTGAACGGTGTCGGTTACAAAGTTTCGAGCACCGAAACGGTACTCAATGAGCTAAAGATTGACTCCTCTGTCGGTCTCTGGACACACCTTGTCGTGCGCGAAGATGTCCTCGATCTATATGGCTTTAAAGAAAAAGAGTCTCTAAATTTTTTTGAACTTCTCATTGCTATCTCTGGGATCGGTCCAAAAATTGCTCTTGGCGTTTTAAATGTGGCTGGAGTAAAAACTCTACAGCAAGCCATTTCGACAGGTGACGTCTCTTATCTTACAAAAGTCCATGGCATCGGAAGAAAAATTGCGGAGAAAATAATTTTGGAACTTCGTGATAAATTTGAGACAGTAGAACATGAGGCCGGAAGTCCTTTGAGAGGCGAAGCTGATGCGCTCGAAGCACTAAAATCTCTTGGATACGCCGAGCGAGAGGCACGTGAGGCTTTGAAAAAATTGCCAAAAGGTGATGGAAAAGTTGGTCAACACGGAAGTGGGGAGGGAGAGCTTAGTGCTGGAGAAAAAGTGAAACAAGCCTTGAAAATTTTGAGTGGTAGTAAATAAAAAGATTGAAAAGGAAGAATACACCTTATTGAGATTATGCTGCGCAGAATCAAAAAATTAATACCGAAGTTTGTTTTTCGGATTTATCATTACAAGCTGGCTTTGCTTGGAGCGATTATTTATCGACTTCCCTCTCGTTCGCTATTTGTCATCGGTGTCACTGGCACGAAAGGTAAATCGAGCACAACAGAAATTTTAAATGCAATTCTTGAGGAGGCTGGATACAAAACCGCCCTCTCAAACACCATTCGCTTCAAGGTTGGCGACAAATCCCGCCCAAATCTATATAAAATGTCGATGCCTGGGCGTTTTTTTATGCAATATTTTCTGCGCCGGGCGGTAAACGCAGACTGTACCCATGCTGTGATCGAGATCACGTCCGAAGGCGCGAGACAGTTTAGAAATAAATGGATAGATCTTGATGCGCTCATCTTCACCAATCTTTCTCCCGAGCATATAGAGTCGCATGGCTCGTATGAAAAGTATCGAGACATGAAAATTTCAATCGCTCGTGCCCTCGAGTCCTCACATAAACCTAAAAAATATCTTTTTTTAAACGCGGATGACGCAGAGGCCGGGAGATTTTTGGCACTAGATGTAGAAAACAAGATCAAATACTCACTTGCCGATGCAAAACCATATGAAATTTTTCAAGACGAAACCTCCCACCAAAATCCTAAAGGTGGCTTCACTTTCACTTTCCGTGGCGAAAAAATGAAATCACCTCTTACTGGACTTTTTAATCTATACAATGTTCTCGCCGCGGCCACTTGTGCTTCGACTATCGGCATCGACACTGACACCATACGGCGAGCGGTGGAAAAGTTCGGCGAAATAAAGGGGCGCGTCGAGCGTATCGATGCCGGGCAAGATTTCACTGTGGTCGTCGACTACGCTCATACTGCCGACTCACTCGAGAAACTTTACCAAGCGTTTCCATCACAGCGGAAAATATGCATTTTGGGAAACACTGGCGGCGGCCGCGACACGTGGAAACGTCCAGAAATGGCAAAAATCGCCGATACTTACTGTGACCACATCATTCTTACAAACGAGGACCCCTACGACGAAGATCCGAAAAAAATCGTGGACGAAATGAGAGCCGCTATTACAAAAAAACATTGTGAAATAATCATGGATAGGCGCGAGGCGATCGGTCGGGCAGTTTCCCTAGCTAAAGCTGGCGATGCCGTACTCATCTCTGGGAAAGGTACAGACCCATATATCATGGGGCCGAAAGGTACAAAAACTCCATGGAGTGATGCGAGGGTGGTACGCGAGGAGTTGGAGAAGGTTTTAAAAAATAAAACCAGCCAGCAAGTATGACCTGCTGACTGGATAATTACGATGAGTCGAGGGTTGTGATGAGCTTATTCACCCACATTCTCCTCCAATATTCTGATGAATGGGTATTTTTTCGCTCCGTACGCATACCCCCGAAGGACATCCCTCATACCTCGATGCTCTTCCTTGTAGCCGAAGTTGAAGGAAAAACGGTTGGCCCACCAATAGAAGTACCACCCCTCAGTCCTTACAAACTCCTGCACCGCATCAGGGTCGAACTGAACCAGTTTGGCACTATACCCATGGCCGGCCGAGTCCACAGACACTCGCATTGGCCGAGTATCTATTTTCGGAACCCATACCCATGGCGCTGTGACATGCCAACCTGGTTGCTGAACCTTGATCTCGCCCGTAAAGAGGTTTCTTGCTACCCCGATATGGGCCACCTCGACGTGACCAATGAAGCTTTTGTAGAGAATCAGGGTCAAGCTCGAGAAGACCAGGATCAGTCGGACCGACCGGTTCCGAAGAAGCGCCCTGAAAGCTTTCACTTGTTGTTCTCTTTCTCCACAACATTTGTCATGGGTGTTGAAGAAAGCCCACTAAGCTCACTCACCACAGTAAGAAATGGGCAATTCTTTCCCCCATCTGTGGCAAATGCATAGGATTTCAATATCTCAAGAAGGTTTGGCGTTAGGTCTCCCGCATCCCGACCATGCCACTCGACAAATGTATCCAATCCGTCGGGATTGAAGCGCACGAGCTTGGCATTCAAGATTCGAGAGTTCGCACTAATAGACACCTGGTAGGGCCTGAGGTCGATCGTGTGGACCGAGTACTTGATGGGCGTATAGATGACCCACCCCTTTCGGTCGATCGTCTGAATCTTACCGGTTGACCGGTTGAACACAAAGCCCAATTCGTAGTTATCAATAGAGGTCACCCAGAGAGCACGGAAAATGATCAGGCCGACAAAGACCAAAACCCCCAAAGCAACCGAGCCCTTTAAAAAACGACTCCTTTCCAGAAACCAATCGATTGGGTTGTTTTCCAAGGCATTTTCTCCCGATTCACATGGCGAATTGTAATAAGCCACGCTGGCCTATTTCCGTTTGCACTCTAATAGATCCAACGAGTTTTGTCAAATGCAACCTGCTGCTTATCAAAGACTTAGATATGCTATCCTTTTCACCACCATGCCCGAGCTCCCCGAAGTTCATACCACCGCCACTGGTCTACAAAAAGTCCTCCCCCACCTCGCTATCACTGACGTATGGACCGACTACGGTGGCCCTTACCACAAAGGCAAGTCGAATATAAAAGACACGGCCTTTTTCAAAAAATTTAAAAGCCACGTTGTTGGAAAGAAGGTCACGTCAGTTACTCGTCGCGCAAAAAATGTACTGATTCACCTCTCAAGTGGCTACACCATACTTGTTCATATGAAAATGACCGGACATTTACTTTATGGAAAATATGAAAAAAAGGGTAAAACGTGGGTCGCGACCGAGACCGGTCCGCTCCGAGACGATCCTTTCAACAAATGGATACATTTTTTGCTAACGTTTTCAAATGGCCGCCACCTTGCTCTCTCTGATCTGCGGAAATTCGCCAAGGTTACTCTCATAGAAACAGAAAAGCGTCACGAAAGTCTTGATTTAAAGGATATCGGTCCCGAACCACTCGAGAAAGATTTTAATTTTGAGATTTTTAAAAGTCGCCTACTGAAGCGCCCGAGTGGAAAGATAAAACAAATCCTGATGGACCAGTCTCTCATCGCCGGTATTGGAAATATTTACTCGGATGAGATGCTTTGGCTCGCTGGTATTCATCCGAGTTCGAAACCGTCAAAAATTCCACCCGCACAACTTAAGAAACTTTTCGCCGCCATGAAAAAAGTTCTCAAGATGGGCATTGATTTTGGAGGTGACTCGATGTCTGACTACAGGAATATTCGAGGTGAACGGGGTCGATTTCAACACAAGCACAATGTCTATCAACGCACAGGCGAACACTGCCGCAAAAAAGGCTGCGATGGTACAATATCAAGGATAAAAGTCGGTGGCAGAAGTGGACATTTCTGCTCCGAGCACCAAAAGCTTTTCAAATAAAATGAGTAGCAACGCAGTTGGAATTTTGATAATAATTGCGATCATCGTGATCGGCATTTCTACTGGCGGCGCTATTTTCAAAGGAGGAGGCTTTAGTGGAAACCCCGTCTCAACCAGTAGTGGCATCTACAACGGTGACAGTAGCTCTTCCGGACGACAGACCAGTCTCTCGAGAGAAATCAATAAAGTCTCTAGACAAGCTGACGATTTGAAAATCACTATAGACAAGTTCATTGAAAACAGAAATGCCTCTGTCTATAAAGACAAGGTCAGCATCAGTACGGTGTCGAGACCGGGAAACTTTAGATCGTACATAAGATTTTCGGCAACAAACAGAATCGAAGAACCAATACTAATTACAGGCTGGAAGTTGCGTAGTGCCATAACAGGTGCAGAACAAATTATCGGTGGAGCATCGAATCTCCCCTACCCCAACTTTCAAAACGAGGAACCTATATACCTCCCAGCTAGAGGAAAAGTCGTTGTAACTCAAATACCATCACCGATAAATGTTTCTTTTAGAACAAACAAGTGCACTGGATATTTTGATCAAAATGAAAACTTTGTGCCAAGCCTAGAAAGAGCTTGCCCAGCTCCGAGCGAGAACTTACCTCCGCTTTCAGTGGGCTTCAACGAAGAATGCTTGGATTTTATAGAGAGACTGCCACAGTGTGAAGCACCGGAAACCAACGACATTCCCGATACTCTCTCATACGACTGTGAATATTACATTCGAAACCAGATAAATTACAACGCTTGTGTGGCACTTCACAAGAATGACAGAGATTTCTACCGATCCGAGTGGCGAGTATTTCCAAAATCCGCAAGAAATAACTGGCTCAAGGATCGTGATACGATTCAACTCATAGACTCTGTCGGTAAAATCGTTGATACCTATAGCTACTAGTTTTCGTCAAAGATATTCAAAGAGAATAACACCGACCGACACGGAAACGTTTAAAGATTCTTTTGTACCACGCATCGGTATTTCGATTACAGAGTCGCTTTCCTTAAGAATTTCTTCTGGTAGCCCTTTGGTTTCATTACCAAAAACGAAAGCTGTTTTGGCTCTCGGTTTAAATTCCTTGTAGTTTATAGATTTTCCACTTTGCTCTACGGAAACAATTTCGAAGCCGAGCTTATGAAGTCTTTTTATAAGAACGACCGGATCTGGAACATGCTCCCAAGAAACAGTTTTCTCTGCTCCAAGCGCAACCTTCGAGATATCTTTCCTTTCTCGACCAAAACGATCTAGTGGGGCTGGAGTATAGCCCGTCAGAAAGACTTTTGTTGCCCCTACAGCATCCGCAGTACGAAACACAGACCCAACGTTATACACACTCCTTATGTCGGCGAGAATGATACAAAAATCCTTCATTACCACACATTACTACAGATTTTTAAGACATGGTACAATACGCCTATGTTGAGCGTCTTTCCAGAATTTCTAAATTACGGTTTGCTTTCTCCTTTCCTTTTGCGTATCGCTCTGGCCATTTTTATAGTATTTTTTGGAATAATTAGATTTAAAAGGCAGAAAGGTGCCGAGGTCTCAAACACGGCACCGCAAGTGGCCGGACTGAACTTTAAAAAGGATTCGATGCTTGGGATTGGAGAATTTGTTATTGGGATTTTTCTAGCCATCGGCTTACTGACTCAAGTCGCCGCGATCCTCTCTCTACCCATTCTTCTTGTCGAGTGGAAAGAAAGAAAAAACGTTTCTTCTCGACTTGGGCTCGAATATAGCTCATTTATCTTGGCCGCGGCCGTTGCACTTAGTCTATTGTTTTCTGGTGCTGGCTTTTTTGCTTTCGACCTTCCACTTTAGGTTTTGTTTTCCAGCCGTGGCAGTATTGATAACGATCTCGTTCGTATCCCCCACCGCGCCGGTTTACTTTTCCTACTTTTCTGTTATATTTTTTGAGCATTGGTTTACATTTCCGCCCATAGCTCAGTTGGTAGAGCAGGTGCCTTTTAAGCACTTGGTCGCAGGTTCGAGTCCTGCTGGGCGGACACGAGGTAAAAACGTCTGTTTTGGTAGGAAAGTAAACGAGTGTCCGCCCAGAGCAAGCGCCTCAAGGCGCTTGCGTTAGGACGAGAACGCCGGAGCTATGCCGAGCGAGTACGCGAGGCTGCGAGGCGGTGCCCAGCCCGAGGCGAGCGACGGCGAGACGAGAGGCGCGGGAGAGTCCTGCTGGGCGGATAACCCTTTACTTTGAGCACACATTTGCCCAAAATGTTCTTGTCTTTCAACAGTATTTAGAGGTTCTAAAAGTATCTAGCTTCACAATGCTTGACAGGTTATATATAATACGTTATTATACCGCACAGACAATGAAATGAGGTGGTTGGGGTGTTTCCGCAGTGCAGTGTTTCATCGCAGCCGGGATTTCATGAGAATATCCCCGCTGGCAGTTAAAGATGAAACACCTCTCACCTCATCGTGTTCCCTTGAGCAATCAGGAGCAGCGTCTGGCAGACGAAGCTACTCGCTTGCTTAGGCGGAACGGGTTCACTTGGTCGGGGCGCTCCAAAAGAGTCGCCATTTCCGACCAGGTGGAGTTCGAATCACGCATGGTTCGGGTGCCCTTTCGGGGCGCATCCAGACCAAGGACTTAGTCCTAAAGGAGGAAATGGGCAGCTCATCATGAGCTGCCTTTCTTTTTATTTATTGAATATCATTCCCTAACTACAGCGAAATGATCAGGGTACAAGCTACGAATAGCGGTTCTAACTTGGTATAATTGGGCGGACACGACGAGTTGTTGAAATCTATATTCTCTCGGCACGCAAACGAGTGTCCGCCCAGAGCGAGCACCTTGAGGTGCTCGCGTCAGGACACGAGCGGCGTAGCCGAGAGGCGCGTGAGAGTCCTGTTGGCAAACCATGTGAAAGGCGATACAATTTTTAGCAGAACTGCGTGGCGCGACAAGAAGGTGCACCGCGACCCATCTTCAAAAAATAGCAGCTTGCCAGAGGTGCCACGCTGGGGTTCACGCGACCCTCTCATTTCACCCAAAGCTGCATCGCGGAAAACGAAGGGAGAGCCCTTCGTTTTTTCATACCCCCAACACAAACATCTCGAGCTCCACCTCAAAATCTACCTCTCCCCTTCGCGCCCGGTGATACATGTTTACAAGTGACGAAGAAATCCGCGACAATTCTCCCTCTTTAAAATTTTTTAGAAAACTTTGAGCCTTAGACCAGACAAATGGCTTCAAGCCGGCTTCATCAGCACTTTTTGCTTGGGCTGCAACAAGAAGACTTTTCACTTGCCAAAACAATAGACCATGAAGCTCTTCCGGCTCGGAACCATTCAAAATCGCTTTCTGGTAGAGTGCCCAAAGTGTCTTCTTATCTCGGCGGCCAAAGGCGTCCGTCAGTGCAAAAACATTAAAATCTTTCTTCTCGGTGCGAGCTTTGATATCACACTTCCAGACTTTTTGGGCTTTTTTTTCAAATTTTGCCAGAGCCTTAGCGTCAATCTCTTTTTCGAGAACAATGAAAACGTTGTCAGAGCCAGCCATCTCCTCAAGGCGTGTCAAAAAAGACTCGGCAATTTCTTTGAGTGTTTCTTTGCTCGAGAGAATCGTATCGAGCAGAGCGATATTTTTCCTCTCAAAAAGTCCCTGGCCACCGATAAGCTCGGTGAGTTTGTCATCACTCCAATCTTCGCTCGTCACCCGAAATATTTCCGCGTTCGGTTTTTTAGCCGAAAGCACCCCCAATAGTTCATGGACCTTCTCTCTAGCCCCCCCATTATCAGTACCATGTACGAGATAAAGCATCTTATTTCATTTCTCCCCAATTTTTACCGACACTTGAATTCACCATAAGTGGAAGTCCGTTCCAGTCTTTTGGATTGATGATGTTCTCCATAATATTATGAATCTTTGAAACAACTTTTGAAACCAACTCGTCCGCTATTTCATAGACAAGCTCATCGTGGACAGTAAGAATAAGATAGATTTTATTCTCAAAAGAATTTTCTCGGATGTAGTCGTCAACACGAATCATGGCGAGCTTGATAATATCAGCACATGTGCCTTGGAGTGGCGCATTTATAGCCATACGTTCGCTTGCGGCACGCACATAAGGTAACTTCGACCGAAGACCTGGAAAATATCGCCTGCGACCAAAAAACGTTTCTGTAAAACCCTGCTTAGCCGCCTCATATTTTACACGTTCCAGATAGTTGGCTAGACCGATAAAATTTTTGAAATATTCATCATAAAAGATCTTGGCTTCTTCCTTGGTAGTACCGAGGTTGGCGCGTAGAGCATTGATCCCCATACCATAAAGGATTCCGAAGTTAATAATTTTTGCCCGGCGGCGCATTTCGTAGTCAACTTTTTCTCTCGGAACTTTAAAAACATGTGACGCCACACCAGTATGAATGTCTCCCCCACTCATAAATATCTTTAGAAGTTTCTCGTCACCAGACATAAAAGCAGCGATCCGAAGCTCGATCTGCGAATAGTCAAACCCCGCCAATGAAAAGCCTTCTTCCGCGACAAATGCATTACGGATACGCTTCCCGAGTTCGGTTTTTATGGGAATATTTTGCATATTTGGTTCCTGCGAGGAGAGGCGGCCGGTCGTAGTACCGGTCTGCACAAAACGAGCTCGCAGCCGACCATCCTTTTCCGTTCGCTCAAGCATGGTGTCTATGTATGTCGAGAGAAGTTTTTGAAGCTCCCGATATTCGAGGATGGATGCGATAATTTCGTGCTCGTCTTTTATTTTCTCTAGTTCTGACTCTTTGGTAGATTTGGCCCCACCAGCCGTTTTCTTCTGGTTTTTTGGCGCCAGCGCAAGTTTTTCATACAAGATTACAGACAATTGCTTCGGAGAATTTATATTAAACTCCTCACCCGCCGCCTGCCATATTTTTCTCTCCAGAAACTCGAGTGCTTTGTGATATTCCTTTGAAAGTTTCTTTAGATACAAAAGGTCAATCTTCACTCCACGCTTCTCCATTTTGTCTATGACGGATATAAGTGGAAGTTCGATCTCTTCGTAGACCTCGCGGCTCTTCCCTGCCGCCTTAAGTTTAGTAGAAATGACATCGCTGGCCTGTGAAAAAGAGTCAGTCTCCGCGTATCTCAAAATATCCTCGAGTGTAGGGTCGTTCATGTTTGAGTCAAGAACCCAGAGAGCCAAGGCAGTTCTTTTAAAATCCTCCGTGGATGGAGCCGGTTCGAGAGCGTCTTGAACCAAGGTACTTTGCCGCCCGGCACCATTTTGATCGCCAACGACCAGCCCCCCATCTTCTTTCGCCCCCCCATTTGTACTCGCCACCAGATCCTTCACTCGATCGAGCAAAGTCTTGAAATCAAGCTCTTTGAAGAGGGCCTCGACACGCGAGAAATCAAGATTTTCCTGCCAAGATTTTTCTTCAAGCCTAAACTCAACCGGTGCATCTCGCCTGATCGTGGCAAGCGTCTTTGAAAATCTGGCTTCGTCCTCGTGTGTGAGGAGCAGATCGGCAATCCTTTCTTTTATCCCCTCTTTTATCACGGCCTCTTTATCCTTCTTGAGAATAGTAAAAAGATTTTCTATCGTTCCAAACTTTTGTATGAGAGTGCTCGCAGTTTTCTCTCCAATCCCAGGCACGCCGATAATGTTGTCGGACGGATCACCACGAAGACCTTTGTAGTCTGGTAGGAGTTCGGGGCCAAACCCGAAACGGGTTTTTACCGCGTCTTCATCGTAAACGACTGTATCGCTAAGACCTTTTCGTAGGGTATATACCTTTACTTTTTCTCCGGAGACGAGCTGAAGTGTGTCCATGTCTCCAGAGGCGATAACTATTTCTGTACTTTTGTCAGGAGAGAGTTCTTCCACTATCGAACCTAGAATATCATCGGCCTCAAATCCTTTAAGAGAGTAGATCGGAATACCAAAAGCCGTAAAGACATCTTTTGAGCGCTCGAGCTGGGAAATGAGTTCGTCGTCGATCTTCTTTCTCGTGGCTTTGTATGCCTCATATACCTCATGCCTATGTGTAGGTTCTGGCAGATCGTAGCAAGCGGCGATCTGATCTGGTTCAAGGTCTTTAATAATCTTCAAAAGCATCGTGGAGAGACCGTAGAGAGCGCCTGTCGGCTCGCCTTTTGTAGACGAAAAATCAGGCAGAGCGTGATAAGCACGATGAATAATGGCGTGGGCATCAAGAAGCACAATTCTTTTGGAAAATCTAGACTTCATAGTTTTCAAATTCGATTTCGCGTGTGTGCTCGTCTACGAACTTAAAATTTATTTTGATCAAACTTTTCGGCAATGCCCTAGCAACTTTCTCTGGCCACTCTACGAAAATTAGATTGCGTTTGTTTTCGAGAAGCTCTTGCCAGCCAAGATGTAGAAGTTCTTCTTCTTTTTCGATCCTATATGCGTCAACGTGAACGAGATGGTCAAAATATTTATGATCAATCTTATATATTTTCTCTATAACAAAAGTAGGACTGACCATGTTTTCCGAGATACCAAGCGATACCCCGACACTTTGCACAAAGCAAGTTTTACCAGAGCCAAGATCGCCATAGAGACCTACAACTGTGGCCTTTAGGGCCTTGGATGGTGTGGCCCCCAGACTTTCAACGAAGCCTCCAGCAATTCTTGCCGTTTCCTCAACACTTTCGGAGATGTGCTGCATAAAACGATTGTACCACGGCGCTTGGTAGGTTTTCGAATAGACAATATTACCTCGCTTGGGGTTTTCTCTCGCGAACAGATTTTTTACAAAAAAGAACAGGCGCACCGTGTTTGGTGCGCCCGTAAGGTCTTGGTCTCTAGCGTGGGTCTCTTGGGGCTCGGATGTTGTCTACCTCCCAAAGAAACTCTTCGTGCTCCCGCCCGCGGTAACCCGTGTTCAGGTGAAATCTCCGACTCTCGAGCCCAAGGTACTCGCCGGTCTCCGTGTGGCACAACGCCACGAGAATAAGCGGACCCCCTTCGTAGAAGTTGTACAGGTTGATGGTGTACGACTGGCCAGGGCCGAGGTTCGACACCACCCGCTCACTTCCCCGCTCGACGTCGATCCACCCGTTGGTGTTGTTGACGATCGTCACCGAGTTCTGGGGGAAGAAAAACCGATATCCCCCACTCATCCTGCCGTTCTCTGTGACACAGCCGGCAAGGAAAGTCGCCACGAGAGTGAACATCACCATTCCCAGGAACTTGCCCTTCATGATTTTCCCTTTCTATAGCGCTTTTGGCGCGGGTGCTTGTTCTTTTGGGGGTGACACATGCCACCTCAAATCTAGTATAATTCTAGCACTTTTTGGGTATAAAGTCAAGTGCTAATCCGACATTATTTTATAAAAGAAAACTCCGACGCAAATGCGCCGGAGCGAAAACTAACAAAAGAACTTAGTTGCTTGGTGCGGCTTCGAGAAGCCGGCTTACACCAAGACCATCACAGAGCTCGTCCAGACCTCCATCACTGATCGTGTCTGGCATAACTCTATGATCTCGGTCAATGGCACACGCGTGGGCGTTGAGACGACTTTTGGCGAAGTGGGCGAGATCTTGGATCTGGGTAGCGAAGATGATGCTTACCCCCCTACCTCCCAGGGTGGCGATGACTCGACGCCCAAGTTTGTCACCAGCAACCTCTTGAGTCGCTGATCCTAGTTCGTCGATAACGGCCACCATTTCATTTGGAGAAACTCGTCTGGCAGCAAGCAGGATTTCCTTCAGTTTTTTCAAGATCAACTCCACAGTTGAGCCCTTGCCTCGCTCTATGAGAAGCGATGCCAGAACCCGCTTGGGATTGAACCGGAAGTGGTCCCCAAAAGCCAGGAGGACACTTTGGGCCATGTAGAGAGCCGCCAAGACTGAAATGAGTGCCGTCGTTTTGCCTCCACCATGCTTGCCCGTGAGGCAGATCATCTGCCCATTGAGAGTTGGGAGTGAAAGTGGAACTGCCACAGTCCGATCTCCCTTGAAAGCGTCCAGCAGATGGATAGGCACAATGCCAGAGAACTCGACAACGTGGTTGTTGTTGGGAAGAGGCTCGGCTACACACACTGGCAGATTGTGGGATTTCGCAAGAAGGCAGATTTTATCCACCATCCGTGCGACCTGCTTTAGGCGGGATAGGTGGCAATTGAAGAACTGGCGGTACTGTTCGCAAGTCTTCACTGCCTCACACAAAGACCCCGTCCCGTACATGTTTCTGATGGCATACCACTTGCAGACCCTATCGGTCTTCGGTGACGGTGGTTGTGCCTGATCAAAGAACCCTGGTCTGGCTCGAATGAGAGCCTCGTGAAAGCGCCCCAAGAGCAAGCTTCGCAGAGTCTCCTTCCAGTCCTGATTCAAGACTTCATGAGCAAGATCGATCGCCCTCCTCTGCGGTGGACTGTAGGCATGGTCATCAAATGGAAGAAAATATGCTGGATTGATTGGATCGTTGATAGATCCTGGGCTAATAGAGTAGACCTTCACCTTGAGTCCATTCTCGTCATACAGAAATGCGACCTTGATCTCTCCCCCATTCAGATCCTTGAGGTTGATAGGCGGAGCCGCCGGCCCCTTGCTATCTCCCGAAAAATTCCCGAGAGACTCTACGTGTCTACCAAGCCAATTGACCACATCAGCCTCTAATTCCCGCGGAGAGGTTGTAAGCACCACATCCCGCATTGCCTTGCGTCTTGCAAGTTCATATCTTATTCCTCTGTAGCAATTTGCTATCAAGTTGTAGCCAGAGTACCGGGCAATCGTACCCCAAAATCCACCTTCAGGGAGATCGTCACGGTTGCCGAGCCTGGTTAGAGCCATGGAGTAGCGCAAGTGACCGTGGGCTTCACGGTTCTTGAGTCCTATTGTGATCCTTAGCGGAGATTTCTCTTGTTCCCGCCAGACCTGTTCCTGCCAGACCGATATCGAAAACGAAAGAATACCACCGATGACGGCCACACGCTGAACCCTTTCCCTCACAACATCGGCAACTCTTCTTTCGATTTTTTCAAGACTCATTCCACCACGGAGAGCGGATACCAAAGTATCGAGACGATCAGACTTTCGGCCAGCTTCGCTTTGGGCCAGGTCGACCTCGCTGCAGAAAGCATGGACCTGCTCCCAGAAAGGATTGTGTTCCCTTTCCGGGTCATAAAACCGCAAGAAGTGTTCCTCGTTGGTCGGAAGTTCTTCGCTAAGCAAAGATAATTCCAACACATACTTGCGGAACCGCTCGCTTCTCAAGAGAAGGCGACTACTCCAGAACGACCCAGAAGCTCGCCGTAGTTGGCTGTGCCAAAACTCGGCCGAAGGGGCGAATCCGACAATCCCAAACTCGAGAGAAGATCGTTCAGAGGAAAATCCTGCTCGTTGACGATCCTCACACGATCATCCTTCGGAACATCGAGGTCCCAAAGAGTAAAGTCTTTGGGATAGCTCACGGAGGGTGGTCTGATGGGATCCACCCGCTCGAGATCTGCCAGAGGATTTAGGGCCTGGCCACCCTTACTTGTCGCAGCCATCTTTTTCACTTCCTTTCTTGGACCAAAGGTCCAAAGTTTTTTCCCCACACGCTTTCAAGCGTGTATTTTTTGTCAATTTACAAAACTCCGTTGCAAAACTAGCATAAAGAAAACTTTTTGTCAATGCTATCTATGTGATGCTTTTTAACCATTCAGGCCATATAATATACAAAGCAAAATGGTCCAATTTGACGAGGAAAAACAGAATAGACGAGTCGCCGAGCTCAAAAAAGAAGAGGCTGAAAACTTGACGAGGGTCATGGCGGCGAGACACAATCTGCCATACTTAGACCTTTCTATTTTCCCGATCAATATAGACGCTCTTCGGATTATGAAAGAGGAAAACGCCCGAGCCATAAAGATTGCCCCTTTCAATATAATAGACAAAAAAGTCCAGATCGGGGTCCTCTCGCCGAAGAGCCAAGATGTAGTAGACGCGATAGATGATCTAAGACACCGAGGTTACGAACCATCCCTTTTTATGGTTTCTGAAGAAAGTTTGAATAAAGTCTGGGAGCGTTATAAAGACCTCTCTTATTCTTTTGAGACAAAAGGCGGTTCGCTTACCATATCGAGCGAAGAGGTTGTAGAATTTTTGAAACAAGTCAGAAGCATGGCGGACATAGAAAAGCTCATAAGGGAAGCTTTGTCCGAAAAGAAAATCTATCGCATTTCAAAGCTTCTCGAGATTATGCTCGCAGGAGCACTTTCAGTTGGAGCATCGGACATCCACCTTGAGCCAGAAGAAGATTATGTTCTTTTGCGATACAGACTCGACGGTCTTCTTACGGATGTCTTGAAGTTTGATAACGACACGTACAGCCTGGTCCTTTCTCGCATCAAACTTATATCCAATCTCAAGTTAAACATCAAAGGCAAGGCCCAAGACGGTCGTTTTAGTATAAAAGTTCGAGACACAGAAATTGAAATCAGGACTTCCCTTTTGCCTGGCGCATACAACGACACTATCGTACTGCGTATCTTGAATCCAAATGCCATTTCTGTCCCATTCGAAGAACTTGGCATCCATCCACGCCTACTATCTCTGTTGGAAAAAGAAATTAGGAAGCCAAATGGAATGATCCTGAACACAGGGCCAACTGGTTCTGGTAAGACGACTACGCTCTACGCTTTTCTAAAAAAAATCCACTCTCCTGGAATAAAAATAATCACCATTGAGAACCCAATTGAATACCACTTACCTGGGATTGTGCAGACCCAAACTGACGATGAAAAAGGTTACACCTTCCTCGAGGGGCTTCGTTCTGCCTTGCGACAAGATCCTGACGTCATAATGGTCGGTGAGATCCGCGATTCAGAAACCGCGGAGATTGCGATCAATGCCGCCTTGACCGGTCATCTTGTTTTCTCGACCCTCCACACCAACAACGCCGCCGGCACATTCCCCCGCCTTATAGATCTGGGTGTAAATTATAAAGTCATTACTTCAGCCATAAGTATCGCCATGGCCCAGAGACTTGTGCGCAAGCTTTGTCCCGACTGTAGGACCAAAAAGTCTCCTTCTGACCAAGAAAAAGGTGTCGTTAATCGTGTTCTTGCCACATTTACGGATAAGACTTACCTCGATGGGGTCCAGACTGAATCAATATGGGAAGCTCATGGGTGTGATAAATGTAGAAAAACTGGTTACATCGGAAGAATTGGTATATTCGAGGCGATAAAAAGTGACGAGAATATAGAAAAAGTGATCGAGATGAACCCCAGCGAACGTGAAGTGAAGGAAGCAGCCAAATCGCAAAACATTCTATCCATGACACAGGATGGAATCCTGAAGGTTTTAGCCGGCACCACCTCTCTCGACGAGCTGGGTAGAGTTATTGATATCTCTTGACAAGAATCGTCGTTCTTTATATCAATCTTCCCCATTAAAAAACAATTTCCCGAATTTACAATATTGTCTGGTGCAATCTGGGGTGTATAGTTAGGAGGATTTCCTCTAAGAAATCCAAAACATAAATCTCTAAACAACACTTTTAATACAAGACTAAAAGTTGAGCGCTAATCGAAGGATACCCCCAGCAAACGTACAAGACGTAACCAGGGAGTCCTTGAAGAAGTCGCTACTAAAGCCCGGGGGCCTCGTTGTTTAGAGATTTATATCTTGGATTACGACGAACTGACTAAGCCGAAGCAATTTAGCACAAAAAGAATTCTATGTCAAGCGATAAAAAGGACCCCTCGCCTACCGAAAAAGACACTGGTTTTCTGGACCAAACTCTTAGACCGAGTCGGTGGAACGATTACATTGGCCAAAAAAACATAAAAGATAACCTAAAAATTCTTCTCGGGGCAGCCAAAGAGCGAAACCACCCACCCGAGCACGTCCTTTTCTACGGACCACCCGGCTTGGGGAAGACAACTCTTGCCCATCTCATAGCCAAAGAGACTGGTTCACAGATAAAAATTACTTCTGGACCAGCCATAGAAAAAGTTGGTGACCTCGCTTCCATCCTTACCAATCTCACTCCCGGCGATTTACTTTTTATAGACGAAATCCATCGTTTAAATAAAACCATTGAGGAAGTTTTGTATCCGGCGATGGAGTCTGGCTCACTTGATATCATAATCGGCAAGGGGCCGTCGGCTCGTACTATCCAGCTAGAGCTTCCGGCTTTTACTCTCATAGCCGCCACTACGCGTATCGCACTTATCTCTGCCCCTCTTAGAAGCCGCTTTTCCGGTGGTATCTTCAAGTTGGAATTCTACAGCAACAGTGAGATCGAGGAGATTATTCGCCGTTCCGCGAATATACTTAAGATATCTATAGAGGAGAAGGCGGTAAACGAAATAGCAAAACGTAGTCGCTTTACCCCGAGAACTGCAAATTATTTTCTCAAACGTTGCAGAGACTTCGCCCAAATACAAAAAACAGATCTCACTGAAGATATCGTGATAGAAGCGTTAACTCTTCTCGGTGTTGACGACATCGGTCTCTCCCCTTCTGATCGTTCACTTCTTATGACAATTGTAAAAAAATTTAAAGGGGGGCCAGTTGGTCTCAACACTCTCGCCGCCGCACTTTCAGAAGAAGAGGCTACCATTGAGGAGTTCAATGAGCCATATCTTTTGCAGATAGGTTTTCTTGAGCGCACACCGCGCGGTAGAACTGTCACCGATTCGGCTCACAGACATTTGAATCTAGAAAAGTCTTCTGGATCACAAAATAAACTTATATAAATATGGCAGGACATAACAAATGGGCCCAAATAAAGCGACAAAAGGGTAAGACTGATGCCGAAAAAAGTAAAATTTTTACTAAGTTTGCGCGCCTGATCACGGTCGAGGCAAAAAAGTCTGGCGGCAACCGGACATCTCCAGGACTAAAGGCTGTTATTGATCGTGCCAAGGCGGCAAACATGCCGAATGACAACATCGACAGAGCTATCAGAAAAGCGACCGAGCAAGGAGCGGCAATGGAAAGCATGCTCTACGAGGCATATGGGCCAGGTGGAACTGCGATAGTGATAGAGACCCTAACCGACAACAGAAATAAAGCTGCTCAAGAGATAAAACATATCCTTTCGCGAAACGGTTTTGCCTTGGCAGGTATGGGTGCCGCAACCTGGGCATTTGAGAAAACGGCCGAAGGTTGGGTTCCGAAAACAACTATCCCCCTTTCCGACGACGACTTGAAGTTATTGGAAACACTCGTCTCCGAACTCGAAGGAAACGACGATGTACAAGACGTCTACACAAATGCAGAGTAGCTGGTATGAAGATAAGAGTGACCAGCCGGCAGAATCTTGTCCGCAGAGACCCCGCAGGAAGATTTGCATGGTCTGTCAAGTTGGCCAGTTAGTTGAGTTGGTTTTCTTGCGTAGTTGTCTGGCCAACTTTACAGAAATCTTCCGAGGATCAAGCGAGCACCTCGCTGGAGGCGCGGAGCGGTCTCGGAGGACAAGATTCTGCCGACTGCAATTGCTTAAAACCACCCTATGAAAATCTTATCCATAGACCCCGGTTACGAAAGACTCGGAATTGCCGTACTCCATACGGAGCAGGGAAAAAACTCTCTACTTTACTCCGACTGCTTCATGACATCTTCAAAGCTCCCTCACTATCGCCGCCTCTCCCTCATCGGGGAAGAAATTGCCAGAGTGGTCGCCGAGTGGAAACCTGACACCCTAGCAACAGAAGACGTTTTTTTTAACAAGAACATAAAAACCGCACTTTTGGTGTCACAAGCTCTTGGAGTAGTAGTCTATGAAGCCACCCGCAACAAGATAAAGGCTTTCCAATACTCCCCACTCGAGGTCAAGATGGCTGTCTGTGGTTATGGTCGCGCTACAAAAGACCAAATTATCATGATGGTTCCCAAACTGGTGCAAGTTCGGAAAAAAATAGAGCACGATGATGAGTTCGACGCCATCGCTATAGGGCTAACTCATGCCGCATCTTACAAATCAAATGCCATCCGAACTCCATTATCCACATAACTCCCCTTTTTTGTTTGCCAAACAATTTCAAATTTGATACAAAGTAGGTGCTTGCGAGAAAATATTAAAATTTATTAGTGACATTATAAAGATAATTTAAAAAAAATTATGGGAGATGAATTTAATTTCCTAGATGAGGCAGACGGAGACGTAGAACCAGAAGAGACCGAGGAAGAGGAGTTAAAGAGTAGCGGTATGCATATCGAAGGAGCTGACGGCGAGGAGGAAGTACCCGAGGAAGAAGAAATGTAAAATACAGAGTGTATAAACAAAACCCCCGAGTGGGGGTTTTGTTTTTTTGCAACAATTTCCTCTAATATTTCAGGAGAGTATCGATATCCTTACAAAACGTCTTTTACCGATTTTATAAGTAACTTTGGATGTCGCCAAGGCTTGAGGGTCATTCATTTTGATCCCTGTATTTGCATCCACAACCGCACCTTCGAGAACTAGCCTCCTCCATTCTGTTTTTGATTTCACAAATCCTCGCTCAAGCAGTGCATCTACAATCACGGCATTTGGAGCAAGTGAGATTGTTTCCACCTCATCTGGAGTTTTTTTTAGAGAAAAGGTGTCAACAAATATTCTTTTAGCTTTAGCGCTGGCTGTCTCCCCCCAGTAGATGGAAACTACGCGCCCCGCCAGATCAAGCTTCAGATCGCGAGGGTTTTCTCCAGCCTCGATCCGAGCACCGATTTGTTTGGCTTCCTCCGACGGCATGTCTGTGCATAAGAGGAAATACGTCTGGATCAAGTCATCTCTTAGAGACATTATCTTCCCAAACATTTCGCTTGGTTCATCTAGAATATTTATGACATTGCCCCAGCTCGTAGACATCTTTCTGCCATCGGTACCGATAAGCATACTTGTAGTAAGAACATCTTGCTCTGCCATACCATAATGTCTCTGTATAACGCGGCCGGCCTTGAGATTGAAAAGTTGGTCGAAACCTCCGATTTCCACGTCGACTCCGAGGGCTACCGAATCATAGCCCTGCATAAGAGGGTACAAAAATTCTCTTAGTGAGATTTCTACCCCTTTCTCAAGTCTTTCTTTAAAGTTTCTGCGGTTCGACATCTGTTGGATGGAAAAACTTTCCGCTAATTTGGTAATTTCGTCGAGCTTGAGTTTCGATAACCACGAACTATTGTAGTGAAAGGTTGCTTTTTTAAGATCAATTATTTTGCCAACTTGTTTTTTGTAATTTAGAAGATTTTTAGCAATTTCTTCTTTTGTAAGCATGGGTCGCTTTTCAAGCTTGTCGGACGGGTCTCCGATCTGGGCGGTAAAATCGCCGATGACAAAAATAGCTTCGTGCCCCAGGTCTTGGAAATCTTTCAGTTTTCTCAAGATCACGGCCCGACCCAGGTGAATATTGGCTCCAGTCGGATCAAATCCAAGTTTCACTCGTAAGCGCTTACCGGAAAGAAGTTTTTTCTCGAGACTTTCTCTTACAAAAATCTCCTCAACGTTGCGAGAGAGTAATTCTTGGATCTTTTGTCGGTCAGTATTGATAGTTGGATTTTTGTGGGGGAATAGTCTTATCACCCCACTAATTTATCACGAAAAAGAGAGTTTTGGTATGAAAACCCTTCTCTCTACGTCCTTGTGGTATGATTGATTTTGTGATGAAAGTGAACCTAAAAAATCTTTTAGCGAGATCGAAGAAGGTCTTGAGAAATAAGAAACTCATCAAGCGCGTGGTGATAATCTCCGCCACCGCCCTTATTTTTCTTTCGGGGATCTTTCTCCTTTGGGTTTCTAGCTGGAGGGTCCCAACCCTAGACTCGTTCCAGGAGCGCAAGGTGACACAATCCACGAAGATATATGATCGAACAGGGGAAATTCTCCTGTACGATGTTTTTCAAAACATAAAGCGCACAGTTATCCCTTTTGAAGAAATCTCCCCAAAGATTAAAAACGCCACTTTGGCCATAGAAGATAATGATTTTTACACCCACCACGGCATAAAGCCTCTCTCTATCGTGCGGGCTACACTCGTAAACCTTAGCGGTTTCAGTTTGAGCCAGGGGGGTTCGACCATTACCCAACAGGTAGTCAAAAATTCCCTACTTTCCGGAGAAAAAAGAATTTCAAGAAAACTCAAGGAGTGGGTTCTTGCTCTGAAGCTCGAACGAATGGTTCCTAAAGAGCAGATCTTTAGCATGTATCTAAATGAGATACCTTACGGAGGTAATATTTACGGAGTAGAAGAGGCAAGCAATACATTTTTCGGCAAACATGCCTCTGAAGTTACGCTCGCAGAGGCTGCTTACTTAGCCGCCCTGCCGAAAGCCCCAAGTTTTTATTCTCCATATGGTGGGAATCGAGATCGACTGGAGGAAAGAAAGAATCTAGTTTTGAGAGAGATGTTAAAAAATAAATTCATCACCGAAGGTGAGTACGAAGAGGCACTGAAAGAAAAGGTTACCTTCCACCCGAAAGACGATACTGGGATCAAAGCTCCCCACTTTGTAATGTTCGTCAAAGAAATGCTTGAGAAAAAATATGGGGGACGGGTTCTCGAGGAAGGTGGACTCAAGGTCATCACCACCATTGACTATGACATGCAAGACATTATCGAAGAAGTTGCCGGGCCCTACGCTCTTCAGAATAAGAAAAATTTTGATGCCGAGAATATCGCAACCGTTGTCATCGAACCAAAAACTGGGCAAATTCTCGCTATGGTAGGCTCGCGCGGATACTTCGACAAAGAAATAGATGGCAATTTCAACGTAGCCACCGCCCACCGCCAACCAGGATCCTCTTTTAAACCCTTCGCTTACGCCGAAGCCTTCAATAAGGGATATACACCAGGAACGGTTGTTTTCGACCTAGAAACAGAGTTTTCGACCGAATGCAGCCCGGACAGTATCCCCCTTCGCCCCGGCGCCAACTGCTATAACCCCAAGAACTATGATGAGAAATTCCGAGGACCTGTAACAATGCGTGATGCTCTTGCCCAGTCGATCAACATCCCCTCCATAAAAACTTTTTATCTTGCTGGGATGACCGACACCCTACGACTCGCCAAGGATATGGGTATCCAGAGTCTCACCAACATCGGCCAGTATGGCCTGACTCTTGTTCTCGGTGGTGGAGAAGTTTCCCTTCTTGATCTGGTGAGTGCCTACGGAGTCTTTGCAAACGATGGTGTGCGCAATCCTTATGCGGCAATTCTTGAGGTTAAAGATAAAAATGGCAACATCCTCGAATCATTCCAACCGAGACCGACCCAAGTCCTGTCAGCAGAAACGGCTTCTATGATTTCAAGCGTGCTTTCCGATGATGCCGCCCGGGCACCAGCTTTTGGTGTCCATTCTCCACTATATTTTGCCGGTCGAGATGTCGCCGCCAAAACAGGAACTACAAATGATTATCGTGACGCTTGGGTAGTAGGATATACACCCAATGTAGTTGTGGGGGCTTGGGCTGGAAATAATGACAACCACCCTATGGAAAAGAAGATTGCTCGCCAGATTATTGTTCCGTATTGGAACACAATCATGAACAAAATCCTCAAGGACTTACCTGATGAGAAATTTGAACCGCCGGTTGTCGAAGACAGTCTGGAGATGAAACCTGTTTTGCGCGGCAAATGGCAGGGAGGAACTTCGATCTTGATAGACAAACTTTCTCAAAAGAGGGCTACGGAATTTACCCCTAAGGAGACTCTCGACGAGAGACTAACGGGTGGAATCCACAGCATTCTCTACTGGCTGAAAAAAGAAAATCCTAGGGGCGAGCCGCCGACAAACCCCGCAGAAGACCCCCAGTTCAATCATTGGGAGTATGCGGTACGTAAATGGGTAACGACAAACGGCATCATCGAGCCCACAGAAGGCTCCGTGCCGACAGAACTAGACAATATTCACCGACCCGAGTTTTTCCCAAAGGTGACGGTTATGAGCCCTACAGCGGGGACTCTTTATCCTAGAAATGGGAAAATTTTTGTAACAACAGCCATTAGTTCTTCTTTCCCTACGTTAAAAGTTGAATATTTCGTAAATGGAGACTACATAGGCAATGCCACCGCAGCACCATTTGCGTTCTCTTTTATCCCGGCCGATATGGAAAAGCTCGCCGACACCAACAATCTCCGTGTCGTTGTTTATGACTCTGTCTACAACAAAGGTGAGGCCAGTGTTGATTTCAATGTATCCCTTACTCCATAGCCTCCCCCGCTAGCGGATATCTGCAACATTTTTTAATCCTGGATTTTTGTTGAGCTCTGCAAGGATTTTGCTCTTATTTAAAAAGATTTGGCTCTTTATTATGGGCGAGCAATTTATCGAGATAGTTTTATTTTTTATGACAATAGAGTCTTCCGATAACTTTACTCCTAAGACAGAAGTAAGAACATCGGAAACAGCACTCCTCTCGGATTCTCTGGCTCCAACTATTAACCTAAACTTTTTTAGAAATCCTTCGAGATTGTTCACTTTACTTATTCATTGGCATCACCAAATACAAGAATGATTTGTCGCCTACACCACGGATTACTAGGGGTTTATTCAGCCCATTGAAAGACAGCGAGACGCTGTCCGTGTCTATGGACTGGAAACAGTCGCTTAAATATTTGTAATTGAAGTTCACAACAACATCTTCTCCCGACAAGGTGGCGTCCAGAGAATTTATACTTTCTCCAACATCACCGTTGCTTGTCTTTAAAATAAACGTTTTTGATTTTGGAGACACTTGAATATTGATTTGGTTGAATTTATCTGAAAAAATGTTTGCAACTTTTAGAGCTTGTATTAGGTCTTGTTTCAACACAACAGCTTCCGTCGTATTGCCGCTCGGTATAATCTGCTTATAGTCTGGGAAAACCCCGTCGACGATCCTGGAGGTCAAATAGACCCCTTCTCGTGAAAAGGAAATTTGGTTTTTTGTAAAACAGACGGTGGTCTCATCCCCCATATCATCAAGAGTTTTGATTATTTCGGGAATATTTTTAAATGGAAGAAGGATTCGATCGACTGTTTTTGCCTTTTTAAGAGAAATCTTTCTCTCAGCCAGACGGAAAGAGTCTGTGGCGGCAAATATCAAAGAATCATTGTCAGAATGGATAAAAACACTCGAAAGTTCTGGTTTTACACTTGAAACAGAGGAGCTATACCAAACAGACTTTAGACCCTTAACAATATCAGTACCAGGAATTGTGAAGGATTGATCCTCTGAAACCCTCGGAATACTAGGAAAGTCCTCATGTGGAAGAGTTTTTATTGTTGTAGATGTTTTTGGAGCCAAAACCTTTATTGTGTTATTTTCGACAACTTCAATGGTGATATTCTTATCGTTCTGAATAGTAGACAGGAAGGTGTTTAGGGTGGTGCTTGGCACAGCAACCTTCCCCTCCCTGACAACCTTCGCCGGAACATTTATTTCTATTCCCAAATCAAGGTTTGTGGCTTTTATAGTTACCCCACCCTTGGTAGCTTCAAAAAGAATACAACCAAGAACTGGTAGTGTTTGATTCTTCCCAGCAACCCTCTCTGCCCTAGAAACAGCTTTTGTTAGTTTTTCTTTTATACATTCTATCTTCATGTTGGTAGGTTTTGTACAATTACTCTATATAAAATTCATTACTACTATTAGGCCTGTTAATATCTTGATAAGTCATTTTTTTGTTTAATTCTGGGGCTTTTTTGGCAAAACTTTTTTGTTTCTTTTGTGGATTTTGTTTGGCGAATTGTTCGTTATTTCAAATCCAGTTTCTATTTTTGGGATTTGTCCGGTGGTTTTCCACAAACATTTCAGAAAACTTCTACATTCACACCCACACCATATCAACAATGATAAATTTACACAATCATTGCCCTGATCTGGTTAAGTTCTTGAACCAACCCAGCATCAATCTTCAAATCCCTCTTTATTTTTTCGCAAGAATGGATAACTGTCGTGTGATCCCTTCCCCCAATCTTCTCACCAATGGAAGGGTAAGAGATATTGAAGTCCTCTCGGAGAATATACATGGTTATTTGTCTTGGTTTTATAATTTCTTTCTTCCTTGTCTTCTCGTAAATACTTTCTTCCTCAATATTGAAGAAGTCTGCCACGATTTTTATAACCTCCTTTGCAGACAAGGTCTTTTTGGCCGGGCGAGCGTTGTTTTTTATAAGATTTTTAACCTCCTGAAGGGTCAACTCCCTTCCCTTGAGCTGTAATTGACAGAGCACGGAGTTCAAAACTCCCTCAAGTTCTCGAATATTTGTGGAAATGGTGGAGGCTAGAAAATCGATCACCTCATCACTCAAACTAACCACCCCAGAGCTCAATTTGGCCTTCAGTATAGCGATTCTAGACTCATGGTCTGGGGCAGGAATGTCCACGATCATACCAGCGCCAAACCTGGAGCGGAGCCTGTCTTCTAGGTTGGGGATGTAGTTTGGGTGCTTGTCTGACGAGAAAATGATTTGTTTGTTGTTGTCGTATAGGCTGTTGAACAAATGGAACAGTTCTTCTTGGGTTTTTTCTGTTTTAGACAAAAACTGAATGTCGTCCATGATCAAAATGTCATATTTCCTATACTTCTCTTTAAAATTATTGACTTTGTTGGGGTCGCCGTGGGCGTTATGAATAGAGTTTATGTAATCCGTGGCAAATTTTTCTGAAGTTACGTAGTGTATTCGGAGTTCTGGAAAGGTGTGTTTCATGTGGTTGCCTACGGCTTGGATAAGGTGGGTCTTGCCGTGCCCAGTGTTCCCGTAAACAAAAAGAGGGTTATATACTATGCCGGGCTTTTTTATAATCGCCTGGGAAGCTGCGTAAGCAAGCTCGTTGAAGGGCCCAACTATGAAAGATTCGAAGGTATATCGGGGGTTTAGGTTGTCTTCTTTGTTTATATAAAAATCGTTTAGAGGCAGTTCACCTGAAGGGGCATCTAGGGTGGGGCGACCGCTATTGTTTGGCTCAACAGAGGCCTTTTTTCGCGGTTCGTCTTTGCTTACTACATACTCAAGTGAGCGGACTGTCGGAGAAAGGTTTCGCAAAGATCTCAAAATAAAAGAGTGGTACTTTTTTATGAGCCATTCGCGGACAAAATTGTTGGGGACACTTACAAAAACTACCCCATTCTCTTGTTTTGAGATGTGGGTATCTTTAAACCAAGTATTGAAGTTTGGTTTGGAGACGGTAAGTTCTATTTCTACCAATACGCTATCCCAGATTTTATTGTTATCCATAGAAGTTCTGCGGTTTGAAACATTATATACTCATTCAACCCACGCGATACTTGAACTTAGATCGGGGGCATGTTCATAAAATGTTAACAAGATGTGAAGAGCCAAAAAGGAGAAAAAACTTGAAATCATTCCCCCCCTAATGTACAGTTACCCTATATGTCTCAAACATACCAACCCAAGAAACGAAAAAGAGCTCGATCCCACGGCTTTCTCTTGAGGAAAAGAACCCCGGGCGGAAGAAGGACCGTCAAAAGAAGGCGAAGTAAGGGCAGAAAAAGGCTAGTAGTATAGGTTTTTACGAAAAATGTTGCAGCGCTCGAAGCGAATTACAAAGCTCGCGTTCAAAGAGCTGTTGGCTCACGGGGCGTATGGATCGTCACCGCATTTTTCCATTCGTTATTTAAAGTCAGAAAAAAGAATCTCATCGACTTTTTCTGTTGTGGTTTCAAAAAAAGTTGCCAACACGGCAGTATTACGCAACAAGATCAAGCGTAGGTGTTATCATGCCATCCGAAACCTGGGTCCGAAAATCAAAAGCCAATACACGATTGCTTTGTTTGTGAAAAAAGGAATTCAAAATCTTTCATTCGTGGAGCTTTCAGACGCTATTGGGTTGCTGTTGGCTAAAAATAATCTTATCGATTGAAAAAAGGGCCGGAGCGGCGTAGAATAACCTGATGTCTTATCTTTATAATACCCTCATCTACCAACCCCTCTATAACGGGTTGATTTTTTTGATGGACATTAGTTCGTGGATCGATGCTGGTGTGGCAATAGTTATTCTAACCATTATCGTCAAACTCATTCTCTTCCCTCTCTCGAAAAAGGCCATAACGACACAACTTAGAATGAAGAAGGTTGAGCCAGAGCTTGCCTCCATAAGGGAAAAATACAAAGAGGATAAACAGGAGCAGGCTCGCCAGACGATGAAGCTTTACAAAGAACAAGGGATAAACCCGTTCTCTAGCATTCTCCTTATCCTCATCCAGCTGCCGGTCATCTTTGCTCTCTATAAGGTTTTTTTGTCCTCTGGTCTCCCATCCATAAACACAGAGCTACTCTACTCTTTTGTTTCAATCCCGGCCCACATAAACATCAAATTTCTTGATCTAGTAGATATTTCCGGAAAAAGCTTGATTCTAGCGCTTATCGCTGGGGTTTCGACATACGTCCAGATCCGTCTGTCGATGCCACCGAAGCCAAAGACCGCCACAGGGCCAGGCGTGACACCAAAAGCAAACACATTCAAAGAAGATCTTGCTAGAAGTATGAATATCCAGATGCGCTACGTCTTTCCAGTTCTAGCCTTCTTTATCTCTTGGAGTATTTCTGGAGCGATCGCTATCTATTGGATCACGAGTAATATCTTTACAATCGGGCAAGAGCTTGTCATCAGAAGGACGGTGAAGTCTAAAATTGGTTGAATGTCGAGGGAATGTTGGGGGAACCCGAGTAGACACCGAGACGGAATCTCGCAAAACTTAAGAGAGGTGCACAATATCGTCGGAGGGGGCTCTCGGAGGCCGCGTAGGCGGCCGAGAGGGAGCAAATTTTCAGTAGAAAATTATGCGTATCCCGAAGATGATATTGTGCACCTCACTTCGGTGCCCACTCGAACTCCCCCATTCTTTTACTGTTCCAACAATCTAACCCCCCACAACTGGTAATCTTTCTTGTTTGTGAAGATCAAAAACTTCTCATCCTTGTCGAGAGCAAGATTTACAGCATCAACCTCTCTGTCCATCGCCACCCTTGGATCAACAATCATCTCTGATTCACTTGTCGACGCATTTATTCTCCATATTGAGTCATTGAAAGATAGAGCCCCTTGGTACCACGCGTCTGGGTATTGGGCGTCTAGTAGAAATTTTGGAACAGCGCAATAGATTACGGATTCTTTAAGAGTACTCCACACGCATTTTTCTGGCAGTGTCTTCTGTGGAAGGGCGAAGTTTTGGGTTGAATTTGTTGAAATGATTCCCAAAGAGATACCGCTAGATTTGCTTTCAGCATACAAAACTTGTTTCCCGTCGGGTTTTGTAAGGGTGGTTAGGCCTTTTATTCCACCCAAGATTTTTTTGAAAGATCCCGACTTGGTGTCGACAAAATATAAGTAGCCAGGGACTCCAGCGCTCGGCTTGGTGTTTAAGGCCACTATCTCTTTTTTGGGCCATGAAGATAGCCACCCACGAACTGGAGAATCAAACACAACAGAAATCTTGCTTCCATCCGGATTTGAGATAAAACCCGACATTCCCCCCGTCTGACTTTCTCCCAGATAAAAGATTCTCTCATTTCCGGTGTTCCCTGCCTCGATCGCAATGCCACTCAAGCCTCCAGGAAGAAAAGTTCCCTGAAGTTCTTGCAGTTCTTCCCCTCCGATCTCGGAAGTTGTAGCGGTTTGCGGAATTATTTTTGCGTAAAGATTTTTTATATCACTACTATCATCAGGCAGGTATCTCAAGATCAGCGACCCACCTCCAGGCAACCACAAAGCCTCGTGAACCTTCGGGATTGTTGTAAGGGAAACTCTTTTTCGGCCGAGGACTGAAAGTTTACTCTCGAATACATTACCCGTGGCTCGGTCTAGATATCGAACGGCTGTGCTGGTGCCACTGGCGTCTTTTGTTTGGAATATAACCGCACCAGACTGTGGATTTTCTGAAATCTGCCAGATACGTGGGGTGAGTGTTACCTCGCTAGTGCCACTGCCTGGTTCCGGGACCCCACCGGTGTTTGGAGTGTTGTTGCCCCCAGTTGGTTCAGGCACAGGAGACTCTGGCCCTCGGCCGAAAGGAAAGTAGTCGCTAATATTGAAACTCCCCTCCCCACCCGTTTCCTGCTTGTCGAAAAACCAGTATGCGCCAAAGCCTACTGCGACGATGATGAGGATTATTATGATTATTGTGAGGATTTTTTTCATGAGGCCAATTTTTTCAAATGAGGTTACGGATCAAACGGAACACATTCCTCCGATAATATGATCATATTTATGGAGGGGTTATGATAACAATTATATTCCTGGAAAGACGCCGAAAGGAGATATCTGCATCTCTCTTCTTCAAGGGGACCGTAGTAAACAAAATGCGGACCGCTGTTGTCTGGAGGATATTCACACTGATATTTCTGTCGAACGTACCACCCTGGCCAGTTTGGAGTATTTACAAATTGCGCCACTGACGGTGGGGTTGTCGATCCTGTGTTTGTTGGCGTTACCACCGGTGTCTGCGGGATACTATTCAAAAGACCGAAGTCCAAAAGTTCTGGATTTATCGTGAAGAGTATGAGCCAGGAAGCCATCGCCAGAAGAAGACCGTAAAGCGCCTGCCTTATTTTTTCTTTCCCTTCGGACTTCCCGCTTATTGCATCGGTCGACATGTATTGGATACCTCCAATAATGATCATTATCACTGCGAGTCCCGCCGCCACCCCTATTAAAAGGCCGAAGAGACCTCTCGCGTACTGCGCAAGATTGGTAGATACACTCTGGTTGGTCAATGTGTTTGAAAGTGGTTCTAGAGGCTCGTATTCCCCGAAAGGTGATGGGTCTGGCTGCGCCTCAACGTAGAGTGTATTCGATATCGATAGTCCAAAAAGCAATACCAGACAGAAAATGGAGAGGATTGCAAAACTTTTTCTACTCGATCGTTTTAAAAGTTTAATTTGCATTTTATTTTTCAAATCTTATTCCAAACGCCGCCCGAGAAGCCTGCAAGAACTCTTGTTTATTTTCCACCAAAAGTGAAACACTTGAGAGGCCGGCCACATTGCCCTCTTGTCTGAATATGACAGAGTCTTTAAAGTTGGACCCCTCGCGCAGTGAACCATTTATACTCCAAGAATATTTTAACTTTGCGTCACCCTTATTTTTTGTCGAAAAGAAGTAAGGAACGGCCGTTATCTTCACTTCTCTGTCTTTTAGGCTAAATTCTTTTCCGCCAAGTGCGTTGTTATAAAGTACGCCGTAGAGAGGGTGGTCTTCGTAGATGAGCAGGGCCGGGGTAGTTTCTTCGACGATGATTTCTTTACCTCCCTGATAGGAACCGTCTCTTGAAGAAACTCGGACTTCAATATTCAGGGGCCGTGATATTACTGAACCGGCGTATGTTAGAGAATTTTTTCCATAACCAGAGGCACTAGCATTTAAAATGTTACCGTTGTACCAAGAATAAATAAGATCTTTTGGATTTAATGTTGTGCCTTGGGGTGTAATGAAGTGTGGAATTGCAATAACTCTCAAATTCCCCTGAAAGGCGCGCAAGCCTTTGCCTTTGTAGAAGGGTGGAGTAAATCCGTCAGATTCCCAAACCAAATCAACATCTGTCGGTCTTATATCAATATTTTTTGAAAGACCGCCAGCGCTTACGCCGACAGAGGAGACACTGCCGAGACCCCCTAAGTCAAACTCAAAGCTCTTCTCCCCTATTCCACGCCGTGCCACCTTTCCATTTAAATACCAAGTTACTTCTTTTGTATTCAAATCCTGAACGACGCTTTTTACACTCATATATACATGACCGAAAGGCGTAGGATTCTTGGGAGAGACAGTAAGATCGAGTGTCTCACCAAATGTTTGAGCCCCTACTTGTGCCGAAAAAGTAAGAAAAAAAAGCAAAAAACTTATCTTAAATAACCAGAAGGAACTCTTTTTCAAAGGTTTAGACTGGACCATACTCAAACTCTTATTCTACCACAGTAACTTTGCCTATTAAGCCGCTTTCTTGAATGTTGTGGCTGTAGTATTCGCTACTTTGGCCACGTTGCCGACCACCCCTCCCTTTTTCGCCGCCTCCTCTGCCCTTTGGGATAAGGCTACAAAAATAACTGCAGCCGTCCAAACTGGGAGGAGGTTTAAGATCGGTACAACCTCGGCCACGAGGCCTCCTCCAAAACCGAGCACCCTCCATGGGTTGTAGAAGAAATCAACGCCCTTTATCTTGAACCATAGATAAAATGTTAACCAAACGATGATGCTTATTGCCCAGTTCATAAACAAGCCGACGAACAATAGTCCTAAAAAAAATTGGACTAGGTCGATCGCTCCCGCCACAACGAGCATAAAGGCGAGCGTGGTATTGTTTATTTTTCTTTCGCCATTATCCATGTTGTTTTAACCTCCAGTTGCCTCTAACTCTTCTCGTGATTTTTGGATTGAAAGTATCTGTGATGGATCGGAAGTGATTATCTGATCTTCTGTGTAGGAAGCGATAACCTTTATGGCCACGTGCTTGAGGCCAGCGAAGAAGATCCCCTCCCCCACATCACTTTCGAGCAGCAGATATTTTTCTTCATCTGTTAGATTGAATGTTTGCTGGAGTGAGTCGATAGACGTCGGTGATTGTTTGAGAAGTACTTGTATAGACGAATTGGTAATGATCGGAAGGCCATAAGGCGATTTCATGAAATCGTCGACGTCCTGGGTGATAGTAGCGAGCCCGAGATAATATTTCCTTCCACGTTTTGCGAGCGAAAGCAGGAAAGATGCGGTATCTTCGGATTTCATCATCCACCAAGCCTCGTCTATTACCAAGAGTCGTCGTTTCAACTCTCTTCTTATTGCCCCCCAGATGTAGTGAGTGACAATATACATGGCGATCGGTTTCAGCTCGTCCTCCATGTCTCGAAGTGAGAAGACAACAAACTTTTTATTTATATCGATATTTGTGGGTCGATTTATAAAACCCGCCCATGTGCCCTTGGTGTACTTGCTAAGTCGTTGGGCGAGCGACTCACCGCCCTCCATGCCAGAGAGTACCAACTCAAAATCTGACATAAGGGGCGGCTCAATATTTCTGAAGTCAGAATCTGCTGTGATGTCTTTGAGGGCATAAGTTTCCGTGATAGCTCGATCGATAATAGCGTCTTCTTCTGGTGTAAGGCCGCCCATCATCAGTCGGAAAAGACCAATCAAATTAATGATATTTGAGCGAAGTACGGAAGCGGCTGGCTCGTCTTCGTTTGCTGGTGGAAGGTCGAATGGATTGATATGGTGATCTGAAGTAAGGGAAATCTTAAAATACCTACCGCCCACCGTCTCGGCCATGTATTCATACTCTCGTTCTGGGTCGATAACGATCACTTCTGTGTCAAACATAAGTGTTCGCAAGATCTCGAGCTTTATGGCATAAGATTTTCCGGCTCCTGATTTTGCGAAGGTAATGGAGTTGTAATTTTCCATAGAAAAGCGATCAAAAAGCACGAGGCTTGAGTTGTGGCGATTTACGCCGTAGAGAATTCCTTTGTTGGATGTAAGGTCAAAAGAGATAAATGGGAAAATGCTTGATAGTGGAGAAGAGTTTAGTTTCGAGTGAACTTCTAGGATGTCGGTTGCGATCGGGATGACACTTTTGAAACCTTGTTCTTGTTGGAATAGAGCTGGTTTTACGTATATAAGTTTTGACTCGAGGATGGATTTGATTTCAGACTCCACCTTATCGAGCTCTGTCTCACTTTCTGCATAGATCGAGATATAGAGGGCTACGTCGAAAAGCTTTTCGCGTGCCTGCTGTAAGCTATCACGTAAGTCCTCAAGATCTTCGTGTGCGGTGTCGAGCATTGGATCGCGCACCATGCCCTTAGCCTCCCTCTCGTGTATCTGGCTCTGGACCTCCGCTACTTTTTTCTGGAACTCTCGCAGAGCTTTTACTGTGTCTACTGGGTGAACAAAGATAGACACGTCGAAAACCTTATCGAGGTTTATGATCGGAGCAAACCAGCTTTCGCTCAAGAATCGCGGGTAGGAGATGACGAAGAAAGTTCTTACGAGTTTGTCTCCGAGGTTTAGGTCGCGTGGACCGATCTTAAGTGCACTTGGGGCGATAACATCCTTGAATTCGAGTGCCCCGGCGTCATAGATTTGTTGCGGCAAAAATGGTGCTATCGGATTTCGTTCGATCTTCTCTTTCCTTTTAAAAATATTACCTAAAAATGACATGTTTATTGGGTTGTGTTTTGGTCAAGCTGAATCGGCTTCTCGGCCTCGCCAGGGTTGAAGAGTTTGTAGAAGAGTTCGACAACCTCTTCTGTTCCAAGTTCTGCTACCCGAACTCCGCATCGGACAAGGCCTTGCTCTACCACAGAAACTCTTTGGGCGAGCTGGGTTCGATACTCCTCAAAAACCTCATCACTGATCTCGACTCCTCCCTTTTTGGCGCTAGGCAGAGCGCTTTTTATGCCACCGAAAAATCCACTGCCCGACTTCGGCCCGATCATTGTTGGAGAAAAAGGGACTATTACAAAGAAGTGTTTGGTCATTATGTTCGTATTTTCGGTAAAACTTTTTATGAATTCTATATATTCTTGAACCTGTATCTTCATGAGGTCATTCGTTTGCTTCTTTTCTTGTTGCTCAAGGAGAGCAATGTACGGTCTTATGTCGAGCTTTCTGGATTGGACAGAAATTTGCACAGAAAAATCGAGTGAATTTAAAAAATCTTGGAACTGAAGAAGGATAGCCTGCCTCTCATCATCGGACTTTAGAGAAAAATTGAGAGATGAAGCAAGTACAACTGCTCGTAGCGAGCCGTCTTTGAGGACAACTATTCCGTCCCGCACTTCTTTTATAGGGACGAACTCTTGAGTAGCTTTTGCTGCCGTTGCCATTGATTTATTATATCACTTAGACACTTAGATCTATTTTTCCTTCGTTTACCCGGGCCTGCTTTATCTCTCCGGAATCCAAATTTTGTTTTACATCTAGACTCCAGGTGAGATCACGGAGCTTACTTTCTGAAAGTTTGGGTACAAACACAGAGGCCTTGCTTGTTTGTCCTTCAGACACAATCTTTTTTTCTTTGTGTTTCCAGATATATAGTTTGCTGGCTATAAAATATTTAACAGATGATTCAAGAACACGAATGAAGGGGCGGTTATTTACTTTGTAAAACGCCAGAGCGGCACCCAAGACCAATACCGGGATCATGAGAACAAAAGAAATGAATTTTGGTAAAAGCGTGTAGAGGATAATGCAGGCGCCGACTGCTCCAGCAAGGTATATGAATTGCTTCAGGGTTAGTGGCCCGATGACTTTATCTTCAACTTCAGTGAATTGTGGTACTTGGAAACGCATACTTCGTTTTTTATTCTATTGGTTCTCGGTAAGGGTCTGGACCTTTGTATCTATTTTGTGACCCTGGACTTGTGGTAGTACTAGTCTGCGGTGATGGTGCTTTATTTGTATCCGAACCATTTGTATTACCGAATCCTCTCATTGCCTGACTCAACTTCCTGTCGATAATAGTTCCAAATTGTTGAACTTCCTCTTCGGTAGCCGATGGAATGTTTTGTGGGGCAGGGGCGACTTTTGGTATCGGAGGAGGAGTTTTTGTTGTGTTTTGTGGCATCACTGTCTGGCTGTGGAGATGTGGGCCGCTTTCTTTGACCATCGCCTCGTGGTCGGGTATCGAACGATCAAGAGTATTACTTGCAACCTGTTTTTCAAGAACAGTATTTTTTGGTGCAATTTCTTTTTCTTTTAACTCTTCTTTTCCAGCTGTCTCGTTTGTTTCGGGTTTTTCTCCGGCGGTGAGAATATCGACTTCCATTTCTTTGAGTTCTGTCATCACCTGGTCAAAAATTTCCTTATTTACTTCAAGTGAGAGTTTGAGTGCTTGGTCGTATGTGATCCCGAGCTCTCTCACTAAGTTTGCCCGGAAGTTGCTCACAACTTCCATACCAAGCAAGACCAAAGAGATTTCAATTTCAAGCTGACTCCCCTGTTCTTCTCGAAGTGGATATTTCTGCAGGATTTTCTCCGTAGTGTTCTTTACTATAGGCGAGACAAGCAACTTCTGGAGTTTGCTATCTACCGCCTCAAAATATTCTTTTATTACTGTTTTATCTTCCATTTTTTAAGGTGTTCCACCTCCGCCTCCTCCGGCTGCGGGGGCCGGTGGGCCGCCAGCTTGATCCAATATTGCGCGGAGTTGTTCGTCCAGAGACCCACCTCCAGCCTTACCCTTTTTTGCATTCTCCCTCAAGGTTTTGATAGTCGAGAGTCGAGCGGATTGTGCGTCGCCATAGAGATATTTTTTGGTTTTGGCTGTGAATTTACGACCCCCCTTGGTTCCTCCCAATCCCGCACCAATTACTGTGCCCGCAATAGCACCAAGGGGACCGGCGGTGACACTGCCCACAACCCCTCCCGCGACACCACCTGCAACTCCTCCTGCGACACTACCGACAACGGATCCGGCACGGCTGGAGGCAATTGTGTTAGCTGTTTTTCTAATGATTCCCCCCTCCTCTACTCGTATCGCTTGGGCACGTTGGGCCATCTTTAGTCGAAGTTTTTTATCATCGGTTCCCGGAATGTCAACTGTAATATCTTTTACATATTTCTTTAGATCATCATCTGGTGTCGTATCCCAATCAGCCACGAAGGTTGCCTCGCCGAGAGCTTGTTTTGCCTGCATCTTAGTGACTCTATCCAAAACAGACTTTTTCATTGTATCAATCTCATTCACTTCATCGAAAGCTCTTCTTTTTACAGCACTTGCACGCAATGTATCGAGCTTTGAGAGACGACCTCTTTCTTTTTCAAGCAGTCTGCCGTGTGCACCATGTCTGGCCGTGCTGGTTGCACTTCTGTCTGATATTACTGACAAGAGATTCCTTTTCTCGTACTCATTTTCTGCTTCTTCTTTATCATGTTTGTTTTGAACCTTTTCAGCCTGCTTGTTTGCGTAGTCTTCCCTTGATTTTTTAAGTTCTTTGTCTACTTTGGAAATTGATTTACCACTTCCAAATTCTGCGTTCATGCCCACACCGGTCGTGATATTTCTCAAACCTCTACCGATCGCAGTTTGACCAAGTGGGGATTCAGACCATTTTTTATCAATAGTCCTTAAAGGTGTCATTCGTAGCGTTCCCCTCCCAAGTACCCCTTGGGCCTTACCCCTCCATTTATTTCCAAGCTTCAATGCCCCGCTTGCTCCAGCCGCACCGAGTTGTTTGGAGACGATAAGTGTTGCCACCATCATTACGATGACGATTATGAAACTCATGAGTGTGCCGAAGGCTCCCACTGGTGGTGCGCCAGGCGCAAAGCCCGCGGCGGCGCTACCCGAAGCAATATCGAGTATATTTCCTCCAGATATTCGTTTGAGGATCCCGCCCGGTCCAGCAAATAGTGTAAAGGTTGTCCAGATCAGCACCATGAATACTGGAGCAAATATTAGATTGTCCCAGAGTTTATTCCACCACTTGCTTGAATACTTGTCGCTCGGAAGAGCCATGGCGGCAAAAGCCAACGGAGAAAAAACCATCAGGAAAATAAGAGTGACAAAACGTATTATAAACATAATAGCTCCGGCCATGAATATAAAAGCCGTTACCAGAAATAGAATTCCTCCGAAAATTCCGACGATGATCATTTTCATTGGGTCAAGGTTGGCTAGAAGGTTTGATACTCCCGCTACGTCGAAAATACGAGTCAGGCCAATCGCATCCATGAAGGCGCCGCTTAGACCATTGACCGCGCGCTCTGGTGATGACAGAGCCACTTTGTTGTAAAAGCCGATCGAGATTATATTTGAGGCGTCTATCAGCAATTTTGTGAAGAACAAGCTGAAATTTAAAAGTAGGGCTATGATTATGACTTTCACGAGCATCTTCTTGGTATTTATCCTCCCTAGTCCAAGTATTGTTCCTATTGCGATGTAAAGGAGGATAAATATGAAAGATATGTTGGCCAGGTCCCGCATGCCTTTCCAAGCTATATCTATTGCCGGGATAGAACTTACATGAGTATTCATCTTCAAGACCGTGAAGGTTATGACTTCGTTGAAAAGGAGTCCTGAAATACCAAGTAGCCACGCTGTTATCGTTAGAAAAAGGGTGCCGACGAAGTTTGTAAAAGCATTGAGGAGTTTGTCTGGAAGATTTGCTATGGCGGATATGGTATTGTCGACAGTGCTTACAGCGACTTCAAGCGCTGTTGGTATTGGCTCTATCTCAAAATTGGTTGGGGAGCCTTGCGCATATACCACTAAATTGCTGGTCCAGATTGGCACAATGACTCCAGAAATAATTACCAACAACAAAAATAGTTTTGCAATAATTTTTTTTGCACCCCACCCCTTTTTTTGATTAGCAATTATCATGGGTCGAGAATGATCAATGGCCCGCAACCTTGTCTTGTGACGGATTGCTCACCCGAACTTACGAGTACGTTTACGTAGTGCTCTCCGGAGCGATCGAAGAATTCGGCTCCAGTAGTAAGAGAACACGATGATTCCAGGGTTGTTCCCGTGAGAGGGACGGAAATACCGAAAGGTCCATCGTCAGATTGTCCTGTGAAAATACAGAAACCCATATTGAAAGGAATATTTGGATTTGGAATAGAAACACCGCCGCTCGCTTTGAGTGTCCACATGGCCATTTCGTCCGGTTGCTGTTCGCGTCGGATCGATGGAGGAACAACATTACAGCTCGTTACTTCAAGTGGTGGATTTGGCAAAACAGTAAGCGAGCAGTTCGCTGTCTTTTTGATTTTTCCAAACTCTGTTTCTTTCTCGACCTCTACTTTGGTTGTTTTTACTCCAGCACTCGAGTAAACCACCGGCGTTACTGTTGCGTTTGTAAGTATGAAAGGTGTCGCGACTGGGATCGGATCTCCCGTGAATGACCATCTATATGTCGTCTCCCCCGCTCCCCCAAGGACACTCACTTTCCACTTTACTTGTTCCGTCTGGGTAACAGTCGGTGGATCGAGAAAAAGTGGCTCATTTGGGCTGTAACTGCAAGAAACCTCAAAGTCGGCATTTACACTACCCGGGTCAAAGATATTGCCGTGGCTGACGTTTGAGAGTCCAGCTGTAAACACAGTCTTCACGAGCTGGTTTACAAGCGCGCTCAAGATTTCATTTATTTCATCTGCTACCTCAATCCTGTTTAACTCTGAACCCAGAGCTCTGTTCAACTGATCTTCGACGATAGACCCGGGAGTCTCGATCGGTCCGTATTCCTTACAATCATGCTGAAGGGTTCCACTCGTCGGGTTGTTTGGCCCTGGTTCTTGGCCGTTTGCCGTATCCCAAACCTTACATCTTCGCATCGAAAGGAAGCCCTTGCCTTGGTTGAGCGTATCACTCTCACGTCCGATAGCGTTGGCAATTCTCCTGTCGAGCTCAATTTGGGCACCGAAGTAAACTCCATAGGGATTATTTTGACGGTTTTGAGTAATATTGAACCAAGACTGCCACCCTCCCTGGCCAGTGAAGTCCCCCGCTGTAAATTTTGCAAAATTCTCAACATTTTCTATGACGTCAGAAAGTTTACATCTGTAATCTCGTGGGAATGATCTGTTGTAGTTGTAAGAAAGGGTGATGCGAATAGGAGCAAATGGGTCACAGAGTAAGTCTTCGGCTCCAAGCTCTTCGATAAATGCCCCGCTCACCATGTCTGCGGTCTCAAGAAACCAAGCTCCAGGATCTTCTATGAAAGCTGGGCTTCCTTGAAAACCAGAATCAATCCACGTCACGATGCTGTCGGTAATTTGGGCGATCACTACGTTTGCTGCCATGTAAGCAAGTCCATCAAGGCTTATCGGGAGTGTGACGCCGAAAACACTTATTCCCGCTTCCTTCGGACCAAGTACCACGTCGCTTGTCGGTACTGCTAGTGCCGCACCACCCGCAAAACTAGAGGCTCCACCAAATTGGGCATTTACATTCTTTGGCCCGGCCAAAAACACGGGGGTTGTTACGAATATTATAAAAAGTAGTACCGCCGTGTATTGTTTTATGGCTTCAAAAATCATATATTTTTTATCCGAGCACCAGCCTCCTGTGATTCAAAGACGATTCCCCGACTCTCGAAAAAACGGCTTATACTAAGAACAATTTCAAATTCCTGTCCTACCGCCGCGGCATGTTCTTGTATCCCTGCTACGGCCATAAGTGGGTCAGAGCGAAGTTCAGCGAACTGGGCCAAACCCTCTGCGCTGGCTGCATAGCTGTTGAGGAGAGCCAAGTGTCCAGCCACCAAACTTTTCGGAACTATTAGGCTGGCGAGTTCTTGTGCCTCGAGTTTATATAAATTTGCCGCCCTTCTTATGCTCTCGACCGAGGCTTCGTCTTCAAAGTTTATAGTTTTTGCTACTGTGATGATTGGGCTCTCGTTATACAAAGCTCTGTACTTTTCCCTTATTGTCACCAGAGCATTTGCATAATTCTTCGCTCCGGCAGTATCTGTATCAAGGGTGGTCTTCACACTTCCTGATGAATAAAACGAGCTCGTTTTGGTGTCTATTTGAGAAAGAGTCTTTGTAATCAAGTTTTCCATTGAACTCTGATTTAATCTTCCACTCTGTTTGAGTTCCAAATATTCGGCAAAGAGATTCCTACCGATCTCGCCAGTTTTTGTCTTGGGTTCATTGGAAGAATTTACTGCAGTGGCTGGGTTGTCCGAAGCCTCTGCTCCATAAGCGATATTTTTTTCAGTTTTTTTCACTTCTTCGCTATCAGAGATACCGTCACCGTCGCTATCTTTGACTTTTGGATTGGTTTTCCAAAATATTTCCTCCCAATTCTTAAGTCCGTCACCGTCGTCATCCTGATCGACAGAATTTTCCAGGGCATTTTCCACCAAAATCCTCACCCCGGCGTCTACCTTGCCGTCCGTGCCAACCCTCCCGGTATCTTTCGGAGGGAAAATCGATTGATCTTTGGCTACTGCAAAGAAAATAAGGCCAAAGGAAAATACACAAGCGATAAAGATTGGAGTAGTTTTTCTAAGAGACATGTTAAGTTACAGAAGTCTTTAAAATTATAGCAAAAATAAGGCCTAAAAAAGCGACATTAGAGACAAAATCTGTTGATAAAAGACAATTTGAGAAGAGTATAATGCCCTGGAGGCCTCGATGCTCAAAGAAAAACTAAAAAAGTTGCCAGTTTTCCTTCTCTGCTCCATATTTTTTGGCTCATTTTTCATTTCCATAGTTTTTAACGTGGATGCTCAATCCTCTACTGCCTCTGCCGGCTTTGTTTTTAGCCGTGATTTGAAGGAGGGAGATGTGGGCGAGGATGTCAGGGAATTACAGAAATTCCTCAACAGAAACCCAGCCACCATGGTGGCAAACGATGGTCCAGGCTCTCCTGGTAAAGAAACCACCTACTTTGGCTTACTTACCAGGTGGGCCGTAGTCACCTTCCAAGAGGCACATAAGTCTGAAATTTTATTGCCAAACGGTCTCACCTTCGGTACTGGTTTCGTGGGAAGGGCTACCCGGACGAAACTTAACGCTCTTTTGGGCGAGGTTTTGGCCACGCCAGTTTCGGTGGCACCGATTTCGACGATATCGGTTTCGACTCCGACTACCCAGACCCCACAAAATTCGTTACTCACCCAAAATCCTGTAAATCCTCCGACAGAGGCAAATCTTCAAAAAATTTACGGTGTTTCAAAGTACCAAGTTCGACCTGGTGACACTATCGAGATCAAGGGGGTAGGATTTTCCAAAGAAAAAAATATATTGCATATAGGCTATACTCATTCAGCACCTCTCTTCCCCAGCTTTTCACCACCAGAAATTTCAACACAATCTTCTGGCGGTTCTTCGTCGGTTCTCGATGCTCCCCAATCATTTACCGTCACAATCCCTGGAACTTTCCCTATAGGAAAATATGAGATCTGGTTTACCACTGATAAAAATGAATCAAGTAAGAATTTTTCTGCTCCAATCTATATTTCAGTAACCAACAACCCCCAGGTATCTCCAAACATTGAGAAAATATCGCCAACACTCGCAACCATGGGTGATGAGATTTTAGTTTCTGGTTCTGGCTTTACTGAAAATGGCAACAATATCTACTCGAGCTTGGGAAATATCTCAAATATTTCTTCTATAGATGGTAAACTTATTAAAGTAAAAGTCCTGAACTTCCCACAAGTGACTACTATCCAAAAATATCTAGGAGGAAAGTCGCTCGAGATGGATGCCTGGCTTTACATTCAGAATGAAAATGGAGTCAGCAAAAGCCCGGGGATGTTTAAAATAAAATTATGAGAGCAGTAAAAATCTTTCCAAAAATTCTAATGAGCACGGCCTTGATTGTCGTCATATTTTCATTGCCGATTTTTGCAAATGCTCTTGGTTTTACATCATTCGGCGGTTTTGTGGTAAATGTAATCCCTTGTACCTGCAGTGCCAATTTTTGGCTATATATGACGCCGTTTTTCTCCCCTGCCCCCATGTCTGGAGCTCTGGTCTACCAACCAGGTGGCACTATAGTTTTTGCTCATCACGTGATACCCTCGCCTGGCGTCTGGCTGCTTGGTGATTATGTTCCGGGCATCCAAACGTGTTTTATTTGGGTAGGTCTCGCTTGCGTACCAGTGCCGAGCTTCGGTGTGATACATCAGACAGGCACAAGCCTCTAGCCCGGAGTCTCTTGGTTCGAGTTTTTAAATTTGTTGAGACAAAGCGAGCCAGTCATCTATCGTTAGATCCTCCGCTCGCATACCGGAAGGAATTTTGCATTTTTCGAAGGCACTCTCTAACCTTTTTGCATCCGAAAGTGTTTCCAGATTTCTTATTAGCTTTTTTCTTTTGTGGGCAAAGCCACTTTTTATAAGTGCAAAGAATTTTTCTTCTGAAGCTTTGGTTGGAAAATTCTTCTTAGAGATATTTTCTATGGCAATAATAGCCGAATCAACCTTCGGTGCTGGCCGAAATTCTCTAGCGGGCACTTTCCCGATAAGTTTTGCTGTCCCATACGCTTTCACACTTAAAGATAAAATACTTTCCTTGCCGTCCCGGGCAATGATGCGAGAAACAACCTCTTTTTGGAGGAGTAAAACCATACTCTTTGGAGTGTTTTCGCCAGAGATAAATTTTCTCAAGAATTGGCCAGTTATGTAGTAGGGTATATTTGCAATGATTTTGTATTTACCAGAAGAGAGACCAAGGTCGTTCGGATTTATCTCAAGGATGTCTGTGTTCAGAAGCGTAAGGTTCCCGGTAAGGACTTCGGCTTCGAATTCTTTTTTTAGAAAGATAGTCAGTTCATCATCTTTTTCAACAGAAATGACCTTTGCTCCGGCCGCAAGAAGAAATCTGGTGAGGGCTCCTCTGCCTGGGCCTACCTCAAGCACGATCTCTCCTGGCTCGATCTTTCCGGCTTGAATTATTTGGGAGAGGGCTCTTCTCGAAGAAAGAAAATTTTGGCCGAGTGATTTTTTTGCTCTCATTTTGATTTTGGCTGATAAGTGGCTTAAAATAAGCTTAAAATTCTATAAATCTTTCTTTGTTCCTTTTGGATATTGTGTCATCAAAGGGGGCAAAGTCTGAAGATTGAGAAAATTCTTGTTCGACATCAGTACTACTGATGTCATATATAAATTCGGACGGGGCATTCGTCCTTCTCTCACCGAAGATTGTACGATATCCGGCGTATGAAAGAAAAACTTTCTGTTTGGCTCGAGTAAGGGCAACATAGAAAAGTCGTCGCTCTTCTTCCGCTTCGTTTGCGTTGATACCAGACTCATTAATCTTTCTGTGCGGGAAAAGATCTTGTTCCAGTCCTGTTATAAAGACATATTCGAACTCGAGACCTTTGGAAGCATGAACTGTCATAAGTCGAACCCCTCCCCCTTCACCATTTTCGTCTGGAGACTCTTCACTACCAGCCAGCGCCGCATCAGAAAGCAGTCGCTCGATCCCCTCTTCACTTGGATAGCCGTCATATTTGGCGGCAAGTGTCACAAGTTCCATAATATTCTCAAGTCTGTCACGGTCTTCGTCACTGCCGAGCTTGAGTGACTCCTCGACCCCCGATTCTTTCATGATGAATTTTATAATCTTCGATGGTTTTTCTTGTGATACCAGCTCTTTTATTTTAGAAAGGAATGAAAAGAATCCTGCGGCCTTTTTTTCTATTGCCCCAGAAATTTTTTCTCCAGCCATAATCTTCTCGAGTGTCTTTGGTCCGATGCCGCGTGCCGGAATATTTATGACGCGCTTGATATCCGCGACACTTTTTGGGTTGAGAGCGGCTCGCAGAAAAGACAGCATGTCTTTTATTTCTTTTCTCTCAAAAAATTTGGTACCGACCATCGTATAAGGAACGCCGCGTCCAAAAAAAGCGTCTTCAAGGATTCTTGATTGAAAATTGGCACGGTAAAGAACGGCGATTTCGTCGGCAGGCACCCCACTTTTTAAGAGCTCCTCACTTTTTTCTGCGACAAACTCCGCCTCGTGAACTTCGTTCAACCCACAAAAAAGCCCTATTTTCTGGCCTTTTTCATTGTTTGTAAAAAGGTTTTTCTCGATCCTTAGATTATTCTTCTTTATAACACTTTCGGCCGCGGCAAGAATTCTTTTTGTCGATCGATAGTTTTCTTCAAGCAGAACAACTTTTGTCTCTGAATAATCCTTTTCGAACCTAAGCATATTTTTTATATCAGCTCCTCGCCAGCTGTATATATTTTGATCAGTATCACCCACTACGCAGATGTTGCGGTGCTCTTCTGCGAGCAGTCTGGCAATCTCGTACTGCACCTTGTTTGTGTCCTGGTACTCATCTATATGTATAAACCTCCAAAGTTCCTGATAATACTTTTTCGCTTCTTCATTTGAGGCGAGGAATTTGGCTGTCACTAGAAGTAGATCGTCCAAATCTAATGCCTGTTCGCGAGCCAGAGCTTTTTCGTAGAAATTCCAGGCCGAGGAAACAATCTTGGGGAAGTATTCATTACCGATTCGTTCGGCGTACTCACGAGCGGTCACGAAGTTTCCCTTCTCTCGCGAAATTACCCCCTGAATCCGACCTGGGTCGATTTGTTTGGGGTCGTAGTTTAGAGAGACCAAAGCCTCTTTAATAATTCTTTTGGCGTCACCTTTGTCGTAGATGGTAAAAAATCTTGGCAGGCCTAAACGCTGGGCGTTTTGTCTTATGATATGAACACCCAAGGCGTGGAACGTGCTCACAAAAGGTAACTGTCCCCGCGAAGCCAGTTTTTTTGTTGCCTCGTCGCTATTTAAAAGTAAAAGAACCCTCTCTCTCATCTCGCGGGCGGCTTTGTTGGTAAAGGTGATGGCGAGAATGTTCGACGGAGAGGTGCCGGTCTTAATGAGATGAAATATTCTGTGAGTTATGGTCTTCGTCTTGCCGGCTCCGGCTCCTGCTACGATAAGTACTGGTCCATGCGTCTCGCACACTGCTTCTTTTTGCTTTTCATTTAGGCTCGCCAAGTAAGATTCCATGAGAATGTTACACAACTATATCATGCTCTGAATTGCCATTATTTTTTTGGTTAAATTCACGAAAAACCTATAATATAAGCCGTCATATTGGATATCCACAAAGACCGCTTTTGTCAATTGACCGACCTTCCTTGCTCTGTATAATGGTTAGGTACACAGATGTTGATGACTGGTTAAATATGGCTTCATTTAGCCATATTTTCGGAAATTCTGAATTATCATTTAGATTAGGCTTATTTTATCCAAACCTCTAGGGTCCCGTAACGGTCAAGGCGAAAGACAGGATCACAAAATTTCAAAAGGCAGTCTCTTCAAGGTCGCGTCAGCGAAGCTTGTTTTTCTTTCCATCTTTGTTTTTGGCCTTATTTTCTCGCCACAGAGTGCCAACGCCGGCATCTCTTCTTTTCTTTCTAATCTATCAGATTTTCTATTTGAATCCGCAAGTTCAGAAGAAGTAAACTCTACGTATGTAAACTCACAGAACATGGAACTTCTGGAGGCTAAGCGTAGTCAAAATCCGTCCCTCGGTGATGGAGACATCATCATTGTCGACAACGTAGCTCTCGAATCACAAAATGACGTGACTGGTGAGAGCGTTATCTATCCTCAAAATGGCCAGATCAGTGTTTATGTTGTTCGCAGGGGGGATACTCTTTCACAAATTGCGCAGATGTATGGTGTTTCGGTAAATACTATCTTGTGGGCCAATGATCTCGAGGGTCGTACTATCTCTGAAGGTCAGACCCTTACAATCCTGCCTATCTCTGGCGTGAGACATATTGTAAAAGCTGGCGACACCGTAGAGAGCATCGCAAAAAAGCATGGTGGTGATCCTAAGGACATCGTAAGATTCAACAATCTCGAGCCCGGAGTCAAGCTGGCTGTCGGCGAGGAAATAATTGTCCCTGACGGCGAAGAAGCTCCTGCTCCGAAGAAAGCAAACCCATCAAAACCAAGTACTAGTAATTCATCTAAGTTTAGCAACCTACCTGACCACAGTGGTTACTACTTAAGACCGCTCGTTGGTGGTAGAAGAACTCAAGGTGTTCATGGTTACAACGGAGTTGACCTAGCCAATTCGAAAGGTACGCCGATCTTGGCTGCGGCTGCCGGTAAAGTCATAGTCAGCAAGAATTCTGGTTGGAACGGTGGTTATGGCAATTATGTTGTTATTCTCCACGACAACGGCACACAAACTCTTTATGGCCATCTAAATCAAAGCATTGTTTCTCAAGGTATGGTGGTAACAAAGGGCCAAGTCATCGGGTACCTCGGTTCTTCGGGGCGATCTACCGGGCCTCATCTTCATTTCGAGGTTCGTGGGGCAAAGAATCCTTTCTAGATCAGTTTTTCCAACTTCCAAAATCTCCCAAAGACCCTGACTACTCCCCAGGTTCTCTCGGCGGGCGGTATTGTAGTGCCTCGAGGACATGAGCCTCTTCAATATCAGTTTTCCCTTCTAAATCAGCAATTGTTTTGGAAATTTTCCATACACGATGATAGGAACGCATAGAAAGCGACAATGATTTGGCTGCGGATCTCAAGACAGCCTCCGCTTTTTCTGAGAGAGGTGCATATATCGGGAGGTCTCCCGCAGCAATGTCACTGTTTGTTGAGTAATTTTTGTGGGAATGCTTAAAACGGTCGGTTTGGATCTGGCGTGTTTGCCGGACTGCCTCTTTCAATTTTAAAAAACCGCTTCTACTAAGAGAGCTTTCTTTTGTGTTAGATAAATCAGAAAGATCTTCGAGCTTTTCATATTCTATCGGTCCAACTTCAATCCAAAGATCGATCCGATCGGCAATCGGTCCGGAGATTTTTCTTCGGTATCGGGTAACTTCGGTGGGAGAGCACAAGCAATTACGATAAGTATTTCCAAAATGTCCGCATGGGCATGGGTTCATCGTAGCGATAAATATTATGTTTGCAGGAAAACAAACTGAACCCCTGGCTCGCGAGACTGTGATAACTTTTTCTTCGAGTGGCTGTCGTAGGACTTCGATTACCCGACGTTCAAATTCTGGAAACTCGTCCAAGAAAAGTACGCCCCGATGAGCGAGGGTAATCTCGCCCGGTCTGGGAATGTTTCCCCCACCAATGATCGATACGTGCGAAGAAGTATGATGGGGTGAACGAAAAGGTGGGTCGGTGATTATTGTTTTTGACAGATGTCCAGCGGCAGAATGTATCGAAGTAACCTCAAGAGCTTGTTCCGGGTTTAATCTTGGCAATAGCATGCGGAAAGACCTTGCGAGCATTGTCTTGCCCGTTCCTGGTGGCCCATATAAAAGGACATTGTGTCCGCCTGATGCCGCGATCGCAAGACCTCTCTTCGCTAATTCTTGACCTTTTATCTCGTCGAAACTGTCGTGGTCTGTTTGGATCTCTTGGTCGGCAGATTCGATGTTGATATTTGGGGATGGTTTTATCTTTCTCGCCCCCTTATCCCCTTTTCGACCTCTAACATTTAAGTGGTCAATAACTTCGCTCAAAGTATCTGCCCCATAGACAATCATGCCTTCGACGAGGGCTGCTTCGGATGCACGTGAAAGGGGTAAAAATATCTCCCGGAATCCTTTTTTGCGTGCTTCAATAACAATCGGCAAAACACCAGTCGTGCCGCGCAGTTCGCCATCAAGCGATAATTCTCCAAGAAATAGCTTGCCGGCTGGGTCAAAAGAGATATCTCCGGCCGCAAGAAGGTAGCCAAGAGCCATGGCGAGGTCAAAAACAGAGCCTTCCTTGCGAAGATGTGCCGGTGCAAGCGAGATAACAACCTTCTGATTTTTGTGTTTTGGTGATTCAAAACCAGAGTTTTTGATTGCTGCTGATATACGGTCTCGTGATTCTTCAACTGCCTTGTCTGGGAGGCCTACTACCGAAAAAGAATGAAGACCACGTGATAAGTCGACCTCGACATCAACAATTCTACCGCCTAGGTAATGGACCTGTGCACTAAACACCTTTGCAAAGCTCATGAAACGCCGAAACTACTTGGCATTTTTTGATTTAAGCACACAGGAGATAAAATATTTCTTAAGAAAAGTTAAAGTTTTCGATACGGTACCTTGTCTCGATACTTGCTCGAAAACTTTAGGCCCTCATGTGTTTGGTACACGTAGTAGCGGCTGGATTTGCCTCGAGTCGGTTTGTTTCGATCTGTTCACCCCCTACCTCACATATACCGTAGCCTTTGCCGGATTCGATTTTTCCAAGAGCTCGTTTTACTTCATTGTATCTAGTTTCAAGCTGATTTAAAACGCTGTTATTTTCTTCATATCCTTTGATTTTGTCGGCGACCTCCTCTTCGTCGTTTTCGAGAATGTTCATTTCTGGGGGTGTGGCTTCCCAATCTTTTGGATTATCCGGGTTTATTCTGCCGACACTCTTCAGCTCTTGCTCAAGCATTGCGAGTTCTTCTTCAAGTTTACTCTTTAATTTTTCGATATTTGGATTCATGACAGCATAATATCATGCCTTATCTTACAAACCGAGAGGCCAAGAACCTATTTAGGATTTCTCTAAAAGATTGTTCGCTTGTTGTGATGACGAGATATTTATCGCTCAAGAAAGAATAAAGGACAATTACATTACCTCGGGTGTCCTTTAAGACACGTGTATTTCTGCTTTTAATAATCAAATCTTCAAAATTTTCTTTTACTTCAGGGGTGACTTTTAGTGTACTAGTCCCCACCATGGTCTCATGGTCAATAAAAATCTCTCTCAAGTCATTTGCCATACTTTTTTCCCACCTAAGCATTCCGTCAAATGTATTATCAAAGGAATTTACAGCTACCAAAATAAAAGACTCCGCTCGTTCGTTGGTGCTGAAGGAGCCAAACATCCACGGTTCACCTATTGCGCGGGCCAAAGAAGAAGGGGCCCCCTTACCAATAATCGTAAAGAACTGTTCGGGAAGTATCTGATAACTACCTGACGGACCGTTCTCCATGAGTCTTATTTCAGTTACTGATCCGGCGGATTTTTTCTCGAGACTGCTATTGATGACCTTTATCAATTCTTCACGCCCGAGCCCGCTGACATCAACCTCTTTCAAGTTGTCTGTCGAAATTACTGAACGCTGGGTTACAACGATTTCTGGGGTCTTGTCTTTTTGTAGGAAGAATAAGATCGCCAAGGTGCCACCAGCTACCAGGATAAGAAGGATACTGACAAGGGAAATAAGTCCGTTTCGCGCAAAAGACTCTGTTTTTTCACCCAAATCACTAGAGTTTTTTGTCTCCGCTTTCCTTTTTTGCTCCGCAATATTTATGCTTGCTACCGAAGCGTTGGTTTTTCTTATAGCTTCAGCCACGTCGCCCTCATACGTGCGAAGCGGTATTATTTTTTGTTCACCATCATCCATACTAATCGGAGTACGATGGTGTTATTTTGTCATTTCTTCTGTTTCTCTTCCAGTCTTCCTTCTACTGTTGCCTATCATTAGATATTTGCGTGGATTTTTGTCTAGATCTAAAAAGTCGTCAGCTGCTTCTATCAGGCGTGCCGAAGAAGATTTTCCAAATGAGATAACTTCAACCTGGCAACCCTCGTTTGTTTTTAAATATTCCACTAGCGGTACAAAATCGCCATCACCCGAGACGATTACTACGGTGTCGAGCTTCGGGGCGAGCTTGATAGCGTCTACTGCAAGCCCCACGTCCCAATCCGCCTTCTTTGCACCACCAGCAAAAATTTGTAGATTCTTAGTTTTTGTTTCAATGCCAACTTTTTCCAGGGCCTCGAAGAAGCTTTTTTCGTCGCCGCTTTCTGTGGTGATGACGTAAGCAACGGCTCGGATAAGTGAGCGGCCAGCCACTGCATCTTTAACTATCTGTCCGAAGTTTACTTTTGATTTGTATAGATTTTTCGCGCTGTGATAAAGATTTTGAGTGTCTATGAAAATACCAACTCGTTGTTCCTTATGTTTTATTACTGACATTAAGCTTTTTTCTTTAAATTAAGTTTCTTTGCAAGAGCGTTGTATCGCTTGGCGCTCTTTTTTTGTAAATAATTAATATGCTTCTGGCGATTGGCAACCATGGATAGGAGACCACGCCTCGAATGAATATCTTTCGGGTTTTTCTTTAAATGCGAGGCCAATTCCTCAATGCGCTTGGATAAAATGGCGATCTGAACCTCCGGCGAACCGGTGTCAGTATCGTGGATTTTGATCTCGTTTATTGTTCGTTGTTTCTTTGTTTTTGTAAGCATTGCGGGCTAACAATATCACGAATGAAAAAGTTTTGCAACAGGAAATTTCGACAGTCTCCCTCGTCGGGCACGGATATTTTTCTGCTGAAAAATTCCTCGTGCTCGCGCCGTCGCGCTCGCAAGTCCCGCCTCGGGATCTGTCAAAATTCCCCCCGTAAAATTTTTTCATTTGAGATTTCGTTCTTGGGGTTTGTGATGCTGGTACCCCTGCGACAATGAAAAAGCCCGCCCGGGGTCCTTCAATATTGTGCGACACTTCATGCTAAAATTAAGGAGCATGAAACTCACCGACCTCAAACGCCAATTTCTCGAATACACCGAGATCGAAAAGGGCCGCAGCCTAAAGACGGTTGAGAATTATGACCGATATCTGACCCGTTTTCTACAATTTGCCAAGACGGAAAATCCCAAGGATATAGACGACAAACTCTTACGTGAGTATCGCCTCTGGCTCAATAGGCAGGATGCTGGTAGTGCCGCCGAAAAAGTCGGAGACACGCTCAAGAAGAAGACCCAAAACTACTACCTCATTGCCCTGCGCGCCTTTCTCAAATACCTCATGAAGCGAGAGGTTTCTTCCCTTGCACCAGAAAAGATAGAGCTTGCAAAAACCCCCGAACGCTCACTCGATCTCATTTTGCGAGCCGAGCTAGAACGCTTGATGAAGGCCCCTACAGGTGATGACCTGCGCTCTCTCCGCGACCGCGCCATGCTCGAGCTTCTCTTTTCCACCGGGCTACGCGTCTCCGAGCTCTGTTCCCTCACTCGTGACATTGATCTTAAAAGCGACGAGTTCTCGGTGCGTGGCAAGGGTGAAAAGGTCCGCGTGGTTTTTCTTTCAGAAGATGCCAAAGACGCGGTCAGAAAGTATCTCAACAAACGCAAAGACATGGATGATGCCCTTTTTATACAGTTTGGGAAAAATGCAAAAAATAAAGACGAGCTCACGCTCACTCCCCGCTCGGTCGAGAGGATTATCAAGCAATACGCCATCAAAGCAGGTATAACCAAAAAAGTTACGCCTCATATCGTGAGGCATAGCTTTGCTACCGACCTTCTTCAGAATGGCGCCGATCTACGTTCTGTTCAAATGCTCCTCGGCCACGCAAATATCGGTACTACCCAGATCTATACCCACATCACCGACAAGCATCTGCGAGATGTGCATAAGAAATTCCACAACAAGAAAAGGTAAATCTTTTGGATCCCCCATCCTTCTCCCTCACTCGATTTCGTTCGATACTACCGCGCCCTACCACGTTCCAATTTCGCCCCGCGCAAAATTATTTCTAAAACTGTTATTATTACCCCATGCATATCATCTCCTGGAACGTAAACGGCCTTCGGGCGCTCCACAATAAGGGTAAATGGCAAACGATTCTCGCCGAATCTCCCGATATCCTTTGTCTCCAAGAGACGAAGGCTCATCCCGAACAACTTCCTGAAGAAGCAAGAAACCCAGTCGGTTACCATTCATATTTTGATCATGCTAAAGCAAAAATGGGCTACAGTGGTGTAGCTATTTTCACTAAGGTAAAACCGGAAAAGATCGTCGAGGGTCTGGGGGTGCCAGAGTTTGACCAGGAAGGTCGCCTTTTAACGGCCTATTTTAAGGACTTTGTGCTTATTAACGGCTACTTCCCCAATGGTGGGGGTCCCGCCGAACGGCTGAAATATAAGTTAGGATTTTTTGCGGAATTTTTAAAATTCGTTGAGAAAATACGAAAAACGAATAAGAAAATAATTTTTTGCGGCGATGTAAATGTTGCTCATAAAGAAATGGACCTGGCTCGTCCAAAAGAAAACTCTACCCACGTTGGATTTCTGCCGATCGAACGTGCTTGGGTGGATAAAGTTGTTGGTGTTGGCTATATCGACACCTTCAGACATTTTTATCCGGATAAGGTCGGAGCCTACACTTACTGGGATATGAAAACTTTTGCACGCGACAGAAATGTCGGCTGGCGTATCGATTATTTTTTTGTAACTCCAGAAATTCTCCCACTCATTACCTCCACGGGAATAATGGACAATATTTTTGGTTCTGATCACTGCCCTATTTTTCTAGATTTGAAGGCTTAAATTATGTAGATTTCTTTGGTAAAGTCCGCGCGATTCTATAAAAGACAAAAGTTATCCCCAATAAAAGACAAAATATTTTTTGACTGTGATACAATAGATCGCAGACGACCAGATGGATGTCCTTGATAACTAGGCACGAAAGTCTGGCATTAGTTCTTTCAATGGTGAGGCCCACCTAGCGGAAGACTTTTCTGGTTAAAGGACATTTCTCAAAACTATATATCCTCGCACTCTCAATTTTTTATTTTCAAGGATATCATCTTTGGGGACTCTCAATTTAACTGGGCTGTTCTTTCGGAACCGTCCATGCACACCTCTTTTGTCGCTCGGGCGGTTTTTTGTTGCCCAAAAACTCTGGAACCTAAGATAATTGCTATTTAATTTCTTGTACTTGACTAAAAATCCTAGGTGTGCTAGCATAAAGTGGGTGTGTGAAACTCCGCATAGCCCACCCCTCTTGCCGTGCTAGAAGTAACTAGCGCGGTGAATATAGGATGGCGGAGCCCAAAAGAGGGCCCCACTGGACATCTGTTCGGTGGGGCCTTTTCTCTACTCCACCCAATGCTTCTTGCGAATTTCCTTCACGATCTTTTCATCCTCCTCCTGTTTCTTTTCCCTTCCCTTCTCACCTATCTCTCGAAGCTTTTGGTCGCTAAGCAGAGCCATTTTTTTAGCTTTTTCTTCGAGTTTTTCCTCCGTATTCAGGGACGGATTTTCTAGAACTTCCTCCAAAAGGGCGTGCAGTATATACCCTATTCGTGGCCCAGGTTTCTCCCTCGTTATTTCTATAATTCTCGCCCCATTTGTCTTGAGCATTCCCACAGAGATAGGGTCGCGAAGCGCCTCGTCTATCATCGAATGATACTTTCGTAGTCGGTACGGGCTCTCTTTTGGCCTCCCCGTCCCTATTCTGTCGCAGGTGCGTACATCCATCAGGTCCCAGACGTTTTCCCTACCCACATTTCGCACCAGTCTACGCACTGCCGAGAGCGTAATCTTCTCTGTGTCAGAGAAAAACATATGCCAGCGCACTAGTTTTGTCACCTGCGCGACTATTTCATTGGAAAATTTTAGATCCTTAAGAATTCTTTCTGTCACTCGAGCCCCAACCACGTCGTGTCCGTAGAAAGTCCAGTCTCCTTTCTCCCCAGCCTGCCTTCTGGTCTCTGGTTTCGATATGTCATGTAGGAGAGCTGCTAGTCGGACCTGCAATGGGAAGCGTTTCTTCGCCGAATGATCAACCGTTTTCATAAGATGAGTCCAGACATCAAATGCATGCGCCTGATTTTGCTCGATACCAATTCCCTTTTCGAGTTCGGGTACTATGTATTTCAAAATTCCTAGCTCACGGCAGAGTTCTAATGCCTGCCCTGGTCGATCAGACATGATTATTCTCACAAATTCGTCTCGCACTCGCTCTTTTGCAATGTGGGAGAGAAGTTCGGCGTTTTTTCTGATACCCTCTTTTGTATTTTCCTCGATTGAGAAGCCAAGCTCGGCGTGCAGACGCACCGCACGCATCACCCGAAGTCCATCCTCGGCAAATCTCTCATTGGGATTCCCTACTGTTCTGATGATCTTATTCTCCAAGTCGGCTAAACCGCCATATAAATCAAGGGTTTTTTGTATTTCAGAATCGTATGCGATGGCATTTACGGTAAAATCGCGTCTTTTCAGATCATCTTCAATATTTTTGCTAAAAGAGACCGAATCAGGCCTTCTTTTGTCTGAATACCCCGACTCTATTCTGTATGGAGTCACTTCGACGACTTTAAGGGTCGGGTCCGCTGTTTCTTCATTCACCACGCCCACCGTGCCGTAGTCATTTTCATAAAAAGTCTTCTTAAAAAGGGAGATTATCTGCTCTGGAACGGCATTCGTTGTAATGTCCCAATCCTTCGGGACTTTTTCCAGGAAAAGGTCTCGTACACATCCCCCAACCAGGTATGCCTCAAAACCACCCTTCTTCAGGGTCTGGGAGACATCTAGAACCTCCTTTGGAATGGAAAACGTATGCTTCCCTGCAGTCTTCTTCATTTTTTCAATTTTAGTATAGCTTTGGTTTTTTAGCTATTTTGAAGTAGTATGGTCCTATTGCGCCCGTGGTGAAATGGATATCACAACGGTCTTCGGAACCGTTTTTGTGGGTTCGAATCCTGCCGGGCGCGCAAAATAAATTGCATTCTGTTTCTGACAGAAACCATGGCTAAGACATTCAGATTTAATAACCTTTTGTAATCTTTTAGAGCCGGGTTTTTCAGACGGTATACTTTCTGTTATAATTTCGAGCACCGCGGGTATGGTTTAGTGGTAGAATGTGTCCTTGCCAAGGACAAGACGCGAGTTCGATTCTCGCTACCCGCACCCATAAGAAAAGCGCGCATCTGCGCGTTTTTTCTTGTGTAGCAGAAAATCGAAGGCCGGAGGCCACGTAGGTGGCCGAGGCGGGTTGAGGTCGGGCTGGGGCCCGACCGAAAGACCTTTTGAGATATTTTTGAGTGTAGTGAAAAAATATCCAAAAGGTGTACTGATCCTGTAAGGATCGCGGGCCGAGCGAGCACGCGAGGACCTGTGACCGATTTTCGCTACGCATTAGTTAAAAGCCAAATCTTTTTGTCCGATATAATCGCCATTAAAGCCATTTTTTAATTAATCTCGGACATCCGAGATTGGCCGAAGTTCCCCAAAACTATATATTTTATAAAGGTCCGCGGTCCCATGGTTTACCCGCCTTTTTTTTGGATTTGATTCTTTTTGCTTGCATTTCTGTCCGGTTTCGATAGTGCTCCCCTGCTAAGCCAGTTTCCAGGCGCTTAACGACGGAACCCCCCATTTGATCTGTGGATAATCATGGGGACATGTGCATAAAGGACAAATTAACCTCTGTGTCCTTTATGTCTGATAAGCAAATAATATGAGCATTCTTCTGGTTATTTTAGGAAATGGACAATTTTGTTAATCATAAACGTTTCACGTGAAACGTTTCCCATGAAACTGCCTAGTGACAGAATATCTTTAGAACAAATTGATCAAATATTTACTCATGTTTGCTAGAGTTTCATTCCCAGGCTGTGAACTGGTGTTTCATCTGAAACAGTCAAATCAGTAGCTCGTGGGGAACTAATGAAAACAACTAGAAGGATATTGGGGGATCTAGGGGAATCTTTGGCTTATAAATACCTTAAAAGAAGGGGATTTGCGGTGATTGGACGTAACTTTCAAAGAAAATGCGGGGAGATTGATATCATCGCTAGCATGCACGGCGCTTTGCATTTTATAGAGGTCAAAAGTGTTTCATGTGAAATAGGGAAGGGACCGGGCGATGTTTCTTGTGAAACAGGCAGGTTTGGTGGGTGGGGAGACCGCTATAGACCTGAAAACAATGTTAGTCCTAGAAAATTGGCCAGGATAGCCAAGACAATACAATGTTACTTAGAAGAAAAGAATCTACCAATCTCCTGTGATTGGAGATTTCACGTTATAACGGTTCTTATTGATTCGAGACAAAGGATTGGTCGTGTGAGCTTTATAAAGGACATTATCATCTAAATTTGTCCTTTACAACGAATTCATTGGAATATTATGGCTCGTATGCTAGGATTTGAAAGTTATTCATATTTTTCAAGTCTAGTTTAGAGGAAAAATTGCTTTAATACGGGGTGTAGTGTAACGGTAACATGCTTGACTTGGGATCAAGTGACTCCGGGTTCGAATCCCGGCGCCCCGACACGGTAAGGTAGCTTAGGGCCGTTTTATATAATTGACATTTACAGTTGGGCATGATAGTCTGCGTTATTGCCATTGTCGAACAATAACCGTGTCAGGGACATGGCGGCAATTGTTCTTAGAAAATCAGAAAGGAGCCAAATTGTGAGAAAGACAGCGGCGAGGCCGAAGAAGACCCACAAGTCATTTTTGGTTGAGGGTGGGCGCGACAAGAGAAGCATCTTTCGCGTTGTGGTCATGGAGGGGGGAGTCACTCGTAGGCAAGTTGAGACACTGCTGTGTAGTTTGCCGATCGGTTTTAACATCTATCCGGAGGGGGTGTCGGACGCGAGCTGTGTCAATGAGGTGCTCGATGTGTATGTCAGCGGCGGTATCATCACCATACACCCTCCAAGGTTCCGTATTATCGGTTGTACAACCTTCGATTCGTGGGGGGCTAATGCTCTGACGAGCAAGATGCGAGTAAACAATGTGATGGATATGATGAGCCCAGGTTACGGTCAGATCCGAACGAGTGTTCACTTCGATCCAAGGATTTTTGGTATCAATGGTTGGCCAAACACCGAAGATTTGGAGTTAGAGCTTGATATCCACGTCTATCCGAAAACCAGATCGGAAGAGCCGAAGATCAAACCGCTGTCCTTCAGTAAGTTCGAGGTGAGAAAACTACTCGAATTGATCGCTGGTGGGGAAAGGGCACTAACAGTCGATCAGTTCGATGACTGGCGTGATCTTGTCATGGTGGCGGTGATGAGTATGAAGGCCAACTACGAGAATCCACACCGGGATAAGAAAGACCCCGTTAGTGTGTATTACCGAGAATGTTGGGAAAGAATCGCCCGGGCGAAGACTGACGAAAAAATGGTCGAGGCACTCGAAAGTCTTCGCAGCTCGATCCGGTGGGAATAATCTTCGAGGAAACGTTTCGGGGTGCGCGCAGAGCGATCTGTGTGTACCCCTTTTATTTTTTCAAATCTAAAAAATGGGTGTTGTGAAAATAAATCCCTTCAGTTATTATTTGTTTGCGTTTGTTTTCGCGCCGATTGTCGGGTTTCTCTCGAAACGCGTTCGCGCTGAATCCGGAGAGTACGACCAACCTTAGTCTTTATGACAGATCAGAAAATAGCCAGTATGAGTAGCGTCCGAACTCCTGGATCGCGCAAAAGTATATGGCTTTGGGTGCTTTTCGATTTTGCAAACTCTCTGGCGTCTATAAGTGTCGCTTTCTATTTTTCTCTCTGGTTAGTCCAAGACAATAAAGTTTCTGATATCTGGATAACTATACCAATAGTTGTTTCAACTCTTCTTTTGTTTATAACGCTACCGTTTTTTGGTGGGATATCTGATCGTATACAGAAACGCATGCCTTTTTTGCGAGTCTTCACTCTGCTTAGCATAGTTTCTTTGTTTTTTCTTGGTCTCGTGGCGGTGACAAACACTTCGTTTACTTCTTCGACTCTACTGCTTATAACCATTCTTTACTTTCTATTCCAATATTCTTATCTTGCGAGTTTCAGTTTCTATAACTCGTTCATTCACGATCTATCTACAAGCCGGACAAAAGAGAAGATTTCCGGTCTCGGGTTGGCCGCTGGTCAGCTTGGGAACGTTGTAGGTCTCTTGCTCATACTTCCCGTTGCTCAAGGGAAGATCCCAATATTTGGTGCCACTGGCAGAGAAGCAACTTTTCTCGTCGCCTCGTTACTGTTTCTTATATTCTCACTGCCAGTACTAATCTTCCTGAAGGACAAGAAAAGGGAAGTCACCGCACAGCCTGTAGAACCGAAAGGCCGTACGTTTGGGGGTTCTTTCAAGGACGTGCTTAGAGATCTCTATGAGATAAGAAAATATCCAGGAGTTTTGATGTATCTCATTACCTACTATTTTTTCGCTGATGCTATTCTCACGCTCAATCTTTTTGTTTCTCTCTATATGGAAAAGGTGGGTGGTTTGGGGGACAAACAAAAAACATTCGCGGCCATTATTGGTCTCGCGGCGGCAGTCCTGGGTGCGCTACTTAGCCCCCTTCTAGCACGACGTCTCAAAAGCACTAGACTGGCCATAGCAACACTCATTGGTTCTTGGGCAGTCTTTATTGCGATCTTTGCCTTTAGCACCAATCAGATTCTTTTCATGGTCATGCTCGCTTTAAATGGTTTTGCTTTTGGTGCTCTGTTTTCCCTGTCACGCGCCTTCTTCTCATATTTAGTGCCAGAAAACGAACAGGGCAAATTCTTTGGGGTCTACACCCTCTTTGAGCGGTTCGCCTCTGTCCTGGGGCCGCTTTTGTGGAGTGGTACGATCCTGGCCTTCGCTTCATTTGGCGAAGTTATCAAATACCGTTTTGCCATGCTCTCCCTTGCTCTCTTAGTGGCGATAAGTTTCTTTACATTCCGGTTCGTAAAAGAGCCGCAGAAAATCAATGTCGAAAAAATTCCAGAAGAATAAAGAGGATTTCACGTGTGAAAATTGCGGAGAGTTTGTCCTGGGTGACGGTTATACCAATCATTGCCCCAAATGTCTCTGGAGTAAACACGTGGACGTAAATCCTGGCGATAGGGGAGCGAAGTGCCAGGGGATGATGAAACCTGTTTTGATAGAAAAGGAAGGGAAGGAGTATATGCTCACCAATTCCTGCCAAATATGTGGGTATGAGAAGAGAAATAAAATTTCTAAGAGAGATAATTTTGATGAGGCTGTGAGGATTGCAAAAGCTTTGGCAAGTAAGGCAAAGTAAAATTGATGAAGGCAGTAGTGTTGTACACTCGTAATATGTACGTATTACTATATAATACACCTGATGGCACACGACAATCTTAGACAAAAAGCGATATCTTTAAGAAAGAGAGGGTACTCCTACAGCCACATTCAATCAATAGTTCCTGTGTCAAAAAGTACGATCAGTTATTGGCTTTCTGGTATTGAATATGTACCAAACAAGACGACTATCGCGAAAATAACTAAAGCGAGAATTGCTTCTTCTGTGTCCAAAAATAGGATAAAAAATGAAACTATAATAAATGCCAGGAACCAAGCGAAAAGGGATATTGAATCTTTCGACAGAAGAGATCTGTTTATGCTTGGGATTGGGTTATATATTGGGGAGGGAACAAAATCATACGATCAGGTTAGGATAATAAATTCTGATCCTAAAATAGTAAATCTTGGAATCAGGTGGTTGAAAGAAATTTGCGGGCTTTCGGATGATAATTTGGCCATAAGGATTCATATGTATCCTGACAATAACGTTAATAGGGTTATAAATTTTTGGTCAAGAAGCACTGGTCTTTCAAAAAATCATTTCCAGAAACCCTATATTGATCGCAGGGAGGGGAAAAAAATCTCAAAAAAAGGGAAGCTCCCGTTTGGGACAGCACACCTAAAAGTTAAGAGTAATGGAAAAAAAGAGTTTGGTGTGCTACTTTCTAGGAGGATTCTTGCATGGATTGATAGGGTTTTAGAATAAGGAGCGGGTATGGTTTAGTGGTAGAATGACACACTTCCAATGTGTAGACGCGAGTTCGATTCTCGCTACCCGCATAAAGAATAGATAAAATAGACCCTCAATATTTTTTCTGTCGTGGTTGAAAGGGAGCTAATAATTTGATAACTTGGGATGAGAAAGGGGACCCATAGATGAATAATGGGCCGGCACAAGATGAACTGTTCTGGAACTCTCTCTCGATCGGAATGGATAGATTTCTGGCAGTATTTGGGTTTGGTGTGGCCTTTATTGTTGATGTGTGTGTATTGAGGAGGTTTTTCTTGGGGTGGGAAGAACCAGCCTTTGAGATTTTTTTATTGTTCGGGTCTTTTGCGGCGGCTTCATCGTCCACCCTCATCATTTTCTCGGCTAATTCTGGGAGAGAGGAACGACTATCTCGTATTATCAAGAGCCTTGGGTAGTGTGTGGCTGAAAGCTGCACCCAGCAAAATCCGAATGTTTTGGTGAGTAGGACAAATAGTCTAAACTATTCCCGCACATGTTGGCGGGTTTTTTCTTATATCAAAGCCCCCGCTTTTGGCGGGGGCTTTGAGAGATAAACACTAAAACCTTAAGAAAGGTTACTTAACAGAGTCCTTGAGGGCCTTAGCTGCGCGGAACTTTGGAACTCTCATTGCAGGAACACTTATAGATTCTCCTGTTCGAGGGTTTCTTGCTTGGCGAGCTGCTCTGGTCTTTGTGGAGAAGATTCCGAGACCGGCGATCGATACTTCACCCCCATTTTTTAGGGTTGAAACGATTGAATCGATTATCAAATCAACGATTTCTTCAGCCTGAACCTTTGTTCCTCCTAGTTTTCCATGAACAGCGTCTACAATTCCTTGTTTATTCATATTGTTGTCTTATAAATGCTAATAATTTGTAATACTTATAAACTTTTCCTATTCGACCCTGTTAATGTAACCCAATAAAATGTTGTTTTTAGAGGGTTTACTTTTCGGTAACCATTATATAATAGGCCACTTTTCACGCAAGTAGCCCCAAACCATCAAATTATCTAGCAAATTCCGTAGCCCTCATTTCTCTGATGACATTTACCTTTATTTCTCCAGGGTATTTTAACTCCCTCTCAACCTTCAAAGCTATATTCCTAGCCATATTTTTCGCCTCTAGATCCGAAACCTGTTGAGGAAAAACGAATACTCTGATCTCCCGCCCTGCCTGTAATGCATAAGATTTTTCGACTCCAGGGAAAGAGTTTGCCACAGCTTCTAGCTCAGAAAGTCGTTTTAAGTAGTTTTCTACCGTATCCCTTCTTGCTCCAGGTCTTCCACCTGAAATAGCATCGGCGATCTGAACGATTATTGATTCGATCGTCTCGTATGGATATTCTCCATGATGCGCCTGCATTGCTTTTACTACCTCCTCACTAGCCCCAAACTTTTGTAAGATTCGCCGGCCGATCTCTACATGAGAACCAGCAACTTCGTGGTCTACCGCTTTGCCGATGTCGTGTAGAAGTGCACCCACTTTGGCCACATTTACATTTCCACCAAGCTCTTCTGCGAGCATCCCGGCGATGTGGGCCATCTCGATCGAGTGCTGGAGAACATTTTGCCCATAGCTTGTCCTGAAGTGTAAGCGCCCGAGGATAGACACAATTCGTGGGTCTAGGTTGAAGACTCCACATTCATAGGCGGCCTGCTCTCCTTTTTCTTTAATGATCTTATTTATCTCTTGTTTTGCTTTTTCTACCATCTCCTCGATCTTTGCTGGCTGGATTCTGCCGTCCTGGATCAGATTTTCTAGAGCCACGCGGGCGATCTGTCTGCGCACTGGGTCAAAAGATGAGATAGTAATTGCTCCCGGTGTATCATCAACTATGATTTCAACGCCAGTTGCTCTCTCGAATGCTTTAATATTTCGTCCCTCTTTCCCAATAATTTTTCCTTTTACCTCTTCGGATGGGATTGGTACAACAGTTGTCATTATCTCGGAGGAAACAGAGGTCGCAAGACGCTGGATTGTTATGGCAAGTATATCCTTGGCTTTTCGATCTAGTCTTTCTGCGGCCTGCATCTCCAGTTTCTGCATGCGTACAGTCAAATCTTCCTCGTGATCCTTCTCAATAATTTTAAAAAGTTCTTGCTTCGCATCTTCACGAGAAAGACTCGAGATCTTTTCGAGCTCACTTAGTTTTTTGGTATTGAGTTCTTCGGTTTTTTCCTTTATCTGCCTTACTTCAACAATCTTTTGTTTGATGGCCTCAACCTCTTTATCTATATCTGTCTGTCGCTTGTCTAAAAACTCCTCTTTTTTGATTATACGATCTTCGGCTTTCTTTATGGCATCCTCCTTCTCCTTTATTTCGGCTCTCGATTCTCTCTGTGTTGCTTCTAGTTTCTCTTCTGCTTCCTTTACAATTTTTTTTGCGTCTTCTCGGGCTTCAAGCATCATTTGCTTGATCTGGAGCTCTACAGAGCCCTTTTTACCGAGAGAAACGATCCATCGAAGAAAGTAACCAAAGGCGACACCAACAAGGGAAGCGAAGCCTGCAAACAGCAACGCTATTTTTACGGACATATGTTGTGTGTAACCCCGCCTTCAGGCTTTTATGCGAAACGCATGAAATTCTCTATGTTCTTAGAGGAAACTTTTGAGTTTATTGTTTTAAGTATCATGGGTTTGGTGGGGGAGAGGGAATTTCTACTGCGGTAGCCGATCGGCGAGTCAGAATCAACATAAAAACCGAAAGACGAAATCACAAAATTACAAATGATAACAGTTTCATACTACCGGATCGGAGAATTTTTGTAAAGTTGAAGGTATCCATTCATAACCTACTGAACTTTTTCGATGGGTTAGTAATAAAAAAGCCACGCCGATGATGTGTCGGTGTGGCTCTATTGCAATTCTGGAGGAGTTGAGAGTTCTTTATTGGGCAGAGGTTTTTTTACCAACCACATTGCTAGGTAGCATGCACCAATGAGAGACATTCCTACTCCTGCCCATTGGACGAGGGTGAGTTTTTCCCCAAGCAAGAAGTATGCTCCGAGGATCACCGTGGGGGTTTCACCCTGGCCCAAGACACTCACTTCGACTGTCGGTAGGTTTTTGAAGGCGAGCAGGTTGGCCATCCAATATAGGAAGCCTCCAACGAAAGCGAATCCCAAAAGAGACAGTAGCAGTTCTGGCTTTAAGGCATTTGCCCAAGGAGTTTGGACGCTTAGGACTAGCCCTACGATTCCCATACTCACACAGGCGTAGAAGCATTTCTCTAGGGATGATGCCTTGGCTCGAGCGAAGAGTTCATAGAGAATGCCATTCAGTATGGTTCCCAGGACACTCCAAACAAAACCTTTCCACTCGAAGTGCCCGCCATACCTCGCGATGATAACCCCACCAAGCACCAAGACCAGCCCGATGATGGCCGCCCCAGAAACACGTTTTCCCAGAAAGAAACTGAAGATCACATTTATGAGCGGGGTGGCGGTGATAATGATGATCGTTGGCCCCGCTCCCCAATGGCGGATTCCTTGGAAGAGTGACAGTGTCGCGAATGGAAGCAGGAGAGCGATCATGTAGGTGTATCTGTCCACCCTTCGCACTATTCCTCGGAGTAATGCGAATGCTATCAGGGCCGTAAAAAATCCCCGAAAGACCATAAGTTGCTCTGCCGTGAACTGGCGCAAGATATTGACGAAAGGCAGGGCGAACCCTGCAGTTAGCCAAATCCCAAGTACTCCCAGAAGACCGAGCAAGGTCTTTGATTTCAAGGTTCACCATCCTTTCTGTCGGTTTTGTGTGCGGATAACCAGACACTATGTTACATGCCTCGTCAAGAAATGCAAGGAGAAGGGGGTTCATAAATAATTTATCAAAAATTGATACATGGCAATTTATAATCAAGATTTGATGATAAAAGATTTTGATAGATGGAATAACAAAAAGAAAGGTCTACACGAGTTGTCTTCCTCACCTTTTTACCACGAACGTGAAGTGTGGTGGTGTTCTTTGGGGGTCAATGTCGGATCAGAGCAGGATGGGACTGGTCAAAACTTCGATAGACCAGTAATTGTAATAAAAGGTTTTAATAAAAATATTTTATTGGCGATTGCATTAACCGGAAAAAAGAAAAAGGGAAAGTATTATTTTCCACTTGGAGAGATTGAGGGTAGAGAAGCTAGTGCCGTACTTTCACAAATACGCTTAATTGATAGTAAAAGATTGGTAAGAAAGTCCTCGACACTAAACAAACCTACATTCGAAGAATTAAAAAAGGCACTTTCTAGAGTGCTACTCGGTTTTTAAATAGTTTGCTCTCCGATGTGGAAAGCGAGGCCGAAGCCATTTATGAGAAGAGTATATACGATTGGTAGAAAAAGTCAAACTAAAAGTTTAAATTTTTACAAAGAAAAAACCGGGAGCACTTGCGCGCCCCCGGCTGGCTTCCCAAAGACCGCCTAGCGTTCCAGGCGACCTGCCCAAACTTTCGTTGGCAGATGGAGCCAAGAGGAAGGTTCGACAAGCTGGGCCAGCTCTCTAGGAAGTCGCCCGTTTTCCGTAGCCTCTGATCCTTTACGGATTGATGGCCACCCCGCCTTCTTGAGCCTTTTGGGCCATCGGGGGCAGGACTGGGAGATGTTGGATTGTCACTTGCACCGAGTCAGGGGACAGAGCGCATGAACATCTCCTTGGGACTGGCGAGCAGGATATCATACCGCTGCTATTTGCCAAGAGGCGAAAGGGGATTTTTGTTAGAGGTCTTCAAATAGCGCCCCGAGGTGAGGTTGGCGAATAGTCCTATAGGTTTTCGAATATATACTGAGACGAGCCTTGCGCAGCGCGACTGGCGCGAGCAGAGCAAAAACGCAGCAGCGTTTTATGCGTGCTCGGTGAAGTATATATTCGAAAACCCTTGTCTTCTGTGCCCGACGAGGGACCTATTTGAAGCCCTCTAAATTATCTTATCAATCACTCCGTACTTCTTGGCCTCTTCTGCTGTCATAAAATAGTCTCGGTCAACATCTTTCTCAACTTGGGCCAGTGGCTTACCAGTGTTTTCGGCGAGCATTTTGTTGAGTCTCTCGCGTGTTTTGAGGATTTGCTTCGCTGTGATCTCGATATCCGAAGCTCGGCCTTCAGCACCACCGTAAGGCTGGTGGATCATAATCTCGGAGTTTGGAAGGGCAAGGCGTTTGCCTTTTTTGCCAGCGGAAAGAACGATGGCTCCACCAGAAGCTGCGATCCCGACGCAAACAGTCGAAATGTCATTTTTAACGAAATTCATTGTATCGACGATGGCGAGTGTCGAAGTAACAGAACCACCTGGAGAATTTATATAAATGCTAATATCTTTTTTCGGGTCTTCTGACTGGAGGAAAAGAAGTTGAGCAATGACTATGTTCGCCAAATTGTCATCAATCGGCCCACCTAGGAAAATGATGTTGTCTTTGAGGAGACGAGAATAAATATCAAAAGCTCGCTCGCCGAACTGACTTTTCTCAATAACCATTGGGATAAGCATGATGTTTTTCGTTTAATGAATAAAAGTGATAGCGGCAGTATACCAGAAAAATACTATGACGCAAAAAACCAGAAAAAATGGCTCCTTGCAAGTGTGCCGGTCGTTTTGCATACTGTTCCCATGCGCTTACATAGATTTTTTATCGACGAACCTTTGGTGGGAGGAAACTCGATTGTTATAAAAAATCGTGATCTCCTACACCAATGGAAGAATGTTTTTAGATTTCAGGTTGGCCATAGATTGATCCTTCTCGACAACTCCGGCTACGAATTTGAAGCACAGATATCGTCTTTGTCTGGGATTTCCTGTAGCCTGATCATTATCGAGTCAAAACTTTCTCCTAGCGCTCCATCAAGAGAAATATTCCTCTTTGCCGCATTGATAAAAAAAGATAAATTTGAATGGGTTCTCGAAAAAGGGACCGAAATTGGAGTATCACATTTTATTCCGGTACTTGCCGAAAGAAGTGAGAAGAAAAATTTGAATACGGAGAGGGCACTTAAAATAATAAAAGAGGCGACTGAACAGTCTCACAGAGCAAAACTTCCAAAACTTCACGGAGCCCTAGAGCTAGAAGATGCCCTCGAATTTATAAAAAGCCCTGGGGTAGAAAATTGCACCGTCATAGTTCTTGATCCATCTGGTTCACAAAAATTTGATAAGCATCTTTTTAAAAGTGACAAAAGGATTGCCCTCTTCGTCGGCCCAGAAGGGGGATGGAGTAGTCATGAGCTCGATGTTTTCAAAAAGCATAATATCGATACATACAGTCTCGGCCCATTGGTGCTTCGGGCAGAGACTGCAAGCCTGGCCGCAACAAGTATTTTGCTTTTGTAGGTATATATGTAGGTATATATAAGGCCTATTGCCAACGCGCGCCCGGCATCTGCCCCTCTTAGCTAGTGCTTTTATCCAAGAACCTTTTTTTCCTCATCTCTTCCTCTGTGAAATGCTCTGATTTTGGCTCCGCTTTTCTAAATTTACTCCATATCCTCTTGGGTAGTGGGGGGTTCCCCGTCGCGATAGCTTTTTCGCGAACACCCATTTGGTTGAAACCCCGTAGGGTCTTGAGGCTGAAGTAGAGTGTGAAGATGAAAATGCAGGCCAGAGCGATGTTTGTCACAAACAAAAGATCAAATATTTTTTGAAATTTTGTAACTGCCTCGTAAGCAAATACCGCAAATCCCAGAATAGAAACCCCTATATCGGCCGTGATGATGAACCCTTGTCTTGGGCTCGTGATCCCGGCGAAAAATGTAAGCACAAGTATTCCAACAATCGAGAAGAAAAGAGGATAAGAAATCCTTTCATTTAGAAAGGGCAGAGTGACAAACATTACTATCGCGGCGATGAGAAAAAATTTTCTCACACTGTCCCCATAATAGTGGGGTGGAGGAGGCGGTGTCTCAATTAGTTTTTTATCAGTTGCCGCCACAAAACTTGATGAGTCATAATCATCTTCGCTCATGCCTTATTATAGCTTTTTGTCTAACTAGCGGCTAGGAGAAAATCAAAAACAGCCTCATTTGACAGGAGGTTTTCGACGTACATTCTAACCCTGAATCTGTCAGCATCTTTGTGGTGGGTCAGTATGTGCTCCATCTCCTTCTTTATTTTTTCTTCATCTGGTTTGATGTTTTCTGTCTTTGCGATGTGATTTAAGATGAGTTGTAAGGCGGCTTTTTCTCTGGCATTCTCTCTCCATTCGTTCCGGATTTCTTTGTCCTCTTTTTTTATTTGCGATAAGTATCCTTCGTAAGTGAGCCCGGCTCTCTCAATATCGCTTTTTAGACGATTTATCATGGTATCAAGTTCCGATTCTATTAGAAGTTCTGGAATATCTATCTTTGCTTCGGCTATGAGTTTCTTGGCGATCGCAATTTTCTTTTTCTCTAGGGCCTCTGCTTTTTTGTGTTCAAGAATTTCTTCTTTTATTTTTTCCTTTTCAAGTTTTTCTTCTGTCTGGCCGGTTTCCTTTTTTAAGGTCTCTAAAACTTTCTCGACTTCGCTATCTTCTACGGAGATGTTTTCTTTCTCTTTCGCCATCTCTTCTTTGGCAATATCTGAATAGTTTTTCAATACAACTTCGGGAAGCACAGCCGTTAAAGCCTTAAAACCCACAGGATTTCCTCGGGCAAGCTTTGTAATAGTGATTTTAGGCATACCAATAGCACGAATGTTGTTTTCCATCACGATTTCTCCGTATATGGTATCGAGTAGGATTCCTACCGCTTTCTCCAGTATTTTCATTTCACCAACCTGGCTTGCGACTATATTTTCTGGCGCATGTCCGACTCTGAAGCCAGGTATCTCCACAGTCTCTTTTATCTGCTTGAGTGCGATGGTTCTAGCCGAATCTAGTTCTTCGGCAATGATTTCTGCTTCTATCTCAACCTCCGAATTCGGAAGTTTTTTTATTGAAACATTTTGAAATTTCTTTTTCATGCGTATTTGCAAGTTTACATATGAGTGAGAACTCGTGCAAGTTTCAGACTATTTTCCGACAGAACTCATATCTTGATTGGAGTTGGAGGTTCGTAGAGTTTAAAGATTAAAAATCAAAACCCGGCCAGAGAGCCGGGTTTTGAAATAGCACAGAGAAGGCCGTGGTTTTTATATATCGTCTTCAATAACCGTTGCCTCAAGTGCCGCTTCTATACTTGACGAATCTTCACTGCTTGTGGGAACGCTGTTTATGATCGCTGCAGTTTCGTCAGCGTTTTCTGGAGCAGATTTCTGGCTGTACTCGGAAGTTTTTTCTCGCGTTGTCCAGAAATATATTCCACCGAGGAAAATCACCGCAATGATGATGACGAGACCTATAATTGGACCGACGGATCGACTACCCCCCGCACTAATATTGTTATTTGTTTTTAGATCTTCCATATTATGGCTATTATAACTCGTCTGTTATTTTTAATGGACACCCTTATCCACTTTTAATTTGTTGCAGGTTCTACAACCTTCACTTCAGCATTGGTTGTAGAGTTTACTTCGGCCGCGGCATTATTAGGACCTTGGCGCATACTTCTCAAAGCCTCGAGAAGCTCGCTCTTGGCTGCACCGAGAGATTTCTTTGCTTTCTCGAGAGCTTCTATCACAGGAGCATAGATATCTTTAATAGATTTTTTCTCCACACCTACCTTTATAGTAGTTTCATTCGCGGTGTAAACTTTGCCATTGAATTGGCACTTTGGCGGATTTGATTCCATGGCTGGGCTGCCGGCTTTCACACATGAATCAAAGTCATTTACGATTATGGCTGTGTCGCTATTTACGCTTACTATCGTCGCAGGATCAGTCACACTCGTGTTTGTTACTTCTTGCCATAGTTTTCTAGCTACATCTATAGAAGCACGAGCGTCTTTAAGGTGAGTCCTGGCAAGACCCAAATGCCTCCTAGCTTCTGAATTGTTGGCGTCATTTGAATCAGAATCAAATTTCTCTATTCTTGTTTCGATAAGATCACCGATCTTCGAGAGTCGAATGTGGTATGCATTGAAGCGGTCTAGAAGTCGTCTAAAATGGTCCAACTTCTGCTTTACCAAATCGTCAAGGCGTTTTTCTGCTTTTTCTCTGTCTTGGGAGATATTTTTTCTTGAGACGTCATCGTCTCTTTTTGTCTTACTATCTCTGTCGTCATCGTCGCTGTCATCATCATCTGAACGAACACCTACATTCTTATCATCTTTTTCGCCAATTTTGACCTTAATATCTCTAACCGCTTTGATTATTCCCCTGATCTCGAAGTTTTTTGTCGCACGAATTTTGCATTCACTTTTCTCTCGGTCGGTAGGAAGTCTCATGCATCTTTCAAGCTGCATTTTAAGAGCGGTTTCCAGGCTTGTTTTTGATTTAAATTTCCCTGCGCCGACAGTCTCTATTCCCACATCTCCTTCGGCGCCGATTTCTATTGTTTCGGCAATGACCCTGTTTGGTTGATTAGTTTCTACGGCCTGCGTGGACGAATAAGAACCAGGGCCAGAAACTGATGTTCCTTGTCCAACACCCCCAGAAACTGATGTTCCTTGTCCAACACCCCCATAAACTCCTTGTGTTGGGAATGGCATCGGCAGGACATTTTGCGCCGAAGCTACTCCCGAACCGGCCAATATTAGGCCCAAAACAAATACAGAAGAAATGATGTATTTTTTCATGATGTTTTTTTATTCTAATAAATTGTTAAAACTTATAATGTAAATTTAAAGCACCGATCCTTCACACACCCCAAGACGAATCATCAGTAATTGTATTACATTAAGGTCTAAAGATACAGAAACAAAACAGCCCCCTTTGGGGCTTATTTTGAGGTTTTGGGGAATTTTTCCGAGTACAATTTGATGCCCTTTTTGAAGGCTTCGATCGCAGCATTTTTGCCGTGGAAGCCTTTCACTTCGACAACCTTATTTTGCAACTTTTTGTATGTCGAATAAAAATGCTCGATTTCTTTTATTGTGTGTGGGTTGATATCGGCCAAGTCCTTAGTATCTTCCCAGCGCGGGTCATCTATAGGGACGGCAATTATTTTTGAATCAGAATCACCGCTATCAATCATTTCCATGAGCGCTACTGGTCTTACTCTGACCAAGATACCTGGTATAAGGGGATGGGTGGTGAGGACGATTGCATCCACCGGGTCATTGTCTTCCCAGAGAGTCTGGGGGACGAAACCATAATCAAAAGGAAAATCTTGCGCAGTATAAGCCACGCGATCGAGGGCGATCATGCCGGTTTTTTTGTCTACTTCGTATTTATTTTTCGAACCCTTTCCTATTTCGATGATAACGTTTATTTTTTCGTTCTCACCTGGAGTAACATCGTGCCAAAGATTCATATATTTTATTAGTTTTTTGTAATTTCGACGTCTGATTTGATAATTTCCTCACCTGCAGACGATTGGATGTCGATTTTTGTTCCGGTAAGTTTTGCTGCCAGACGGACGTTCTGACCCCCTTTACCTATAGCCAGGGATTGCTGGTCTTCTGAAACTTTTACTACTGCCTTGTTGGCCCCCTCGTCTATTTCAACTGATAGTGTTTTTGCAGGAGACAGTGCGTCCTCGACAAACTTCTTTTTGTCTAATGACCACTCGATTATATCAATTTTTTCTCCACCGAGCTCACTCATGACGGTAGTGACTCGCACGCCTCTCTGACCAACCATACTGCCGACAGGGTCTATATGGCTGTCGCTCGAAGAAACGGCTATTTTGCTCCTAGACCCTGCTTCTCTGGCTATAGCTTTGACAGAAACGACGCCGGTGCCTATCTCTGGAACTTCTGCTTCGAAGAGTTTTGCCAAAAACTGTGGGTGAGAACGAGAAAGGCGCAAGAAGATGCCACGCGGGCTCTCCTCTACACGATAAAGATATGCGCGGATCCTCTCACCTTGGCTGTAGCGCTCTCCAGGAATCTGATCTTCGTAAGAAATCATGCCTGTTGCGCGGCCAACGTCTATGAATATGTTTCCACGTTCTAGTCGCTGGACAGTTCCACTTATAATATTGCCTTCTTGGGCACCATACTCTTTCAACACTGCCGTTTTTTCTGCTTCCCTTATCTTCTGAATAATGACTTGCTTTGCTGTCTGTGAAGCAATACGGCCGTAGTCATCCTTTGCCTCAAGAGGGAAGACAATTTCTTCGCCCAAAATAGCGTCCTTTTTGATTTTTTTTGCGTCAGCGAGTAGAGTGTGGCGTTCTGGGTTGAAAATATCTTTTTCTATTTCTTCTCCAGCTTCATTTTTGAAAGTTTTTTCCTCATCCTCGTCATTTGGATCAAAGACAACTGTGGAATCATCGACAACGACTTTTATTTGGAAAAATTCGGCGGTACCGGTGTTGATGTCAAACTTCGCTCTTATGATCTGACTCTTCTGGCCATACTCTTTCTTGTAGGCAGTGGCAAGAGCCATTTCAATGGCCTCAATAACTTTGGCACGTGGAATACCGCGCTCTTCTTCGAGCTGATTTAGCACTGAATTTATAACTTTTAGATCAAGCATGTTGAATTTTTTTAAAAAAATAGTCCGCCCACGGGCGAACCTAAATGCTCATATATACTAGTAAATTCTTTTGTGTTTGTCAAATTGTCCAAAAACCCCAATGTTTCCAACGTTATCCACAAAAGGGTAGAGTAGGTGAACAATCTTGTTGATATTTCATGCTAAAATCAGGCAAGCAAAGCCCATTTTTATGAATAAGAAGACATTTTTCTCAATCTCCTTTTTTGTCGTTATCCTGTTTTTGGTTTTTGTTGGTGTGGGTTTTTCCACTAGAGTAGCTGATGCCCAATCTGCTCCTAGTACTAGAGTTTTTGGCTGGGCGTGGGCTGGCACAAGCGAAGGTCCTGACATGGGTGCGGGATGGATCAAGTTTAGCAATTGTGACGATGATGATGCGAACGGAGTGCCTGATCCAGGAAGTTGTGAGGGCCCGGATTTTGGGGTAAACATAACGCAATCCAATAATGTCGGAAATTTGTCCGGTCATGCTTGGAGCAACAATATAGGTTGGATTAGTTTTGATAGAGCAGATAGTTTTACCAACATGCCGACGTCAAGTAAAAATCCACCCTGTGATGACCCGGGGAATGGTTCTGGTGCCATGGCCAACATTAATCTTTCAAATGCCGCCAACAGAGGAAGAATCAATGGATGGGCCAAAGCGATTTCTGCCGTGGAAACCGATGGTTGGGATGGGTGGATCCATCTTTCCGACAATAACGCCCCAACTCTCAATCCTTCATCACGCTGTTACTCGGCAGTTTCTCGCCACCCATCTGGTCCATCGTATATAAATGGAAATGGGGGGATAACCTACAATCCTCTAAATGCCTCTATTGTCGGTAATGCGTGGGGTGGTCCGGTTATAGGTTGGTTAAAGTTTATAAATGTGACGTTCGGATCACCGTCAACCTTGGTTTTTGATTATAGCCTTTCAAACAATGGCCCAATAAATATAGCTAGAGGGGGACCTTCCGGTATCGGTAGGGTTACAAGAACTCTTGTGTCCGGTGTATCTGTTCCCGTTAGTCTAAGTATTATTTCCGCGCTTCCGACTGGTGTGACGGCGGTAGTGTCACCAACAAACAATCCATGCTCACCGACCTGTGTTAGTGACATCACATTTACTGCGACAGCAAACGCGTCTGTCGGCTCCTACACTGTCAGAGCCTCGGGAGCCCCCGGAGGTGGTAATCCTGTCCAACCTAGGACAACGGACATTGTTCTGAATGTTACGTCTGGAGGTGGTCCTACCGGAAACCCTGAAGTTTCCTGCACCGTCGGGACATCAGGACCGTATTATGTAAACAACGAAGTCGAATGGAGAGTGGCTGTCACGGAAGGACAATCACCATACACAGTAGACTGGGAATTTTTGAGTATAAATCCTCCGGCTGATCCTACCACTGCCCAGACTAGTGGTGTCGGGCCAAACTTTACCTATAAAAAGTCTTATGAAAAAATCGGAACGAAAGCTGTTAGGATTGTCGTCACAGATGCTCTTAATGAAACTGGTGAGTGTGAAACAGAACCAATCAATGTCCAAGTAAAGCCGTTCATAAAAGAAAAATAGTTTTTAAAACATGATAGATAATTTTGGAAAAAATAAAATTGTGATCGCCGTGGTGGTAATTTTGGTTGTAATTTTTGTCATCATTTTTTTGGGACTCGATAAAAAGGAAGAGACAATTCCTCCCGCTCAAGAAGAGGAAAATGTTGCGATCGATCGCGCAGAACTCGAGAGAAGTCTTACTGCGACTGGAGTTTCGGCGTTAAGTGCCCAAGAAGAGGAAGCTTTAGCGGAATCTTTGTCTGCCCAAGGGGAAGAGAAGATGACCGAGGCAGAAAAGGCCGCCCTCATAAAATCGCTTAGTGGAAATTAATAAAAAAAATATGGAACCTGAAAAAAAACTTATTCAAATCCTGAAAACAATCATTCTCGCTCTTCTTCTTGTGGTTGGCACTAACTATGTGTTTGCTTATATTTGGTCAGCTCCAACTTCAGTCCCACCTGATGGGAATACAGCTTCTCCTATAAACGTGACAGCTACTGGCCAATCAAAAGCTGGCGGTCTCTCCCTTAATACTATCGGCACAGCTCCCAATGGGCTCATCGTTTGGGGTAGTAATTCTACAACAGGCAAGGTCGGCATCGGTGTAACTCCTACAAGAAAACTGGATGTGAATGGCGATGTGAGACTAAGGGGCCATATTTATGACAGTGAAAACAGCGCTGGCGAGGAAAACCAGTTTCTCGCTAGGGGTGAGGATGGAATAGAGTGGAGAAACGCGGCTGGTGGACAAGGCGGAGGCTCTTTCTGGTCTCAAGGGTCTGGTACAAATATTTACAACTCTAATGCGGGCAACGTGGGTGTAGGCAGTTCTAATCCCACACGAAAGTTTGATGTGAACGGTGATGTGAGAATTAGGGGCCATATCTACGACAGCTCGGGAACCACAGGAAGTGCCGGAGCGGCCGGGCAAGTTCTTACCAGAGGGCAAAATGGAATAGAGTGGAAGAATGCTACCGGCGGACAAGGAGGAACATCTTTTTGGGCACAGGGTTCCGGCACGAGTATATATAACTCGAACAATGGGAAAGTTGGTGTAGGAGTTTCTGCTCCAGAATCTACTCTACATGTAAAAAGTAACCTTGGTGCCTTGAGCGCGATCAGAGTTTCACCTACGGCAGATAGTATTCAGGCGTCCATTGCATTTACCGACTCGGCTGGTGGGCTTGAGTATGCTATTGGTAAGCAAGAGGTTGTGGGAAATTCGGCCGACAATACATTTTTTCTCTGGGATCACAATATTGGAAAGAGGTTTTTACAATATTTCCCAACGGGGGTCGGGAATCTCACTCTAAATCCGACTGGTGGAAATGTGGGAATAGGTACGACGGGTGGCAATCCTCCGACTGCTACTCTTGATGTAAACGGAAATGTGAGAATTCGCGGCGGAACGCCAGTTCCAAGTGGTAAGTTTTTGTCCAGTAGTAGTGATGGAACTGGGTCTTGGAAGAGTGTTGTCCCAGCTCCTAGTTCTCAACTTATACCAATTCCACCCTTCAATCCTCAAATAAACGAACAAGATGTAAAATGTCCAGCTGGCACGGTGATGACAGGTCTTTTCCTCCACGATTGGGGCACCAACCAGCAGAGTATGCGAGTCAAAGGGATCTATTGCAGTACCCTTACAAGTCAATAGAAGAGATGGAGCTAGTTTATTTATATCTTAATTTTATGAAAAAAGATTTTATCCAAACATTAAAAATCGTTATAGTCGCTCTCATTCTCACAGTTGGTACCAACTATATCTTTGCCGCATATGTATGGTCACCACCAAGCATGACTCCACCATTGGGGAATACAGCATCACCGCTCAATGTGACGCTTACTGGGCAGATAAAGGAAGGGGGACTGACATTGAATAACTCCGGCAGTGCAAACTATGGCCTCATAGTAAATGGTTCCACCAATGGGAATACGATTTTGGGTAAGGTCGGGATCGGTATGGATGGGGTGGGTCCGGGAGATCAACCAACGCGGGCACTTGATGTGAGAGGAGACGTGAGATTGAGAGGGCATATTTATGATAGCTCTGTTCCCTCGGGTAGTTCAGGATCGGTGGGACAGGTGCTTACTAGGGGGCAAGGGGGGGTGATTTGGGGAGATGCTCCGACTGGCGGTGGTGGTTCTGGTATTACTGGCTCGGGAACTGTAAATTTTATTCCTAAATTTCTTACTGCAACTTCAGTGGGTAATTCTCCCATTGTTGTTGATAGTATTACTGGTACGAGGGTGGGCGTTGGAACAGCTGCGACACCCATAACGGCAGCTCTTGATGTGAATGGGAGTATCAGAGTAAGAGGTGGACAACCTGGTCTCGGAAAAGTCCTTACTTCAGATGCGACGGGTGTTGGTACATGGCAAACGCCCGCTGGAGGGGGAAGCACTTCTTTGGTGACGATAGAGACGGTAGGGTCCGATGCCGCCGGTCAAGCGGCTCTATGTAATCTTGTCCCAAACAAAAATTATTTGGTAATAATATATGGAACAGTTAAGACGGCGAGCAATAATCCAGACTATCCTGTCAGGGCAATCGTAAATGGATCGGTAGCTACAACGTATATCCACAACCACCCGGACGGAAATGCTCCCGTTTCTCTTCCATTGAAAGCAACCGCTAATGCGAATGGTTGTCTATATGGAACGACAGAGAATTTTTATGATTATCCTCTTGGTCCGCAGGTTTTCAATATGATTATTATCGGATAAATTTGGTTCACAAAAGAAACTCTGTCTAAAAAACTTATCCCAATCTCTCGGGATAGGTTTTTTGTTTGTTTGATATAATTAGCTTGCTCTATATTCTAGATTATGCACATTGAAGAAAAACAACTTAAGGATTTTATTCTAGATTCTGGTCTTGTGTCCAAAGCTGACATAAATGATGCCGAAAAAGAGGCCGACGGGGCAGAAAAAGGGATCGGTGAGGTACTCGTCAACAAAGGAAAGATCAATCAGGATGATTTGCGTCGCATAGAAGCAAGTATTTTGGGTATTCCATTTGTAGATTTGAAGGGGGAGAAACTCAATTTTGACGTTCTTTCTCTTATCCCGGAGCCGATTGCTCGCAATCACAACATCGTAGCTTTCAGAAAAGGTCGCGGAACTCTCGAAGTGGCGATGCTCAACACAGAAGACCTTCCTGCTATTGATTTTGTAAAGAAAAAAGTCGGTTTGAAAATATTGCCGCGTCTTACTGACGGTGAATCGATGAAAAGTGCTCTTCTGCAATATCAAAAGAGCCTAAAGGCCGAGTTCGGTGACATCATAGAAAAGGAAGCAGTATCCCTCAAGGCTATAGCCGACGGAGGGAGGGAAGACAACACTTCCGAGGGTGATCTCAAAAAGCTCGCCGAGGATCTCCCGGTGGTGCGCATAGTAGACACACTTCTCAAGCATGCCATCCTTCAGAATGCTTCCGACATACACATAGAACCTCTCGAAAACCAAGTGGTAGTGCGTTATCGTACTGATGGCATCCTTCGTGACGCCATGGTTCTCCCGAAGAACGTGGCCTCAAGTATCATTGCGCGTATCAAAGTACTATCGAATCTTCGACTAGACGAGAAGCGTCTTCCGCAGGACGGGCGCTTCAAGATAGATACTGGAGGAGAAAAGGTTTCCTTCCGTGTCTCGACCCTACCGATCTACTACGGAGAAAAAGCTGTGATGCGTCTGCTTCGAGAAAGTGTTTCCGGCTTTACCCTCGAGGCCATCGGCTTCCATGGAGAAGGGCTTGAGCGGATCCATAAGGCCACGAAGCTCGCTACAGGAATGATTCTTACCACTGGGCCTACCGGCTCCGGTAAAACAACGACTCTCTATACAATTTTGGATATTTTAAACACGCCCGATGTAAATATTTCTACTATAGAAGACCCAGTCGAGTATCAGATGAATCGCATCAACCAAACCCAGGTCAAACCAGAAATCGGTTTCACTTTTGCCAATGGCCTCCGTACTCTTGTGCGTCAAGACCCGGATATCATTATGGTTGGTGAGATTCGCGACAACGAAACGGCTTCACTTGCTATAAATGCCGCCCTTACTGGCCACTTAGTACTTTCGACCCTCCACACCAACTCGGCTTCTGGGGCTATTCCACGTCTCGTCGATATGAAAGCCGAACCCTTCCTCATTGTCTCTACCGTGAGTGTAGTAATCGGTCAGCGTTTAGTGCGCCGTCTCACAGACAAAAAAGAAAAATATATTTTAACCCCGGCAGAACTTAAAACTCTCGGAGAGTCTGTAGATCTAAACCATGTTCTGCATTTTTTGAAAGAAGAAAAGGTGATAGACCCAAAGGCTACATGGGAAAAGATACCATTTTACCGACCTCAAGGCGGGATAGATCCAGAGGAGAGCTTTTCTGGTCGAATTGGAATTCATGAAGTTTTGAAAATGTCACCAACCATAAAGGAGATGGTTATCCAAGGCAAGACAGACAAAGAGATTGAGGCTCAAGGAAAGAAAGAAGGGATGCTTACAATGCTTGAGGACGGCATTTTTAAGGCTGTAGAAGGCCACACTACGATCGAGGAGGTTTTGCGCGTTGTCACAGAATAAATCGATAATAAACTCATGACAAAATTTTCTTTTAAGGCAATAAAACAAGGGGGAGAAAAGTACGAAGGAGTTCGTGAAGCGGCGAACAAATTTGTACTTTACGATGAGATAAAAAAAGAAGGAGGGACGATTATTTCGGTAAAAGAGGCAAAGGACAATACTTTTGCCGGCTCTCTTAAGATGCCAAACTTTTTGTCTAGAGTGAAAGCTTCAGACAAAGTAATGTTTGCCAAGAACCTTGGGACAATGATTGAAGCGGGGTTGCCACTCACCAGAGCTCTTTCGGTCATCGAAAGACAGACTCGGAGCATGGAGCTTAGGAGTGTGGTCAAGGGTCTTGAGATGGCTGTCAGTCGAGGGGAATCTCTTTCCAGCGCTATGGGTAAGTACCCCAACACTTTTTCTCAACTGTTTATCTCTATGGTGAAGGCTGGAGAAGAATCGGGAAGTCTCACCGGCTCTCTCAAAGCAGTAGGGAATCAACTTGAAAAAAGTTATCTTCTAACCAAAAAAATACGCGGAGCCCTTATCTATCCATCGATTGTGATTTTGATCATGGTGGCTATCGGTGTCTTGATGCTCATATACGTTGTACCGACTCTCACAGAAACTTTCAAAGAGTTGAATATGAATTTGCCTCTCTCCACGAGATCAGTAATATTTTTCTCCGAACTTCTCAAGAATAATTTGATAATCGCCTTCATTCTTCTTGTCGCACTTGTTTCTTTTGGTATTTGGTTTGGGCGTACTTCTAAGGGTAAGCGACTCTACGATACGGCCCTTCTCCATATCCCTATCATCTCTGGAATAGTAAAGGAAGTGAATGCCGCTCGTACCGCCCGTACTCTATCTTCACTCCTTAGTGCCGGTGTAGATTTCCTAATCGCTATAAAGATTACAACAGATGTAGTGCAAAATTCATTTTATAAAGCAGTGCTAAAAAGAGCAGAGATGAATGTCGAAAAAGGCAAGCCAATTTCGGAAGTCTTTATCGCCGAACCGAAACTTTATCCCGTTTTCGTCGGAGAAATGGCAAGCATCGGTGAGGAAACCGGTAAACTTTCAGAGATGCTTCAAAATGTAGCGACATTTTACGAGGAGGAAGTTGAACAGAAAACCAAGGACATGTCGACGATTATCGAACCTTTCCTTATGGTGGTGATAGGTGTGGCGGTCGGATTCTTCGCGGTGTCCATGCTTCAGCCGATATATTCTTTGGTTGATGCTATTTAGCCAGGCGGTTAGCCGTGTTCGTTATGAAAAAAACTTCTTTCACCTATTTTTATCCCTATATGCTTAAGCCTGGCACTGGCCCATCAAAAAGCGGCTTTAGCCTCGTGGAGCTTCTGGTCGGCGTATCAGTTTTTCTTATTGTGGCCATGAGCACGTACGAAGCCTTCACTACCACTTTCTCTCTCATATCGGCTTCTCGGTCAAAGATAGTGGCTATGGATCTGGCCAATGAGCAGTTTGAAATCGCAAGAAATATGCCTTACGCGGACGTCGGTATTGTCGCTGGTATTCCAGCAGGAGAAATTCCGCGGGTCCAGACGCTGGTACGTAGTGGCTATACTTTTATCGTAACTACAACCGTGCGAAACATCGACGATCCGTTTGACGGGACGATCGGCGGTGAGCCAAATGATCTTTCTCCCGCTGACAACAGACTTGTGGAGATCCAAGTCGACTGTCCTAGTTGTAAAAACTTCGTACCTGTTTTTGTAAACACAAGAGTTGCGCCGAAAAATCTTGAGACCGCTTCTACAAACGGAGCACTTTTTATACAGGTTCTCGATGCCAGTGGCCAGCCAGTCCCAGACGCCAGTGTTCACGTCGTAAACAACCAGGCTATACCGGCGATCGTGATCGATGACACGACGAATATTGGCGGCATGCTCCAGATCGTAGATGCTCCACCAGGTGTGAACGCCTATGAGATTACTGTTAGCAAAACAGGTTTTACTACTGACAGGACTTATACCCCGGGTGCGGCAGGTAACCCAAATCCAGTAGTGCCGCACGCTACAGTTGTTCTTCAACAAGTAACACAGATTAGTTTTGTTATAGATAGGTTGAGTACGATCAAGGCTTCTTCAGTAACCCAGACATGCACTCCCGTCCCCAACATAGATTTTTCTCTTAGGGGGACTCGTCTTATCGGAACCAACCCAGATGTCCTAAAATATGATGCGGACCATATGACAGACGATGATGGTTTAAAGACAATTTCAAATCTTGAATGGGACACTTACTCGCTATTGTCGAATGATGGGAGTTTTGATCTCACCGGCACTAGCCCAATTTTTCCCCTGAACCTCATTCCGAACAGTGTCCAAGACCTCCAGCTTACAGTTGCTCCAAAAAACCCAAGGAGCTTACTTGTTATTGTGAAGGATAATGCGACAGAGTTACCACTTGCGAGCTCGACGGTTCACCTCGAGGGTCAAGGGGGTGGCTACGACAACACACTCATAACTGGGCGAGGTTTCTTGGGTCAGACTGACTGGTCAAGCGGTGGTGGGCAAGGGACGTCTACTGATCCAGCGAGGTATTTTTCTTCACAGAGGGTAGAGAACAATGATCCGGCCGGAGAGATAAAACTGAACGGCTCATTTGGGGCTTACGACGAGGAAGGGAGTCTTATTTCTTCGACATATGATACAGGTTCGGGAAGTAATTTCCATCAGATATTTTGGCAGCCGATAGATCAGCCGCCGGCAACCGGGGCAGGGAGTGTTAAACTCCAGATCGCTACAAACAATGACACCACTACTTGGAACTTCCTTGGACCAGATGGAACGGCCGGAAGTTTCTATACTTCTGCTAACCAAAATATCCACCCAGTTCACAACGGAGATCAGTTCTTGCGATATAAAATATATTTGAGTACAGAAAATACGAGTTTTACCCCAAATATTTCAGATATTTCATTTACCTTTACTTCTGCCTGTGTTCCACCCGGCCAGGTCATTTTCAGTGGTCTCGGTTCCGGTATGTATAACCTCAATGTTTCTAAAGAAAATTATGCAGATTTTAGCGGAACGGTCGATATGTCTGGCCAGTGGCAACAGTTCGAGGTATTTCTTTCGCCGTAACAGAAAACTTTATGTCCTTTTTTTTAGAAAACACAAAAAAATGTCTAGCTCGCGGTTTCACGGCGGTAGAAATGCTTGTTTATATCGGGATTTTCGGTGTAATAATCCTTGCTGTAACTACTTTTGAAAAAGATATATTTTTTTATAACAACATCACACAGGCAAATCTCAATACCCAGATGGAGGGACGGAGAGTTGTGAAAACTATGGTTGCGGAACTTAGAGAATCATCACCTTCCAGTCTTGGCGGTTATCCGATATCCCAAGCTGGCACTTCTTCCATCACTTTTTTTTCAAATATAGACAATGATAATGTAAAAGAACAAATTAGATATTATTTACGTGATGAGGATTTGTATAAGGGCGTAATCAAACCTACAGGTAATCCTCTCACCTACAACGCGGCGACCGAAACTGTAACAACCGTAATCACTCATATCAAAAACAGCTCGTCCACACCACTATTTTTGTACTACGACACCAATTATGCTGGTACATCCACACCATCTCTACCTATACCAGTGAATATTCCTTCGGTAAGACTCATCAAGATAGATGTGATAATAGACAGAAACCCAGATAGATCACCGACTCCGCTTACGGTGACGTCACAAGTGACGGTGAGGAATCTTAAAGACAACCTCTAAATGAAAAAATCTCGGGAAAAAAATATTTCAGATGAAAACGGATTTGTCTTGATCCAGGCTGTGGTTTTCGGCGGGGTCGCTGTTGTGATCATAAGCGCTATCGTGGCTTGGGCAGGTGTAAACATGAAAGCATCCCATCTGGCAGTTTCTCGTGAGCGGGCGATTCAGATTGCCGAATCTGGTGTTGATTACTACAGGTGGCACTTGGCGCATGCCCCACAGGATTTTATGGATGGTACTGGCCAACCGGGTCCTTATGTTCACAATTTTTATGATAAAGACGATGTTCTTATCGGTACATTCACGCTCAATATAACTGCTCCACCGATCGGATCGACCATAGTGACCATCGAATCGGAGGGGAAGGTGGTCGAAGAACCTTCGGTCTCAAGAAAAGTCAGAACAAAGCTTGCTGTGCCGTCTCTTGCTAAGTACGCATTTGTTTCAAATAGTGATATGCGTTTTGGACAGGGCACTGAAGTTTTTGGACCAATCCATTCGAATGGGGGAATCCGTTTCGATGGCCTTGCTCACAACCTGGTCACGAGCGCACGACCCGACTATAACGATCCTGATCATACTGGTAACAACGAGTTTGGTGTGCATACGCACGTCAATGCACCACCAGGAACGGGAATAGATGACACCTTCAGACCACTTGAGGCGCCACCGACATCGCCAGTGCCAAACCGCGCCGATGTGTTTGAAGCTGGGCGGCAATTTCCAGTTCCGGCAGTTGATTTCGTTGGTTTTACTACTGATCTTGCCCAGATAAAAACCGATGCTCAAGCGAATGGCAGATACTTTGCCGCTTCTGGGGTTCTTGGGTATAAAATAGTGCTCAAAAAAACTGATACATTTGATCTATACAGAGTTACCTCTCTGGTAAATCCACCAACTGGTTGTACCAATTATCTAAATCAAACAGGTTGGGGGTCTTGGAGTGTGAACAACACCCAATTTGTACAAACTTATGCCTTCCCAACAAATGGTTTGATCTTTGTCGAGGACAACGTCTGGGTCGAGGGAGAGGTAGAGACGGCGCGTCTGACTATCGCTTCTGGGAGATTTCCAGACAATCCCGCCACAAGGACGAGTATAACTGTAAACAATGACCTGATTTATACAAACTACGACGGTCAAGACATCGTGGCTCTCATGGCTCAAGATAATATAAATGTGGGGATGGTAAGTAAAAATGATCTACGTATAGACGCCGCAGTGATCGCCCAAAATGGAAGAGTCGGCAGATATTATTATCGACCAAATGCCAATTGGCCTGCGGCAGGAGGTACGGCACGCTGCTTTCCATACCACACTCGTCCAGCGATCACGCTCTATGGCATGATTGCGACATATCTGCGTTATGGTTTTGCCTACACCGACGGTTCTGGCTATGTATTGAGAACCATAAATTACGATGCCAATCTTCTATACAACCCGCCGCCCAGCTTCCCACTGACCTCCGACCAATATACAACCATATCTTGGGAAGAGTTCTAGTTGTGTTAAAATTACCGTGTGAAAAAATCAAGACACAAAGTGGTAGGGAACTGGAAGATGAACCCAGACAGCCTAGAGGAAGCACGGAGTATCTTTTCTGGGATCAAACGATCGGTCAAAAATCTTCAAAACACTGACGCAGTAGTATGTGTTCCTTTTGTATATTTGCCAATTCTTGCTAAAAATGTGGCTCCCAGGGTAGAGGTGGGAGCTCAAGACGTATTCGACAAGTTTTCCGGAGCGTATACAGGCGAGACGAGCCCTGTCATGCTTCGAAATCTCGCGGCAACGCATGTCATTATCGGTCACTCCGAGCGGCGTGCCCTTGGAGATAGCGACGAAGCAGTAAACAGAAAAATCATCGCGGCATTTCACGAAGACCTCAAGGTGATTTTCTGTATCGGCGAAGAAACTCGTGATGAAGACGGCGCATACCTGGAAGTCATAAGACAGGAAATCATTAAAGGTCTGGCCAAAGTTCAGAAAAGGTATCTTTCCAATCTCACCATAGCTTATGAGCCGATATGGGAAATCGGGAAAAGTGACAGGTATGTGATGAAAGGTTCAGATATTTATGAAATGGTGATTTATATAAGAAAAATTTTGGGGGAAATCTATGACATGTCGACAGCCCCGGAAGTGCCAATACTCTATGGTGGATCGGTGAGTTCTTTTAATGCCGAAAACATTATACGAGATGGGCATGTGAATGGTCTCTTGGTGGGGCGCGAGAGCTTAAGCCCCAAAAGTTTCGGTGACATCTTGAGGATTGTGGATTCGGTTAAGGATTATGAGTAAAACGGCTTTCAGAGCGTATGTTTTAGAGAGCGGAAAATCTCCCCAGCTGGAGATTTTCCTCATCCTCGGAAGATTTCTGTAAAGTTGGCCAGGTAACTATGCAAGAAATCCAACCTAGATATCTGGCCAACTTGACAGACCATGCAAATCTTCCTGCGGACTCTCTAAAACATACGCTCTGAAAGCCTTCAGATCTATAACTATGAAAACTATCAACGAAGCCGGAAATCTTAAGGGAAAACGTATCTTACTAAGACTCGACCTAAACGTGCCCATTATCGATGGCAAGATCGACGACGATTTTCGTATCGTGCAGTCACTTCCGACGATTGAGTTTCTGAGAAATGCTGGAGCGAAGACAATTATCATCAGTCACCTAGAGGGGAAGGGTGGGGATTCGCTCGAGCCAATCTCTATCTATCTGCAAAATTTTTTCCCTTTGAAATTTGTCAGTGAATACCCATCTTCCGAGCTCGATCAAGCCCTCACCGATATTGGAGACGGCGAGATTATTCTTCTCGAAAATTTACGTAGGAATCCTGGTGAAAAAGATAACGATGAGGGTTTTGCAAAAACTCTTGCTTCGTACGGTGATATCTACGTCAACGAAGCTTTCTCTGCTTCTCACAGAAAACATGCCTCCATCGTTGGAATACCAAAACTAATACCTGGATTTGCCGGCTTTCTTTTTAAAAAGGAAATCGAAAATCTCTCTCGAGCATTTAGTCCAGCAAAACCCTTTCTTTTTATCCTGGGTGGTGCGAAGTTCGACACCAAAATACCAGCAATCGACAAGTTCCTGAAGCTTGCCAACTATATCTTTGTCGGCGGAGCTCTAGCCAATAACTTTTTCCGAGAAAAAGGGTTTGAAGTCGGCCGCTCGGTGGTTTCTGAAGGAGATTTCCATTTAAAGGAACTTCTCGAAAGTGGCAAAGTCATCCTTCCTGTCGATGTTGTTGTCCAAAATGATATTGGTAGACTCGTGAAGTTGCCGGACCAAGTTGAAACGACAGACTCTATCTGGGACGTCGGCCCAGCTACGGTTACTCAACTTAGAGAACTCGTGGACGTTTCGCGCTTTGTACTGTGGAACGGCCCTCTAGGTAACTACGAGATCGGTTTCCGCGAAAGTACCGAAAATCTAGCAAAAATAATCGCCGAATCAAATGTGGAATCGATTGTCGGTGGGGGAGATACTACTGCCTCGATCAAGTCCCTCGAGCTCGAAGATAAGTTTACCTTCCTCTCTACTGCGGGAGGGGCGATGCTCGACTTTTTGGTGAATGAGACATTGCCGGGAGTGGAGGCACTTTCTAAGTCGCTCACCTAATTTAATCAATAAACCAAGATTGATTTTTTAAATACTCACTAAATTTGTGTTCGTTTGCATGTGATAAAGAGCCTAAGTAGGATTGTAGAGACTGATTTAGACTTTCTCCTGAAATTTTTCCTTGTCGGTAGTCATGGACTTTTGTTTTAAATTTTCGTAGTATTCTTTTTCGTGTCCGTTTTCGCATTACTTTGTAATGAGGCAAGATAACGTATCCTAGAAAATCAATACCATTCTTATATTTTCGAATGTCTATTTTCCCGGGGTGTAGCTTGAGTTTTAGATTGGTTTCGAAAAAATTATTGATAGAGGTGATCAAGCCGTTCAGATATTCACGACTATCGGAGACAATTACAAAATCATCAGTATATCTCGCATAATATTTTATTTTTAATGTATGTTTAATAAACTGATCAAATTCATTCATGTAAACATTGGCAAAGAGTTGGGAAGTGAGGTTCCCAATAGGCACCCCTTTCTTGTTGGCGCGAAGCGCCAAACTCTCTCTCTCTCTCTCATAAACTCGGCTCCAGTATCATAGCTCCCAATAATTTCTTCAAGAAGCCACAAGCAATCCGGATCCTTTATTCTTCTTTCCAGAATTTCTATAAGAATTTGGTGATCAATGGTGTCAAAAAATTTCTTCACGTCACATTTAAGTGCCCAACAAGATTTCGTGAGATTTTTGCTAACCTTTCTAAGCATGCCAGAGAGAATCTCTACTCCTTTGTGAGTTCCTTTATCGACCCTGCAGGAGAAGGAATGGGCAATGAAGGTAGGCTCGAATATAGGATTAAGAACTCTAAAAATAGCATGATGCAGGACTCTGTCGCGAACAGTGGCCTTGTGGATGTGTCTTCTCTTTGGATCGTAAACATAAAAACCACTATAAACACTATGTTTGTAAGTTTTGTTTCTAAGTTCGCGTTGCATCTCAAAAATATTCTCTTCAATCTTTTTTCCAAAGTTCGCGACATCAGGTTTGTTCTTCTTATCTTCCTTAAATATCTCCCATGCTGAGAAAAGATTATCTGAAGAAGTTATCTGTTCAAAAGTTTTATTAAATAATTTCATAATATGAATGATTTTGATATCCCGATATTTAACAAATCCTACACAATCTATAAAAACTTCTGTGAATTTAGAGTTTCTGTTCCAAAACAAGACCGATATACCGTATGGATTCGATGTGAAAACTATATGCTTGATGTGATAGAGGGACTACTTCAGGCGAGTCAAACTAAGGGTTTATCGAAAGTGCAAGTTCTAGAGAGGGTTAGTCTTAAACTCAATCTTCTAAGGGTCTTCATTCGTCTTGCTAAGGACACAAGAGCAATTGATACTAAGAGATACATCGTTTTTGAGGAGGGAGTAGATGAAATCGGAAGAATGCTTGGGGGTTGGCTAAGGTCTTCAAAAAACATATAAAGAAATTCCCATCGGATGATGAGAATTTCTTATGGTAAGGAGGATGACTGCCGAGCAGACGCCACACCAAGGTTGTCGTTGCGGTTGTTGTCCCAGTTGTTGTTGACGTTGAGCCCGTTCTGGTCGAAGTTGCCGACATAGACACGGTTGCCGTTCGAGTCGAGATGTTGCTCGCCTTTGTCCATGACACCGAAGTTCAAGGTTTACTATTCCAAGAGAATCTATATCCTTTTACTTCTGAATTTTATTTAAGAGCACTTTTTATAAAAGATCTCCTTTAAAAGCGAGCAAGAAGTTCAATCCCTACCTTTGATCGTACTCTACCAAGATCCTTAAACCTCTGGCATTCTGACGATATCTCAAAGATGAGGCATCTCGCGAGGCTAAACCGTGGCCTAGCCTTCATTAGCAAGATAGCTATATTGTATAGCATTAGAGCCGTTCTTTTGGATTGACAAACTGGCCATAGTTTGATACAATGTAAACAGATTCTTTGAAATAGGATTATTGAAATGAGACGAGTTTTTTGAGGCTTAAGCTGGCCCTAGAAAACTCGTCTCATTCCGAGGCAGTCGTGTCCGCACGTTTGCGGAAAATCAGTAAATGGAGATGATGTCGATGAAAACGAAAACATTGAACACGTCTGCATTGGTAACCGCAGACAGTCGCAAAGGACAAACGGCTGTCCAACTGTTCCGCGCCCAATACAACAAGGCCAGACTCACCGAAAAAGGCGCACAGATCCTGAACGAGCATCGCGGCTTTGCTGCGTACCTCGCAGAAGGCATCCGTCGCTTCTCGGCAAAAGCACCCGACTACGGTGTGGTGCAGTCAATCCTCGGGGCGGATTTCATCACGCCGGAGGAAGTCACCAAGGCTCGCGGAGCACTCGTTTACACCGATGAGCAGATCACGGCACTTGCCGGAAGTCTGCCATCGGAAGATGTGCTCAGATGGTGCAAGGACAACGGTTACGCCATCATGCCTGCGCCGCCCAAAGCGATGTCCACGCTCGAGGTTCGGGAGATCCAGTCCGCCCACTTCTACTCGAAGACGGGTGGGTGGTATGCCGATCAGAAATTCGCTCGCGAGGACAGGACGTCCTTCGGGTGGCTCATGGTCAAAAAGACGGTTGTTTCGAACTCGACCAGCAAAACCTGGAACGAGCAGGGCAAGCTTCTCTCTGCACTCGAGAAGGTGCCGAATGCCGCCGAGATGAGCTGGTTTATCACGACCTACTTCGAAGTTCGTGGTATCCGGCTCTTCGAAGACATCTACGTTCGGACATCCAGTCTCGACTCGTTCGGCTGCCGTGTCTGTGTCGGCCGCTTCGGCCAGGGCGGGCTCGTCGTCAACGACGGCTGGGGCAGCGACCGCGTCGGCTACCTTGGTGTGGCGTCTGCTCGGAAGCAATGATCCTTGCACATTGAATTCTTGAATCTTTTGAAAAATTGATTCTTGAATTCGCGAATTTCGGGGCCATCTACGCAAGTGGGTGGCCTCTTTTTTAATACCATAAACCTCCAGCTTTAGCTGGGATGTGCGTTTTATATATTTTCTACAAAAACCTCTTAATCTTCTCCAAGTTCCCCGCAAAATCTTTTTTATCACCCTCGAGTTTTAAGTCTGGAAATATCCATGTGTGAGCGTGGGCTACCTCCTCGCCTGTAATCCTAGAAAGGATCATCTCTGTTCCGAAAGCACGGCGTTGTGCGTTGGCGATCTTGTGAGCCAATTCGAAATATTCTGCTATGTTGGGCGAAACAGACCGATCCGCTTCAATATCCCAAACCCAGCGAAGGTGTTTTTTTGGTATCAAGAGAGTGTGGCCAGGGGAGCGCGGATTTATATCCAAAAAAGCCAAAAAATTCTCATTCTCGTAGACTTTATGGGAAGGGATTTCACCGCGCACTATTTTGCAAAAGATGCAGTCACTAGTATCTTTCTTTCCCATTTGGGATACATTTTATCAATAAACAACACAAAACCCCAGCGGGCCTTGCGGCTGGCTGGGGCGTGTATGTGTCTAAATATAGTCATTTTCCAAAACAAATCAAGAAAAATCTAGAAATGCTTGACTTCTGCCTGCCCTAAGGAATATAATACGGATTGTAAATTGCCACTTTGGCACCCGAGAAACCCCGCTCACAAGCGGGGTTTCGATTTGGTAATCAGTCTCCTTGGGGAAGAAAATTTTTCACCATTTTCACTATCTCAAAAAATTCCTTCTCATTAATTTTCTTCATTCTGCGAAGCAAGCGCTTGCTACTTATGAGCCTTATTTGAGAAAGAATAATGGACGATGGGAAATTTAGAAATCTGATCTGGTAATAATATGGACCAATTTTGGCTGATCTAGTAATCGGTAACACCCAAAGTGTGTCCTTGTTAAATTTTTTCAAAATAAGAACAGGTCTCTCAAAGAGTTCGTTAACTCCATTTTGTTCAAATCCTATATTAACTCCTAAAGAACACCACCAAATCTCTCTTTCGTTGAAGAGAGTCTGGCGGTTACATTTATCAATATTTTTCTTTTTTGTACTCCATCCATCAAAATCCTTGTTCATAGGCCGATAGTATAGAAGATTGTTAAATATTCTTTCAATAAAAAATTAATTTTTATATCCAGACGGTTTTTTCTTTATAAAATCTTTATCTCCATACTGTATAATTCTAGGATGGAAAATTATGCTCTCCGGACTGCTCCTGCCACACCGAAAAGCGAAGAGCTTGCCGAGTATCCGGAGCTTCTCCAGGAACTTCTTGCCGCGCGAGGTATTACTAGTCGAGAAATTGCCCAGAAATTCCTAAATCCTGACTACATCCGCGATACTCACAACCCATTTCTCATGAAAGATATGGCCCGTGCTCTCGACCGCATTGTCGTGGCCATCAACAAAGACGAAAAAACAGTTATTTATAGCGACTATGACGCCGATGGCATACCTGGGGCAGTTGTTCTCCACGACGCTTTTAAGAAACTCGGCTACGGAAACTTTGAAAACTACATTCCTGACCGTCACGAAGAGGGTTTTGGTCTAAACATCTCTGCAGTAGAAGAGCTCGCCCAGGGCGGAGCCAATCTTATCATCACTATAGACTGCGGCATCGCCGACATCGAGCCAGTGAAGCTCGCTAGAAAACTCGGAATGGATGTCATCATTACGGATCATCATGAGCCGAATGGCGAGCTTCCTCCCGCTTTTGCTATCGTAAATCCCAAACAGGTAGATTGTACTTATCCAGAAAAAATTCTTTGTGGTGCTGGCGTTATTTTCAAACTTGTCCAGGCACTTTTTTCTAAAAAGGAACTTATTAGGGCGGGCGAAGTAGAGACAAAAAATGTTGATATGGGGGCAAGCACTGGAATTATTTCGCGGGCGAATACAGATATGGCCGAAAAGTCCTCGCCGCAAGCTGTATCACAGATCAAGGACGGCTGGGAGAAGTGGCTTCTTGATATGGTTGGCCTGGCAACGCTTTCTGATATGGTGCCGCTCCTCGGAGAAAACCGCGCCTTTGCCTACTACGGGCTCAAGGTCTTGCGCATCTCGCCACGCGTCGGGCTCATGAAGCTCCTGCGGAAAGTGAATGCTGACCAGAGATATGTCACTGAAGATGATATTGGTTTCACTATTACTCCTCGCATAAATGCCGCTTCGCGTATGGGCGTGCCTATGGATGCGTTTACCCTTCTTTCGACTAAAGATGAGGGTAAAGCGGGCGCGCTCGCAGATCACTTGAACAAGATAAATGACGAGCGCAAGGGTGCGGTGGCCTCGATCGTGAAGGAAGTTCGTAAAAAAATAAGCGATCGCTCGAAAGATGAGGTTCTCAAGGAAATAATTGTCATGGGCAATCCCAACTGGCGGCCATCTCTCCTTGGTCTCGTGGCAAATAGTCTCAAGGACGATCATAGTCGGCCTGTTTTCCTCTGGGGTAGGGAAGGAGGCTCTCTTATAAAAGGTTCGTGCCGCTCTGATGGATCAGTGAGCGTGGTGGAGATGATGGAAGCGACCAAGGAAACATTCATCACCTTCGGTGGTCACACGCTCTCGGGCGGCTTCGCTGTTTCTCACGAGCAGATCCATATACTCGAGGAGCGTCTCATTGTTGCTTATCGGAAAATCATCGAGAGGGGAATGCCGCAGAAGGAGAAGGTGCGTATTGACAAGAAACTCGGGCTCGAGGACATCACTTGGGAGACATACAAGATCATCGAAAAGCTCTCTCCTTTTGGGGTGGGCAATCCCAAGCCAGTTTTCTTGTTCGAAAATATTCGTCTGGAGGGTCTGCGACAGTTTGGAAAGGAGAAAAATCACCTCGAGCTATTTTTTGAAGATAAAGATGGCAGAAGCATCAAAGCCATCGCCTTTTTTGCGAATTCCCAAAGCTTCGCGCGCGAGCCGAAGATGGGCGAGAAGCTGAACCTCATTGCCACATTTGAGAAATCTTTTTTCATGAACCGTCTCGAGCTTCGGTTGAGAATTGTTGATATAGTGTAGTTCTTTATGAAAATGGAAGGAACAATCATCTTTACGGACGGCGCGTCCAAGGGGAATCCTGGGCCGGGAGGGTTTGGAGCGATCATTGTCTCGGGTAAAGATGTCGTCGAGGTGGGTAGCGGTGAGGCGAGCACCACAAATAACCGGATGGAGATCGCGGCGGTGATAGCGGCACTCGAGTATATCTCAAGGGAGAGCGAGGCTCATAAAAAAATCACTATATTCACAGATTCAAGCTATGTTCTACGGGGTGCCACGAAGTGGATTGAGGGGTGGCAGGAAGCGGGCTGGGTCACAAAAGGGAAAAAGCAGGTTTTGAACCGTGATCTGTGGGAAAGGCTTGCAGACCTCACGAAAGGGCAAAATATAGAATGGAAACTTCTGTCGGGGCACGTTGGCATTGCCGGAAATGAGCGGGCAGACGAGATCGCCACTGCATTTGCCGGCGCCGCGGAGCCGAAACTTTTCTCCGGGCCGGCAAAGGAATACAAAATAGATATTTTAAATATTACCCACGATACGAAAAAGAAGCATACAAAGAAAAAGGATAAAGCCCACTCACGCGCGAAGGCATACTCATATGTGAGTATGGTAAATGGGAAAATAGAGACTCACCAAACTTGGGCAGAATGTGAAAAACGCGTAAAAGGCGTAAGCGGTGCGAAGTTTAAGAAGGCAAAGAGCGTGGAGGAGGAAAGGGGGATAATTGGGGAGTGGAAAGGAACAAAAAAGGTCGCCTAAGCAACATCCTTGCTTCCTCATTTAAACTTTATCTAAAATTTAAATAATTTTTACCTATCGCGTGTAGAGTCTACTGGTGCGCGCGAATCGCGATAGATTTTCTCGAAAAAGGCGCTTTTTGAAAATAGTGGCGTTGATTTGTCTTGCTATCGCTACCATATCTGTCAGATATTACTTCATTCTCCGGTCCGAAGGACTTAACGATCATCTTAAATATGAAGTTGGCGAAAAACTAATCCTCGAAGGAATCATTGTCGACGAGCCAGATCGGCGTGAAAACTCGACCCGTCTTGTTTTTGGGGTGCAAAAGGTGAAAATCCTCCTTACTACCGAGCGCTATTCGAGCTGGGAGTATGGAGATAGGGTTTCGGTCGAGGGCAAGCTAGAACGACCCGAAAACTTCGAGGGAGGGAATGGGCGAGAGTTTGATTATGTTGGATATCTTGGCAAAGACGGCATCAGATATCAGATAATTTTTCCTAAGATAACTCTACTTGGGTCGGGACATAGCAGTTTTATCCGCCGCAATCTTTTTAAAACAAAAAATGTGCTGGTCCAAAGTATTGATGCTGTCATTCCCGAGCCGGAGTCGGCGCTTCTCGCCGGGATCTTACTCGGATCTAAACACTCCCTCGGGAAAGATCTACTCGAGGATTTCCGGAGGGCGGGAATTATTCACATTGTGGTTCTTTCTGGCTACAACGTCACTATTATCGCCGAGTTTGTAATGCGTTGCCTGGGGTTTTTGCCGCGCCTTTTTGGTTTTTGGGTTGGGGGGTTCGGCATAATACTTTTTGCTCTTATGACAGGGGCAGGTGCCTCGACTGTTCGCGCTTCGATAATGGCCCTCCTCGGTCTTGTTGCCCAGGCTAGCGGCCGGACGTATACCGCCAGCCGAGCCCTTTTTCTAGCGGCATTTGTGATGATCCTTCATAACCCACGCATTTTGCTGTCAGACCCAGGATTTCAGCTGTCTTTCATGGCGACCTTCGGGCTGATCTACGCTTCTCCTGTGGTGAAGAGCCTTCCTTTCATGCAAAAAATCCCAGAGAAATTTCACCTGCGAGAGCTCATTGTGTCTAATGTCACTACACAGATCTTTCTTCTGCCCATGCTTCTGTATCAGACGGGGATGTTTTCTTTTGTTTCGCTGCCGGTAAACTTTCTTACTCTCGTCTTCATTCCTTTCACTATGCTTGTCGGGTTTCTCGCCGGAATGGTAGGGCTTGTGAGCACATTTCTTGCGCTACCTTTTGCATTTCTCTCCCACATTCTGCTTTCGTATGTAATTTTTATCTCAAGATTCTTTTCACACCTGCCACTCGCGGTTTTCGAGCTCCGGGTATTTCCTTTTTGGGTCGTTATTGCTGCCTATGCTGTATATTTCTATATCTTATGGACACGACGGGAGTTGAACCCGCAAGTTTCAATTGGTAAGAGTGAAACCCTAAACCGTTAGCGTGCCCACGGCATGAAGTTACCAGCTTCCACCATTAGAGGAGACTATCCTAATGTAGATAAATTTTCTTTAAAGAAAATTAAAAGTATTTTAAATGCAAAAACACCCCGACATGGGGTGTTTTTGGGTCTCACTCTTACCAATAACCGCTATTATATGTCTCTAGATTAAATAGTCAAGAAAAATTATCAACTCGCCCTCTTAAAATTCTCCTCAATCACTGCCCAATTTAGATTTTCAAAAAAAGCTTCAATATATTTTTTCTTTTCACTTGGAATATAGTCAAAGAGGAAGGAGTGCTCCCACATATCAAGCCCGAGAACAAGCTCGGCACCATTGAGCTGACCCAGGTGTTGCTCATCTACCCAGGCATGCACCAGCTTGCCTTCCTGCTTGTCCCAATAGAGCATTGCCCAGCCGATACCGCGTGTCAGTGCGATCGCCTTGAAAATCTGAAGCCAACCTTCGAAGCTGCCAAATTCTTCTGTGATAGCGTTTTTGAGGGCCCCGTCTTTGAGTGGGGCAGGGCCACCCTCAAGACTCTTGAAATAGTACTCGTGGTTTCTCATGCCGTTCCACTCAAATGAAAAGCGTCTCTGCAGCTCGCCCAAGGCGTATGCGTGCTTCTCACTATCCTTCATATATTCCTCGAGCTTGTCGTAAATGAGGTTGGTGTTCTTGACGTATCCAGAATATAGCTTCAAATGCTCTTCTACAGTTTTTCTTGAGATTCCCTTTAACTCGGGGATGGTAAACTTTTGTTCAGTGTATTTGGTCATGTTTGTGAGGGTTAGGGTTAATAGTTGTATCTTAACATAATGAGGTTTCCGGTTTGAGTTTTGTCACGAGAGAGTCCGCAGGAAGATTTGCATGGTCTGTCAAGTTGGCCAGATATCTAGAGTAGGTTCTCTTATATAGATTACCTGGCCAACTTTACAGAAATCTTCCGAGGATTAGTGAGCGGCCGCGCTGGAGGCCGCGAACGCTCTCGAGGGGCAAAACTCAAACCGGGAGCCCTTTTTGAAATGAACTTTATTCGTAAAAACTTCATTATCTCCGTCGCCATCGCCCTAACCCTTGCGAACGTGATGGTGTGGTACGTGGTAATCGCCGAGCGGAGAGGGGAGATGATGACAGTGGCATTTCTCGACATTGGGCAAGGCGACTCTATTTATATCGAAGCCCCGAATGGCAACCAAATCATTTTTGACGGTGGCCCAAACGGAAAAATCTTGAGTGAGCTCGGGAAAATTTTGCCATTTTATGATCGAAGCATTGACGCTATTGTGGTTACAAATCCCGATAAGGATCACTTTGCGGGTTTTATAGACGTACTCGATCGATACAAGGTCGAAAAATTCTTTGAAACGGGAACGAAAAACAAGACATCGGTCTATGCCGAGCTCGAAAAGGCGGTAAAAAAAGAGGGTGCCGAGAAAATCATCGCCACCCGTGGCATGAAATTTGTTCTTGATCAGGAAAGAAATATTTATATTGAAGTCCTTTTCCCAGAAACAGTGGATGCGGCAAAAAATTCCAATGATGGTTCCCTGGTGGCGCGGCTGATATATGGTCAAACAGCTGTGATGCTCACCGGCGATGCCACTAAAAAAGTAGAGGACCGCGTCGTGGAGCTCGCGGAAACGGTTGCGTCTGTTGTACCTGGAAATGCTGTATCTGGCGTCGTATCTGAAAGTGATGAAAATATACTGAAGAGCGACATCCTAAAAGTCGGGCACCATGGATCCAAGACCTCTACGGGAGAGAATTTTATAAAAAAAGTTCTGCCGCGCTACGCGGTGATCTCGAGCGGGAGGAATAATAAATATGGGCATCCAAATGAAGAGACATTGGATACACTTAAGAAATTTGATGTAAATATTTTGCGGACAGACGAGAGGGGAACGATCGTGATGCGATCAGACGGCAAATCGCTCCATCTGAAATAGCGTCTTTAGAATTTTTCTAGACAACTCCAGCTTTCTTAAGAGCGGCGTAAGCACCTCTTTTATTGATAGTTTTTATTCCCTTTGCAGAAAGAGTAATGCGTACGAACTTCTTCAATTCGGGTACATAAATTTTCCTAGTCTGAAGATTAGGATATTTTCTAGTGTTACCGGTAGGGTTAAACTGTGTGGCACGAGTTCTGTTGCTGTAGCCACCACCGACTTGGGAAGTTTTCTTTGTTACTGGGCAAATCTTAGCCATGTTATTTGGTCGAATGCATCGCATGCTATCATAGAGCAGTAACAGTCGCAAGCACAAAAAGTTCCACTTCGCATGTTGTCCGCCACAGAGATCGTTCGAGGAGAGTCCGCAGGAAGATTTGCATGGTCTGTCAAGTTGGCCAGATATCTAGAGTAGGTTCTCTTATATAGATTACCTGGCCAACTTTACAGAAATCTTCCGAGGATTAGGAAATTTGTCCGCTGGGACAAATTTCCGCTCTCCGAGAGCGATACTCTGTGGCAGACAGGTTTATCCGTGCTCAATGAAGTGTGCTATTCAAAACCCAAGCAAATCACCATGACCACCGACTTCATATTTCAAATCATCATACTCATCATGTCCGTAGTCGTGCACGAAGTCTCGCATGGTTACGCCGCTTATTGGCTTGGAGATGCCACCGCCAAATACGAGGGCAGACTTACCCTAAACCCAATAAAACACCTCGATCTGTTTGGGTCGGTCATTTTGCCCCTCCTGCTTGCTATGTCAAACGCGGGATTTATTATTGGTTGGGCCAAGCCGGTACCGTTCAATCCATACAATCTCCGCTCTTCGCGCTGGGGTGAGGCTATTGTTGCCGCGGCCGGTCCGCTTTCAAACATCGCTATCGCTTTATTTTTCGGTCTCCTGCTCCGTCTCGCTATTTTGCTCGGTGTTGTAACCAATGTTGCTCTTATAAAAGCCACTGGTATCATTGTTTTTATAAATCTTCTTCTTGCTGTCTTTAACCTAATTCCCATCCCCCCGCTTGATGGTTCCAAAATTCTTTTTTCTTTTTTTCCTCAAACTACCCGGGTGTTTCGCGGCTTTCTCGAGCGCTATGGTTTTTTCATTGTCCTTCTTTTCATATTCTTCCTTTGGGGGTACGTTGCCCCGGTTATAATTTTTCTTTTTAGAATCATTACGGGAATTTATTGAGGTTTATAACTTTTCTTGACGCCCAACCAAGGATATTTTATCTTCTGTACGGAAACAGTTTTTTGTTTTTTTAAACGAAAACCAGGAAACCTCACAAACTGAAAGGAATCAGCCGTGAATGTTCCCCCGATCACAAAAGGGAGAGAGCTTCAGACTAAGGTGGCCAGAGATATGGTGGATCGTCTTCTGGTAGCGGGTTGGAAAACCGAAGATGTTGAAGAACTTTTTGGAGGAAATAACCCCGAAAGAGTTCTTCAGCTGATACGAGGAGAAGCTACTCTAGCTAGGGTGCGACCCGAAACAACGGTGGTGGCTATCAGTGATCGAGCTCAAGCGCTTGCCGAAGCAAAAAGTCGTCTGGGGGTTATCGCTTTTTGTTTTGAGGATCTTCAGGCTCTTGGTCCTCCGAGCTTTGATGTTTTTCAACTTCAGGTCTGGAGGCACCCCTCGCAGGTCAAGCCGCGAGATCGCCAAATGATTACTGGGGAGGAGATAATTCGTCATTTGCTAGGTAAGGGACTCCTGTCACGCAGTCTCGGGCTAGAAGATCTGCAGGCGATACTCTCGAACAGAGAAGCGGTTCGAGCACTAGCTCGTCGTTTCCCTGACCCGTCTCACACCCCCATGGGCTGGAGGTCGGTAGTGGATATGCGCCGAAATGGTTGTGGGGGGAACAGAGAAGTTCCGTGCATTGTCTTCGGTCGTCGATCGAGCAAGATCGCGTGGCACTGGACCGGCAATGTCTTCGATGGCGATTATCCAACCCTGATGTTTCCGCCCGATACTCCCGTCGCCGCTTGAAATACGGTTTCTTCAAAGCCTCGCGCTCACGCGAGGTTTTTTCTTGCGTGTTTTCCAATAATCTAGTAAAGTACACGGTGAGCTTTTGAGCTCTATTTTTTATCAGATGGCTACAATCAATCAACTTGTAAGGCGCAAGAGAAAAAAGGTGGTGAGAAAGTCAAAAGCCGCGGCTCTTTCTCGGGGTTTTAACGTTCTCAAAAATCGCCCAGTCTATTTCCCGGCCCCATTCAAGCGAGGTGTTTGCACCAAAGTTACCACCAAGACTCCTAAGAAGCCAAACTCTGCTATTCGAAAGATCGCAAGGGTCCGTCTCACAAACGGCATGGAAGTTACTGCCTATATCCCCGGCATTGGCCACAACCTCCAAGAGCATTCCGTAGTCGTGCTTAGAGGTGGTCGCGTCAAGGATGTCGGCATCCGCTATACTATTGTTCGCGGCAAGCTCGATACTACAGGCGTAGAGAATCGTCGAACTTCTCGAAGTACGTATGGAGCCAAGAAACCGAAGGATTCTAAGCAGGCGTAAGTCGCTGGATCGTCATCTACCCGAACAACCAATATTTCAATAATCTAAAAATCAATCATGCGAAGAAAAGTTAAGAGACAACCAAAACAGAAGCCTGACTATATATATAACTCGGAAAAAGTTTCCAAGTTTATAAATTACATAATGGAATGTGGTAAGAAAAATACTGCTCGAAGCATAGTTTACGATGCCATGGCTGCCATAAAGGAAAAGGCCAAGACGGAAAATCCGATCGAGATTTTTGACACGGCCTTAAAAAACACTGGCCCTCTTATGGAGGTGCGTTCTCGCCGAGTCGGTGGTGCCAACTATCAGATTCCCCGCGAAGTCCGCCCAGAACGCCGTCAGGCCCTATCTATGAAATGGATCATTGAAGCTGCTCGTAGCAAGAAAGGTAAGCCTATGCACGAGAAACTTGCCGATGAAATTATCGCTGCAAGTAAGGGGGAGGGTGAAGCAGTAAAAAAGAGAGAAAACACTCACAAAATGGCCGAAGCCAACAAAGCCTTTGCTCATTTTGCATGGTAAATACAAATAATGAATCGCGATTACCCACTAGAAAGAGTTAGAAATTTTGGAATTATTGCCCATATCGATGCCGGCAAGACTACTGTCTCCGAGCGTATTCTCTACTACACTGGCATGTCCCACAAGATCGGGGAAGTGCACGAAGGAAATACAGTGACCGACTGGATGGAACAGGAACGAGAGCGCGGTATTACTATTACTGCTGCGGCCATCACTTGTTTTTGGAACCCTACGTACATGCCCCCAACCGATCTTTCTCGGAAACATCGTTTCAATATCATAGACACCCCAGGCCATATCGACTTTACAGTAGAAGTGAAGCGTTCACTGCGAGTGCTTGATGGAGCTGTAGTTGTTTTCGACGGTGTCGCCGGTGTTGAGCCACAGTCAGAGACCAACTGGCGATACGCGGATGAGGGCAAGGTGCCACGCATCTGCTTCATCAACAAGCTCGATCGTATGGGCGCGAGTTTTGAGCGTTCGTACAAATCAATCCTTGATCGTTTGAATAAAAATGCTGTGCGTGTACAAATCCCTATGGGTCTTGAGGAAAACTTTGTTGGTGTTGTGGATCTTTTGAAAATGAAGGCCTTCTATTTTGAAGGTGAGATGGGTAGAGATGTGCGTGAGGCAGAGATCCCCGAAGAATATCTAGCTGATGCTAAAAAATATCGCGCCGAGCTTGTGGAAAAGATTGTCGAGCAAGACGACGCTCTGATGCATTCGTATCTAGAAGGCAAGGAGCCTTCCTATGAAGATCTCAAGGTGACTTTGCGCAAAGCCACTCTTGCTGTAAAGCTGATTCCGGTTTTCACAGGTTCGGCCTTGAAGAATAAGGGAGTACAGTTGGTTCTCAATGGTGTGGTTGACTATTTACCATCACCGCTTGATATGCCTCCGGTGAAGGGGATTCACCCAACCACAGGGGGGGAAGTCGTCCGCAACGCTTCTGACACAGAGCCATTTGCCGCTCTCGCTTTCAAGTTGCAGACAGATCCATTTGTCGGCCAGCTCACATTCTTCCGTGTCTACTCTGGGACGATCGAAGCTGGAACTTATCTATACAATGCGACAACAGGAGAGAGAGAGCGTCTTGGTCGCATCGTGCGACTTCAAGCAGACAAACGCGAAGAGGTGAAAAAAGTTTTTGCTGGAGAGATCGCGGCGGCAGTCGGCCTCAAAAATGCAAAAACCTCTCATACTTTTTGTGATGAAAATAACCCCATCATCCTCGATGTTATAAAGTTTGCCGAGCCTGTGGTGTCTCTACGTATTGAGCCGAAGACAAAAGCTGATCAAGAAAAGATGGGTATGGCTCTTAAAAAACTTTCTGATGAGGATCCTACCTTTAGAATCACTACAAATCCTGAAACCATGGAGACTATCATTTCTGGTATGGGTGAGCTGCACCTCGAGATCATGATAGATAGAATGAAGAGGGAATTTGGCGTAGAGGCAAACGTCGGCAAGCCGCAAGTGGCATACAAGGAAACTATCACTGGCACCGCCGAGGCAGAGACAAAGTACATCAAGCAGTCTGGTGGAAAGGGTCAGTATGGACACGTCAAACTAAACATCAAGCCGATGCAACCACTCGTCGAGGGTGAGAAGATTCCTAAAAACGTCAGCCGATATGATGAATTTGAATTTATCGATTCTATCAAGGGTGGAGTGATTCCGATGGAATTTATCCCTGCTGTTGAAAAGGGTGTTCGCGAAGCCATGGATCGTGGTATCGTCGCTGGTTTTAAAATGGTAAATATTTCCTGCGAGCTTACTTTCGGTTCTTCTCACGATGTTGACTCTTCAGAGATCGCCTACAAGATCGCCGCATCACAGGCTTTTCAAGATGCCGCAAAACGCGCTAAGCCGGTCATTCTCGAACCTATTATGAAAATAGAAGTTGTTTTCCCAGAGAAATTTATGGGTGATATCACCGGCTCACTTTCTTCCAAGCGTGGGCAGATAGAAGGTATGGATGAGAAAGGAATGCTTAAAGTGATTCATGCCAAAGTTCCACTTGCAGAAATGTTTGGATATACCACACAACTCCGCTCTATGACAGAAGGTCGTGGCAACGCCATGATGGAATTCGATCACTACGAGATCGTGCCACCGAACGTGGAGAAGCAGATCGCCGAAGCGAGGAAGTAGGGGATAGGATATAATTTAAGGATGCTAGGAGGGTTAGATAGACCACCAATGAAATTCTCTAAAACATTCAAAATTTGTCTTGTTGTTATCGGTATTTTGATCCTTTTGCCCATCTTGTATTTTGCATTTATAAACTGGGCGTGGTCTGGTTTCAATATTACTTACTCGGATGAAAAAGGGGAGAGAGTGACGCAAAAAGCAATCGAAGAAGAAAACATAGAGCTTTGTAATAAGCTACCAGAGTACTATTACGACGACATGCCAAAAGAATCATGTCGCTCCGAGTTTTCTGACGCCATGATAAAGAGAGGTCTATTAGAGAACAATATAGATATTTGTGAAAAGATACCAGAAGACAAGTCTTCCTATGTTGGATGGACGGATTCAAAAAGAGAGGAGTGCCGATCCACTATACTGGCAGACGAAAAATTTGTCTCTCAATGCTATTTGCAAACCGATAACGATGAAGATTTGGATGGATACTTGAGCGTTGGAGGCCCTTCATATTGCATTGGAACCTTCGTCTACAATAGATCGGAAAACAATGTAGCCCGTGGAATTAAGATTTGTCAGGAAAATGAAAAATTCGCCGCGAAGCTACCCCCAAGGGAAATTCCAGCATGGCCAGGTAGTATTAATCTGCAAGAGGAGGCCAATATTTCTTGTTACTCATCCCTCGCGAGGATGGCTCTTGATGTAAAGATTTGCGAATACCTCGAGAAACCACTTCATCGTTCTCTTTGTCGGACAGGGGTGACCGAAAAACCACCAACAAAGGCCGAGTGCGCTCTGTTTAGTGAAGTTCCAGAAACCCAAATTCCTGATCACTGGTGTAAGTAAAAGTTTTTTAAAAGCAAAGATACCGAGTGTTATACTTATAACGCTGTGATTCTCGCTAAAATTTTTGGGTTAAAGAATGACCAAAATTTCTCTGATCTCGTGAAAGTTTTTTTATACGCGGCTCTTTTTTCCTCCGTCACTTTTATCGTATGGGTTTTTCTTTATGAGGGAGATCAATTCCTGATCTACTTTACTGGCCCTAGCGTTTCTACCAGGTTTGACTACCTCAACTTACTCCCAGCGTCTCTGAATGCAATTTTCTGTGCGCTCGTGGTGGCGGTATTTCTAACTCTCTCGGCGTTCAGCAAGGCCAGGGCGTATACTTTTTCTTTTATGGTCGCATGTGCGTGGTATTTATGGACTCGCTATTCGGGGGTTGAGCTAGACTTGGGTTTTGGCTATATCCTTTTACCGCTCGTAATTTCTATCATCGTTATTCCTTTGGTAATCAGTTTTCTATATCGAGGTTATAAAAAAATATCTCATCGTAGTCTAAAAATTTTACTTCTGATCCTGCCGTTCGTCTTGTTGTCTATACCTACAATATATGCCTATCAAAGTTGCTCTGGCGGTGGAGATGCTTACTGTGTTGCGAGGGAAGCTGTAAAGCTCAATACGGTAGAACATTGTGAAAACACAAACGGCTCTGCCATGAGGTCTCTGTGCCGAGAAAAGTTTGCCGAACTCACTCGCGATCGCTCGTTATGTCTAGAGATAGAACCTCTCTCTCCTTTGCTCGAAAGATGTATTAAAAACACTGACGATAACTAGGCAATAAACAAAGCTATTTGATAATAAAATTCTATAGGTCGCAAGTTGACAAAAACTTTAAATGTGCTAAGTTATTTTCGTACGTTCTTTAGAACCGCAAGCACAACTCTCACATAAGGAGAAAAAAGTGAGAAGAGTGGTGAATACCCTCGTTCTGTTCGCGATTGCTCTCGTGTGGCTGCTGGTTACTGCAAAGGTTGTGGCCCAAGAGCCCGAGCTCTCTGGGACTCTCATGTCCATTCTGGACCCGGATACTGGGGCAGAAACTTTCACTGTTCTTGTCGGTGCTCCCACAGAAGTATCGCCACAGACCGACGAAGTGCCAACTGCGGCAAAGGAAGAGGAGCCGGCATTGTCCTTCGACCTCTCCTTCTCGTACTGGAGTGAGTATCTCGACGACAGCGGCGGTATCATCAATCACGATCGTCCTGTCGGCCAGATCGACTTCATCTTGAGTCACTCTTCGGGCGTGTATCTCGAGCTCTGGGGGTCGACTGGTCTCAACGGCGGAGGAATTTCCTCCGACTACGGTGACGAGTTCGACATCTATCTCGGCTGGTCCGGGGAAGTGGAAGAGTTTGGCTTAGATCTCGATATCGGGGTTGCCTACTTCGATCTCTTGCCGGTTGATACGTTCTCGGGGAGTGATGTGCTCCAGCCATTCGCCATGATCTCAAAAGAGTTCGAGATCGCCGATGGGCAGACGCTCACCCCCTACGGACGTGTGGAAATGCTCTTCAGTGACGACTTCGACAACCAGGGCGAGTGTTATTTCCACTTCGGGGTGGAGCATTCGTTCGGGCTTTCCGAGAGTCTCTCCGTCACCCAGAAGGTCGATCTCAACTACGACCCAGGTCTCTACGAGCTCGATGCCACTTGGATCGGCGAGTATGCCGTGGCCCTCGAGTGGAGCGTTTCCGAACTGGTCACGATCAATCCCATCATGATCCGCCTCGCTACTCCTCTCACCGATGTGGAAGACGACCGCGAGACCGAGTTTGTGTGGGGCTTCGGTGCGACGATCAGTTTCTGACCGCGCTTGAACTCAAACCAGGGTGGCCCAAAAGGCCGCCCTTTTCTTTTATATTTTCTATATAAACTTTCCTACAATATATTTCGACACATCTTTTTGCCCCCAGGAACTTGACAGATTTTTTATATATGCTAGTATCGTTCGCGGAAATTCAAGCTTGTAGCTTGTCCCGTTCTTCGACAACACATTCAGAAAAAGAAAGGAGGAGAAACCGTGTCAAGTGTTAGTTCTGGGACACAGGCGGCAGTAGTCCATACGGCCACTGGCCCGCCCACAAGTTCCGCGAGACCGAACCAGTCCTCAACGGGATGGTTCGTTCGGCTGGTGAGGGGTTTCAAGGTGAGCAGTTGGAAGCAAGTTCCGTTTCCTCTGCTTCTGCTTGCTCTCTGGGCTCTTCTGCGTTGGTCTGGTGTTGCTTTGCCGGCGAGTGGTATTTTGGGCCTTGTGCTCATCATTCTCTCGTCTTTCATCATCGTTCTTGAGTTTTTGAAGAGCGGTGACATCGCAACCCCATCATTCAGACGAGATTTGGCATTCGCCAATCTTGCTCTGATCGCGGCCACAGCCAGCATGTCACTTCTTTGGTATCGGGGAACGTTCTACCTCACAGATCTCTTCATTGCCTTTATGGTTTTGGTCGACTCACAAGTGAACACGACCAATTCCTTCAAAATGGCCTTGAGGAATCTCATGGCGGGTGTAAGCCATGGCCACCACGGCAGTGAGGGCAGCAACCCCCCGGATGCATGACGTTCTGTTTTGGTATTCTAGAAACCCCGCGTCTCGTTGACGCACAACAGGCAGTAACCCTGCCAAGGAGAAGCACAGATGAGGAGTTTCGGACGCATCGCTTCGATTGTTTCCCTCGCCGCCGCGAGCGCTCTGGCGTTCGTGATGACGATGGGGAACCCCTCGGCCGCTTCGGCGACCGAGATCGTGCAGCCCCCGGCCACGCCGGCTCCGGCTGCGGACGCACCTCTTGCCATCACCGGCAAGCTGGACATCGCCTACAACACGCGTACCCAGCCGCTCAATGATGACGATGATCTCAGGAAGGGAGTGAAGGACGCCTACACGCTCAACGTGACTGTCGGGAACACCATGTTCTACCAGGGGAAGATCGAGCATCTTCCCACCATCTTCTCGAAGCGCTTGGGTCGCGAGATCCAGGCGGCTCAGTTGGACTACGACATCCGTCTGCTCATGCGTGATCCGAACAAGCCGCAAGACGCACCGGTTCCCCTCGGGGGGCTCATCGGTACGGTTCCCGTCGATAAGCGGGGAGCGTATAAGTTCGATGATGGCACTCTTCGTATCGCCATCAATGCCCGCGGAGCTGCGCGAGGTTTTGAGAGCAAGTTCCGCGGCACTGCCATTGGCAAGCCGCCGAAGAACACTAGCACCCTGGCTTCGGCCAAGAAGCAAACCCTCTCCATCACCAAGATGGTGAAGGGAAAGAAGCGCAAGATCGCGGTCACTGACTACGATGTCATGGAGTTTCCCGGCACCGTTCTGCCGGCTGGGCCCGTGCAGGCCTACCCCGAGACTACGGTCAAGGGCAAGATGGTCTACGACTATGAGCGCGGGGCTTGGTACTTCAACGGCCTCACCTTGAGCTACCAGGGCAAGAACAACCAGCTCGTCACAGACAGACTGACCGGCCACATCTTGTGGATCGAGGATCCCGAGCGGTCCTCGAACGGTAAGGGCAAGTACGTGTTCGATGTTCGGTTAAACGAGCCAGATTCCTCTGGTTCTGAGGCCGAAGCGTTCGCGGCGGCCGATGACGAGTCGAGTTTCTTCGAAGTCGACCCGACCCTTGTGTGTGTTACCGGAACGATGGAGTACGTCGACGAAATGCGGCAGGACCCGAATGCTTCGCCCGACGCCTCTCCGGAGGACCGGATTATCGTCACCGCCTCAACGGTGACCATCAACATCACGAGTAACGGTCTCACTCGTCAGCAGATCACCGCCTTCTGGAAGGTGCTGCTGGGAGCGATCGTTCCTCTCAACAACGAGTAACCCTCTCCCAACATCCTGAATGTGTTCGTTCCTCCAAGCCCCCGCCCCGTGTGGTGGGGGCTTTTTTCTTTCCAAACTCTTTCCGCGACCCTTTTTCTTGACTATTTCAGGCCGTTTGTTAGTATATGCGTTACCGCTTTTAGCGTGATTTTTGTTTTGGCCCCTCTCGGAGCCTGGGAAAAAGAAACGAAAATTTATAGATTATAAATTTATTTTTTAAATAAAAATTATGGCAGATTTTGATCGATCAAAGCCGCACGTAAACGTAGGTACTATCGGCCACGTTGACCACGGCAAAACTACTCTCACAGCCGCTATCTTGAACGTGCTCCACCGAGCGGGAAAAGATGTAAAGGTAAAAGGTGTCAACGATATTGATTCAGCTCCAGAAGAAAAAGCTCGAGGTATTACTATTTCTCTTTCTCACAACGAATACTCGAGTGACAACCGCCACTACGCTCACATCGACGCCCCAGGTCACGCCGATTATATAAAGAACATGATCACCGGTGCTGCCCAGATGGACGGCGCTATTCTCGTTGTCGCCGCTACTGACGGTGTGATGCCACAGACTCGCGAACACATTCTTCTTGCAAAACAAGTTGGTGTGCCAAAAATAATTGTTTTCCTAAACAAGTGCGACATGGTCCCAGATAAAGAGCTTATCGACCTAGTCGAGGAAGAAGTGCGAGAACTCCTCTCTAAGTATGAATATGACGGCAAAAACGCCCCTATAATCCGTGGTTCTGGCCTTAAAGCCCTTGAAGCCAAAGACAACAACGATGAGTGGTCAAAGAAAGTTCTAGAGCTCGTGGACGCTCTCGACAACTACATCCCTATCCCAGTTCGTGAACTCGACAAACCGTTCCTTATGCCTATCGAAGACATCTTCTCTATTGAAGGCCGAGGAACCGTCGTTACAGGAAGAATAGAGCGAGGTAAGGTGAAGGTGGGAGAAGAAGTCGAACTCATCGGTCTCAAGCCTACAGCCAAGACTGTTGTTACTGGTATTGAAATGTTCAACAAATCACTCCAGGAAGGTATTGCCGGAGACAATGCCGGTGTTCTTCTTCGAGGTCTTAAGAAAGAAGATATTTCTCGAGGTCAGGTTA
>CAYRZH010000001.1:0-58194 GCA_964428845.1 uncultured Candidatus Saccharibacteria bacterium | reverse complement strand
CGATCTAGGTCAGGCAGGTGACAACGTTGGTGTTCTGCTGCGCGGTATTGAGCGCGACGACATCGAGCGTGGTCAGGTTCTCTGTAAGCCAGGTTCAATTACTCCACACACCGAGTTTGACGCTGAAGTTTACGTTCTGAAGAAAGAGGAAGGTGGTCGTCACACTCCTTTCTTCACTGGTTACAAACCACAGTTCTACATGCGAACTACAGACGTCACTGGTGACGTAACTCTCCCTGAAAAAGTAGAGATGGTTATGCCAGGAGACACAGTGCAGTTCAAGGTAAAACTCGTTGCCCCTATCGCTATCGAAGAGAAGCAGAGGTTCGCAGTCCGAGAGGGTGGCAAGACAGTCGGTGCCGGAGTTGTTACTAAGATTGTAAAATAAAGATCGAGTAATCCTCAAAACACAAGAAAGTAGAATAAAAAGCAGAGTAAATTGACAACATGACTACCAAGGCTACGATCAAGACAAGCAAGGCTCGCAAGGGCGCAGCCGGTGCGAAAGTTAAGACAGCTTCTTCACCTAAGCTGAAAGACACCTCTGCTATTTCCAAGCTACGCATTCGCGTCCGTGCTTACGAGTACAAGATACTCGATGTTTCGGTGAAGCAGATCATTGATACAGCTCTGCGATATGATGCCGAGGTAGTCGGACCGATCCCTCTTCCTACAGAGATAAAGAAATATACAGTCAACCGAGCTGCTTTCGTTTATAAAAACGCTCGTGAGCAGTTTGAGATGAGGATCCACAAACGCCTTATCGATATCATCAACCCAAGCCAAAAGATCATAGAGGCACTCACCAACTTGAGTTTGCCATCAGGAGTAAATATTGACGTAAAGATTATGTAGATGTATCTTTAGGGCGCTTGGCGGGGCGCCGCCTTCGGCTTGTATCGGGGCGGCGCTTCTCGTACTCCCTAGGCGTAGCCTTGAGATACCGCCGAACCACCAATTCAAACAATGAAATTCATTCTTGGAAAAAAGCTAAATATGACACAGGTCTTCGCCGAGGACGGAAAGGTTATTCCTGCCACCGTGATTTCGGCTGGTCCGATGATCGTTACCCAAGTCAAAACCGTAGAAAAAGATGGCTACAGAGCCGCCCAGTTTGGATTTGGGGCAAAGAAACCAAAAAACATAAACAAGGCCCAAACTGGCCATATGAAAGGCTTGGGAGCATTTGCTCATGTAAAAGAGTGTCTCATCGGTGACGCAGGTGAAGAACCGAAAGTGGGGGACAAGGTAGATGCCGCAGTCTTTGCCACTGGAGACACCATTGCCGTTTCTTCTATCTCGAAAGGTAAGGGCTTCCAGGGTGTCGTCAAAAGGCACGGCTTCAAGGGTGGTCCTCGAAGCCACGGGCAGAAACACTCCGAGCGCGAGCCGGGCTCCATCGGTGGCGGTCTTCGAAACAAAGTTCCAAAAGGAATGCGCATGGCCGGTCGCATGGGAGGAGAACGTGTCACTGTAAAAAATCTAAAAGTGGTTGAAGTCCGACCGGCAGAAAATATTTTAGTTGTTTCAGGAGCCGTGCCAGGAAGGCGTGGAACTCTCGTAGAAATCCGCGGGTAAAAGATCTTAAAATCTTCCAATCACAATGAAAACTGTCGTATACAATGAAAAAGGGAAAGAGTCAGGCAACGTTGTTTTGCCTGAAGGAATTTTTGATCTCCCTTGGAATGCCGACCTTGTCCATCAGGTCATATCTTCGATGAATACGGCAGCCAGAAAGCCGGTCGCCCATACGAAAACTCGTGGCGATGTCCGCGGTGGAGGCAAAAAGCCATGGCAGCAAAAGGGAACCGGCCGCGCCCGACACGGCTCGACTCGCTCACCGATCTGGGTCGGTGGTGGGGTTGCACATGGACCACGCAACGACAGGAACTTCGATCGCAAGGTCAATAAAAAGATGAAGGCCAAAGCCCTCTACACTATTCTTTCTAAGAAATTTAAAGATGGAGAGATCTTATTTGTCGACAACTTTAGCCTCAACACGCCAAAGACGAAAAACGCTATGGAGATTGTGAAATCACTCGGCACAATTCCAGGCTTTGAAAGAATTGTTTCAAAAAAGCAAAATGCACTCTACGTGGCCATCGACACCAAACATGCAGCAATTGAGAAAAGTTTTAAAAATATTGGCAACATTTCAGTAAAAGAGGCGAGAAACATGAGCCCGGTTGATGTTTTGAATTATAAATATGTTATGTTTCTAAACCCAGGTGAGTCTGTGAAGGCAATTTCTGGCAAACTCCAATAAAATGGCCCTATTTAGTAAAAAGAAGAATACTGTAGACACAGCGGCTCCAAAAGTGGAGACTGTTAAAGGTACAGCTAAAGGTACAGCCAGAAGCACAACAAATTTTGCATCTTCCGTTCTAAAAAAACCAAGAATTACAGAAAAGGCTAGCTTGCTTGCCGAATCCCAGAACGTTTACGTCTTCGAGGTCACGAGAGAGGCGAATAAAGATACAATCCGCAAAGCTATACTTGATGAATACAAAGTCGCTCCCGTAAAAGTTGCTATAGTTCAGACACCTTCAAAGAACGTTTTTTCTAGAGGTAAAAGGGGTGTCCAGTCAGGCGGCAAGAAAGCTTATATCTACCTGAAGAAGGGAGATAAGATTGAAGTAATATAAAAACATGAAAAGATACGAACCCCGCTCACCATCTCGCCGACACATGACAACTATTCCCTACGGGAAGTTGCTTACTGCTTCCGAACCACAGAAATCTCTAACTTTTGGCAATAGACGAGCGGCCGGTCGCAATCGCTTTGGGAGAATCACTACCCGCCACAAAGGTGGTGGTCACAAAAGACTCTTCCGCGATGTGGACTTTAGAATGGATAAAGTGGGCGTTCCAGGAGTTGTGAAGACTATAGAGTACGATCCTAATCGTTCAGGTTTTATCGGTTTGGTTTTCTATAAGGACGGCGAGAAGCGTTATGTCCTATTGCCAAAGGGAGTAAAGCCCGGCACGACCCTTATAACCGCAGAAAATGCTCCGATAGCCCCAGGTAACAGACTTCCTCTCAAGAATATTATCGTCGGAACATTTGTATATAACGTAGAGATCAAGACTGGAGGTGGGGCAAAGCTTGCCCGTTCTGCCGGGAACTTTGCCGAGGTTGTGGCTCGTGACGCTGGCTACGTTGATCTCAAGCTTCCTTCAAGCGAAGTGAGGAAGGTTCAAGAAACAGCTTGGGCAAGTATCGGAGAAGTCTCAAACGAAGAAAATAGGCTTGTAAATATAGGAAAGGCGGGCAGAAACAGGTGGCTAGGTATTCGCCCGACGGTTCGCGGTTCTGCTATGAACCCGGTAGACCATCCATATGGTGGAGGTGAAGGAAGATCGGGGCGAGGTATTAGACGAGCCAAAAGCCGGTGGGGTAAGCCGACAGGAAAGGGTCAGAAATCTAGGACTCCAAAGAAATACTCCAATATGTTTATTGTCTCTCGTCGTAGGGTTGGAAAAAAGAAGAAAGAGCAATAAAATGAAGGAAAAGCTTGTTTTGTTGACTATTTAGACCTGTCTGTTATTATAGTCACCACGCAGCTTAAAGCTGTTTTTGTTTTAGATGTCACAGGTGAGTGTAACTAGTTTCTATGACACGATCTCTCAAAAAAGGACCTTACGTCTACGAAAAATTACTGAAGAAGATTTCAGGGAAGAAACCGAACGATGCCGGGGTTATTCGAACTTGGGCTCGTGACAGCCAGATCGCTCCAGAAATGGTTGGCTTCACCTTTGGCGTTCATAATGGCAGAGAGCATCTAGAGGTCTTTGTGACAGAAGATATGGTAGGCCATAGACTCGGCGAATTTTCTCCAACACGCAAGTTTACAAAACATGGAGGTAAGATGCAGAAAGAGCTTGAGATGAAGAAAAAAGAGTCTGAAATGGCTGCCGCCGCTTCCGCAAAAGTTGCCGCAAGTGATACAAATAAAAAGTAACTATCATGGACCACGCAAAAGCCGAACTCAATAATCACAGACAGTCTCCTAGGAAAGTACGACTTCTTGCTGGTCTAGTCCGCGGTAAACCTGTTTCTGCTGCCCTAAACTCCCTCGCCTTTGCAGAGAAAAAAGCAGCAGCTCCTATCAAGAAACTCATCGAGTCCGCTGTTTCCAATGCAAAAAACGCGGGGTTAGATGTGAATACTCTCGTAGTAAAAGAGATAACAGTCAACGCCGGAGCGACTCTTGCTCGTAGACGTCCGATGTCGAGAGGGCGTGCATTTCCGATAAAAAAACGCACCAGTCGTATCTTTGTGTCACTTGCGGCTAAGCCTGAAGTTGTCACAAATCCAACAAAAACAAAATAATCACATGTCTCACGTAGTACACCCATATTCACATCGATTAGGAATCATTCGCGACTGGAAGTCACGCTGGTTTGCTTCTAAGAGCAACTATAAAAAGTTCCTGAAAAGTGACATCCTCATAAGAAAGTTTTTGGAAGGGCGTCTTCGTTCTATGTATGTAAGCAATATCGAGATCGAACGAGGTCAAAAAACCCTTCGCATCATTATCGAGACATCCCGCCCGGGACTTATCATAGGTCGGAGCGGTGAAGGTGCGATAAAGCTCAAAACCGATCTGGAAAAAGCTATGAAAAAGGCGGGAATCTCTTCGAAAGAAGAGCTGAAGGTAGATATCAAAGAGATCCGCTATCCGGAGGCAAATGCCCAAATCGTAGCCCAGATGATCGCCGAAGGTCTCGAGAAAAGAATGCCTTTTAGGCGAGTGGCCAAGCAAGCAGTCGAGAAGGTCATGGCCAACAGAGAAGTGAAGGGTGTGAAGGTTGAACTTTCAGGCCGGCTTGGTGGTGCCGAAATGGCCCGTGTCGAAAAGCAGAAGAAAGGTAGAGTACCTCTCCAAACTCTACGCGCGGATATAGATTTTGCCCGTCACGAAGCTCGCATGACATATGGCAGGATAGGTATAAAAGTTTGGATCTACAGAGGAGATATTTTTGCTTCAGAACAGAAAGTGGCGGGTAGACAGTAATAAATTTAAATATATGTTATTGCCAAAAAAAGTTAAATATCGAAAGTGGCACACTTTCAGGAAAAATCCGAAAAAGGTTGGGGTTGCTTCGCGTGGCACTTATCTTTCTTTTGGTTCTTATGGTCTTAAGGCTACTTCTTATGCTCGGATTCGTTCCAATCAGCTCGAGGCTGCCAGAAAAGTTCTAGCTCGCTCCCTTGGCAAGACAGGTCGCGTCTGGATAAGAGTATTTCCTGACATGCCTTTTACGGCAAAACCTGCCGAAGTGAAACTTGGTAAAGGAAAAGGCGATCCGCAGGGTTACCAGGTGCCAGTCCTGCCGGGTAGAATTGTCTTTGAAATCGATGGAGTGGACTTACCGACGGCAAAAGAAGCAATCCGAAAGGCCGGTACCAAACTGCCCGTAAAATCTAGGTTTGTTTCTCGAGAAGAATAATGATAGTCTATCTCGGACGAAAAACATGAATGACATTAAAAACAAAGATAAAAAAGAACTGACTGCATTATTGCATGAAAAACAGGCCGCGCTCAAAAGTTTTCGCTTTGGTGTTGCGGGTAGCAAGGTCAGGAATGTCAAAGAGGGGAATAATATAAAAAAAGACATCGCAAGGATTCTTACAGAATACAATCGCAAGACGACATAAAGACCTCTTGCTAAGCAATAAAAATTTTCATGGAAAATCCAGTAAAAAATAATAGTCCTCGACACACCAAGAAAACTCTTGTGGGAGTAGTCGTATCTGACAAAATGAAAGATACAGTAGTTGTCTTGGTCGAGCGATATGCCAAACACCCAAAGTATGGAAAGTACCAGGTTAAAACCAAAAGATTTAAAGCTCATAACCCTGGCAATACCAAAAAGGTTGGCGAAACGGCTACCATAGAGGAAACCGCCCCAGTTTCTCGTGACAAAAGATTTAAAGTAATCGCATGATACAACCACGCTCAATAGTAAAAATAGCTGACAATTCAGGTGGCCAAATCGGGCGAATTTTCAAAGTGCTCGGAAGCTCAAAAAAAAGATACGCTCGGATCGGTGATCTCGTAGTGCTTTCTGTACAAAAAGCTGCTCCTCGAAAAGTGATAAAGAAGAAAGACGTTCTCCGTGCGGTGGTGGTACGCCAGAGAGCGCCATTTCGCAGAAAGGACGGATCATACATACGTTTCGATGAGAATGCTGTGGTGATAGTGGAGAAAGACAAAAATGAGCCAATTGCTGGAAGAATCTTCGGACCTATCCCTCGTGAAATAGGGGAAAGAGGTTTCCAAACAATAATTTCCCGCTCGCCCGAGGTTGTATAAAACTATTATGAAAATAAAGAAAGGCGACAATGTAATAGTGGTTTCTGGAAAAGACAAGGGGAAGAGCGGAAAAGTTCTTCGGGCTATGCCGCGTCTGGATAGGGTAATCGTAGAGGGGGTGAATGTCATCAAGGCCCACAAGCGCCCGACCAAGGCTGGAACTAAAGGTCAGATCATAGACAAAACTATGCCAGTCCACGTTTCAAATGTAATGATCGTTGATCCCCAAACCAAAAAACCATCAAGGATATCTATCAAGCGAGATGGGGAGGGGCGTACTCGAGTAAGTGTAAAAAGCAAAACTAGCCTTTCTTAATTCCCGACCCTAGATTTCTAAAACTTCAATAAAATGATTTCCTCAAGAACACAAAACAATACTTCTTTCGAAAAGCTCAAAGACTCTTTTCATTACAAAAATAAAATGCAAGCACCCAAGCTTGTGAAGGTTGTCGTGGGCGCAGGTGTCGGCTCTTTCAAGGACAAGAAGAAGATTGATATCGTTGAGAATCGCCTTACAAAGATTGTTGGTCAGAAACCTTCAAAAAAGGGTGCCAAGATTTCTATCGCAGCTTTTAAAGTAAGGCAAGGTGATCCGGTCGGCTTTCAAGCCACTCTCCGTGGCGCCAGGATGTTTGATTTTCTCGACCGTCTTTTGAATATTGCTCTGCCACGAACCAAGGACTTCCGAGGTCTTCCGCTACGAGCCATAGATGCTATGGGCAATTACACTATCGGCGTGAGAGAACATACGATCTTCCCAGAGACTTCAGATGAAGACCTAAAAGATGTCTTTGGTCTAGGCATAACTGTCGTGACTACGGCGAAAACTAAGGAAGAGGCAAAAGCTTTTCTTGAACACTTAGGATTTCCTTTTAAGAAAAAAGAAGAGAGCGAATCTCCAAAGGCAAAAGCAAAAAAGGCTAAGAAAAAGAAGAAGGAAGATACCTCACCCGCTACTAAATAGTAATTCTTCTTAAGAATGTCGGGCCTATAAGACACTTGACCTTTGCTTTTTGTGTTATACAATGTGTCTGGATCTAGATTGTCGTGCGGCAATCTGAAAAATAAACATCAGCCGGATTTCACATCGAACGAAAGGAGACTTGTTGTGGCGACCGTTGAGAACATCCGCGTTTATATCGAAAATGAGACCAAAGCCGTACGGACGTTCCGCATCGGGTCCAATGTTTTCATTTGTGGATCCGTGCTCGGGATACTCCTCCTGTCGGCGTACAGGGAGTCGTTGCCAGCGGACGCGAGTTTCATGGACTTCGTGAATTGGTGTATCACCTTTGGTGTGCCGAGGTTTCCCGACCTCTCTCGGGCTTTTGGCACAGAACGGCCTTTTAAAGAGGCACTTCTGTTAATTTGCTGGCTGCTCCTCGCGTTTGTTGCTTTTCTTCGAGTCATAATGATTGGGTGGGTGTGCGCGCTTGGAGCTGTGCAAAGGCTAATTGAGAAAGAATAATTGAGTCTGCGCCCCCTCTAAGGAGTCTCCTGGATCTGTAGTCGGCGGCCAGTAGAGATCCTGATAGCTATCACGAACGCTTTTTCTTACGAGGGCGTTCTTTTTTTATTAAAATACGAGATACATGTCCAAAGGGCTCTATTTTCTATTTTGTTTGACTTTACAAGGCGTTTTTTGCTAGTATGAGGCCCAAGCTTCTTAGAGCTTTTTTGTTAAATGGCCAAATCATCTACAAAAGCACGCGCAAGAAAACAACCAAAATTCAGCACAAGAACAGTGCGAAGATGCTTTAAATGTGGCCGTAAACGTAGCTATATGAGAGAATTCGATCTCTGCCGAATTTGCTTCAGGGAACTTGCAAATGAAGGCAAGATTCCGGGCGTTAAGAAATCTTCTTGGTAATTTCTAAAATGGACTCCATCGCAAACTTTATAATAATGCTCAAAAATGCTGGTGACTCTGGTAAAAAGTCCATCACCGTGCCTTTTTCAAATATGAATGCTTCTATAGCCAAAACTCTAGAAAAGGCTGGCTACATAAAATCATTTTCAAAGAAAGGGAAAAAAGTCGCGAAATCTATGGAAGTTGAACTCGCATATAGCGGTAGCGAACCGAAGATCAAGGGTGTAGAGAGAGTGTCGAAGCTATCCCGCCGAATCTACGGGAAATCCAAAGACATCAGGCCTTTTCGCCAGGGCTTTGGGGTAGCAGTTCTTACAACCTCCAAAGGGGTTTTGGTTGATAAGGATGCCAAAAAAGAAAACGTCGGGGGAGAGATTCTATTTAGAATTTGGTAATAAAATGTCAAGAATCGGCAAAAAAGAAATAAAGCTTCCGGAAAAGACGTCGGCCAAGATCGATGGCAATACTCTTACTGTCACTGGGCCTCTCGGTTCTTTGTCACGAGAGTTTAAAGGAGACATATCTATTAAAGTTTCCGATGGGATGGTCACCGCGGCTCCCGAAAAATCAGCATCAGACGAGGCCGCTCTGTGGGGGACGACTACCTCACATATCGTAAACATGGTCTCGGGGGTAAATAAGCCATACGAGAAAAAACTTCTTATCGAAGGCATCGGTTTTAAAGCGGAAGTTAAGGCTGACAAGATTGTTATGAACCTAGGATTCTCACACCAGGTAACTGTCCTTATCCCAAAAGATCTCAAGGTCGTTATAGAAAAAAATATAATTACTGTTTCTGGGATAGACAAAGAAAAAGTTGGGCAGTTCGTAGCAAATGTCAGAGCCCTCAAGAAACCAGAACCGTATAAGGGCAAGGGCATCATGTATGTCGGTGAGGTAATAAGACGCAAACAAGGTAAGAAAGCTGCCTAATAAAGCAGGATTTGCCCGCTATCAATTTCGATTATGAAAAGAAGCCAAGAAAAAAAGGAAAAAAGAGAAAGAAGGCGAACTCGAATAAGGTCGAAGATTTTCGGCACACCGGAGCGCCCAAGACTTTCCGTTTTCAAGTCCAATACTCGCGTCTATGCCCAACTCATCGACGACGAAGCTGGCAAAACTATTCTTTCTGCCTCAACCACTGAAGCCAAAGGGGACACTGCCCTTATAAAAGCAAAAGAGGTTGGTAAACAGGTGGCCGAGAAAGCCAAAGCGGGTGGCATCCAAAGTGTCGTTTTTGATCGTGGTGGTTATGTCTACACAGGTAAAGTAAAGGCTGTAGCAGAAGGTGCTAGAGAAGGAGGTCTTAAGTTTTAATCTACACAAATATGGAAAAGGAAACAGCCCAAATGGATACAGAGATAAAAACAGTTGCAGAAGCATCTGCTCAAATTCCTGTACCAGTATCGGTTGATGCTAGGACAGATAAAAAAGCCCCACGAGAATTCAAAAAGAATGTTAGGAAAACTACACGTCGTGAAAGCAAGGTGAGACCGGAGTTTGATCAGAAAATAATCAGCATCAGGAGAGTGACTCGAGTGGTTACTGGTGGACGCCGTTTCAGCTTCAGCGTGGCTATGGTGGCGGGGAATAGAAAGGGATCTGTGGGTGTTGGGCTGGGGAAAGCGGGCGACACTTCGCTTGCCATAGAGAAGGCTTTGAGAGATGCCAAGAAAAACATGATTACCGTTCATTTGACGAAAAATGCCTCCATTGCTCACGAAATAGAGGCAAAATATTCAGCTTCTCGCGTAGTCATAATGCCAGCTCGAGATCGCGGAATCATTGCCGGCTCCTCTGTAAGAACGGTGTTGGAACTTGCTGGTATAAAAGATGTTAGCGCAAAAATTCGTTCTGGAAGTAAAAATAAGATCAATAATGCCAGAGTTGCTATAGAAGCATTACGAAAATTACCAAAAACAAAGGTTGCTCCTGCCGTTGTGGCCACACCGGTGGAGGCTAAAACTTCAACAGAAGCAGGTGGAGAAAATGCCGAGGAAATAAGTCTTTCAGAAACCAAATAGACCAACATGCAAATCAACAATCTTAAAAGAAAGACAGCCAATAAGAAATCGCGCCAGGTGGGCCGTGGCGGTAAGCGAGGCAAGACTTCTGGCCGAGGTACTAAGGGTCAACTCGCCCGAGCTGGTCACAAGGCCCGACCAGAAATCCGCGATATCATCAAGAAGCTCCCGAAGCTGCGAGGTTACAGCTTCAAAAGTATTTCAAACAAGCCAGAAATCATCCATCTAGCTATGGTCGAAGCTGCTTTTGCTGCCGATGAAACAGTTTCTCCGACCACACTTCTCAAAAAGGGACTGATAAGGCAAGTCGGTGGCCTACCACCACGAGTGAAGATTCTTTCTGACGGGGACATTTCAAAGAAAGTTATGGTAAAAGACTGTCTTGTGTCAGTAAAAGCTAAAGAAAAAATAGAGAAAGTTGGTGGTAAAATAGTCTAATGAAAACAGCCATAGCAAAATTCAGTCTAATCTTTCACGACCGCATTTTAAGAAAGCGAATCTTTTTTACCCTTGGAGCTCTAGTCCTTTTTCGTATATTGGCCATAATCCCCACACCAGGTGTCGATCCTGTGAGACTTCAGAGCTTCCTTGCGAGCAATGAGTTTATCGGTCTTCTGAACATATTTTCTGGAGGAGGGCTTTCGAATCTGTCTATCGTGATGCTTGGTGTTGGCCCATACATTACGGCTTCTATTATCATGCAGCTTCTTACTATCATGTCGCCACGACTGAAGGCCCTCTACCAGGAGGAAGGGGAAGCAGGGCGAAAGAAATTTGCCCAGTACTCTCGTCTCCTTACTGTGCCGCTTGCTATAGTCCAGGCATATGGATTCCTTTCTATACTCAAAGGTCAGGGGATTATTTCTCATTTCGGGCTTTTTGACTTTGCCGTCAATATCCTCGTGATTACCGCCGGCTCCATCCTCCTCATGTGGATCGGAGAACTGATTACCGAGTTTGGCATTGGTAACGGCGTTTCCCTCATCATTTTCGCTGGTATCGTAGCCCAGTTGCCTATAAGCATCGCTCGATTCCAGTTTGTCTTTGATATTTCTCAAATTCCTATCTATCTAGCGCTTTTGGTCGGTACCATCCTCGTTATCTTGGGTGTAGTTATTATTACCGAAGCCGAACGACCAATCCCGATAACGTACGCCAAGCGAGTTCGAGGAATGAAGGTTTATGGTGGTATCTCTACTTACTTGCCACTTAGGATCAATCAAGCCGGCGTCATTCCGATCATTTTTGCATTGTCGATTTTACTTTTTCCTCAAATGATCTTCAACTTTCTTGCCGCTGTAGACAACGAGATTGTCAAAAATGTTTCCCAGACAGTTTTGTCCTGGCTTGCAAACGGTTGGATTTATGCAGGTCTCTACTTCCTCCTTGTCTTCGTCTTCACATACTTCTACACAGCTGTTACCTTCGATCCAGACACTATTGCCACAAATCTCCAGAAAAGCGGTGCGTTTATTCCAGGCGTACGCCCAGGCCAATCAACCTCCGAACACATCGCTCGTATTCTTACTCGTCTGACTCTAGTGGGCGCTATATTCCTCGGCATAATCGCCGTTCTTCCTCTTGCTATACGATCAATTACTGGCATCACCACATTCGCGATCGGTGGTACGGCTCTTCTCATCGTCGTTTCAGTTGTTATCGATCTCATCAAGAAAGTAGACGCTCAAGTTTCTATCAGGGAGTACTAGTGGTTCCCGAATACGATACCTCGACGAAGCCTTGCGAGCGCGACGGCGCGAGCACGAGAAATTTTTTAGCAAAAAAATATCCGTGCGAGGCGAGGTATTGTATTCGGGAACCCCAGGGAAGTGAAATTTATTTTCTCCTGCGATATACTATCCTCATGCCTCCTCAAACATTTCTACTTCTCGGCCGGTCTGGCTGTGGGAAGGGAACACAGTCGAAGTTGTTAGAGGAATATCTAAGAAAAGATAACGCCAACCGACCGGTGTACTACTTTGAGGTCGGGGATCATGTCAGGAGTTTTCTCAAGGGTGGATCTTACTCAAGCAAACTCGCCAAAGAAGCCAATATCAGAGGGGATCGTCAGCCCTCATTTGTAGCTATATGGATTTGGTCCGGGGCTTTTATCAAGGACCTAACGGGAGAAGAACATTTGCTTGTTGATGGAGCCTGCCGATCGATTACTGAAGCGGAGGCTTTCGATGCCGCCCTCAATTTTTATAAGCGTAAAGCAAACATAATTTTTCTCGATATCAGTCGTGAGTCAGCCCAAAAAAGACTCCTCGCCCGTGGCCGCAGTGATGACGCGGACGCCGAAAAAATATCTAAGCGACTAGACTGGTTCGACCGCGACGTTCCCCCAGTAGTCGAGTATTTTAGAAACAACTCAAATCACAATTTTATGGATATAGACGGTGAAAAAACTATTCCTGAAGTTTTTTCGAGCATCATTGAAAAGATCAAAGTTTTCGGGTAGAGTGCAGTGGCTTTCGACAAATTCAAAGCCATGATCACCATAAAAAAACCTCAAGAAATAAAGGCTCTCCGTGATGGAGGGAGGAGGTTGGCCTTTATTTTAAAAACTCTGGCAGAGGCTGTAGCCCCAGGTGTCAATGCCAAAGACCTCGACCTTTTGGCCGAAAAACTTGCTAATGAGGGTGGCGATACACCCGCTTTTTTGGGTTATCGACCAGAAGGAGTACACAAATCTTACCCAGCAAGCATCTGTGTCTCTATCAACGATGAGGTTGTTCATGGTATTCCGACTGAAGAGAAGATTCTTAAGGAAGGAGATGTCGTCGCGATAGACATGGGCCTCATCCACAAGAACCTCATTACCGACTCCGCTATAACAGTGATCGTGGGTGGTGGTGATGGCCAGGCGAAGAAGCTCGTGGCGGCCACAAAAAAAGCTCTTGATATTGGTATAAAAGCGGCGCGAGCTGGCAATACCGTCGGTGATATTGGTTTTGCAATCGAGCAGTTCGTGAAGCCGCTCGGCTTCGGCTTGGCCGAAGGGCTTGCTGGTCATGGTGTTGGCTACAAAGTTCACGAAGATCCATACGTGCCAAATACAGGAAATGCCGGAGAAGGAGAAGTACTCAAACCTGGTATGGTGATCGCTATCGAGCCGATGCTTACAGAAGGTTCGAGCAAAGTCGTTTTCGATAAAGATGGATATACTGTCCGTACTCGTGACGGCAAGAGGAGTGCCCATTTCGAGCATACAATTGCGATTACAGAAAAAGGCCCCAAGATTTTAACAGCAAAATAGTTTATACTTATTCTTCTATGGCGGAACATTTTAAAAAAGAAAGGACGTTAGTAATTATTAAACCAGATGGAGTTCAGCGTTCTCTTATTGGCGAGATTATAAGTCGATATGAAAGAGCCGGTCTGAAGCTTGTTGGGCTCAAGATGGGCGTACCTTCAGCCGAAATGATAGAACAGCACTATACCCTCGATCCCGAGTGGCGGCGTATCACTGGCGAGAAACGCATAAAAGCGGCCAAGGAGAAGGGTCAAAAACCTCCTTCCGATGATCCTCTCGAGATAACTGCAATTGTCCTGGGGACTCTGAAAAAATATATGACGAGTGGTCCAGTTGTGTTCATGGTCTGGGAAGGTGCCCATGCCGTGGCTATAGTCAGGAAAATAACAGGAGGAACAGAGCCACTTTCTACGGATATTGGTACCATTCGTGGAGATTTTGTCTTGGACTCATACGAGATGTCAGACTCCGACGGCCGCGCGGTTAGGAATCTAGTTCACGCCTCTGGTTCTCCGAAGGAAGCAAACGATGAGATAAACCATTGGTTTAAAAAAGAAGAACTAATGAACTATAAAGTCGTGCAGGAACAAATCCTATACGATGTGAATTTGGACGGAATTTTTGAGTAAGAAATAATTTAATAAGAAGAGGGGGAGGTCGCGAGGGGTCTCTAATTCACTTTTTCACAAACCGTGTCAGAGTGGTAATTTTTTGTTGCATTAGAAAACACGAGGTCTATAATCAAAGTAGGATTGCTTCGGGTATTATCTAGATTAAAGCAATTTTAAGGGAGCTCAAATCCGTGTACCAGGATGAGCGCATTGCGTTCTGATCGGTGCATGTGCGGGCACCCACCTAGTCTTTTTCACTAGGGCAATACCGCGAAGTGATCCTTATTAAGCCACCCACTCTGCGGGTGTTTTAATTTTTCTTTAAAAATAGCTATCATTTAATAAATATGACGGAGGAAACAGAGAAAGCAGAGCAAAAATCTACCTTAATTTTCTGGGGCGGGGTAGGTACTGTAACGGGTGCGAACTTTATGCTGAAGACAAAGGGCAAAACCATCCTTGTCGATTGCGGCCTGCTACAGGGCGAAATGTATAGCCAAAAAGTTAGTAATGACAATCAAAAACTTTTCCCCTACGAGCCATCATCAGTCGATATTTTATTTGTCACACATTCTCATATAGACCATATCGGTACGATTCCGAAACTTATCAAAGAAGGTTTCCGGGGGGTTATTTACTCTACAGCGGAGACCAAAGCTACGGCTGCAATAATGTTCGAGGATGCCCTGAAGCTTTCGAGAGCTGAACCTCTCTATGAAAAAACTCACGTCGAACAAGCTTTGGCTCTGTGGAAAGAAGTTGCTTATTATGAAAAGTTTGAGTGTGCGCCGCAAATTTCAGCGGAGTTTCTGGACGCTGGGCACATCTTGGGGTCGAGCATGGTTAGACTTTCGAGTGGGGGGAAAAACGTTTTGTTTACGGGTGATTTGGGCAATTCTCCCTCTCCGATTCTAAAAAACTTTGATTTGCCGACTGGTGTCGACTATCTAGTTATGGATAGCGTCTATGGAGACAGAAATCATGAAGAAAAATCCGAGAGAGACAGACGTCTGGCGAGAATAGTTCGTCTAGCTGTGGAGAAAAAAGGGGTGTTACTGATCGCGGCTTTTTCGCTTGACCGTACCCAGATAGTTCTCTACGAACTAAACAATCTCATAGAGGAAGGGAAGGTCCCGTCCGTTCCTGTTTTTTTGGATTCACCACTTTCGATCAAGCTTACCGAGATTTATAAAAGATCGTCCAAGTACTTCAACCAAGCGGTACAAGATGAGATAAAGGAAGGTGACGATATCTTTAATTTTCCAAAACTAAAGACTGTTTTTGCAGCAGAAAATTCATATGCAATAGAGAAAACTCCAAATCCAAAGATAATTGTCGCAAGTGCGGGCATGTCTACGGGTGGAAGAATATTGCACCACGAAATGAACTATCTACCGGGCCCGGAGAACACACTTCTACTTACAGGTTACCAAGTGGCTGGATCTCTCGGCAGGCGACTGGAAGAAGGGGCGAAGGAGGTTGTCATAAATGGTAAAAAGATAGATGTTCGGGCGCACGTCGAGACAATCAGTGGATATTCCGCACATGCGGATTCAAATGGACTTATGAAATTTGTCGAAAATACCAGAGATTCATTGAAAAAAGTTTTTGTGGTTATGGGAGAGCCGAAGTCGTCACTTTTTCTTACCCAAAGACTGCGAGACTACTTGGATGTAGATGCGATTTATCCAGAAAGGGGAACAGAATACAAAATAGATTTTTGATAAGCATCCGTTTTGTTTGGGGAGTGGTTCCGGAGCATTGAATTAGTGTTGAACCATTACGGACATGTTGACTTTATTCATAGCGCATGATAATGTTTTACCCAGAATTTGCTCTTTGAGAACCCGGTCAGCGTGACTGGTTCCACATTCGGCTTTTATGGAAGGAACCCCAATGCCGGAAAATGTCAGAGGCAATCCAGGTGCCATGGAGAGAATCCTCACGTTTTTGGATGGCCCCATCACATCCGACCTTCTGCGAGGTGCAGGCAGTTGTGGTGTGCATTGGCGTTTCAGACTCAACAGACTTCTTCGGGCCGAGAACCTCCAAACAGACCCAGGGAATAGCCGTTCCAGCCTTCTTAGGATCATCATCGGGATGCAGCCGTCTGTAGACAGGTTCACCCTCTCTGGTGTGAGAGCGGAGTTTCTTTCGGGGCCTGCTCTCGTACCGAATACCAACGCCGAAGCAAAGCCGATGATTAACTCTGTTGGGAGCGGTCTTGCTTCGTGGTTTGGTGAAGGAGAAGGGGTTCTCGGGACAGTCTCGGATGGTGAAGTACATCTTTGTTCTGCTGTGGTGGCAAGCAGCTTGCTTATCTCAAGCATTCGCCAGTGTGGCTTAGATGCATTTTCGGGGCTCGACTTCATATCTCTGACCGAGATCAGGCGGCTAATGGCGGATCAGGGAAGTGGGGAAGCTGGGCGACTTGAGAACAACGCGATTCGAAATGCCTTCCTGTCCCCAGATTCGAGCGGGGCACCTCGGCTTATCCTTGTGTTTTGGGAGAATGTCGGTTGGAACATCGACGCTCTCAATCTCGACTCCCTTAGTCCAAATGAGCCTGGGGTGTTCAGATTGTTTTGCAGGGATGATTGGGAAATCAGGTCGGCTGTGGGATATCCGGTAACAGAAAAGGCAAGGGGTGTTTCGGATTCGCTAGCGACCTCGGTCTCTCCGCCCGGTCGCGCAGTGAAGCCTCTACCTCCGAGGGGGTATCGTCACGAATCCATAAGAACAGACGCGCTTTAGATTGGCCTAGGGGACAAGGGATTCGTCAGTCTGTATCTTTCTCGTCTCTGTTGGCTGACCGAAAATCGTTTCTATCATTCACACTCCGTCAGGTGACGGGGTTTTTTGTTACCTAGCTTTTTCTACAATTCTCTTAAAGAGATCTGGATTTTGAGCGGCAATCTCCGAGAGCATTTTTCTGTTAAGAGTGATATTTTTTTTCTTTAGGGCGCCGATGAATTTACTATATGAAAAACCATGATCTCTCAAGGCGGCATTTAAGCGCACGTTCCAAAGGCGGCGAAAGTCGCCTTTTTTATCGCGCCTATGTGCAAATGAGTACGCACCAGCGTGCATCAGTGCTTCATAAGCCTGTTTCTCTTTAGAACTTCGGCCAAATCGAAATCCTTTGGCTTTACGTAAAACGTTTTTCCTTGTTTTTAAGGCATTTACCCCTTTTTTTACTCGTGTCATGTTATGAATTGATCAGATATCTACTCTTTGTTTTGTTATTCATTACAAACTCACTGGTCCTGTTTTTTGCCATCTGTTTTCTGCCGCCTTCTTTGGCGTTGAAATGATCTTGACCAGCTTTCCTGCCCAAAACCTTACCGGTTTTGGTTATTTTGAGTCGTTTTAAAAATGATTTATTTGTTTTCATTGTCTATTTATTTTCCGAAAATTAAGCCTTTTCGATCACTGTCGAAAGGCCTTTAGGCCCTTTTTTAGGCTCCTCTGATACTTTGTATTCTTCTGTTATGAGTTTGAGTACTCGCTCCAGGCGTTCTTCCAGGAATTTCGGGTCCATGTATTTGGTACGCCCCGGTAGGAAAAGATCAACTTTTACTCTGTTTCCTTTTTTGAGCCATTCAGAAGCTTTTTTGGCTTTCAAATCGAGGTCGTGTTCTCCAGTGCCAACCTTTATTTGTATACTTTTCGTCTCAACCGTATGAGACCGTGCGCGCGAAACTTTCTGTTTCTTATTTGCGTCGTACTGGAATTTACCATAATCCATTATTTTTGCAACCGGAGGAGTGGTAAGGGGGGAAATCTCTATAAGGTCGAGTCCGAGGGAGATAGCCTTAGCCAGGGCGTCTTTTAGCGATAATAGGCCATAATTTGTGCCATCGTCGCCGATAACGCGTAACTCGGGCGCTTGAATCTGGTGGTTTATTCTAACTTTTATAGACAACGCGAAAGGTTTGCTTACTTTTAATATTTCCTAGTAACGGTCGGCTCAATATATCATCCTTTGCTGTGCTTTTCAAGCATATTCTTTATAGGAATCTTGTCAGCGGCAAGACGAGTTTCTCCCTAAATTTTCGGATTGGGGAACGTTTTTTCCACTCTTCGAGTGAAACTTCTCTGGAATGAGACAAGTCTACTGCAAAATGTTTTTTAACTTCACTGATAAAATCACTTTCTGTGCTCACAATATTTGCTTCGTAGTTGTACAAGAAGCTCAGACTATCAAGATTGAAACTCCCGACAGTTGCCCATTCGTCGTCGATCACGGCGGTCTTTGCGTGGAGGAAGCCGTGATGGTACTGGAAAATTCTGATGCCCGATGAAAGTAGCTTCTCGAAATATGCCTGCGACGCCCTCTCTACAAAGGGCATGTTTGACTGTTTTGGAACCACAATCCTGACGTCAACTCCTCGTCTCACGGCGAGACGAGTTATTCTCGTTAGACGATTGTCTAAAACAAGGTATGGGGTAGTGAGATAGACGTATCTCTGCGAGCTTCGGATGGCCTCGACCAGGCTATGATAAAGAAATCTTTTTCTCCAATACGGGGCGTTCGTGACGAAGTGGAAACCTTGTGCATAACCACGAGCCTTTTTTAAGCGAGAGATGAGGCCTTTGTCTATCGACTGAACCCAGAGTTCGTTGAAGGCACGGCTCATTTCCAAGACGATTGGCCCAGTAACTTTTACGTTTGTGTCACGCCAAGAGGACATATCATCTCGGATTCCGATGCCTCCCGTAAAACCGATTTTTTTGTCGATAATTAAAATCTTTCTGTGGTCCCTGAAAAACCACGAGAAAAAATTCCCGATCCTCCAAGGGCTGACTACGTTGAAGAAACGAATCTCAACATCGTCTTTCTTCATGTCTCGGGGTAGGGAAGAAGTAAAAAGATTCCAACCGCCCACAGTATCGCAGAGTATTCTTACCTTTACGCCCGCTTTCTGGCGTTCTCTTAGTGCGTCGACAAAGCGTCGACTTATGAGGTCATCTGAAAAAACATACTGCTCAAAATCTACCGATTCCTCGGCTGTTTTTATGGCTTCGAGCATTGCCTCCCACGTCTCGTGACCTTTAAGATAGAAATCCCATTTGATGTCACTCATTTTTCTTATATTCTACTGAAACTTTGCAAACAAAAAAGCGCCAGACCTTCGGCGCTTCTTTGTTTCTACTGTCTAGCAGCAACCACACTTGTCTTCTCGAAGCTTAACAATACCAGCGATTCCCACAAGAATCGGCCATATAACATTGACTGAATCTGAAGAAAGGAATCCTTGGTGGTCTAGGAGAAAGCTGATGGCAAAAAGAATAGTGAGTATTGGAATAATACTATGGTGTGCACACGAACAATCCTTTTCACTCATGTTGTTTGTATAAAAAATTAGTCAGTTACTTATCGACCTCTGGAGATATTTTAACATGATTTATAAAAAGTAATACCCCCAACCAAGTGGCTGGGGGTAATTGGGCAGCTGTCGTCGAGGGGGGGTTAACGCAGACGTTGGTATTGTGCGTCAAACTCCCTGCCTGTGTGGAATTCGTCCACCATGAACTTCTTGAAGGAAATCTGGAAGAAAGCAAACCAGAAGAATGAGATCATGAGCGCCACTGCAGTGCAGAGGATGGTCCAGACCACGCCCCATGGGTGAACGAACTTGTTGCCCGTGAGGAGACCGATGGATAGGCCGATGGGCGTAATGAGTATCGGCATTCCGAAAAGCAACATCCCGATAACAAATCTCTGGTGGGTCTTGCCACGATTCTCGTCGCTCCACTTGTAGAGTCCGTCCAACAATCTCATATTACATTCCTTTGTGTGAGGGGTTTGTGTCTGTCCGGGTCGTGTGTCTGGTTCGGTACAGTCTTTTTACATAATAGGACAAATCATCAGTAAAGTCAAGTGCTTCGTATAGTCTCAATACTCTTGCATCATACTCTCAAATACAATCGAGTACTCCCGCTATATTTTTGTGCGATCAGTAAATTCCAAACTCACTTCAAACTTGTATCGATGTTGGGTAGGTGACGTATTCTGGATCAGTTTCGATAGGGATTTTAGAAAGTTTATCCTGGACGATTTGCACGATGTGTCCTACGTCGCCAGGGCGGTATCTTAGAAAGAAACAATTTGGCCGTGGAATTTCGATGATGATATCGGTTACCTGCGAACCTTCTGCGGCAAGCATCAAGCATGGCTGTTGTCGCCCCTCGATCTGTGTGGCGATCTCCATACCGAGACCGATCGCGGGTAGGTCGCAGATGGCAACAACAAGGTCACTTGTTCCTACACATCTTGCGATACAGTGATCATAGATTTCAGCAAAATTTGTCTGGTCTGCGTCCTTAAAACAGAGAACGTCACAAAACGAGCGAAGCTCTTGTTTAACCGTTTCTACAAATTGTTTAAATTCCTCCGGTGCATGAGTAAGACTACAGGCTACATACACTCGATGTTTTCTCTTCATTAGAGATAATTATACGCCCAAATTTTTCAAAAGAAATATAGATTGTGGAAAGAAAAACCCCGCGATTTAGCGGGGGCAATCATGTTCGTCTCTATCTAATCTACAACACCATCATTTTTGAGGGGTTTTGACCGGGAAGAGTCGATTCTCCAAAGCTCTGCAGACAGCGTGGAAAATCAGGATATGCATCTCTTGGATGCGCGGAGTTTCATTTGATGGCACACGGATTAGGTGATCGCAGAGGCTTCTCTTTGCCATCTTGCCACCTGATGCTCCCGTTAGACCAATCGTTAGCATTTCTTTTGTCCTGGCCATTTCGAGTGCTCTGATCACATTCCTTGAATTCCCAGAGGTCGAGATCGCGATGAGAATATCGCAAGCTCTTCCTTTTGCTGACAATGGTCTTGAAAAGATTTCATCAAAATCGTAGTCATTTGCAATTGCTGTGGTCGTCGAGAAGTTTGTTCCCAAAGCCTCTACATCAAGAGCTGGTCTGTCCCGCAAGAATCTACCAGCAAGTTCTGCAGCTGCATGCTGGGCATCTGCGGCGCTCCCGCCATTACCGCAGATAAAAACCCTTTTTCCTCCTTCAAGGCACGTCTCTATGGCAAAAGATGCCGCGGCGATAGTCTGTTCTATGGTTCGGTCAGCGAGAACTGCCTGTAGCAGTTTCATCGAAGCCACCATGTCTTGTCGGATACTCTTCGCAATGACCAAGTTTCTTCCTTTCGGTTGAGTTTTTTTACTCCGTTCTCGCTGAATTATATCTATTTCCTAGGAAAGTCAAGGGTGCGTGAGGTTTCACAGAGTAGGATTTTTAACGAAATTTATTTTCTATTAAACAATTCTTTATTACCGATCTGTATTGTGGAGTTATGAAAATACAAAATCTGCCAGCCATCATCATTCAAACCCTCCGGCGACTTTACTGGTTTATCTTTCGGCCCACTACTCGCGGAGTCAGGGTCATTCTTTATTCTGACAGAGCGTTAAGTGCCGAAACGGGGCTCCGTGAGAGGTTTCTTTTGGTCAAACATTCTTATGATCCGCTGTGGTATTTGCCTGGCGGGGGTTTGCATCGAGATGAGGAACCGGCCATCGGCGCACTTCGAGAGATAAAAGAGGAGCTTGGGATCGATCTCAATGAAGAAGAACTGGAGTTCTTTGGAGAATATATAAATGATGGTGAGTACAAAAAAGACACGATCTATGTTTTTGCGGCGTGTGTGGGTGCAGATGTCTTGGAGAGTATTGTTGGGGGAATAGGTAGTGAGCGATCGGAACAGCGATCAAACAAGGGGCGGATGAAATGGAGTAGTTTTGAGATAGAAAAAGTGGTGCTGGTGGGAGAAGAAGAGTTGGGAAATGCTTTGTCTGGAGGACAAAGAGCGAACAAGAAGCCTGCAAGTGTAAAAATTTCGCCCGCGACCAAGCTTCGGCTCTTAGAATACCTAGCTAGGCGGCCAAAAAGTAGTGAGTGGTTGCCGCGCCAGAGCCAGGGGCAAACTCAAGAGAAAAACCAGAAATGGGGCCAGAACCAAGGCCGAGGTCAGATTATGGAAAATATTCATGAATACTACCAAGGTAGCGAAGAAGACATTGGGTTCATAAAACAATACTCGAAGAGTGTTCGGTCAGTTTCCCCGAGGGAGATGTGTATATATAAAGATGCTGTGAGAGTAGCCGAGATCGTATCTAGCCCTATAAACACTTCAAGTCTGGATCGCGACTTCTTGGTTCGGTGTCTGGATTTTTTCAAGGAATTGTTGCCGGGGTATTCCTCACAGCTCACAATCTTTGATCCAACGAGATTTTATGTGTCCGAGATTTACGAAGGCGGCGAGATCGGGGGCTTTCACTCCAAGATCAGTCTTGGGTATCAATATTTTTTTGATGCTGCTTACGTTGGGCTTGTAAATGCCCAGATCGTGAGTGATAAGCGGCTGGCGGTCTATGAGTTTATGAGGAGTTTTGCCCACGATACTATTCACCGTTCCACTTACCGTAGTTGGCGGCGACGTGAGCGACATGCCGCGAATCCGTCCGAAGCCAAACATATTGTGCCGAGTGTTTATAGGTATCAATATGGGGTCAATTTTAGAAACGCAGATGGTGTGCCATATTCTTCGGCTAGTTTGACTGCTTTAGGACCACAGAAGATCAACCTCAACCTGATGATGGATGGTATCACGGTTATAAAGGCGGCGGAGATGGTGAGGGAAATGATTGAAAAATTCGGCATTGGCCCGCTCTCGCAACTTGAGAACGCCCTCCTTGACGAGATTACTTTAAAAAATACTCAAGCTTCGACCCTACCTGAGTCGGTCAGGAAGTTCAATTGGGACGTGGTTATTCCAACCATGAAATTCCTTGAATACTGGGGTGGGGGAGGGGAAGGGACGAAATATTTCACCAGGCTTTTGTTCGACGCGATGATGAGCGGAGACCTGCGGCGGGTAAAGAAATTTTTCGCCACAAAAACCGGCGATGAAAATTTTTGGGAGAATAATTTTAAGCAGGAGAGTTTTAGGGAATGAGAAAAAGAAAACATCGAACGCAGGGGCGTACGATGTGGGGAGACTAATATTCAGGTTGGGGTGCCGAGGTCGATGTGTTTCGGAAGGATGGCTTCGAGCTCTCTTTTTTTGCTGATACCTGATTTTGTCAGGCGGAACTCGTGGACTTTGACTTGTATTCCAAGTTTCCCTCGTCGTATGATGGCGTCTGCGCGCTCTTCTACAAGGCCATCTTCTACCAAACTTCTAAGGGTACGGTACACTTCGCGCAGACCAAACCGCCTTCCTTTCAGTTTTGCCATCTCTTCTCTTATTTGTTCGCCTGATTTCCATTCATTGGAGCTCAGTGCGGCAAGATACTCATACCTTCCAACGAGGCCTAAATATAACCACACACCGGTTGCCAACACGATGAGAACAACAAGCAGGGCGATAAGCACAATTATCTCTCCGATCTCTCCTCGTGGGAGATAAGGGTTATGTTTCTAGTGTACAGAACTGGACGGTATAATACACGTCTTGTCAAAAAAAGCAAAAGAAAACATCGAACGCGGGGGGCGTACGATGTGGGTGGCGTTACTCTTTGTCTCTTTTTCTCATGTCGTCTAGTTTTGCAACTCCCTTTGGGGTAAGTCTAAACTTAGACTTTGAAAGTAGAAGGTCTGACGAAGCGTCTTTCGGCGCAACTTCATCCCAGATAAATCTCATGTCGACAAAGCCGTCGTCAACGAGCTTCTGAAGGGCGAGAAGTACAAATCTCGAGTCTATACGTCCTCTTTGTCGTCGCTCGATCAGTTCTTTCACGTACCACCCTGGTCTCCAGCTTTTGGGATCAAGCAGTCTAAGGTAATCGTTGGTGCTAAATCCACCTCTGTATAGACACCATACGATTACACCCAAGACCATAAAGAGCGCAATCCAAGCGATGATAATCTTGCCCACTTGAAACCTCCTGTTTTTATATGCGAGTTCTGGGTCTATGCTATTTATCTTGGGGGAAAATGCAAGGGTGGGGGGAAAGAAAAACATCAAGGGCGGTTTGCTCTTGATGTGCGTGTTACAGTGCTTGTGCCCGCTCGACCCTTATCAACCACAAGAGTGACTGTTCTCTTGTTAGACCGTTTCATTCCACGAAGCCTGTTGACTCCCGCAACTGTGAGTCTATATTTGTACTGAAGAAGTCGTCCGTCAGGGGAAACCGACGACCCTACGCTTGAATTGCCTATTGCTTCCTCAACCAAACCCTCGATTTTGAGTTTTTCAAGTGAGGAAATGACCCGCTCTGCTTCAATAACTCTACGTCTCAAGCCCTCCATCTGGGCTCTTAGGGCCGATCCAGAACTCCATGATTCGTGGTCAAGGAATCTCAAATAGACATATTTGTTGGTTGTGTTACTGACGATGAGGCGGTAAACCACCGCACAGATTAGGAATACAATCGAAATCCAAATGATGATGGGATCGCTCATACGGGCCTCCTATGTTTTTTATGCTCCAGTCCGCACATTATGTTAGGCGTTTTGCAGGAAAAGGCAAGGATAAGAAAAACCCCAATCCTTGTTGGACCGGGGGTAAGGGCTTTGTACTGGGAAAGTCAGTTCGCAGTACTGACTCGTTCACGCTGGAGCGGAAGGGAAATCTCTGTTGGCCAGTCTTCCGAACGGCAAGTTACTTCAACGTAGTCGATGAACTTGTCGAGGAATCCGTTTTGGTTACTATTGAATTCACTCCCAATCCCATCGAGAGTGAAGCCGCATCCGCCCTTATTCACGACCAAGGTGACGGACGGAGGGGCGGTGTCGAGATCAGAGATTCTGACACGCATCTTCTGGAGTGGAACAGTGCTGATCACATAAGAACCATTGTATTCCCATGCGAAGGTAACAGTTGTCTCTGTGGTTTCGCTGTAGCTACCGTTCGCCTGTCCCGCAAACAGAAAGAACCAACCAGAAGCGCTTCCTTGCGTGACCTCGTGTTCTTTGCTGGGGAGCATTTTCCTCAAACTGCAGTTGGTGAGCTTCTTCTGTAAGTCGTTCCGATCATAGGCCAAGCTAATGGCCAGGGTGGTACCACAGATAATCAAACCGCCGATGATGGAAAAAGCAAACAGCCCCTCTCCCCACTTATCAAGGATATTTCGGACAATCCCGCGCATCATGTTCTCCTTTTACGAGTGTGATGGTAACGAAAATCTTCCGGGTGAATAATAACAATATAATGTTTAATTGTCAAATTAACGATTTATCTTGGGGGAAAATGCAAGGGTGAGAGAAAGAAAAAACCGCAATAGTCTCGGAGGTGTGAATCTCGCGAATCTCTTGCGGTGGATCGAGTGTCCGGCAATCCCTCTACCTGTGCTTGGCTTTCGATCGAGCCGTTGCCCTCGCACGCCTCGGGGTTCTCAGAATTGTTGAAATGTTCAAGGCGATTTGTTGAACCGCGTGGCCAAGATTCTCCTCCATCGCTCTACTGAACGCCCCTTCGACAGTCTCTGATGCCGGTGCTTTAATCCCAAAATGGAATCGCGGTTTTTGCTTTGGCGCTTTTGTTATCACGCCAATTTCATAAGCGAAGTCGCGGGCCTGATGAAAAGTCATGATTCGTTGGTTCGGACCAGGATTGAGAACCAGGAAGATGCTCTCATCCAGGACCATTTGAGTCATTTGATTCTCGTCCATGAGCTCTTGGACTTTCTCAAACAGAACCTTAAGGGCCTCAATGATTCCCGAATAGCAGCCCAGGTCTCTCAAGGCAACAATTACCCGGAACTCGAACATGGCGATCTCCTTTTGTTTCTGTATTGTCTCAGATTTCGGGACGAATCAACGCCGTTTACCAGCTGCTATATTGGCACATGGTAGTATGTATGTCAATGCTACGTAGAACCAGTAATTAAAAAAGAAAAACCGGCACCCCGTTTGGGATGCCGGCAGCTTTTGCTGTGTTGTGTGATCAGTTGTTGCCGATGAACTTTGTGGTGAGAAGGCGCCTGGTGATGTCAGCCATCGGAGCAGGATCGAAATCCTGTTCGAATCTGACATAGCCTGTGCCGTAACCGCTGTAGTACCTCGCCGTCGACATGTTGTTCAAGTTGTCGAAGCGGAAAGTCTGACCGGGTCTTGCGCCGATGTAGTAGACCAGGCACGGTTTGACCGACACCGATCGGAGGTTGGAGTTATTCATGCCGGTCGTGTCGACTGTGCCGACGATGACGTGACAGGAAATGCCGGTCTCTGGCTCGCTGATCGAAACGGCGATCGGTACGACGCCAGGACTCCACTCCGTGGTGGCTGAACTTTCCGGACTCGGAGTTGCCATCTGGACCATGGTGGTCCAGAGCATCGCTTGGTCTTGAGGCATTTCCCGGAGGAAATCCGTGTTCCGAGCGACCCGCATAAGGTCGTTTACGATCTGCCGCTGTTCCGTGGCAGCCCTCTCCTTGGCGATCATGCTGTCGAGGGCGTACTGGACACTGTTGAGGTTGTCCTCACCCTTGATGAGACCGAAGATGAAGCCGAGCAAAGTGGAACAAGCGATGAGCACGAACGCAGTCATGTTGGCGGACGGTTTCTTAACGTTCACTGTTTTCTCCTTCTTTGTTAATACAGCCACGATTCCACGCTCGGTCTCGTGCAACTGACTTCTAATTGGTATTATATCATGAGTATTTATTATGTCAACTGTTTAAAAACCGAACAGATGGCTCGATTGGTCACGCATAAATTTGCTTCGCAAATTTTGCGCGACCCTTACAGGATCAGTACACAGCTCGCCGAGACAGATCAGTCCACGGAGCCCCGGACTGTCTCCAGCTCGGAACGGTGATTGTTTGAAGCTGTAGTTAAGTAGTTCTTTCAGAAGCCAGCGCAAGTTGGCTTCTTTTGTAAAGAAAAAACCGGGGCTCGCACGCGCGAGCTCCCGGCTTGTTTGAAAAGGGGTGGTGGGAATGCGTCCCACGCCCCGTTTTTCGCCTGGGGTAGCTTACGCACAAGCTATTTTCCCCATGTTAGCGCTGGTCATACAGCAAGGGGTCGCCTTGCTCATAGAGGACCAGATCTCCATCACCGAGTGCACGATCTGCAAACGATGACTCGGTACCCTATCACCCGAATGCGTTGCCGCAAACAGTGATTTCGTTAGTACATGCTAGCATACCATAAGTTTTATGTCAAGTTTAGAAACCTAAACAACAAAAAACCGCCTATTTAGAGCGGTATTTTGTTTGATTTCTGTGATGCCACGATACTCCGTGGCATCCTAAAAGGATGAATGTGGAGATGGCGAGATTGGTCACGGATAATTTTCTCGCCGTCGCTCGAAAATTTCCGCTACCCCGGCTCGCGGCCTCGCGTGCTCGCTCGGCATTCGCTCCGCCTTTCGATCTCGCCATCTCGACGTCAGACAAAAGAAAACACCCGCATTTATGCGGGCATTTTCTTTTGTTGTGGAGATGGCGAGATCGAACTCGCGTCCAAGAAAGAAACCGATCTGAATCTACAAAGCGTAGTATGTTTTTTCCGCCGAAGGCGGATCTAGGGGCGTGGACTATAAAACAAACAAAACATCCACGCACCGATTCCCGAAACGTCTCGAGCATGAGCCGGGAAGGGAACATGCTCCAGTCTGAAGTTTATGACACCGCAACTAGTTTCTCAGACGAGACCAGCGCGACGTCGCTTAGGCCGAAGCGTAAGCGAAGGCAAAGTCGGTCTTTCCAAAATATGGAGAAACCAATGACTTTGCTTTGGCAACTAGATTGTTTGCACCTAGTGTTTCGAGCGGATTTGAGAGTCACTCGAGCTCTGCTTTGCACCGATCAGTTTGATTTCCTTGTCAAAACTGACATCCCCTCGATGGGGTCTTGGGGGCGTTCGATACAAAAAATGCTACGAGAGAGTCCGCAGGAAGATTTGCATGGTCTGTCAAGTTGGCCAGCCATATAAAATCTGTTTTCTTATATAAGCCGCCTGGCCAACTTTACAGAAATCTTCCGAGGATTAGTGAGCGGCCGCGCTGGAGGCCGCGAACGCTCTCGAGGAGCATTTTTTGTATCGAACACGTAAAACCCAATTGAGGGAACCACCTACTTTTGATTTTCAACGATCTCGAAGCTCGCGCTCGACGTCGCGAGCACTGTCGCGACGCTTGATTACCTCTCGCTTATCGTGCTTTTTGCGACCGCGCGCGCTGGCGATCTTTATTTTTATAAACCGACCCACATTATATATCGAAATGGGGATGATTGTCAAGTTGCCTCCTTTGCCTCCGCGCGACTCTACGTCGGCAAGTTCTCCAATCTCCTTTTTATTTAGAAGAAGTCGGCGATTGCGTGTCGGCTCGTATCCTGCCGGCGCATTTTTAGGCTGAAAAGCCGGAATAGACGCCCCGATGAGGTACGCTTCACCTCCGCGCACCGTGATATGCGCCCCGTCCAACTTTCCAAGATGTGCTCGGAGAGCTTTTACTTCAAAGCCAAAAAGCTCGATCCCGGCAATGAAAGTGTCCATGATTTCGTAGTTCTGGGTCGCTTTTTTGTTTTGTACCAAGTCTGCCACGCGCTAACTATATCAAAACGCTACTTCTTAAAACAGAGCTCGCCCCAAATTTTTCTTTCTAAAAATTTCCTGTATAATCGCCGTATGGCAAATCCTATGGGACAAAAAAAGAAGCCTCCAATAAAGGTGGTTTTGAAAAAGCGAGGGGGAAGGGAAGGGCTTCCTCCACAAGGCAACCGATTCTGGATGAATCTTCTTACCGCGGCCGCTATTTTTATACTCATCATCGGTCTCTATTCGCTCATTTCCGGAATCGGTGCAACCAAAAACGATATTGCACTTTCCCAGCTTGCGGCAGATATAAACAAAGGACTTGTTTCTAAGATTGTCGTTCGCGGTGACTCACTCGATATCGAATATGCAGACAAAAGTTTGAAGCAGTCGAAAAAAGAAGAGGCGACAGCATTGACGCAGACATTGGTAAATTATGGTGTTGGAGAGCAGGAGCTGGGCAAAGTCACTGTAGAAATAAAAACCCAAAGTGGTTTTGGTTTTTGGGTTTTGAGTCTTGCTCCGATTTTGATACCGATTTTGTTCATAATCTTTTTCATTTGGTTTATGACGAGACAGGTGAAAGGGGCGGGGATGCAGGCCTTTACATTTGGTCAATCGAAAGCTCGCCTCATTTCTCCTGATGATAAAAAACAGCGTGTCACTTTTAAAGATATTGCTGGGGTAAAAGAGGCTAAAGAGGAACTTAAAGAAATCGTGGACTTTCTCCGCAATCCAAAAAAGTTTTTTGATATCGGCGCGCGGATTCCTAAAGGCGTGCTTCTCATGGGGGCACCAGGGACTGGAAAAACCCTCCTTGCCCGCGCGGTCGCAGGTGAGGCCGGCGTCTCTTTCTTCTCTATCTCCGGTTCCGAGTTCGTGGAAATGTTTGTCGGCGTCGGTGCTTCCCGCGTCCGCGATCTTTTTAAGCTAGCCAAGCAGTCGTCGCCTGCCATTATTTTCGTAGATGAGATCGATGCCGTGGGACGCGTGCGTGGAGCTGGTGCTGGGGGTGGCAACGACGAACGCGAGCAAACTCTTAATCAAATTCTCGTCGAAATGGACGGCTTTGAACCGACAGAAAAAGTGATTGTTATGGCTGCTACCAACAGACCCGATGTTCTCGATCCAGCCCTGCTTCGCCCAGGCCGTTTCGACCGCCGAGTCATTCTCGATCTTCCAGATAGAGCCGACCGTGAAGAGATTTTGGTAATACACGGAAGATCCAAATCTTTTACGGAGGATGTAAATTTGAAAGTCATTGCCGAGCGCACGCCGGGCTTTTCCGGCGCCGATCTTTACTCGCTTATGAATGAAGCGGCGATCCTTGCGGCGCGCGAAAATCGCACAAAAGTTTCGCAGTACGACCTTATCCGCTCTATCGAGAAGGTGATGCTCGGGCCGGAGAGAAAAAGTCATCTCCTTTCGAAAAAAGAAAAAGAAATCACTGCCTACCACGAGGCTGGCCATGCCCTTGTCTCGTCGGTGCTTCCTTATGCTGACCCAGTCCACAAAATTTCAATAATTTCTCGCGGTCGCGCTGCTGGCTACACACTGAAGCTTCCAACAGAAGAGCGCAAACTCCAGTCAAATAAAGAATTTTTGGATGACATCGCGGTCTCGCTTGGCGGATACGTTGTGGAGAAAAATATTTTTGGAGATCTTACCACTGGCTCGTCAAACGATCTTCAGGTCGCAACAGCTTTGGCACGTGATATGGTCACAAAATATGGAATGTCGGAGAAAATCGGCCCTGTGGCTCTGGAAAGTGGAGATGGTCGGGTGATGTTTGGGAAGGGAGTGGTGTCTGATAGGGAATATTCGGATAAGGTCGGTGATCTTATAGACGCAGAAGTGGCGAAAATAATGAACGAGGCTTTCGCAAAGGCTACCCAGATAATTACAAAACATCGCAAGGCCCTGAACGCTATCGCTGCAAAACTCATCGAAGTCGAAACCATCGAGCGGGATGATTTCGAGAAATTACTTATCGCGAGCGGCATTGTACCGAAGAAAAAGAAGGATATTGAGCATCAGAAGTAAGAGTTTTTACTTGACTTTCTGTTCAGAATTTGCTAGCATTCTCACCAACAGTGCCTTCGGGCCCGCCTCTCGAGAGGGAGGAGAGAAAGTGAAAAAGTCTATCAGAGCATGTCTTTGATAGACTTTTTCCTTTATCAAGAAAAAATTAAGAATTAATCGTATCCATCCTCCAGGATTCGAACCTGGGGCCAGTCGTGTATAAGACGACTGCTCTACCGCTGAGCTAAGGATGGGTCTGCACGACCGTACTATATCACTAGAAAAAGCTATCGGGAACCCCTTGGGTGAGTGTGAAAAAATGAAGCCCCCTCATCGAGCACAGGTAAATTTTCCGCTCTCCGAAGGCAACCCCCTAGCCAGACATTGAGAAATGTATCTATTGTCTCGGAATCTATTCATTTTTTTACACTACTCAAAATGTATCTCTGAATTTTTCCTATTTAGTCGCGCAAGTACGGTCGGGTGGCGAGAGAGGGTGGGGTCAGAGTCGATCATGAAGGTTGCTTCTTTGCGGGCAGCCTCGACCATCTTTATATTTTTTATCCCTTCCATCGCCACGTCGGAGATGCCCCACTGCTTGCGGCCATATAGCTCGCCCGCGCCACGTTGGGCAAGATCAAATTCTGCAAGCTCAAAGCCGTTTCTGGCTGTCTTTAGAGCCTTCAGTCTCTCTACGGTTTTTTCTGTTTTGGCATCTGCAAACACATAGCAGTAAGCCTGGTGGCTGCTTCGCAACACGCGCCCACGAAGCTGGTGGAGCTGGGCCAGACCAAAACGCTCGGCGCCCTCAAGAACGATCACTGTCGCGTTCGGCACATTCACGCCCACTTCGACGACCGACGTTGCCACAAGAATATCGATTTCACCATTTTTAAAATCCTGCATCACTTGTTCTTTTTCGCCTGGCTTCATCTTGCTGTGCAAAATCCCTATTTCATATTCACGAAAAACATCGCGCTTTAGCCTCTCTGCTTCTTCTGTCACCGATTTTACGTTTAAAGCCATCTCTTTTGTCGGGTCGGGTTCATTGATGCGTGGGCAGATCACGTACATCTGCCGGCCCGCCCTAAGCTCGGCGCGGATTTTCTCGTAAGTTTTCTCACGCTCGCCAGGAAGCACTATTTCCGTGATTACCTGTTTGCGCCCCTCGGGCATTTCATCGAGAAGGGTGAGATCTAGATCGCCATAGATTGTGAGGGCCAAAGTCCGGGGGATAGGGGTGGCGGTCATTGAGAGTAGGTGTGGTGCAAGATCGTCTTTACGTCGCAAGCGCTGGCGCTGGGCGGTGCCAAAGCGATGCTGCTCGTCGATAATGATGTACGCGAGGTTTTTAAACTTTACTGATTTCTCTATGAGTGAATGTGTGCCGATAAGAATGGGGATCTCGCCGCCCGCTACCCATTTCAAAAGTTGGGCGCGAGAAATGTCTGTTGCCTCGGTCGGCCTCACTTTCGATGGAAATTTTTTACAACCACTACTCGTGATCAAGCCGATATTTATTCCCAAATACGCAAAATATTTTATGAACGACTCAAAATGTTGGGTGGCCAGGATCTCTGTGGGGGCCATATATGCAGTCTGGAGATTCCCAAAGTTTTGGTTTTTCGGTTGGGTAGTAGTGACGGCATAAACAGTGGTTGCGGCCACGGCAGTTTTGCCACTACCGACATCGCCTTCGAGTAGGCGCGACATGGCATGATCTTTCCTCATGTCAGTCAAAATATCCGAAACAGCTTTGAGTTGGGCTGTAGTCGGCTTAAAAGGGAAGCGCTTTATAAACCCATCCATCTCCATCTCGCTTTTAAAAATCTTAAACGAAGGTTTCTTCTCGTAGTCGCGACGCTCTTTTTGTTTGCCGAGCTGGATGAAAAATATTTCTTCGAAGGCGAAACGCTTACGTGCCGCCACCGAATCAGACTCCTTCTGTGGGGCGTGGATCCATATGAGAGCCGTAGAGAGTCCCGGTAGATTATATTGCTTCAGAATCGATTGTGGAATTGGATCGGTAATATTATCGAGAATCCCAGATTTAAAAATCTTTTGAATAGCATGATAAATCCACTTTGAACTGACACCTTTGGTTTCTGGATATATTGGAAAACCGAAATTTGCCACAGCTTCTCCAAAAAGTGAGTCACCGACTGCGGTAGGTAGCTCACCAACCTGCTTTATTTCCGGGTTAGTAAGATAAAGTTCTCCTTTACGTTCGCTCACTTTTCCATCTGCTTTCACAAATGCTCCATCTCGAAGCATTTTTGCAATGTAGGGTTGATTGAACCAAACTATTTTTATCTTACCCGTCTCATCTTCGATGGTTGCCTCGGCCATCGCAATCTTTTTCCTCCAGGCTTTGCTCGTCTTTAGACCAGATATTTTTCCGTATACTGCTGTTTGCTCACCCACGACAACATTCCCAATATATTTAATTTCGGCTGTTGTCCCGTAACGAGTAGGGAAATAGTATAAGAGGTTTTCTACGGTCAAAAGCCCCAAACGGGCCAGGGCTTTTGACTGGGCGGGCACGAGCCGAAAATATTCCGCAATCGGTGAGTCTGGGGTCATGAGTGAGTCTCGGGCTATTTCCTTGATGTCGCTTTTTCCAAGTCTTTTTGTACTCTCTCTATATTTGCCGCATGTGTACTCCTATTTTGTTCAAGTTGCGCAAGTTTCTGTCTTAGAGCAGTTGCCTTTCCTTCCTCGTTGGTAAGTTCGCGTTTTTCTCTATCAACTACCTTCTCCTCTCTTTCTAGATCAATTTTTGTCTGATGTATTTCTCGTTCCAGATTTTCAAGTTCTCTTTCCAAATCCCTTATTGCCTGTTCCGGGTTACTCATAATTTTTAATCAAAATTTTAATTACCTAAACCATTCTCTCACATTTTTTGGCCAACCGCGAAGGAGAAGCAAAGCTAAAGGAGCACCCCAATTTGCCCATCTTTCGACAAAGTCCCACATAGGATCAGGACCAATCGGCCATCTGATAAGGGCCGTCCATAGACCCCAAAAAGCCATCCACAACAGTGCAAGTCGTACTGGTTTTATGAGAATAAGTATTGCCAATGCGATGTCCAGTGCGCCTACGAGTAAAAGGATAGAAACGATCGTCTCGGGGCTCGTAATACCCACTGATTCAAAATATTTAAACCACCCTTCTTTACCCTGAAGCGCAAATGCTCCGTGTCCTATAAACTCACCAGCGATAGCGATACGCAGAACCCACTCAACAGCTTTTAAATTCATATTTATGTACTGATTTGATAATTGCAAACTAATGCAATTATTATACCCCCTTTATTTAAACAGAATATTCAAGTGGTGGACAATAGAAAACAAAAAAACCGCCGCGCCCAAGCATGGGCACGGCGGTGGTGAACGAAGGAACTAGACGGCTAGGCCGTTTTTGCTCTTTGCTTGGCTTCTCGCTCGGCAGCTCGCTGGTCGACTCGACGGGCCCGCAGTTCCTTGCGGAGAAGGATGGGGGTGGCGAGATTCATTGTCAGATTCCAGCCGATCCAGAGCGGGCGAAAACCCGCCCGGACGCTCTTGACCCAGCCCATGAGGCCGGTGGATTCCCACGTTCTCCTGTATCTCTCCGTGTGGACCGAGATATGGTAGACCTCGATTCCTGGGAGCAGGATCTTGGCCCAGCGAACTAGGCGGGGCATGTGGTACTCATCAGAGACAAGGAGGACACTTGTGACGCCAGCTCCCTTGAGCACTGCTAGAAGCTTCATGAGCTCATCTCTCGTGTCGGTGATACCGTGGATTTCCCAAATTTTGTTTTCGGGAACCCTCCAGCCGGTGGCTATGGCATGACGGAGATGAAGTTCCTTCATCATCTCCTCTCCACCGTAGCAGCCAGAGTAGATGAATCTTGCGATACCTTCGTGCATCTGGCTCGCCGCTCTTATCATGCAGTTGACGTTCATACCACAGAGAGCTGTGCGGGTGCGCTCCAAACAGAGTCCTGGCACATATGTGGCACCCACTACCCATCTGCCATCTGTCGTCGGCGGACACCGATCTTTTACGCATAGTCGATTCTTGAGCCACTGCATTCTTCACCTCCACGCTGATTGTGAATGCTCTTCGGGTCACACCGACCCGTTTTTGTTCTAGTGGGATTTTAACATGAGGGACCCGTGCAGTCAAGTCTAGCCCGAGGAGAATTTGAAGAGATTCTTAATTGATAAGTTGTCATGGTTAATATATATTGTGCCAGGAATACGTCAGGAATAAACCCTGTCTGACAGGTTAAAAAAGAAGGAGGAACAGATGTTGAGGAGACCACCGCTTGTCGCAGTGAGTCTTGTCGAGATCATTGCCAATGATCTGAGGTTTTATGAGGGGGATCTTGGGCATTACTTCAGGGCGGTTTGTTTTAATGCCCAAAACCTTAGGTTGCCGTACCACAACTTCAGGCATTCGTTTCATGTGTTGTGGCTCTGTTACCAGGCGTGTTTTTTCTATCGCCACGACTGTTCGTGTAATGCAGAAAAGCTGACGCCCAGGGGAATGCGCAATCTTTTCATCGCCGCGCTATCCCACGATTACGACCACTCGGGGATGAGGGGTCACGATGACCTCAATATCACAAGAGCAATACGGGCGCTTGAAACCTTCTGTCTTCCTGAAGACATCGTTCATTTCAATGATATCTCTATGCTCATGAAGGCAACCGAAAGCCCACACGTGGAACTCGAAGAACCGTATAAGAGCGATCTTCGCGTCGCGATCATAAGGGACGCAGACAGATGTCAGGTTCTAGACAATGCCTGGATTCAGCAGGTCATCATCGGACTTGGAGCCGAGTGGGGCGAATCTTTTCTTTCAATGCTTGAGAGACAGGAGGGGTTTCTTGCGGATTTGAATTTCGATACTGAGTGGGCAAACCTGGTCTTCCCCAGAGAAGTTGTTCTCAAAAGGCTCGAAGAGGTGCGACGACTCGTCCGCATTCTCAAGGGAGGGGAAGTCGAGAGGGGGAGTGTCGGAGCCAGTACGAATCGCTAGTAACCAACCCAAGGTCATCACGCCTTGGGTTGTTTTTTTAAATAAAAGGGTTTAAGAGTTTCTAGCGCAACGTGCTGTCGAGTAGGATTCCGCCAGCCCAGTAGAATCCCGTTTGACCAGATGGGAGGATGTCGTAAGTGTAGCCCTTTTGGTAAGTTTGTGATTCGAGCTTTACTACGCGACTGCCATCCATGATGTCGCCGACCACGAGGTCGCCGATTCTTCGACCATCTTTTGTATCATGACCCGGCGAGACATAGACCTCTCGTCCGTCTTCGAGCACAACGTGAACTACCCTGTGAGTTTCAGGTACGGGGGTCTTTGATGTTTTTATTATCACTCCGGAAACACGCTCGCCAGCCGCATTAGAGGTCCAGACACTCATCCCTTTTTGTAACTTTTCTACTGGCATAGGTCCCTGTGGTGTATCGATCGATGTACCCTCTGCGAGGCATATTGGGCAAGGTTGATTCTCGTCTACCTTTTTATTGAATTTTGCAACATTTCCTTCGATGCTTGTAAGGGTAAGGACTACTGTACAGCCATTACTAACGCTTTCACCGATGCGTAAAGTCACCGCTGTCCCTTGTCCAGTTGCTACCGGATATTCCATATAATTCAGACCCGTGACTCGATCAGGATATATTTTTTGTAGTAAAAACGAACTCTCGCGCTCTCCCTCTTTCAAGGATATTTTTTCAATTTGGCCTGGGGGAGGGGAGATTGAGACCTCTTTTATTGATGTGATATCGATCGTGCCGGCTATGTCGTATCTTGAGTTACCCGGGCCAAACATTTCTTCTGCCATAAAATTTCCGGAGACTTCAACCATAGTCCCAGTAGAGATTGCAAAGTTGGGGTAAAGGGATAGGTTTTTCAAACCATAATACAAACCGTTGTTTCCCTTGAGCCCAATGGCACATTCCAAAGTCTGTGGCCCGGAGCCTTTTTTCGGTAGACATGTGATCTCGCCGGTGATATTGATCGGCGCTGATGTCCCTGGGGGCGGTGTAGGCGTGATAGGAGTCGACGTAGCAATCGGGTTCCCACTCGGTGACGCACCGTCCTTATTCAAAAGAAAATATGTTCCAGCGCCGACGAGAACCAGCACCAACACGATAACCGCAAGCATTGTTGTGCTAACGATTCCTTTATTATTCATGTTTCAAGAGGTTAATTTATAAAGCTTTTTCGGTTTGTTACTTTGACCCTGCGTATATTATAGACGTTTGTACACAATCTTCTTACTTCAGACTAAACGGAGGATATTTGTCCACGAGTCCCAAGATATATGCCGACATGCGCGTCTGCCAGCGCAGAACACCAAGATTGAAATCATATAGACCTCGCGGATAAACACCGACAAACAGAACGACGATCTGTGAAACTGCCCAAGCGATCATCATTAAAAATTGGAGTACATATAGGACGATGATGTGGGGAAGGAGGAGAATAAGTTTTGGGAAGAACAAGAGTAGGGTAGCTAGCGCAAGCCATCTTGAAGATTTTTCGGGGTACTCGGCTGTGATGTTTACCGGATAACTCTTTGTATTTTCGTTTTGTGGGGGCATGAAAAATATTGTAGCATATCTATAGAAGGGGAAATAAAGGAGAAAAAAGTGAAAGCGGATGCTCGGGTCTTGGACGGTTCTCGTATCTTGATCACGAGGATTCCGGATGGAGGACAACCCTTTTGGGTTCGCAGGGCTTTGTTGGGGCTCATACTTCCGTACGTCCTGCTGGCCGATGGGTCTCAAGGTACCGAGGGAAGAAGGCAGATCTTTAGGGTTTCGGGGCAGGAGGTTCTCGCTGTCCTGGAAGAGAAGATTCCGACAGCTGCTCTCTGGTGGGCAGTTCGGGGTTATGATGACCAAGGTCGATATTTCTTGTTTGTTGGAAAAAAAAGGAAAAAAGAAAAGAAGGGGAAATCAAACGTTCCGACAAATACAGTAGGTGAAGTTATGCCCGGTGAAGTGCTATGTCTGTGCCGCTGACCGCCCTCTCGGGGGTGGTTTTTTGTTAGGGTAGAAAAAATCCGCAATCACTTCAGGGTCGCGGATTTGAGCTGGTGGTCGACGCCGGCATTTCCTCTTTCAGCCATTCGGTTAGGTAATGTTCGAGATCGGAAATGTATATTCGTAGAGCTTCCTTTACCACGTCAACAGTGTAACCTTCTTCTGTAAGACTCTCCAATATTACACAGAGGGCACTGGGGAACAATTCTTCATGGGACAAGAGACTTGCGATCTCTTCTGAAAGGCACTGCTCATCGCGAGATAAGATTCTGTTTGCAGTGTCGCTGATCTGCCTGAAACGCAGCCAGAATTCATAGGGGGCCGCCGTGGCGTTGTTTTGAAGAATTGTTCCGAAAGCGTCTATGACGAGAACTCCTCCCTCTTTTGGTAGTAGGCACAGCCTACTTTTTCTTTCTAGTGAAAGGATGGATTTGCTTAGCTGTCGCCTGAAGTTGTCAGGATTTTTCGCGAACTGGCTCAATAGTAAAACCCTATTGGCACACCATAGCGCAGTATCCACAGACCTTAGAAGTGCTCCTCCTATACCCCAACTTTTCTCTTTTCTTCTCACCGCTCTCGAGCTTAGTAGAAGCATGTGGAGGTAGAATATGAGCCTTATCTTTCCAAACATTAGTCCCGCCCCTTTCTCTCTGTTTTGCCCAGAAAATGATGGTCGACGTCACACAGTTACATTCTACGCCGTATGGTAGCACAATTTAAATTTTTCAAATACAAAATGGTAAGGACTGCGGTTTTAGTTTAAAAATAGTTTTTTATATCCAAATCTGTCCAAATCTTTTTCTATATCAGCATAAGTTTTACCGCAGAGCATTCCGCCCGCGAGAAAATGCTCTTGAGTGACATCTGCGAGGCAGAAAGAGGGGATCGCAAAGGAGTCTTTAGCCTCAATCGAGCTGAACTCGACATCAACGAGCACAAGACCCTTTAGGTCGCCGGCGAAGACATCAACTTCAAAATCAGCACCATTTTCTTTGTAGTAGTAGCGAATTTTTGCGACACGTTTCCCTTGGACCGAGCTTAGTTCGTCGTACTCTTCTTTGGTTAAAGGAATTGTTTGCTCGAGCTGGTGGGAAGAATCACCCTGCTTCACGGGCTTTTTGTTTGTGATTTCAAAAATATCACCCCGTTTTCTTATCCTCAAATTTGGGTGGACTGCCGTAGAGGGAAGGTAAATGTCCAACATTTCTTTCGATGGAAATGTCGACAGATTTTTTGGTAATTTCTTTGCTAGATATGTAAGTTCGAGTTCGTGCATAAAATTTCGGAATGGGTTTTTATTTGTCTGGATTATTATCAAATCTACGATCAAAGTCTTTTTGTTTTGATTTCACCTTCAAATCATCAGGAAAGAAAATTTTTTTGGAATTCATCCAGCACAATCGAAATTTTCTTATACCCATCCTCGGTAGTAAAGTGTCCAGCATGTGGAACAACTACTATTCTGGAATTTATCTCGGTGAATTTTTGTTTGTTTTCTTCTAAACATCCATATGGATCGTTTTCAGAAATGATAAGAGTGGATATTGGGAGGACAGACTTTATCTTCTGTGGGTTTATGGGAGTCTCAATCCAAGGTTTAGCGATCTCTTTTACCTCTTCCTCTTCTAAGTTTTCGAGGTTGAACCAGCCAGCTACGAATATAGCACCTCCGACTGGGGTGTTCGTGGTTTCCAAATATCGAAGAATTGCCTGGCAGCCAATCGAATGTCCGACGAAATAAGTATCAGCATCAGGGGTGCCGACGACTTCGGCAAGTTTACTAACCCATTTCTCTATAACCGGAACATCGGTATCCGGCATATCGGGAACCAGTACTTCACAGTCAAGTTTTTCCAGTTCATTCTTAAGCCAAGGCCGCCAATCGTCATGCGGCCCTCCTTCCCAACGATGCACAATGATTACTCTTTTCATAAGCTTGTTAGTTTTCAATGCGACAAATAGATTTTATTGCTTGAGTAAGTGCGTCCTCGATTTCTTTTTTCTCCGGTGTATTTTCCCGCAAATGCTTGTTGTTGATTTCAATTTCTATGCCAGCATACTGTGGGTCAGGAAACTTTTTTCTAAGGTATGTACTCAAGCCTTCCGAATATCCAGTATAAGGGTAATTTCTCCGAGTGCGGTATTTAGGAATTAATTCCTGTAATTTTTTTGTAAATTATTTGCCAGTATCTTTTCTTGTGGGCGTTTTGGATCAAATAATATTCCTAGATCTGTTTGGCGTACAACCTTATTAAACACTGGCGTGAAGCTGTGAATTGCGACATGGAGTACCGGTGTGCCAGAGAAAGATTTTATTCGGTTGCAGACCACATCGATGTGAGATTGCCAGTATTTTTCTTTGAGCAAACTTCGTTCTTCTGGGGGGAGTTTTGCAGTGAACGCTTCGGAAAAAAGAGATTTATCAAGATAGCGATTCCCTTCTATGAGGAGTCTGGACACAGGAAAAATAGAGAGGGGAACGCTAGTTTTTTTACTTATATATTCTGCAACGGACAAAGCTCCAATATCCCAACCCCAATGGTCGGCAAGAACATCCTTTACTTTTGCTTCACCCCACCTACCCTGAACCATTTTTTCTAGGCTAAAAATATTTTTGTACTTCTCGGGTATAAAATTTGTCGCGTGTTCACAGGTTAATATAAGATTTGTTGACACAGGATTGAGTGTTAGATTTATTAAAAGAAGTCTTTTTGCATAATGGAGTTTTAAGCGGAGAAGATGACTGGATTCAATTGTATAGCTCGGGAGTAACGAGATGAAAATGAATGATCCCACCGCGCACATAACAATTTTAAGTTTTTCCTTGGTGGAATACAAATTTGTGTATAGCAGGGCATGTATAAGGTAGTTTTTTTGAATTATTAAAAAAATCAGGCCGCCTCTCCCGAAGGATTGGCGGCCTATCCGAGTAGCAGTTTCGCGCTACAAGGTGAGTCGGTCGAAGGCAACAGCGTTTCCCGTGATACGCTTCTCGCTTCCATCGAGCTTGCTCGATGCGGGATACGCCTTGGTCGGACGTCCGTCCGGAAACTCGGCGGTGAGTAAGTCACGCACCACTTGTGAGTTGTGCAGATAGCCGTCGAGCGGCGTTTTGGCTGGCATCCACACGAAACCGGCGGTCAGGAACTTACCCTTCGGTCCTTCGAGGATGAATCCCTCGACGATGTTGGGGTCCTTGCCGCGTGTCTCGTCGGAGAACTCGCACTCCCGGACAAGCTTCTTGCTCCCTTTGATGTGATACAAGGGTGTTCCGACGAACGGCGTCTTGTGGATCTTCGTGATGACGACCGGCTTGCCGATAAGACCGCAGATGCAACCTTCGTTGTCGCCGTGTTCGCGGGCTTCGCAAGTGTGCGGAGTGACGGTCTTGCCGATGAGGTCTGGCCGCTCCTTCCATATCCGGGGACGGGGGACGGTGATACCGTTGCGCCAGTCGTGCTCGGTTCCCTGGCTGTCGATAACTCGTTGAACTGCGTCACCGAGACCCCCGGACCACACACCGGTGACATGGACTTGCGGGCTGTGCTTCTCGAGCGGATTGTTTTGTCTGCTCATCCTGTCCTTCTCCTTTTAAAGAACGGTTTGATTGCTTCTAATACTGTGTTCAGACTGCTGCTTACCCTAGCATAATTAACCCAATACGTCAAGAAGCGGCTAAACGCCGCTTCTTGAAAAAATTGCGTGGCAGGGTATGCATAAGGTAGTTTTTTGGAAAACAGAAACCGCCCGACCCAAGAGCCAAGCGGCTTCTGGATGCGGGCGGGGAATCAGTTCTCCCACCCATCGATCATTCGCTGGATGGTGATGGCGGGAACACTGTGGATGGTACGCTCTGCGGCAACTTCTGCTGGGGGATGGGGCATGACCACGAATGCGACCCTGTATCCCGCACGACGTGCTGCCTCGGCATATCGCTCGAAATGCCAATGTCGCGAGTTCGTATTGTCGCAGACAACAACGGGAATACCGTCGTTCAGGCTGCGGCAGAATGCCTCGTAGTTGAGATCGTGGTATTCCCCCAACTTGTTTGGGTCGAAGTGATGCTTCCCGTCGACATAAAAGAAGTCGTCGGTTGAGTGGATCACTCCGCCAGAACCATTGACGAGCCTTCTCGCAAGGGTGCTTTTGCCGCTACCGGGCACACCCCGCATGATGTAAGCAACTTTCATCGCTACCTCCTTTTGGGGTATGTCTGGCTGTCTAATCTAAGGTAAAGGTAGCATATTACACAATAAAAGTCAATAGTCGGCAAGGTTGGCTGATTGTGGAATAAAAACTTATTCCGTTCGAACAGTATTCAGCTGTCCTCACGGATCATTGCGGTGGTGATGTCCGGAAGTTAGAACCGACTTGTCCTGAGCGAAGTCGAAGGAAAAAACGCCTTAAATTCAAGGATCTTGATAAAAGTATACAGAAACTAAGGGCTATCTACAAAGTTCACCTTGAGTGGTTTGAGGTGCTCAAACCAAGATCAGATAAAGGTAAGATTGCAGTGGATTATTCCCTAAAATAAAAAGTTTACTACAGCGGCATTCTGAAAGACCTTAGCCAATCATCGAGGTCATCCATAGCATTTCTAGTAGTTTCTTCAAATAGCTTTTGGACTTCAATTTTTGCATTAAATGCTAGTTGATATTGAATAGCTCTCCTTTTCAAAGCGTCGATCATGTTAATAATATCTGTACCCGTTAATTGATTCTCTTCGAGAAAGGATTTCTTGTTTCGCATTACGGAAAGATCATTATGAGCAATAAGACGATTCCGCATATTGATAATTTTTTCAGAGATTTGATTTAATTCCTGACTATCAAACTTTCTTCCAAAATAACTCTTTTCAAGTAATTTTGCTAAGCCAAGTACAACCCCAGTCTCTAAACTGAGAAGTATAGTACTCCATGTAGCGGCATTCTTTTGGTAAGCCTCGGTATTTACTCTCTTATGTAAATTTCCATTTAGCAACAATTGTCGATAAGTAAATAAAAGATCCCAAAATACATTTTCAAAGTCACTTGTTTTAACATTTTGTTTATTTTCAAAATCAATCAACATAATACAGTCCCACCATAATTTGTCTGCTTCTTGTAACATCTGTTTAATTTCAGCTAAATCATCATTAAGATCTAACGGGGTATATCGTTCTCGCTCTTTCCCGGTCGCCTTAATACGAGAAAAGTCAGTTTGATAAAGACTCTTTAGTTTATCAATGTGTGCTTGGGAAAAACCTAACTTTAAAAAATCTTTGTCGGTATGCGCAAATAACTTATCCCGGTTACTTTTAACTTTTCCAATGATATCTTTGTGATCATCATACATTTTGTTGACCCTCTCAGTAGTTTCTGGAAAGAGATTTTTAAATTTATCCAAACTAAAATGCTCATTTGATGATTTACTATAAATCTTCCCTAAATGCATAATGATCGCGTACATGTAGACTCCCTCTATTGTTGGTAACGACTTTTTTATTTCCGTATTTCCAAAGACTTTTTCAAATTCAGATAAAAACAGTTTCGTAACCGAAACCGTCTCACTAAAATTACCGACTAGTTGAGATTGTTTTTCCATAACTTTATTCATATTCAATAGTAGCCGGTGGTTTCTGGGTGATATCGTAAAGCACCCGATTTACTCCTCGCACTTTTCCGATAATCGTACTCGATATCTTTTCCAGAAGTTCATTGGGGATTTTGTGCCAATCTGCACTCATTCCGTCTATGGAGTCAACCGCTCGTAAGGCTATTACATATTCGTAGGTTCGGCCATCGCCCATAACACCAACCACTTTAACTGGAAGCAGTGCGGCAAATGCTTGCCATATTTTTTCGTATTCTCCAGCCTTTCTTAATTCTTCAATAAATACAGCATCAGCCTCTCGAAGGATTCGGAGACGATCTTCGGTAATTTCTCCGACAATACGAACAGCAAGCCCAGGACCCGGGAACGGGTGTCTCCAAAGTAACTCTCTCGGTAGTCCAAGAGTTAGCCCTACTCGTCGCACCTCGTCTTTGTATAAATCCTTTATTGGTTCGAGAATCTTAAAGCCCATCTTTTCAGGAAGCGTAAGATTATGGTGGCTTTTGATCTTCGCCGCCGTTTTAGAGGTTGAAGCGGATTCTATGCGGTCAGGGTAAATGGTGCCTTGAGCGAGATACACGATCGTATGCTTTTTGAATTCGTTCTTAATCGTCTTTTCAAATACTTCAATAAAGTTGTGGCCGATAATTTTTCGTTTTTGCTCCGGATCAGAAATGCCCTTTAATCGTTTTAAGAAAAGCTGGCTTGCGTCAATTACATGAAGCTTCTTGAATCCATGCTTACGCAGATAGGAGGCCACCTGTTTCACCTCTCCTTTGCGTAGTAGACCGGTATCTACAAACACCGCATGGAGATTGTTGCCAATAGCCCTATGGATAAGCGTGGCGGCTACTAACGAATCGACACCCCCAGAGATGCCTACTACGACATGCTTATCTCCAACCTCACTCTTAACCTCTGCAATAATATTTTCTGTTACTGAACTGATTTTCCAGTTCTTCTTGGCCTTGCAGATTGAGAACAAGAAATTTTTGAGTAACTTTTCTCCATGCCGAGTGTGAGTTACTTCTGGGTGGAATTGAATTCCGTAGAAGTTATTCTCTGAATCGGCAAACGCGGCATATTTGCAGCCAGTAGTAGATGCTGTTTGCTTAAGTCCTTTCGGTAGTACAGATACTTGATCACCGTGAGAGAACCAAACGACCTCTTTTAAAGAAAGTGATTGGAAAATTCCTTTCTTATTTTTAATACTCAAGATCTCTTTGCCAAACTCTCGATGCTTACCCTTAACGACCTTACCACCAAGCATGTGTGCCATAACTTGGTGCCCGTAACAGATGCCAAGAACTGGAATACCAAGCTTAAATATTTCTTTGTCTGGTCGAGGACTATCTTTCTCCAACACAGATGCAGGCCCTCCAGAGAAAATGATACCGGCAGGATTGTGCTTCAAAATCTCAGACGCCGAAGCACCAAAAGGCAAAATCTCGGCTTTGACGCCGAGATCCCGCACGCGCCTTGCTATAAGGTGGGCAAACTGGCTTCCGAAATTGAGGATTATGACCATAGTAAACAATATCACTAATTTTTGGCTAAATGAACCTTATTTTACTTAGGTTCAAAGTTGCCAATATGGCGGAGGGTGTGGGATTCGGTCACGCATAAATTTGCTTCGCAAATTTTGCGCGACCCCGCCTCGCTCGTTGCGGTTCGCTTTGCTCACATCGCAACTTCGCTCCGGCTTTCGAATCCCGCATCCGCACGATGCCCGCTCGGATATCTGCTGCGCAGACATCCTGCGCGGTCATTGCGGTGAAATATTACACTTTGCGCGAACCTTTTTTGAGGGGAACTGACCCGCCTCCGCTTCGCTCCGGCGGGAAGCTCGGGCGCGGCGGGATTCCTCCCCCCAACCCCCTCCTCCCGCCGCGCCCTCGCTTGAATGCAATCCGGCGAAAAAATGCGGCTCCAAAAAAGAATCTTGCCATACCATTTTATCAAAACTGAATGGCAAGATACAAAATTGGTATTGTGCTCCCCTCCCGCCCAGTGCGCGCACAATCAACCCGCCGTTTTGAAGAAAATTATAAAACGGCGGGGTTGGCTCCCTAGAGCACTTTGCCCTTGAATCCTGCGAGTTTGAGAATCTTCCGCACAAACTCCTCTTTACCTTTCGTATACGGCTCGCGGTTGCCCGCGTGAGAGTCAAACAGATTTTCTTTCAACTTTTGGTATTCCTCGCGGTACTGCGGATTATTGACGAGATAATCGCGAAACAAAATGTGTTCCGTCCAAAAGTCGGAATTGAGTTCGGTTATTTTAAGATAGTGCGTTCGGTTTTCCTCCGGCCCTTTCACGAACAAAATATGTCCTTGTTCGTTTCTAAAGTCGCGGCGAAACTCGTAGCCGAGTTTGGCGAGCGGCTCTTTGAGCCACTCCCAATCATCCAAATCCGGTATTGCCAACATCAAATCTAAAATCGGCTTTGCTTTAAGGTCGGGAATGGCGGTTGAGCCGACATGCTCGGCGGCGATAAACTTGTCGCCAAGAATTTTTTGCAAAGCCGATTTTTCCGTTTCAAAAAGTTTCCGCCATTCGGGATTGTGTGGTTCAAGACGCACTATTCCGCGTTGTAAACCGAGTATATTCATTTTATGACCCATTAATTTTGCCGTGTGCTTTTTGAATGGCGGCGCGAGCGGCGGCTGCTTTGTCAGCTTTCTCTTTAGCAATAATTTTCTCGTCGAGGATTTGCTCAATGCCAATTTTTACTGTCTCGAAATACTGCAGGCATTCATCTTCGGTCAAGTCGTGAATGCCTTTACTCATAATTGCGTAGAGCGATCTATTCTCGACGAGAAACGCTGGCAAGTGTTCCTGTACCATTTCAATCTTGTCGTCCATTCTCGCTCGTGCGTACGATTCCTCCGAAAATGATGCGTCTTCGGTTTTCGCCTTTTGATGGGCCTCCTCAATCAGATTTTCAAAAACTCGGCGTAAATAGACAAAAGAGCCGATACCAACGCCGTGCGCCGAAAGCCCGATACCGCGCGTGAGCTCTTTGTACTCTTCTTCGCCGAGGATTTTCCGATATTTTTCTGCTTGCGGAATCTGAAAATCAGCTACAGATGGCCATTGACCGATTTTCATAAGAACATCCTTGCCTTTGAAAAAATAAATGTAGTAGCGATGATTATTATTGCGAGTACACTTGTAGGAGTTTCGTCTGAATCCAAAATCCTCACGCTTCCAAGCCCCGTATGTTTTACCGTATACATATTCCTCGGCATCAAAAACACTTTCTTTGTCGCACCAAATACAATAGGCATCCATTGTCCCCGAGTGAGCAATGTGCTCAAAAACTTTTTCCGCAACTACGCCAATGCTCAAATCAAGCGCATGATAGAGAGGCATCTCAAGATGAAACGCCTTCGGTGATTCTAGGTACTGATCAATTTTTATTTCTTCTTGTTGCTGTTCTTCTGGCATAATTTTATTCAATTGCCTCCGGCCATTCGTGATGCGGAATTAGATTTTTTAGAGGTTCGGACTTATCGCGTCCGAGCAACACTTCCGCCTCCATATTTTCTTCGCTGATGTCACGCATAAATTGGCGACAGTGGCCGCATGGCGCTAGTACATGAAGTTTGCCGGTTTTGTCGTCTTTCCACACGGCAACGACTTTTTTGAAATTGTACTCTCGATCAGTAATCATCGTGGCGAGCGCGCTTCGTTCGGCACACAAACCCCAACTCGGCGTATCAACACATACACCGGTATACATCTTCCCATTTCTGCCAAGGATTGCCGCTCCAACATCGCCGTGCAAGCGCCCGTTTGAATCCGTGTGTCGGTTGAGAACGCCCTCTGCTGTTTTTATAAGTGATTCGTTGTCCATATTTTTATTTTTTTAATAATTCATCAACCGACACCTCAAGGGCTTTCGCAATCCTTTGAACTGTCTCAATAGTGGGGTTGGGGCTATCATCCAACTCAATTTTTACGACCGTATTCAAAGACAAATCGGCCAGTTTTGATAGCTTATCTTGCGAAAGCCCTTTTTCTTGTCGAAATCGTTTGATGTTTTTGCCTATTGTGGACATAGTAGATTATAATGTATGGAAAATGATATAATACATTTTATGACTTGCAGTAGAATTATATCAACTTTCCATTCTTTTCTCAATCTGGAGCCGCATTTTTTCGCCGGATTGCATTCAAGCGAGGGCGCGGCGGGAGGAGGGGGTTGGGGGGAGGAATCCCGCCGCGCCCGAGCTTCCCGCCGGAGCGAAGCGGAGGCGGGTCAGTTCCCCTCAAAAAAGGTTCGCGCAAAGTGTAATATTTCACCGCAAATCGTAACTTCGCGTAAAGACAATGCGGACGCGCGCCGTGATGGGCGCACGGCGCGCGACAATTTTCCTCGCCGCTTCGCGGCGAAATGGCTCGGCGGGGGGAATTCAAAAAGGGCGGATTTGTCTGTTTCGTATCAAAACCAATTATGAACAAACCAAAATATTTTCTCTACGCGAGAAAAAGCACCGAAGATGATGATAGACAAGTGATGTCTATTGAAGCTCAACTCTTTGAGCTTCGTGAGTATGCGCGTAGAGAAAATCTTGAAATTCTTGCGGAATTTCAAGAGTCAAAAAGCGCAAAGACACCGGGGCGTGAAGTGTTTGGCGAGATGATGGCAAAAATCGAGAGTGGCGACAATTTCGGGATATTGGCGTGGCATCCCGATCGCCTTGCGCGTAATTCTATTGACGGAGGCAGGGTTATTTACGCCGTAGACACGCGCAAGGTGGTGTCTTTGCGCTTTCCGACATTTTGGTTTGAACCGACCCCGCAGGGGCTCTTTATGTTGCAAGTGGCGTTCGGTCAGAGCAAATACTATTCGGACAATCTTGCCGAGAATATCAAGCGTGGAATCCGCCAAAAATTGCGCCGGAAAGAGTGGCTCGGACTTGCGCCTTTCGGGTATCAAAACAATCCGCATATTCGCAATATTGAGCCGCACCCCACCGAAGCGCGGATTGTCCGTCTTGCTTTTGAGGAGTACGCGAAAGGCGCACACTCGTTCGTTTCTCTCGCGCAATTTTTGGCGGAACTCGGCGTGGTCTCAAAAAACCGAACGCCACTTGCCAAAGTTTCCATCAAACGGCTTTTGACGCACAGAGCATATATCGGCTTCGTGAAGCACAAGGGCGAATGGTTTGATGGAAACTTTGAGCCAATTCTTTCTCCCGCATTGTTTGAAGCCGTGCAAAAGATTTTGAAAACGAAAGAGCGGCCGCGCCACCGCCGCGCTCGGCATGATTTTCCATTTACCGGACTATTCCGTTGTGCCGAGTGCGGCTCGATGATAAGCGCGCAATGGGCGGTCAATCGCTGGGGTACGAAATATCGGTATTATCGCTGTTCCAAAAAGCGCGGTCGCTGTTCGCAACCATATCTGCGCGAAGAAGATTTAGCGGAGCAAATCAAGGCACGGCTTCAAACAATCTCGCTCCCCGAACGCTACACGGACTGGATGCTGGCGGAAGTCGAGAAATGGGAGCGCGAGGAATCCGCCACTACGGGGAGCGAGGTTCAAAATCTTTCTTCTCAAATCAAAGCGCAAGAGACGCGCATGGAAAAACTGGTGAGCGTGTATCTTGACGGCGAAGTGCCGAAACAAATCTACCTTTCCAAGAAAGACGACATCATGCGCGCCTCTGCGTCTTTGCAAGCCAAAATGAAAGATTTTGAACGCGGGAAGAAAAATTGGGTCGAACCCCTGCGGGCATGGATTTTAGATACGAAACAAGCCGATTTTTTGGCGACATCGGACAATTTGCACGAAATCAAGTCGTTCGTCCAAAAAATCGGAACGAACCCTCGGGTTCGTGACAAATCCGCCCTTTTTGAATTCCCCCCGCCGAGCCATTTCGCCGCGAAGCGGCGAGGAAAATTGTCGCGCGCCGTGCGCCCATCACGGCGCGCGTCCGCATTGTCTTTACGCGAAGTTACGATTTGCGGAGAGTGTGGGATTCGAACCCACGAGGGCTTTTAGACCCTACCTCGTTAGCAGTGAGGCGCTTTCGGCCAGCTCAGCCAACTCTCCAAACATGGCCAGAGTAACATATATCGTGACGATTTTCTAATCGTTATTTTAAATGTTTTTTCAAAAAAACAGCGCACCGTGCCAAAGCTAGGTGCGCCACGAGAACTTGTTACAGAAGAGGAACTTGGGCATGGGGGCCGCCCTTCCAGATGCGGCCTGTTCCGATTACTTCGATCTTGATTTGCTTCTGATCACCGGCACTGATGCCAAAAAAGTATACACCCATCGGTCCCAGGAGCATTCTCACTGGCCCGCGGATGGGAATGCGGGACACGCCAACGGCATGATTTGAGGCCCACCCGACGAACCACTCTCCATCATGTGTGCTTGGTTGTAGCACCACATAGTTACGCCATCCGCCAAGGATGGGAATGTGGAAGAGGAGGGGGATCTTGGGACTCATTGCCCCTAGTACACCTGAGAAATAAAGCATCTCCTGTCTTCGCAGGTTCTCAAAAAGATCATCTGCATTCCAGTCCAGGTGCATGTTGTTCCATCTATGGGTCCTTTGAGGGCTCTCCTTGAAAGTTCCGGAGAGTGCGTACATGGCCGGGACCATCATCTTGTCAGCAAACTTGGCCAACCGTCCTAGCGGTTTTACAAGGTTTCCTCTTTCCATTTCGAGGCTCCTTTATTGCCGGCGAATGTCTGGGTCTTTTAGAATAATGACATGGTCGTGGGATTTGTCAATGCGCCACCGAAAATCCATAAATATTCTTTGCTCCGGCGCGCAAAAATACCAGCACCGCCTCCCTCATCGTCGCCCCCGTAGTGATGACATCGTCTATGATCACAATATTTTTTCCGCGCACGAGTCCGGCAGCGGCCGCATCTTTTAGATCAAATGCTCCAACCAGATTTGTGAGACGTTCGTGGCGCTCGGGGAGAGACGACTGCGGGGGAGTCTCTTTTATCTTGGCTAAAACGTCTGCATATGAAAAACCGGCCGACAATATCTCAAAAGACGAGTTTGGAGAATCTACTTTTTCTCTCAGGCTTTTCACCACTTCCTGTGCGATAAGTTCTGTCTGATTGAACCCTCGCCACCTACGCCGCCGCCGAGAAGAGGGGATAGGAAGGAAAAGAAAATTTTCCGCGCGAGCATTTGGGCGAGCATCTGGACGAGTATCTGAAGCTTTCACAACCTCCAAAACCCTCCCCGCCAAAAGTTCACCCATTTTCGCGGCGAGAACCAGATTTTTCCTATATTTTATCTCCCAAACAATCTGCTTCACCGTCTCGTTGCTATAGTCAAAGAGGGCAAAAAATCTGCCGCGATCCAGCTCTGCAGGAAGATTTTCAAACGGCCGCGCCGCCGGAAGCGCCGCCGAGATCTCGCTCGAGCCCATTTCTTCAAGCCTCCGAACGCGCGCGTCCCTTGGAAATAAAAAATCAAAAAACAAACCCACTACTCGCCAAATTTTTGAAATGAAAGTCATATTTTTTGTGATATAATTCACCCAATCTTCCATCTCGTATGGCAAATTTCTTTTCAAATTTTTTTAAAAAGAAGGAAACCAGCGTCCTCGGTATCGACATCGGTTCGTCGGCTATTAAAGTTGTCCAAATCAAGCAAAAGCACGGCCGCGCTATTCTTGAGACCTATGGGGCACTGGCTCTCGGGCCATATGCCAAAGTAGAAATCGGTCGCGCCACCAACCTCCCAGTCGAACAAATCATCGTTGCCCTGACCGACATACTGCGCGAAGCAAAAACAACCACCAAGCGAGGCGGTGTGGCTATTCCCTTCGCTTCAAGTCTCATGAGTATTGTCGAGGTGCCTCTTGTCTCGGATAGGCAACTTGCCCAGATGATCCCTATAGAAGCGCGGAAATACATTCCCGTGCCTATTTCAGAGGTAAGCCTCGACTGGTCTATTGTTCCGAGAGATCAGTTCAAACAAGGCGATACGCCGCTTGGCGCTGGGCCAGGCGGAGAAGGGGAAGAATTGGCCGGGCAAATGGAAGGACAAAAGATTGAAAAATCTACAGTTCCTAAAACAGATGTCCTTCTCGTCGCTATACACAATGAGACTATTAGAGACTACCAGGAGATTGTAAATAAGACGGGTCTCGACGCCAATTTCTTTGAGATCGAAATTTTTAGCACTATTCGCTCGGTTTTGGACCAAAATGTCGAGCCGGTCATGATACTTGATACAGGTGCCGCTTCTACCAAGCTCTACATCGTCGAGCGCGGCATCGTACGTAGCTCTCACACTATAAGTCGCGGATCTCAAGACATAACCATGGCTTTGGCCACATCACTCTCCATATCAGTAGAAAAGGCCGAAATTCTGAAGCGCACTACCGGTTGGAGCAAAGAACCAGATAAAAAAGATATGGCCGAAGTTATTTCTCTGTCTCTAGACTTTGTTTTTTCGGAAGCTCGTCGGGCGGCCCTCAATTATCAAGCTAAATACAAAAAAAGTATTCAAAAAACAGTACTCGTAGGAGGCGGATCAGGAATGAAAGGCTTCGCCGAACTCGCCCAAAAGAATCTCGAAATGCCAGTCGTCCTCGCCGACCCATTTTCCAAGGTCGAAGCCCCTGCATTTCTAGGAAATGTCTTAAAACAGAATGGACCGGAATTCGCTGTTGCTCTAGGGGTTGCCCTTAGGCGTCTGGGAGACAGCAAATAAGCCACGTTATCACCACTAATCGTTTGTTTCCGAGTGTTTTCTCTTCTATAATGCCTATTGAGAGCTCTCTTATTTTATGGAGAACCGTTTTCAAACATCTTTCATTCCAAAAAGACCCATTGTCTCCGGTGGTGGTGAGTTTGTAAGGCAAAAAAATCCGCCTAGTTTTTTTATGATAATTGGTGTGGCGATTTTCGTGATCGCCTTAGCTCTTTTTGGTGGTCTCTATTTCTATAAAAAAAGTCTTACCGCGGGGAATGAAGAAAAAAAGCAAAAAGTTGAGCAAGCTATCAAAAATTTTGACCCAGAACTTACCCGAGAGCTCACTATTCTCAAAACTAGGATCGATTCTAGTAAGCGGCTACTCTCAAAACACGTCTCATTCTCGACTCTATTGGGGGATCTTGAAGAGAACACTGCAAGAGCGATACGTTTTACCGATCTGACCTTTGCTGTGGCGCTTGATCCGATGACTAACGAAGAAAAAATGAGCCTAAGTCTAAAGGGGGAGTCACAAGCTTATAGATCCATTGCTTTTCAGTCGGACGTCTTTTCGAAAAACAAAATATTTAGATCAGCGATATTTTCGGATATCAATTTAAACGAAAAAGGACTCATCGTTTTCAGCGTCAAAGCCGATGTTAATCCGACTCCTATCCTCTATAAGGAAACCGTCCTGCCATCCATAGAGCCAGTGCCACCAGAAACCCCTGCTTCTACTGCCACGACTACATCTACATCGGCGGCAACTAGCACAGAACCAAACTAAAATGAAAGCTTTAACACCAATCATCTTAATATTGTTCGCGGTCGGGCTGTTCTTTTTCCAAATTAACCCCCAATACGCAGATGTAAAGATTTTGCGTGCTGAAAGTGCCCAATACGACGAGGCATTAGAGGTTGCTGAAGAACTGAAGAAACTTCGAGGAGATTTGGCCCAAAAGCTAGCAAGCTTCTCACCAGCCGAACTACAAAAGCTCGAACGTTTCATGCCCCAAGGTCTCGATACGGTGAGAATGATCCTTGATATAAATGGTATTGCTACCGGCTACGGCATAACCCCAAGAGAAATCAAAACGACTGACACACCAAAAAATCTTTCACCAGACGCCACATCGGGTCCGTACAACACAGCTTCAATCTCTTTTGTCTTTTCAACTTCTTACCAAAATGGGGTTGACTTTATAACCGACGTTGAAAAAAGCCTTCGTCTTGTCGATATTGTTCAGGCTACTGTAAAACCGTCTCTTAAAGACGAGACTTTGTACGATTTTGGTCTAACCCTGAACACCTATTGGGTAACTAAAAAATAACATGACACTTCCAAAGATAAATAAAAATATTTTACTCATCGTGGCGCTTGTTGTAATCATCGGAGCTGCATACTTCACATTTTTCCGCGATCCGGCCCCAGAAGAGGGTCTCGTCAGTGTCGAAACAAATCCTGCCCTTAGCGGTGTCGGCGGGGAACTCATCATCGAACTCAATCGCCTCAAGGCTCTAGGCACCGTAAACAAAGATATTTTTTCTGACCCCGTCTTTGTTTCACTAAAAGATTTTACTCAAGTTGTAGAGCCTGAACCACTTGGCCGAGGGAATCCATTTGCCCCAATCGGAAACTAATCGGCCTAATGTAGCCAACGTTTTATATGAATCTTCTTGAAATACTCGTAGAAAAAAAACTCATAGAAAAGGGAGATGTGGCTTCCATAAAAAAGGAGGTTAGTTCGACCAAGTCAACTCTAGAGCAGGCCATTGTGCGCAGAGGTCTTTCTATCACTGACGTGCTTGAGGCCGTCGGCGAGTATTATGAAATGCCCGTAAAAGAGCTTGGTAGTCGGATTATTCCCCGCGAGATCCTCTCATTTATTCCCGAAGAGTCGGCTTTTCACTACAAAATCGTCCCGATCGAGGTAAATGAAAACGTTCTCGAAGTTGGTCTCGTCGATCCAGACAATATAGAAGCCAAAGACGCCCTAAATTTTATATCTTCGAAAATTGGCATGCCCTTCAAGCTCTTCATCATTTCCGAAGAAGACTTTGGCAAGGTTATGGCCATGTATAAGGGCTTGTCCGAAGAAGTCGGGCAGGCACTTTCAGAGCTCGAACCTCCAGGTGAAGGTCAGGGTCTCACTTTCGATCTAGATCACGGTGAGCTTCCTGGTGGCGACAAACAAAAAGCCGAAGAGAAAGGGAAGAAAGGCACGAAGGAGGACGAAAAAATAGTCGAAGTTGCTCCGATTACGAAGATTGTCACTACGATCCTCAAATATGCCACAGAAGGCAATGCTTCAGACGTGCATATCGAGCATCTACGTGACACAGTTCGTGTACGTTTTCGAGTTGACGGTGTCTTAAACACAAGTCTGGTCTTGCCGGCCAAGGTCCACTCGTCTGTCGTTTCCCGCATAAAAATCCTCTCCAATATGAGACTCGACGAAAAACGTAAGCCGCAAGACGGCCGTTTTTCTGCCACCATCATGGGTAGAAAGATAGATTTTCGTGTGTCGACCTTCCCGACGTACTATGGCGAAAAGATCGTGATGAGAATTCTCGACCATGATCGTGGCGTAAAGAAACTCGACAATCTTGGCTTAAGTGAGAAAAATATTGCCGCAGTGAGAAGGGCTATCGCTCGACCATATGGACTGATACTTATCTCTGGCCCAACTGGCTCCGGAAAGACAACTACGCTTTACTCTATGTTAAACGAGCTCGATCACGAAAAGGACAACATCCTTTCTTTGGAAGATCCGATCGAGTACAACATCGAGGGTATAAACCAGTCCCAAGTTCGTCCCGAGATCGGCTATACCTTCGCAAACGGTCTTCGTACTACTCTCCGACAAGACCCCGACATCATTATGGTCGGTGAGATTCGTGACGAAGAGACCGCAGGTCTTGCCATACAGGCGGCACTTACTGGCCACTTGGTGCTCGCCACTATTCACACCAACAATGCTGTCGGTGTCATCCCGCGTCTTATTGATATGAAAGTTGACCCCTACCTTATCGCCCCAACCCTGATCCTTGCTATGGCCCAACGCCTTGTAACCGTCCTTTGTCCAGATTCGGGCGAGCCAATGCCTATCGAGGGTGGCATAAAGATGATGATCGACAAACAGTTCGAAGATCTTCCGGAGAAATTTAGAAAAGAGATTCCTACCGGCAAGCAAGTTTATCGTGCCGCACCAAGCCCCAACTGCCCTAGTGGTACCCGCGGTAGAGTGGCAGTCATGGAGGTGCTTGAGATGGATAGAGATCTAGAGGCCCTTATTCTGAAAAACCCAACAGAAATCGACATCGTCAAAATGGCAAGATCAAAGGGAATGCTTACGATGAAAGAAGACGGCATCGTCAAAGCACTAAACAGACAAATTCCTTTCGAGGAAGTTCTGAATTTATAAGATGGTGATATAATTACGCGGATATGGAAGAAAAAAAACAGCACAAAATCCTTATTGTTGATGACGATTCGTTTCTTTTAAACATGTATGTGACGAAGTTTAAGAATGGCGGCCACGAAGTAGAAACTTCGCGCAGTGGCACAGACGCTTTGAAAAAACTTCAAGATGGATACAGGCCAAGTATCATGCTTCTCGATGTAGTTTTGCCTGGGATGGATGGGCTCGAGCTATTGCGACAGATAAAGAAAGAAAACCTTGGACCTGATACAATATTTATTATGTTTACAAACCAAAGTGGGGGAGAGGAGATGGAGGAGGCGAAAAGACTTGGTGTCAGGGATTACATTATCAAAGCTTCACTTGTTCCTTCGGAGATTGTAAATAAAGTATTAGAAATTGTCGGGCGAAATAATTGATAAATAAACATGGATCAGAAAAAAACTGTTGAAGACTTGGTAGACATTGTAATAAAAGAGAATGGATCGGACATTCACATTTCCGAAGGCCGCCGCCCGGCAATCCGTGTCGCTGGTGCCCTTATCCCGATAATAAAAAAGGAGGTCACGACCAAGGAGGCGGCCCTCGGTATTTTGGATTTTCTTTTAAGCCAGGCCAACAAAGCTACTTTTGCCGAGAAAAAACAGGCCGATTTTGCTTTCACAGAAAAGCGTTCAGCTGCTCGTTTCCGAGGCAATGCCTTCATTCAGCAAGGGAAGGTAGGGATTTCTTTACGCCTTATCCCGGAGCAAATCGGCACTCTAGAGTCGTTGAGTTTGCCCCCGGTCCTTTCCAATTTTGCCAAAAAACAACAAGGTTTCTTCCTTGTTGTTGGTCCTACTGGCCAAGGGAAATCAACCACCCTTGCCGCCCTGATAGAGATAGTCAATAACGACCGCCTCGAGCACATCATCACGATCGAGGATCCTATCGAATACGTTTTTAAAGAGAAGAAATCGATAATCGATCAGCGCGAAGTGGGGACAGACGCACCAGATTTCCCAACGGCTCTTTGGGGTGTCTTTAGGCAAGACGTAGATATCGTGATGATCGGTGAAATGAGACAGCCAGAAACTATCGCTACTGCGGTTACCGCCGCAGAGACTGGTCACTTGGTATTCTCCACTCTTCATACAAATAGCGCCTCCCAGACGGTCGAGAGAATTATCGACTCATTCCCATCGACCCAACAAAACCAGATCAGACTCCAGCTTGCTGGAAGTCTCATCGGTATTTTTTCTCAACGTCTTATTCCGAAAATATCTGGAGGTCTCGTACCGGCCTACGAACTCTTGGTAAATAATACAGCCGTAGCCAACGTTATCCGTGACAAGCGAACCCACGAAATAGACACAATAATCGAGACCAGCTCGGCCGAGGGGATGATCGATTTCAATCGCTGTCTCGTGGATCTTGTGCGAAATGGTGTTATTACAGTTGAAAATGCTTACAAATACTCAAACAACGTCAAGAGCTTGGAGAAGATGATGTAATTAAATATGTTATTTACATACAAAGCGATAGACCAAAATGGGCAAAATAAAGATGGGCTCATTGACGCTGTTAATGTTGATGTAGCTATCAATTCGATCCAAAAACGAGGGCTTACCATTACCTCGATAAAGTCAAACGAGAAGATTTCCTTCTCCGAGAAAATACCTTTTCTCAATAAAGTATCTTCAAAGGATGTAGTCGTCTTGTCACGTCAGATGGCCACTCTCTTCGAAGCCCAAGTTTCTCCTCTGCGTGTTTTCAAACTGCTTGCCTCACAAGTCGATAGCGCCGCCTTGAGAAAAGCTATGAATATCATCGCTGATGACCTACAAGAGGGCAGCTCTATTTCCAAAGCTCTCGGTAAGCACCCGTCTATTTTTTCCGAGTTCTACGTCAATATGGTGCATTCTGGGGAAGAATCTGGCCGTCTAGACCAAACCTTCAGCTTCCTTGCCGACTATCTAGAGCGCCAGCACGACATTACTTCTAAAGCTACCCACGCCCTTATATATCCCGCTTTCGTCATAATCACATTTATTGCGGTCATGGTAATGATGCTCACCGTCGTTATTCCTAAGGTCACCCCCATCCTTGAAGAATCCGACGTGGAGCTCCCTATCTACACCAAGGCAGTGATCTTTATTAGTGATTTTGTTATCAATTACGGCTTTTTGGCCGCGGGTATTCTCATCGCTCTTGGCATAATATTTGGTCGCTATGTTCGCAGTGCTTCCGGTAAGGCCTCTTTCGATAATTTCAAATTGGGTATCCCATACGTAGGGAATCTTTATAAAAAACTTTATCTTTCCAGAATCGCAGACAACATGAATGTTATGGTTTTGAGCGGTATCTCCATGCTCCAGGCGCTCGAGACCACAGCCCACGTGGTCGGCAATGAGATATATAAAAGTATCCTTGGCGAAGCACTCGAGCAGGTAAAAGGTGGCAAGGCTCTCTCCGCGGCCCTCTCCGAATATCCTCAAATACCGAGTATTATGGTCCAAATGATAAAAGTGGGGGAGGAGACTGGAGAACTTGGCAATATTTTGAAGACTCTCGCTAAGTTTTACCAACGTGAGGTGGTGGTGGCTGTCGACACTCTGGTAGACCTGATCGAGCCGACGATGATAATCCTTCTTGGTCTTGGCGTAGGATCCCTCCTCGCGGCTGTCCTTATGCCTATATACAATCTAGCCGGGAGTTTCTAGGAGAGTAGTAACTCGGTTGGTGGTATATGGTGGCTGAAGGGTTTTGAATGGATGCCTCGTTGGCTGTGTGTATGTCTGTCTGCCACAGAGTATCGCTCTCGGAGAGCGGAAAATCTCCCCAGCGGGAGATTT